>CAISBR010000151.1 GCA_903883645.1 uncultured Myxococcales bacterium | reverse complement strand
GTCGGCTTGCACGGCGGTGTCGGCTTGCACGGCGGTGTCGGGGGCGTCGGGTTCTGCCGTTTCGGCCGGAGCGGTATCCGCCGGCGCTGAGCTGTCCGCTGCGGGTAGCGCCGCGTCGACATCTATCGCATCCGCGTGGCCTGCTGCAGGCAGCCCTGCCGGGGTTGGACCACCGCACGCCACCGCGCACGCCAGACTCGCGGCCAACAGCCATTTGGCCTGGAGCTTCGCCACCATTGCATCCTCCGCTGTGCCTGCCAGAGCAAGACCTAATGCTGAGCGTACACTGCGCAGCCGCGAGGCGCCACGGCGGTCGCCCTGCGATGCGACTAACAGAAGTATTCGCTTCAATGTCAAGTGCATAACACAAGGGTGCGTCGTTGATGCAGTGCCGCCTTGGTTGGCGTCTTGCTGCGACGCGGGCACGCTCACCGAAGCAACGCGGGTTGTCGGCGCAAGCCCGGCTCAGAAGCGGACGCGCGTGTCGAAATTTTCAGCACTGGTGAAATTTTCAACACAACCATTTGCCAAGAACAAGAAGCACCCTCGTGCCATGTCTATGGAACAAATACATATTTCTATCTTGGCACAGACATTGTATCTACAACGGGCTGTGGCCGGCCGACTGATCGCACGGCCCGCCGACCCACCTGGCCCGTTTGCGGCCACAAGGAGACGCTCGTGAAGAACTGGAACAAATTTAACGGGTTGCTCGCTGTCGCCGCGCTGGCGATGGGCTGCGAAACCATCGAAACCAAAGCGTGCACCCTGATTGGCTGCGAAAGTGGCCTGACCGTTGCCCTTCAAGCCGCGACTTGGCCTTCTGGCTCTTGGCGCGTTGAGGCTAAAGTCGGTGACGAAACAAGGTCTTGCACGGTGACAATTCCGCTGCCCAGCGACGGCCAGGCCGTGTGCGCCGGCGCGTTGCGGCTGGGCACATCGGGTTCGGCGTTGGTGGCGGCGCAGCAGTCGCTGTCGAGTGTGCACCTGCCGGACACTCCGACCGCTGTGACCTTGACCGTATTGCGCGACGGCAGCGTGCTTGCGAGCAAGACGTTCTCGCCGAGTTACACATCGAGCGAGCCAAACGGGCCTGGTTGCGGGCCGACTTGCACGCAAGCGAACGCCGCACTCAACTGGTAGCCAATAGCACTTTTTCTCTTTCATTTCATTGTAGTGACACAAGGGTGCGTCGTGTTCGGGGGCCACCTTGACGGGGTTCGGCGGCACGCATAGCCTTGCGCGCCCGTCGCGCCCGACGTCCGCCCAGGTGTGCCATGTCGCCAACGCCTAGTGCCCCCTCGCCACCTACCCTGCAGAGCGGCCTGGCGCTGCCCTACGTTTACGCAGTGTTCTTCTTCTCAGGCACGGCGGCACTGATCTACCAGGTGGTGTGGCAGCGCAGTCTTTTCGCTATCTTCGGCGTGAACATCGAGTCAGTGACCATCGTGGTCGCAGCCTTCATGTTGGGACTGGGGCTTGGCTCCACTGCCGGCGGCGCGCTATCCACTCGGCCTGGCGCGCCCCTATTGCGCTGGTTCGCCGCGGTCGAGCTCTGCATCGGGATCTACGGCGCATTCAGCTTGCACCTCTTCCGCTGGGTGGGCGCATCGACGGCTGGCGTCGGCGGCATGGCGGTATTCGCCTTGACGTTCGCACTTGTAGCGCTGCCGACGTCGCTGATGGGCGCCACACTGCCGCTCCTGGTGACGCACACGGTGCAGCGCTCGGGCAACGTAGGCAAGGCCGTGGGAATACTTTATTTTACCAACACACTAGGGTCAGCGGTCGCCAGTTTTGCTACGGCGGTGTTGCTGCTGGGCAAGCTGGGTCAAACGCGCACGGTTTATGCGGCAGCGCTCGCCAATTTCGCTGTCGCGGCGGGTGCTTTTGTGCTCGACCAGCGCAGCCGCAAGGAGGCGCCATGAAGCTCGGGCACGCGGCGGCGGTGGCAGGCGTCTCTGGCCTGCTGGCGTTGTCTTGGGAAATCCTATGGTACCGCCTGATTTCATTCATTACTGGCGGTCCAGCATCGGCGTTTGGCGTGTTGCTCGCGTCCTACTTGTGCGGCCTCGCGTTCGGCTCGCTGTGGGTGCGGAGGGCGTGTGGCGACGGGGAGCCCACTCCTGCGCAACTGCGCCTGCCGTCAATTCTTGCGCTCGCTGCGGCGCTGATGGCCTGGGCGGTGGCGCCCGTGGCCGCGCGGCTGGTGACGGTGGGGCCGTGGCCGCTTGTGCTGCCGCTGATTGCGGTGGCGGCTGGGTTGCAGGGCGCAATTCTGCCTCTTGTCGCACATCTGGGCATCGCCCCCGACGCAAAGGCCGGTGCGCGCCTGTCGTGGATCTACTTGGCGAATATTGTTGGGTCGACGCTCGGGTCGCTGATCACGGGGTTCGTACTGCTTGATATACTTAACTTTGCACAAGTATCGAGCCTTCTCGGCGTGGTGGGTACCGGATTGGCGCTCGCCCTGGCCTGGTTGGCGCCGATGCCGTCTCGGTTTGTCTTGGCCGGGGCGGCCCAGGCGACCGCGGTGCTGGTGGCCGTTCTGCACGGTCCCGCATTCGGCCAGTTCTGGGAACGACTTCAGCTCAAGAAGGACTATTCTGGTCAACACTTTCCGCACGTGGTCGAAACACGGTCCGGTGTCATCACCGTCAACGACAACGGCGGCATTTACGGTGGCGGCGTGTACGACGGCGTGTTCAATATCGACCTAGTCAACGACCGCAACCGCATCCTGCGACCCGCACTGATCCTGGCTATGCACCCGCAACCCAAGCGAATTTTGGTGATTGGCCTTGCCTCTGGCTCGTGGACACAGCTGCTGGCGAACATGCCCGGCGTCGAGGACATCACGGCGATCGAGATAAACCCCGGATACCTTGAACTGATCGGGCGTTTTCCGCAGGTGGCGTCGCTGCTCAAGAATCCGAAGGTGCATATCGTGATTGACGATGGCCGGCGCTGGCTCGAAGCCCACCCGACCGAAAAATTCGATGTTGTGGTGCAGAACACGAGCTTCCACTGGCGCGGCCATTCAACAAACTTGTTGAGTATAGAATACTTGCAGATGGTCGGCCTGCACCTCGGCACTGGCGGCTTGTTCATTTGGAACACGACAGACTCCATTCACGCGCAAAAGGCGGGCTGCCTCGCCTTCGCAGACGCCCTCCGCTTCGACAACCACATGGCCGCGAGTAACCGCCCCATCGTTTTGAATCCGAGGCGCTTTACTGAGAAAATTCAGCAGATACGCATCGAGGGCCGACCGCTACTCGACACCAGCGTGCCCGAGCACGCCAAGCGACTCGCTGAAATCCAAAGGCTCATTAGCGAGATGCCAAACGGCCGCACTGCCTACTTTGAGCGCTGCCCTTCGGTCCTCGACAAGTGCAAGGACGGACCGCCCGTGACCGAGGACAACATGGTCAGCGAGTTCGCGCGGAGTTGGTGGTCCATCCCGGACTAGCCTTCGACACAAAGCACCCGCGTGTCATTCTGTTGAAAATAAAGCTATTTGTGGCTACGGCACTGCCTAGGCGAACCCTGCTGTCGAGGGCGCGTCTGGGCAGAACACGGATCACGGTCCGCGCCCATGCGTCCGAGTTCATAAACGCTAATATCATCATACAGCTATCATCCCGTTCGGGGGCAAAAGACTCCGTCGGCAAACCGCGCCTTGAACTATTTTCACCCCAAACCGCGGCAAAACCCGCGCCCAGATCGATCACCTTGGTATGCGGACCTGTGTCCGCGACAGAGGCCCCATGTTCCAGCACCGCCGCTACAGCCCCGACGTCCT
>CAISBR010000150.1 GCA_903883645.1 uncultured Myxococcales bacterium | reverse complement strand
TGGTGGCGCAGGTGATGGCCGCCGAGGTGCGCCTCAAGCACATGACCGGCCGCCTGTCGCTGCGGCTGCACGAAGAGCTGCAAGCGCTGCCGACCGCCGAGCCCAGCCTCGCCCTGCCTGCTCCGGCCAGCCCGGACCAGCTGACCGCATTCTTGTTCGCCCTCGACACGGCCAAAGACAAGCGCGCGGCCGGTTATCGCATCGTGCTGGATGCAGCGAATCAACTGGGGCTGCAGGTAGGTATGCGCGACGGCGAGCTGGTGTTCGAGCACGGCGACCGCTGCGTGGCCGAGACAGCGAGCACCAAGACCGAGGTGCGGCTGCGCTTTGCCGCGGTCGACGGCGAGCCGGTGACGTTTGTGCCCGGCGTCGAGGACTGGAGCAAGGGGGCGGTCGAGCTCAAGGTTCGCGATGCGGCGGTGGTTTTGCAGCGGTTGGGGGCGCGGCTAGAGCGGGGTGCGGGCAAGGGACCGTAACCCGAATGGGCCGATGGGCGGGCGGGCGCAGCCTGGCCGGCCATCGGGTCCGCAGCCGCGGGCAGCGGCGTAGGACTAGGGCCCGACCCGGCGCAGCCGGGGTGCCCCCAAACTCGCCCTTTGCTTGACCGGCTGCGAGCACGGCCACGCCCTGGACCGCCGCCACCCTTGACCACCGCAGCCACCCGGCCGAAGCTGCGCCCTACCCACTGCGCACCGGCGCACCCAGGAGCTCGCCCATGCCCCGCAAACCCAAGCAAGAGTTCACCAGCGCCGCCCAAGCGGTCCACAGCGCCACCACCGCCAAAGACCCGCTTGGCACCCTGGAGATCGCCCTGGTCCACTTCGGCGCCGCGGCACTGGCCCCGCCGCTCCTCGAGCACATCCTGGCTCCCGACACGCCGCCAGGCGTCTTACCGACGCTGCTGAACGCCTTTGTCGGCATTGGCCCAAGCGACGCCGACTTGGCCCGCATCACCGCGTTCATGACCGCGCTGCTCGACTCCGACGTTGACCGAGCCACGGTCCTCGGTCTGAGTCTGTGTGCCGAGGGTGTGCCGCTGGATCCGGCCTTTGCCCAGAGGTTGCCAATCCAGGTGCGCGCGGCGCTAATCCAGCTGATGAGTATGTTCGTCAGTGAGTTGCAGACCATCGATCCAGTCCGGGCCCAGCGGCTGCGAGCTGGCATTCAGGTGCTAGAGGGCGATGGGCCGATCAGCAGCTTGACGTTGGCCGCGCTGATGGCCGAGCACGGCATGCCGCCCCGCCAAGTCCGCAAACCCGCGCCCGCCGCCAAGCCCTGGCCGCAACTGGCAAAGGGGCTGCGCCGCCACTACGAGATCGACCTCAAGCTAAAGGGCGCCAAGCCCGCGCCGTGGCGAAGAATCCTGCTGGCCGCCGACGCTACCTGGGACGACCTGCACCAAGCCATCCAAGACGCCAGCGGCACGTGGTACGGCGGCCACTTGTGGTGCATGCACCTGGGCCACTCGCAGCAAGGCGAGTTGCTGACGGGCTCGGCCAGCGACAGCTGGGAGCCGCTGCCCATTCGCATAGCCGCCACCAGCCAGCTGGCCGCGGTGATCGACCGCGAAGGACAGCGCAAGTTCCTGTACCTGTACGACTTTGGCGACGACTGGGAAGTGACCGTGACCGTGCGCAAGGTGGTGGACCAGCCCACGCGCGAGTACCGCACGCTCTTTGCCGGCGAGCTGGCCTTCCCGCCCGAAGACTGTGGCGGTCTTTGGAGCTACTTGGAGTGCGCCGAGCTGGTGCGCAACCGGCCCAAGCGGCTCAACGCCGAGCAGCGCGAGCGGTTGGAGTGGCTGGGCAGCTGGCACCCCGATGCGTTTGATTTGGCGCAGGCCAAACGGAGCTTCGATGCGGAGCGACGCAACAGCGGGCGGTGGCTGGTCCAGGAGTAGCTCGAGCGAAGCAGGCGGGGCGCCGGCCCAGCTCCGGGCAAGGGACCGTAACCCGAATGGGCCGATGGGCGGGCGGGCGCAGCCTGGCCGGCCATCGGGTCCGCAGCCGCGACCAGCGGCGCAGGACTAGGGCCCGACCCGGCGCAGCCGGGGTGCCCCCACATGCCTGCTACACCGCCGCAGCCCCTTGGCAAACGCCCGCTGCGCGCGTACCGTCGCTGCACCGTCCGGCCACTGCCGCCGTCACACAGGAGCCCCATGCGCCCGCACACCCTTATTCTTGCTGGTATTCTGATGACTGCGACGGCCGCCCATGCCGACCCTGCGCCCAAGCTCGTCCACGGTGCCGACCTGGCGCTGCGCTGGCCCGAGCTCATCGGTCAGACCATCCAAGTGCGGGCTACGCCTGTGCAAGCCCTGGATGTGGTACGGTTTCATGTCAAGATCGACAGCACCGACGCCGTGATGATTATCGCCCCCGGCAAAGTCTGGAGCGGCGCCCGCCAAGTGTGCGCCATGGTCACCGGCCCCGAGAAGATGCACAAACAGGGTCGCACCCAGCTCATCGGCCTGATGTGGCAAGAGTGCGGCAAGTAGCTGCGCGCGGGGATAAACGCACCCTGCATGAACAGCGTATTCAGTCAGCCCATGGCGCCCAAGCGGCCGCGTGAGCACCGGCGGCAGCGCCAAGTCATCGGCCGTGTGGGCCGCGCTGGTCATCTACCTTGAGCCATTACCACCCACGCCAATCCCCGCTACCGCGGCGACCGCACCTCGGCCCGATACCCGCTCAGGTCGCCAGCACCGGCCAAGTGGCCCAGCGCCAGCGCCGTGTCCATGGCGTGCAGCCCCAGCACCGACGCGGGATGGTCGTCGCGATAACCGCCAAATAGCGCAAGCGTTACCGAAATCTGCGCCCTATCGCGCCGAATTGCGGCCAGGGTTTGATAGACCATTTCGGCGGCCTGCAGCCACTCGTCCGTCGAGCATTGATACCCCAGTTGGTCCCACTCGTGCGAGTCGGCGCCGTGGGCCACGCAGATGTAGTCGACCTCGCCCGCCGCCGCCCGGCCGGCCAAATCAGCCAACTTATCGCCAAGATCCGACAGGTATGCCTGGTGGCTACCGCTCGGGTTGAAATTGGCCCAGGGCGCAATCGCGGCGTTCAAGTCCGGGGCAAAACGGCGTGTATCCTCGATTGAATTGCCAAAATGGCCGTCTAAGTCGAGCCACGCGCCGCGCAGACCTCGCTCGCGGTACAGCCGCACCGCGGCAATCACCTGGCCGCTGAAGGTGCAAAAGCCGCTGCCCTCGCTCGGGCGCGCATGATGGAACCCCGAAACCGGCGCCATTACAAGTTGTTCAGGGTGATCGGCTGCCGCTGTAATGGCCGCCAGCAAGCAGCCGTTGGTCAAAAGCACCGAGTCGCGAAACGCGGGCGACCACCGCAAGCCATTGCTTTCGGCCAGCGCCAGGGGTGTGCCCGTCATAAAAGCATCGACGTACCTCGCCTCGTGGGCCAGCAGCAACTGGTCGCGGGTCAGCGGTGCGAAGTCCTCGCTCACGTTCACGTGCGACCACAGTGGCGACTGGCGCAGAAACTCTAAGAATCGCCTAGGCTTGGTTGGCGATGTCGAGTAGTTCGCCGGCTCGTCGGCCGGTACCATTTCGTCGCGGTACAGAAGAGTTAGTTTAGGCATCGGACCTCCGCGGTTGAGTAGCGAGGACACAAGCATACCCAAGAACGGCCGGCGATGGGGGCCGACAAAGGGCGGCGCGGGCGCAATGCGACACAAGTTGTCGCGTACAGGCGCAAACCGGTCCATGGCGCCCCGCACGCAGCATGGTCTACCATGGCGGGGTCGCGCCGGTCGAAACAGGCTGCCGTGCCGTAACCGCAGTGCTACAATGGCGACGTTGGAGGCCCGCACATGACGCGATTCTTGCTTAGTTTAGCCATCTTAATGACCCTAGCGACCACTGTGCTGCCGGGCAACGCCCTGGCTCGCGGCCACTACGGCAGCTACCGCTCGGGCGGCGGGCATCGCACCGCGACCTACCGTGCGCCCACCTACCGTGCGCCCACCTACCACGCGCCCCGCGTGCACACGTACCATGCGCCGGTCTACCACGCGCCCAAGTACCATGCGCCTAAGTACCATGCGCCTAAGGTGCACACAGCTAAGGCGCCAAAAACGCACTGGTATGTGCCGCATGCTGGCGGACATCGTGCCCACAACGACAGTCCGTACAAGCAGTACCGGCGCGAGGTTGACCGGCTGTCGAACGAAAACTACCGCCGCAATCGCCGGCAAATTGACCCCGGACACATGCGCGGCAAGCGCGGGCATATGGACCTGGACCACCGGACGCCCGTTAAGCAGTGCTTTGACCGAGGGATTCCGGCGTCGCAGTGTGCCGATTCGTCGAACTTGCGGATGCTCGACGCGCATCAGAACCGGAGCGAGGGCTGCCGCGGCTGCAAAAAGGGCAAGTAGGCAAATCGGCCGCGCCACACTGCCCGCGCCACACTGCCCGCGCTCACCGCCGCAGAGGCCGCCTTCGACTATTACGATGCCGAGCGTGACCATGGCCGGCCAAGAACGGCAGCCGCGCGGTCGAGTCCGGTCGTCAACAGCTGCCGCGACGTCGAAAACACGATGCGGATACGCCCCTCAGCGCCGGGGCCAAACCAGCGTGCCGCCCCTGGAACGACCGCAACCCTGCCCTGATCCAGCAGAATTTGCACAATTTCTTCGGCCGACCTCTCCAAGGCGCGCACAGATGGAAAAAGCACGTACGTACCTTGCGGAAGGAGGCAGGTCACACCGGGGATGGCGGTTAGACGCGCATGGGCCATATCTCGTTGATTACGCAGGTGATCTACAAAGGCGTCGGCCCATGGCCAGCAGTCGGTATAGGCGGCGGTGGCGGCGATCTGCGACAGCGTCGAGGCCCCGGTCATGGTGGTGCGCGCATGGGCAACCGTGATGAGGCGCTCAAACTGCTCGGCATCCGGGGCGATGACAAAGCCGATACGCAAGCCCGCGAGACCAAAGGTCTTTGAGAATCCGTGAATGGTAAAAGTCCGCGCAGCAATGGCGAGGCTCAGGCTGGGCAGACTGACAAAGGTGCTGCGGTCGTAGACGATGTCGGACCAGATTTCGTCGTTGAGGATCCATAGGTTGTGCGACACGGCAAAGTCGCCCAGCACCTGCAGCTCTGCGCGCGTTAGCACCCGGCCCACGGGGTTATGCGGATTGCATACGCCTAGAAGGCGGGTACGCGGGGTCACAAGTCGCTGTAATGCCTGCAGATCCAGCGCGCCTGTATCGGGATCGACCGGCAGCAGCTTGACGGTAGCGCCCGCCGCCTCGACCGAGGCTTTAAACAAGAAGTCTACTGGATCGAAGATAATTGCCTCGTCACCGGGCTGCAGCGCCAGACGCGCGACGTGCATCATGCCGGCAGCGGCGCTGTCTACCGCGAGAATTTGCTCGGGATCACAGGAAAATCCCTTGCGAATTCGGGTAGCTGAGGCACAAGCGCGCCGAAATTCGGGCAGACCTTCGGCCGGGCCGTACGAGAACACCCCACCAGCCACATAGTCGCTTAGCGCCTGACGAATCGGCGTGGCCACGGCAAAATCAGGGTCCGCTGCGGTCAGGGCGATGACATCGGGCGGCAAGGTGGCCCAGCGCAGGTTATAGGCACGTTCTCGCAGCAATTCCATAGGGATCGCGGCGTCGCTGAATAGCGCTAGCGGGTCAATGGCCATGGCCTGGGGCTCCTACTTTGAGATGGGGACGACCGCTTGGCCGGCAAAAAGCTCTGGATGCAAGAAGCGTTGGCGCAATTCGCGACCCGACAAGACGATGCGGGCAATGTCGGGCAGTCGCTGGGACGCATACCCCTGCAGCGCGGCGGCAAGACCGGTAGACAGCGGCGCGGCGAACCAGTGTTCCTCCAATTGCGCTGTCAATACAGCCACATCTTGCAGCGCCGCATTGACGCCCTGGCTGGTAAACGGCAAGAAGGCGTGGGCCGCGTCGCCAATCAGCACCACGCTGCCGTGCCCCAATGCCGGAAGGGGATCAAGGTCAGTAGTATTCCACACATAGCTGAGGTCATAGTTGGAATTGTGCAGAAGTGTCGCAACCGGGTCGCACCAGTCGCCGGCCACCTGCAGGGCAAAGGCGCGCTTCTCGTCGCTCGAATTGCCTTGCAGTTGGTAGGCCTCGGCGTCAAATTGCAGGTACCAAATCACCTCGTCGCGGCCGCACGGCACCATCCCAACGGCCAGTTTCCCCTCGCGACGCTGGTACTTCAGAAAGCGCTCGCCGAGCCAGCGGGCCAGTGCCGGGTCGTGGACATGGCAGACGAGCTCGCGCACGCGCACCGGACTGAGGCGATGGTCGGCAAACAGCTGGGCCCGCACCCGCGAGCGCGAACCATCGGACGCGATGAACAAATCGGCCTGCAGGCGGCTACCATCGTCGAGGCAAGCGTGGGTAGCGCGGCCATCGGTGTCGCGGGCAAAGTGGCTGAACACCGCGCCTTGCCGCAGGATTCCAGGCTGTAGCCCGGCTTCGAGCGCGTCGATAAAAGCCCCGCGCCGCATGCCCAGCGCGCCGCTTATCGCGGTGGCCATGGTCAGGGTACCCTGGGGATCGTACAGTTGAAACTGGCTAATCGGGTGGCCCTTGGCGACGACTTGGTCGCGCACGCCCAGCGCGCCCAGGGCCGACACCCCCTCTTGCAGCAGAATGAAGCCGTGGCCGTGGCGGTCGCGGTGCATATCCTGTTCAATAATAAAGTGTTGCACACCCAACGCGCTCAGGCGAAGTGAGCAGCACAAACCAGCGATGCCGCCCCCCAGAATGACGACACGGTGCTGGCGCGTGAGTGCCATGGGCTCAACGGGCACGGGCTCAACGGGCATGGGCTCAACGGGCATGGGCTCAACGGGCATGGGCTGTTCCTGTCGCACGTTCAACGCCTCTCAACTAAGCGTATTCTAGCCATATTTTTAAGGCAGGCATCCGCCACCTCGCCGCTTTCGGTCCGCGCAACCGCCGCGAATCCGGGCCTTGCGGCCTCAAGACGCGACTTTTGGATGAGGCGGCCCGGGTTGTCAATTGGTTTGTGGGCATTTGGGGGGCAAGTCCGCCGCCTGACTCGGGGAACTGCGGGCACACGCCGCGACCAAGGGGCCGCCCCATGGGCCACCGTGCCGCGTCGATGCCGGGCACACGGAGTGGCAGCGAGCCACAGCACGGCGCGGGCGGGCGGTGATAGAGCTTTTTCGCAAGGTGCCGCGGACTGACACCGACGGCCGCCGCCACCTCGCCCAAGGTGCGAAACTACCCTGCCGCCAGCCAGGTTCCGCGCACTATGATCGCTATACACAGGGGCTTTCCCAAACAAAATACCCATCTTTCTCTTGCTTTCTGCCACAATCCTGACAGCCTGCAGTCACCGCGCACGCCATTGCGCCAGTGCATCTTGCCCACCCCCGAGGTCACCGTGCACATTGCCGCCAAGATTCCCGACAACGAAAGCGCGCGCCTGGCTGCCCTGCACGCCTATGCCATCCTCGACACAGCACCAGAGCGCGAGTTTGACGACCTGACGCGGTTGGCCTCGATCATCTGCCAGACGCCCATCGCGGTGGTCAGCTTTGTCGACGCCGACAGGCAGTGGTTCAAGTCGCGGTTTGGGCTATCGGCGCAGGAGACCGCGCGCGACATCGCGTTTTGTGCGCATACGATCCTGCATACGACCCCGCTGCACGTGCCCTCGGCGACTGAAGATCCGCGCTTCGCCGACAATCCGCTGGTCACTGGCGAGCTGGGCATTCGCTTCTACGCCGGAGTCCCGCTGCTGTCGCCCGATGGTTACGCTATGGGCGCCCTGTGCGTCATCGACAGGTTGGAGCGGCATTTGACCGCCGAGCAAATCGAGGCGCTGGAAGCCCTGGGGCGGCAAGCGATTACACAGATGGAGCTGCGGCGGACGATGCGGGCGATGCGCAGCGTGCAAGAGCGGTTTACCCTGGCGGTGACGGCCGCGAACACCGGCGTGTGGGACTGGTCGGCAGAAACGAACGCGCTGTACCTTTCGCCGCAGTCGATGAGCATCCTCGGCTTCGCGGCGCAGGCGACGCCACTGACGCTTGAGGGTTGGCACGCGCGCGTGCACCCAGACGATTTCGCGGCCTTCGAGGCGGTGAAAGCCGAGCGAATCGCCGACGCCACTGCCTCGACCTGGCAGGCTGAGCACCGGTCGCAGCACATCGACGGGTCGTGGCGATGGATCCTTACGCAGGCGCGCATCGTGCGCTCCTCGAATGGCACGCTTGTGCGCATGGCCGGCACCCACATCGACCTGACCACGCAGAACGAGCGGGAACGAGCGCTGGCAGACGCCACGGCAGCGGCAGATCGCGCCAACCGCGCCAAGTCGGAGTTCCTCGCCAACTTGAGCCACGAGATCCGCACGCCAATGCACGGCATCTTGGGGATGAGCCATCTGCTGGCTGAGTCGTCGCTGAGCGATGAGCAGGGGCAGTACCTGCAAGGCATCGAGACTTCGGCGCAGAGCCTGCTGACCCTCGTCAACGAACTGCTAGACTTCTCTAAGGTAGAAGCCGGCAAGATGACACTAGAGATCGCTCATTTTGACCTGGCGCAGATGCTCAAGGAGCTGGACCGGCAGCTGGGCGTCGCCGCGGCGCACAAGGGTCTGGCCTTGAGGCTGCAACTGGATCTTCCCCAGCCGGCGTGGTTCGTGGGTGACGCAGGGCGGCTGCGGCAGATCCTCGTCAACCTGCTGGGCAACGCCATCAAGTTCACCGAGCGCGGCATGGTGACCCTGCGCGCGTCGCGGGTTGGCGGTTCGGATGCCTGCCCCGTTGTGCGCCTAGAAGTCGCGGATTCGGGGATTGGCATCCCGCAGGCAGCGCTTGCCGGGTTGTTCGAGCCATTTTCGCAGGTTGATACCTCGAGCGCGCGGCGATTCGAAGGCACCGGCCTGGGCCTGTCGATCTGCCGGCGCCTGGCGGCACTGATGGGAGGTCAAGTCGGTATGGCGAGCGTGCTCGGCCAGGGCTCCACCTTTTGGCTGGAGCTCGCCCTGCCTACGACGAACTTGTGCCCGGCGAAACCAGGGTTCAACCCTTCGGCCGCGACCGAGGCGTTTACCCGCCTGCCCGGTGTCGTGCTGGTCGCGGAGGACAACGAGATCAACCAGCAGATCATGCTCGCGCGGCTCACGAAGCTGGGGCTGGAAGTCGACATCGCGGTAAACGGGCGCGAGGCGGTCGCGATGGCACAGGTCCGCGCCTACGACCTGGTGCTCATGGACTGCCAGATGCCGGAGGTCGACGGCTTTGAGGCGACGCGGCAACTGCGAGCCAGCCCGCTGGAGCATGTCGCACGGGTGCCGATCCTGGCGATGACGGCGAGCGCCATGCCGGGTGAACGCGAGCGCTGCCTGCGCGCCGGAATGAGCGCATACCTAGCCAAGCCGATAAACGAGCGCGAGCTGGTTACCACCCTGAACAAGTGGCTGAAGTTGAGCCGGGATCCGCCCCAACCCGAGCCTGACGGTGCCGTGCTGCAAGTCCTTGACCGGGCGGCGCTCGATGAGCTCGGCGGCATAGATACCCGCGAGGGCTCCTTGTTCATTATTGAACTTATTGATCTTTTTCGAGCATCCTCGCCAGGCCAGGTCGCCACGATGGCTGACCACGCCGCACAAGGCAACTGGCCGCAAGTCGCGGTGGTGGCGCACAGCATGAATTCCGGCGCCGCGTACCTGGGGGCCCTGCGCCTGTCTCAGCTCTGCCGACAGATCGAAGAGCGCTGTGCCCGCACACCCACCGACGACGCCACGCTGCGGCCCCTGGTGCTGTCCGTGCTCGAGGCCCAGCAGGACGTCTTGGCGGCGCTCAGCGCGGTGGAGCGTGAGTTGCTGCCGGCGCACAGCGCGACACGCTAGCAGCCTGTGCAAGTATAACTTGGACATAGGCCAAGCGCTGTGTGGGTCGCAAGCTAGCGGCTTCACAGCCGACTCGCCGCGACGATGATTGACGGAGTGATCGACTTATTCAACTACAGTCCCTAGGGCACGGCGAAGGGGCAGCACGCCAGGTAGACGCCATTCACGGCTGAATTGTCGTTGCTGCGTAACCCTCCGCCCGCACTTACGACGCCAAGCGCAGCATCATCTAGGTAAGAGCTTGTGTATTCAGCGTATTCACTTCGTTCGCCATGGCAGCCGTTCCTCGCTCAGTACTTGATGATGTAGTTGACGTAGGCGTTGATCGGCCGCGTCTCGGTGCCGCCGGCGGCCGTGGTATTCGCCAAGTAGTCCGAAGTTCGTTCCCACGCCCCCGAACTGGTGTCGTTACCTTTGTCCCAATACGACGTCGTGGACTGATGTATGTGCGACTTGAACTCATCCAGCTGGACACTGCCTATGCTGTCGTTCGTTGGGCCGCCCGCGCTCATTGCCGTGCGGTTCAGAGCCTCGGGGTCGCGCTTCGCGCCGTTGTCCCAGCCACGCAGGAAGCGGCCACGGAGGTCGGGCACGTTGAAGCTGGCGCCGGCAGCGCCAAAGGCGGTGTTGGTGACCGCGAACAGCGCCGGATACAGCGCCTGGGCATAACTCTGGCCGTTGCAGACCAGCCAACCCGCGGGCGCGACCTTGCCACCATAGGCGATGATGGTGCCAGGCGGCACCAAGCTCTGCACCACGGCGGTCGCCAGCGCGGTGCTCGCCACGCTGCCGGCCGTGATATTGCCACCCGACAGGCCCGTCAGCGCGGTGCCGCTGCCCGTGAACACCGCGGCGGTGCTGGCGCCCGGAGTGCCAAACGCGCCCACCTTGGGTACCAACCAGTCGACAACCGCCTTGAAGTTGCCGTTGATGTCCGCGGCCAAAGCCGGGTCGCCGGCACAGAAGGTCTTGAGTGGCGACGGCAGCGTTTGGCTGCAGCCACCCCACGCCAGCGTTTCGCGCACGCCGACGACGGCGGAGCCGAGCACGACGACGGCCACCAGCGTCTTGGCAAGGCGGCCGCGGGTGTGGCGTTGCCGCTCAAGGCCCTTGCGGGTCTCATGCAGCATCTGCTCGAGTTGGTTGACGCGTTGCTGTAGGTCGGTCGGGTCAGACATGTGCGATTCTCCGTTTGCAAAAGGGCGTGACGTGGTGTCAGCCAGAAAGGTCAGATCTTGGGGCGGCAGCAGAGGAACTTTGCGGAGCCCGAGTTGTATGGCCCGGGCGTGAGGCCAGGACACGCCGATGGGCCCTCGAGAAGCGGGTTCAAGCCACCGACGCACGTTTACGGCACTTGCACGTTGGCGCACCCGACGTTGCTCCGCGTGTTCCGTGCTTTGCAAACGCGATTCCAATTGTTCAATCTTTTCGAATTCCTTCATGGCATCTCTCCGGCGTAGTATGGTCCGACACTTAGCGCCACAGCCCTTCCACCGAGGAGGGCAACAGGAGCTTGGACGCGTAGTCGAGGTAGCAGGGACCGTCTAAGCACAACGTCGCCCAAGCGGGGACGGCCCACGGGTTCTTGGCATCGGTTCCGGCCCAGAGGAAGTTCTGGTTCTGACCAAAGCAGCTATAGCGGCCAAACGCCTCCGCCATAAGTGTCCACTGTTTGTTGATGGTGTTGAAGCTGGTCGGCGCCCATGTGCCCGTGGAGACGATCGACGAGAGGTAGGTCGGGTAGGGGCACAGGTTACTCTGCGCCAGATTGGGCTTAGACGGGTCCTTGTCGGCAAACACCCACTCAACGTCCTCATCCATGCAGCCCCCCGGGTAGCTGCCTAACGTGGCGGGGGACATGTTGGCCAACACGGCTGGGGGGATGACGGGGCCGACGGCCGTGCTCGTCCCGTAGGGCTTAAAGTTGCGCACCGCCCAGCCGACCTGGCCAGAGACCGGCTTGCCAGGGGCCTTGGCCGTGCACTGCACCACCGGACTTTGCATGCCGAGCGTGCCCGGCGCGGATTTCTGACATGCCGCGCTGCCGGGCGCGCATGGCAGTGCCCTGCAGTCGTTCAAGATCCACGGCGCCGCGTCCGTCCAACTGGTCAGCACATCGGGTACGGGCGTCGCAAAGTCCTGCGCGGCGTTGACCTGTACGCACTTGAACTGGCTGTGATGCGTCATGCCACGCCACACGCCGTCCTTGGGGGTCTGCGGCAAGCCCTTGGCGTCGGTGCCCAAGTTGCACAGACCGTGCCCGCGCAAGATGGTCTGTGTCGGGTCGAAGAGCCCGGGCGTCGCATCAATTGTCGGATGCGCCGGCGCCAAGACTGGGCACGCACCCTTGAGGTCGGTGCAGTCGAAGCGGGCGAAATCAAAGGTCGGCACCGGCGCGAGATTACCGTCAAAGGCAGGGTCGCGGCGACGCTGGCAGTTGCGCCAATAGTCCTTGCCCGCGCCGTTGGGGGCCGGCTTGATCGTCCCCGTCGCGGCATACGGGTTGTCCGTCGGCTTCGCACCGTAGGGCGGGAACTGCGCGCCGCCCTTGTCGGTGAGCGTGACGGTCGGATCGTAGCGCAGCGGAAAATCGAGCTCACAGCGCGACCGCTCGCGGATGACGAGCTTGCCAAGGCCCGGCGAGCCGGCCGTCGGGTAGTAACTGGCAACATACAGCTCGACAAAATAGGCGAACTGGTGCAGTGCCTTTTGTTCCGCCGTCCACACCTGGCTACCGGCGTCGGGCAGCGTCTGCTGGGTCTCGCTGATGTCGCTTTGGTAGTCGCCGTTGTAGTCCGCAGAGACATCGATGCACGCCTTGGTCAAGAACGTGAGCTCCTCGGGGCGCAGCTGCCGTCCGGTCGCGCCATAGCTCGGGCTCTTGCTGTCGGTTTTGGCACGCGGCTCGTCGTTCAGCTGCGTCTCGATGAGGCGCATCGGCGTGGCTGCACCGCTGCACCCCGACTTGGCTTGCACGCTCACGCCGTCGCACCACACAAACTCCTTGGCGATGCCGTATTCGTCTTGCAACAAGACGCCGTCGATTGCGCTGACGTTGCACCGGGCGTTGGCCTTGCGGTCGATGTCACATATGCCCACCGGCGCACCGGCGTCACAACCAGACAGAATCTGCGCGGCGTCGCTGCGCACCCAGCCGTCACTGTCGGCGTCACACAGCGTCCCGACGTTGGTGAGCGGGTAGACGAGAAAATGGCCCGCATCCGTCTCGCAGATGCACTTCTTGCCCTTGTCGGTGTAAGGCCAAATCTGCCCAGTCAGCCCGGGTCCGCTGCAGTCCAAGGTGCAGGCCTGACAGGTCGGCGCCGCATCGTGGCTGGTCGCAGCCTGACCGTTCGGACACGGCCGCGGCACACAGGTCGGCGCCGGACCGCTGGCGAAATCGCAGTACTGTGTCACCGCACAAATCGCGCCGCCGCAGGTGGCGATGGCGATACAGGTTCCGGTCGCGCTATCCAGCTTGTAGCCCGTCAAGCAGGCGCCGCACGAGACAACGCCAGCGACGGTGACGCAACCGTGTTTGCTGTCGAGGCAATCCTTGAACGCTGGGTCGCCGCCATTGCAGGGCTCTGCCAAACATCCCGCCGAGACGCAGGGCGTGCAAGCATCTGCGAGCGGCAAGTAGTTGAAGTTGGCGTCGCACTCCGCATTGCATGAAGCGTCGGCATCGGCCTTGGGCGTGCAGGTCTGATTCGGCTTGCACTGCAAGGTCTGGCAGGTCATCGGTAAACGGCAAAGTAACGACAGCGGATCACACACCAGGCCCGCGTCACACGCCCCGGCATTGCAGGTACACGCGTTTTGCCCAAGGATGCAGGTCGGGATGTCGGGGAATTGGATGTCGTCAACGTCCGGCTGCTCCACATCGTCCGGAACGTCCGGTTGCTCAATGTCGACAATCAGGTCGGGCGCTTGCAAGTCGGGCTCTTGCA
>CAISBR010000149.1 GCA_903883645.1 uncultured Myxococcales bacterium | reverse complement strand
GCGACGTAGACCCCGTCTGGTATCCAGAGTTTCGGGCGCGAGTGTCAGGCGCCAACCGGCCATGGATCGCCACTAGCAGGCGCGCAAGCACCCGCAGCCTTCGGGTCAATCTGGCGACCGAATGGGCCTAAACTATCTGAAATATCTCGGTTTACTCGCGCACTATGCCTTTGGGGCAGACTCATGTGCGTGGCGCGCTACGGCATTGCGCCGCGCCTGCAACTCGGCGCCCGTCACCAAAGCGTACACTGGGATGCCATGCGCTTCGAGGCGAACTGCGGCGCCCTCTTCGCGATCAACCACCGCCAGCACACCGCGGACTTCTAGGCCATGGGCGCGCGCCTGATCCACAACGGCAAGGGTCGACATGCCCGTGGCCATCACGTCTTGCACGATCAGGCAAGGGCCTACCACTTCGCCGTCGCTCTCGGGCGCCAAGGCCTGCAGTGGCTGCGAGCGATTGACGCTGTGCTCGGCTGCGGCATTGGCGAACACTTGCGCCGCCGGCCCACCGGCCTTGAGCACGCGTGCGCCCACTTGCTTGGCCAGGTCGTACAGTAGCGCGGCCACAGCCGCTTTCGCCGCAGGGGCTGCCGCCAGCGCCGTGCAGTCTACGTACCAATGCGACATCGTGCCGTCGGCCAGCGCGAAGGTCGACTCGTCTTTGACGACGAGACCGTGCAAAAGGAGCAATTCAAGTAGTCGGTCTTTGCGCGGATCCATCGGTCCTCCCGGTAGCAGCGGCTCGGCCACCGTCGGCCAAGATAAGGGACGCGGCGCCGCTTGTCGACAGCGCCAAGCCGATCTATGCACCGGCGTTTGACGAAAGCGCGTCGGCCGTGTACTCAAGCGGCGGCACGATGTGGCCCACACGGCAGGTTGCGGAAACGATGCACACACCCCTGAATCCCAATCGAATCGCCAGTCTTATCGATGGACGGCGCGTGCTGCTGGTGGTGGGCGCCGGTGGTGCGGGCAAGACGACGCTGTCGGCGGCGCTTGGGGTCGCGGCGGCGCAGCGCGGGCGGCGGACGCTCGTGCTCACGGTCGACCCGGCCAAGCGCCTTGCCAATGCCTTGGGTTTGCAGGCCTTCAACGAGCACGTGCAGCATATTTCGGTTGCGGATTTTGCGGCGCAAGGCTGCGCGATGCCGATTGGCCTCGACGCGGCGATGCTCGACGTCAAGCGCACTTTCGATCGCGTCGTCACGCGCTATGCCCGCAGCCCCGAGTCGGCCAAGAAGATTTTGGAGCATCCGTTTTATCAACAGGCGTCGACCGCGCTGGCCGGCTCGCAGGAGTACATGGCCACCGAGCGCTTGTACGAGAGCGTAAGTAGCGGTGAATACGACCTTGTGGTGCTCGATACGCCACCGGCAGAGCACGCCCTCGACTTTATCGATGCGCCGCGCCGCTTGATCGACCTGTTCGACTCGCCGACCTTTCGCAAGCTGATCGCTCCCTCGTCGCGCCTGCGCGGTGGGGTGTTCCGGCCGACCTCGGTGGTGATGAAAGGTCTGCAGCGCTTCACGACTGTAGAAATGTTTAGCAATCTTATCGAGTTTTTTGGCCACCTGTCCGAAACGTTCGACGGTTTTGTCAGCCGAGCGCGCGACGTGCAGACGCTGCTGCAGGGGCCGGACGCGGCGTTTGTGGTGGTGTCGGGCTGCGACGGGGCGTCGACGGAACAGGCGCGCTCACTGCAAGAGCATGTGACCGGGCTTGGGATGCACGCACCGGCATGGATCGTAAATCGAATGTTCGACTTTGCTCCCACGCTGGCGCAGCCGCAGTCCGACCTGGCTGCCGAACTGCTTGCCGCTTGGCGCGACGACGGTCAGACCCCCGTGTCGAGCGAAGTGGTTGGGCTGATGCGCAACTTGGCTCAAGTCGTCGAAAAAATGGGTGGACTTGCCGCGCGCGACCGCGCCTTGCTCGCCGAAGTCGCCGCCAGCGTTGCGCCAAGAGTGAACGTGCTGGGTGTGCCTCGCCGCATTCAAGAGCCTGATAATCTTAAAGAACTGTTCGCGATCTCGAACCTGCTACTCGACGCGGTGCCGGTGGGCGAGGTCGCGCCGTGACCCCAGCCGCGTCGCCAGCCGCTGCGAAACGGTTGTGGTGGCCCCTACTTGCTGCCCTTTGGGCTGTACCAGGGTTCGCCGCTTGGCTGGGCTCGGGCCACTATGTGGGCAATGGGACCGACCTGTTTTCGTACCAGTATCCGCTGCGAGCCAGTGTGGCGGCGCTGTGGCGCGCGGGCCAGTTGCCGTGGTGGAATCCATATGTGCTGGGCGGTGTTCCTGCCCTTGCTGGCTGGCAACTGGGTCTGCTGTATCCGCCGCATCTGCTGCACCTGCTCGCACCGCTTGGTGCCACCGAGGCGATGATCTGGCTGCACCTGGCGTGGCTCGGAGTGGGTTTT
>CAISBR010000148.1 GCA_903883645.1 uncultured Myxococcales bacterium | reverse complement strand
GTTGGGCGGCTGCAGCTTGCGCAGGGCAATGCGTCGCAACCAGCGAATCGCAAAGGGTAGATGCCGCGTGGCGGCCCGTACCAGCAGCCCTGGATTGTTGAGCAGCAGCCAGCGCCCGTAGCGAAAATTGGCTCGCGACGAGGGCACCATAAAGGTGATGGCACCGAACCCATTGTAAAGATAGCGTTGAAAGAAGTTGCCGAGCGGCTGGTCCACCTCGGTATCGTCGGCATCGACAGCGGCCAGGTCGCCGCGCAGGTACCACCTAAAGGCGTTTTCGGGGTCGTACTGGCAGCCGTGCTCGATCCACACCCGCCCCGGCTCGTAGTAGAACCACGGGCGAAAACTGAGCAATTGGCCCACTACCTGGGCACCGTCGCCACCCTGTGCGCTCACCGCCGCCGCGACCGCGTCGCGCAGCACCGTCTGTACGGGCGCCCATTGCAGCTCAATATCGTGATTCCCCGGCAGAAAAACTACCGTCAGGCCCGCCACAAGCGCCTCGGCGAGCCCGGCCACAAACGTTGGGTGCCCCTGCAAGATGCGCTCAAGGGTGCGCGTGGCCTGATCGGGCGTCAGGTACGCTGGGGCGCGCTCGCCCACGCTCTCGGGCTCAACACGCAGAAGATCAAAGGTATCGCCGTTGAAGATGAGCCGCGGCATCGGCTCTATCCCGGCCGCCGAACTTATCAACCACCGCACAAACGCCAAGAAGTCGTTGTCGTAAAAGAACGCCTCAAGCGCCCAAAACCGACCGGATTCTAAGTTCTTGCCGCGACCCAAGTGGAAGTCGGACAGCACGATCAGCTCGCGCTGCGGCTCAGGGGAAAATGGCGTCATGCAGACAAACGCGGCGCCAAACGGCGCGGGCCAAGGCGTTTGGTCCAGGCTAGCCTGCGGCGTCAAGGGCGTCAACTCCAGTCGCGCGCGCAGGAATTGGGCGGAACCGCAATCCAACTCGGGTCGATGGCAGACCGCTACTCGCCGTTGCCAGTGCGCGGGCCAGAGTGAGGCCAGAGCGAGGCAGCCTTATTCTACTTACTGAAATTGAAGAATTATTAGCCTACCGGCAGTTCGATCACGATGCGCGTGCCTGGTCCGTCGGGAGTTTCGATGCGAATCGTGCCGCCGTGCCGGTCGACCACCTTCTTGCAGATGGCCAAGCCAATCCCCGAGCCTTCGTACAGGTGCGCACCGTGCAGGCGCTCGAACATGCGAAACACGCGCTCGCGGTGCTGCGGCGGAATGCCAATGCCGTTGTCTTCGACGCTGAACCGCGTCAGCTGCCCCACCAGCTCGCCCCACACGCGCACCACCGGCGGCACCCCGGGCCGGGCAAATTTCAGCCCGTTCGCCATCAGGTTCTGCACCAGCTGCTGCAACTGCACGCGGTCGCCAAACGCCCATGGCAGCGGACCGACCTCGATACGGCCGCCCACAGAACGCGCCGACGACAGCAAGTCCGCGGCGGATTGTGTCGCAATTTTAGACAGATCAACCCCTTCAAACGGCTGCGCGCGGGTGCTCAGGCGCGAAAACGCCAGCAAGCTGTCGGTCATGGCTTGCATGCGCGCCGCCGTAGCTCCAATATGCCCAAGAAGTTCAAGTCCTTCTGCATCAAGGCCACTGGCGTGATCGGTGCTTAGCAAACCCGCCAGCGTCTCGATAGTCCGCAGCGGCGCCTTGAGGTCATGCGAGGCAACCACGGCAAACTGTTCGAGTTCCCGGTTGCTACGATCGAGCTCAAGCGTGCGGGCGCGCACCAGCTCGTCGAGGTGATCGCGATGGTTGCGCAGCTCGGCCTCGCCCCGACGATGCTCGGTCACGTCGATGTTGAGCCCGACCAACCGCCCCGCGCGGCCGTCGTGCCCACGGTGCAGCCGCGCATGGACTTCTAGAATGCGAAGCTGCCCTGTCGGCGTGTGCACCGTAATGTCTGAGTGCAATTCTCCGCCCTCTTTCATAACCTTGCGCACGGCGGCCTCGTGCTTGCGCCGCGCCGCCTCCGCCAGCGACGCCCGCCAAGCTTCGCGCTCGCGGCCCGGCTGCGGCGGGTCCACCCCGACCAGAGCAAACATGCGGTCGTCCCAGCTCACCTTGCCGGTCGCAAGGTCGACCTCCCACACGCCAATGCGTGCCACATCGCTCGCCAGCGCCAAACGGTCTGCCGTCGCCTGCAGCATCTGCTCGGCGCGATGCCGGCCAATTGCTTCGACTACGGCGATACCAACCGCCTCAAGCACATCGCGGTCGTCGTTGCTGTAGGCTGTCCGCTTGCCCGCAGCCTGCACCACCCCCACGACTCGCCCATCGACACGCACTGGCACAAATATGCGATATTTCTCTTTATTATCAAGAGGCTCTATGCCCTTATCGATCAGGGACACACATTCGGCAAAGGGCAGAAGCGGCAGCGGCGGCCCCGGGGCGGTCGGCGGCAGCCACGCGCCCCCAATCCAGTGCAGCGTGCGATCAAACGCATACAACGCGCCGCAATCGCTGTCGACAAGTTGCAGAACTTCTTGTAATACAGGCCTAATCACCACATCGACGGGCTGTTTGCCGATGTGCTGGCCCACCCAGAGCCGCGCGCGCACCACCACGCTTTCGCGCTCGTGGGTGCGGATGTCGCGCGTCGCGCCCGCAGCCTGGCCACCGACCAGCCGAGACCCAGTTGGAGCGGCGGCATCCAAACAGGCTTTAGGGGCAGGCAGCAAAGCCGCGCCGGCCGCATACTCAAGAAGTGTTGGCCACTTGCGCTCGGTACCTCGCCGCTCCGACAAGTCAATAATGTGCGTAACAAAGTGCAAAGGCTCGCCGCTGGCACCGCGCAACAGCGAGAAATGCACTTCTGCCCAGATGGTTCGACCGTCTTTAGCGATGTAACGCTTCTGAAAATGCCCCTCAACTAGCTGGCCTGCAATCGACTCGGCCAATAATCGAGCACCCGCGGCACAGTCGTCGGGGTGGGTAATGGCATTGAACGGCGTGGCCGCCAGCTCGTCGACGCTGTAGCCGAGCAAGCGCGTAAAGGCGCGGTTGGCGTGGGTCAGGCGACCGTCGACCGAGGTAAGGGCAATCGCCACCGGCGATTCGTCGAACGCGTGCAGCATCAGCGCGAGCTGGAGCAACGGGTCGGCTGGTCCGGATGGCAAGCGTTCAGACATCGGCCTCTCGGCGCTGGCACGCGGGCAAGTTGCACCAAAGGTCAGCGAAGATCAGAAAATCCGCGCTATTACAGGCTATTTGGACCGACAGGCCCAACCAACAACACCAACTACCGCACAAAACAGAGCGAGGCTAACCCCAGGGACTCGCAATCGCAAGAGGCTTCTTGGGTGCAGCCCGGCCAAACCGAGTCTGCGGCTGTGGCGGGAATAGTCGACCGCCTTCGGTGGTTTGCCGTAGATGCATCAAGGACCGACCGCGCCTCCGCCGCCCACTAGTCTACCTGAACCGCCTGATCCGCTTGCTGAACCGCCATTTGGCGGCCAGACTGGGCGCGCTAGCCACGACCGCCGTCTCGCGCGGATTGCGCACTCGCCGCGCTGGGCGGGCAAGACTTTTGTCAATACCAGCCGCGTCGAGTTGGCGGTGAACCCGCTCGATCTACGCATGGCCGCCGACTTTGTCTTTGGCGGCAAAAAGCGGGCGCCGGCGAGCGCGATTCCGCTCGATGCTTCGGCCAAGGTACGCCTGGATGGACCGCCGGCGCACGGGCTGCGGCTCACGTGGTTGGGCCACTCGACCGTGCTTATCGAGATCGACGGTCTGCGTCTGCTGACAGACCCGGTGTGGGGGCTTCGCGCCAGCCCAGTTTCGTTCGCCGGGCCAAAGCGTTACCACCCCATGCCGCTGGCGCTCGCCGATCTGGGGCGCATCGATGCCATCCTGCTCAGCCACGACCACTACGATCACTTGTGTGCCTCTACCTGGCGGCGGCTGGCCAAGGGCGAAGCGCAGGGTTGGAGCGGTCGGGTCGTCACGGCGCTGGGCGTGGGTGCGCTTCTCGAGCGCCTTGGGGTAAAACACGAGCAAATTACCGAGCTTGACTGGGGTGAGGGCACGTTTATCGAGTCGGCCGGTCAGCGGGTGCAGGTGGTGGCGACGCCGGCGCAGCATTTCTCGGGCCGGGCCGCGACCGACCGCAACCGCACGCTGTGGGCCGGGATGGCGGCGATCGGCCCCAAGCATCGTGTGTTTTATTCAGGGGATACAGGCCCTACTGCCGAGCACGGCGACATTGGCGCGAGCTTGGGACCATTCGATGTGGCCCTTTTTGAAATTGGCGCGTGGCACCCCGCCTGGGGCACGATCCATCTGGGGCCGACGGCGGCGTTTCAGGCGTTTGCCGCGATGGGGGCCCGAGCGCTGCTGCCTGTGCACTGGGGCACGTTTGACTTGGCGCTGCATCACTGGGCGGAACCGGCTGAAACACTTTGGCAGCTCGGCCAGGCGGCGCAGGCGCAGGTTTGGCACCCCCGCGTCGGCGGCAGCGTGGAGCCGGGTCTGGCGAGCGCCGAGCCATGGTGGCGGTCCGTCGGCTGAGAACGGCATTTTGAACAGTGTAGCATCGTTCTAGTCTATGATCTTAAACAGTATTTTTTGAATCGCACCATCGCTGTGCTCCGAATTCTGCGCGGCAACTGGACCTGACGCGCGGAATTGGCGACCATGCGGGCGCCGCGAACAAGCACAGCCTCACTCGACGAGGTGCGCTGAGTCTCGGCGGCGAGGGAACGACCATGGCAGGAAAGATGAGTGCGTGGGGCCTGGCGCTAGCGCTATGGGCCGTTGCTGGTTGTGGCCAAGTGACGGTGGCGGCCATCGATAACGTCGGCGATGCCAGCGTCAGCGACGCCGCCGGCCTAGACGGAGCACCTCGCACAGACATTGCTGCCCCGCAAGATAGCACCACAACTCAGGATAGTGCAGGTGTCGACACCGACGACGCCCCCTTGGGCAGCGAGTGCCTAACCGACTACGACTGCGCGGCCCTGCCTGGCAAGACCGCGTGTACCCTGCCCCACTGTCTAAAGGGCCTGTGCGTCCTGCAGCCGCAAGGGGCGGGATCGCCATGCAAAAACTCGAATGTCGCCACCAGCGACTGCACCGAACCCCGCTGCGACGAAAACGCCGCTTGCGTCGCCACGTCGGTCAAAGACGGCACAGCCTGCGGCATTGGCAGTTGCGGGCAAAAATGCTTGAGTGGTCAGTGCGTTGCGGCCACTGCGGCCGACTACCAAGACGGCAATCCGTGCACACTCGACTACTGCGACCAGGGCGTTAAAGTGGTGCACGAGGCCATCACTGACCCCCAGTCGGTCTGCGACGACGGCAATGCCTGCACCGCGGGCGACAGCTGCCTCGCTGGAAAATGTGCGGGTAAAGCTGCGAGTTGCGACGACTTGATCGACTGCACCACCGACAGCTGCGACCCTGCGGGCGGCTGCAGCCACACCGCCGTGGCCAGCGCGTGCGACGACAGCAACCCATGCAGCAGCGACGGCTGCGACCTTGCCCTGGGCTGCACCCACACTGTTGCATCGGGTTTGGCGTGCAGCGACGGCAATAGCTGCACCACCGGCGATACTTGCGTGGCGGGCGCGTGCACGGGCACCCCGAGCTGCGGCTGCCAAAGCGACGCCGACTGCGCCACCGCCAGCGCCAACTTGTGCCTAGGAGCGCAGACCTGCCAAGCCAGCTATTGCAAAGCAGATCCCAGCCTAGCAGTGGTGTGCACCGGCGCGACCGCCTGCGCCCCGGTTGCCTGCGAGCCGAGCAGCGGCAAGTGCGCCACCAAGGCCGCCGACGACGGCACCGCGTGCAACGACGGCAACGCCTGCACCCAGAGCAGCGCGTGCAAAGCCGGCGCCTGCCTCGGCGCCATGCCGGCCGACTGCGATGACAAAAATCCTTGCACCACAGACAGTTGCGACCCCGTGCTCGGCTGCCAAAACACGCCCGGCGCCGGCGTATGCAGCGACGGCAATGTGTGTACCAGCGGCGATGTGTGCCAGGGCGGCGTCTGCTTGGGCAGCAAGATCGACTGCAACGACGGCGTGGCCTGTACGGTCGATAGCTGTGACACTACAGGCACTTGTGTCCATGTCGGCACAGTAGCTCTGTGCGACGACGGCAACCCGTGCACTTCGGCCCAGTGCGATCCGCTCAAGGGCTGCAAGTTCTCCGCAGACGACGGCGCCACTTGCGACGATGGCGACCCCTGCACCACCGACAGCTGCAAAGGCGGCCAGTGCAGCGCCACCTTTACCTGCGCGTGCAAGACCGATAGCGACTGCAACGACAACAATCCGTGCACACAAGATGCTTGCAAAGCAGGCGCTTGCGTGATCACGCCCGCGAGCAACGGCCAAGCCTGCGACACCGGCGACAAGTGCCAAAAGCCCAGCTCGGGCCAGTGCCAGCTGGGCAGCTGTGTCAGCGGCAACGCGCCCATCGACTGCCCGGCGCCAGGCCAATGCGCCACCGCCGCCTGCAACCCCTCGACCGGCCAGTGCTTAACCACCGCCAAGACCGACGGCACGACCTGCAACGCCGACGACAACGGCTGCACCCAGGGCGACGCCTGCGCGGCCGGCGCGTGCGTAGCGGGCAAGACGCCAGACTGCTCTGCGGCGAATTCAGATTGCACGGTAGGCACTTGCTCCGCCACCGGCGCCGGCAGCTTTGCGTGCGACAAAAAGCCCAAACAGGCCGGAACCACCTGCAGCGACGGGCTATTTTGCACCAATGGCGACGCGTGTGACGGCCAGGGCGCGTGCAAAGCCGGCGCGGCGGTCGACTGCAGCAGCCTAACCGGCGCGTGCAGCACGGGCAGCTGCGACGAGAGCGCGAAACAGTGCGTAAGTACGTTCAAACCTGCCTCGACGAGCTGCTCCGACGGCCTAGTCTGCACCACGGGCGACCACTGCGACGGCAAGGGCGGTTGCGCGGCGGGCACGGCGGTCACCTGCACAGGAACAGCTTGCGCACCAGCGAGTTGCGTCGAGTCGAGCCAGGGCTGCAAGACCAGCATGGCCGGCGTAGGCAGCGTGTGCGACGACAGCAACGCCTGCACCCAGCTCGACGCGTGCAACGGCAGCGGCTTGTGCGTGGGCGGCAGCCCCAAGTTGTGCAGCGGCGACGCCTGCCACAGCGCCGCGTGCGACAGCAAGACCGGCAAGTGCGTCCTAAGCAATTTGAGCGACGGCACCGTGTGCAGCGACGGCAACCCGTGCACCCTAAGCGACGCCTGCGTCGCCGGCACCTGCACCTCGACTACCCCGGTAAAGTGCAGTGGAAATGCTTGCAATACATCGGCTTGCGACCCCACCTCGGGCTCGTGCAAGTTGACGCCGGTCGCGAACGGCACCACCTGCGACGACAGCCAGGCCTGCACTACCGGCGACAAATGCAGCGCCGGCACCTGCGCCTCGGGCATCTGGACCTGCAGTTGCACGGTGGCAACAGGGGCCAAAGACTGCAACGACAGCAAGGCCTGCACCGACGACAGCTGCGTGCTCAGCGGCACGACCTACATCTGCCAAAACAAGGTGGTGGCGGGCAAGGTCTGCGACGACGCGAACGCGTGCACCAGCGGCGATTTATGCAGTAGCACCGGCACTTGCGCGGGCTCGCCTGTTGTTTGCAACGACGGCAACGTGTGCACGCTCGACCAGTGCGACGCCTCGGGCACCTGCGTGTACCCCGTCAACGCCGGCGCCGCTTGCAGCGATGGCAGCGCCTGCACCGCCGGCGACGCCTGCACTTCGACCGGCAAGTGCGCAGGCAAGCTAGTGATTTGCGACGACGGCAACGTCTGCACCACCGACAGTTGCAACGCCAGCACCGGCGCGTGTCTTGCGACGGCCAGCAGCGGCGCGTGCAGCGACGGCAACGCCTGCACCGTGAGCGACGCATGTGCCGGCGGCAGCTGCGTGGCCGGCACTGCGGCCAACTGCGACGACGCAAACCCTTGCTCTAGCGACAGTTGCGACACCTTGACCGGCCTATGCGCCCACACGCCCAACGCCCTGGCCTGCACCGACGGCGACGCGTGCACGGTCGGCGACTTTTGCATCAACAGCAAGTGCAAGCCAGGCATCGTAACCAGTTGCAACGACGGCAATGTCTGCACCGACGACGCGTGCGACAAGATCAGCGGCAAGTGCGCCTACGTGGCCAACGCCGCGGCGTGCGAAGACGGCAACCTGTGCAGTATCAAAGATGCGTGCAAGTTGGGCGCTTGCTACGGCGGCATCAAAATGCTGTGTTTTGACGGCAATCCGTGCACAAGCGACAGCTGCGACTCGACCACCGGCGCCTGCAACTTCGTGAACAACACCCTGGCGTGCGACGACGGCAGCGCGTGCACCAGCGGCGATACCTGCAGCGCCGGCAGCTGCGTGGGCACCACGGTCAACTGCAACGACAGCAACGTCTGCACCGGCGATGTGTGCGACCCCGCGCTGGGCTGTGTCTACGCCGATCTCGACGGCAAGGTTTGCGGCGTCAAATGGGTTTGCAGCAAGCTGCCCCTGATGTACTGCACGCCCACCTGCATCGGCGGCATTTGCGAGAAGAACCCGCTGCTCTAGAACATCACCGGGCTAATCCCTGTACTATCAAGCAGTAGAATAAGGCCGCATCGTTCTTACGCCTGGGTAGACTCGCGCAGCAGGTCGATCAGCTGGTCCATCGACAGTTGCGCCGCCTCGCCCGTACCCTCGAGCAAGCCGGCCACCAGCTCGCGTTTGCGCTCGTGCAGGGCCAGGATCGATTCCTCGATCGTGCCCGTCGCCACCAGCCGGTACACGGTCACGGGCCGCAGCTGGCCGATGCGGTGGGCGCGATCGGTCGCCTGGTCTTCAACTGCCGGATTCCACCACGGATCGAGGTGCAGCACGTAGTCGGCCGCGGTCAGGTTCAGGCCCGTGCCCCCTGCCTTGAGCGATATCAAGAAAGCATCGCCCTGCCCCGCCTGGAACGCCGCGACCTCTTTGCGCCGTTGCGGCTCGGGCGTGGAACCGTCGAGATAGCGGTACGAAATCCCGGCCTTATCTAGCTGTTCGCGCAGCAGCGCCAGGTGCCGCACAAACTGCGAGAACACCAGCGCGCGGTGGCCTTCTTCGCGCAGCTCGGTCAAAATATCGAGCACATGGGCGAGCTTGGCCGACGGCACCTGCGACTGGTCGTCGAGCAGCCGCGGATGGCACGCCACCTGCCGCAAGCGGGTAATCGCCGCAAGCACCTGAAAGCGCTTGTTTTGCGGCTCGACCTGTGTCAGCGCCTCGAGCTCTTGCAGCGCCGCCTGCCGCACC
The DNA here is from genome assembly GCA_903883645.1 of uncultured Myxococcales bacterium. GTDB lineage: Bacteria > Myxococcota_A > UBA9042 > UBA9042 > UBA9042 > SXRM01. Next base: position 12,210 of record CAISBR010000148.1, on the reverse strand, counting down.
TGCTGGTACAACGCGCGCTCGGCCGGCGACGGCTCGACATCGACGCGCACCTCAGTACGGGGCGGAAGATCCTGCGCCACCTGCGTTTTTAGCCGACGCAGCACAAACGGCCGCAGCACCCGCGCCAGCGCCGCCCGCGCCTTAGCATCGCCATCGCGCTCGATCGGCCCGGCAAAACGCTGTTGAAACAGGGTCCACGGCCCCAGCAGCCCGGGCACCATCGCCGTCAGCACCGCCCACAGCTCGCCGGTATGGTTCTCGACCGGGGTACCCGTCAGGCCCAGGCGAAATTCGGCATCGATGCCCATCACGGCCTTAAAGCGCTGCGTGGTGCTGTTCTTGATCGCCTGGGCCTCGTCGCACACCAGCGTAGCCCAGTGAACCGCTTGCAACTGCTCGGTATTGCGCACCAGCAGGTCGTAGCTGACCACCAGCACCTCGCCGGCCTGCGGCGCCACTGCCGGCTTGCGCCCCGATTGCCGCAGCGTACTGAACTTGAGCCCCGGCGCAAACGTCGCCGCCTCGCGCAGCCAGTTCGACTCGACCGAGGTAGGCGCCACCACCAGCGCCGGGCCCTTGTCGCGCCGATCCAGAAGCAGAGCAAGCGCTTGCACGGTCTTGCCCAGGCCCATGTCGTCGGCCAGCACCGCGCCGGGCGCCCATGCCGCCAGCCGCAGCAGCCAATACACACCCTCTTGCTGGTAGGTGCGCAGCGTCGCCTGCAGCCCGGGCGGCACCACCACCGCCAGCTGGGTCGCAACTCGCATCGCTTGCACGGCATTTTGCCAACGCTGCGGCGGCTCGCCCTGCAGCAGACCTTCGAGCGCATCGGCCTGCAGCGGCGACAGCACCAGCCCCGTGCGATCGGTCGCCACCGCGTCGGCCGCCCGCTCAAGCCGTTGCCGCAGCTCGTCGCCCAGCTGTAGCCACATGCCGCCGCTGACCTGCACGTACTTGCGCCGCTCGCGGATCGCTTGCAGCAGCGCCGGCAGATCCACCTGCGCATCGCCGACTTGCAGCGTGCCATCTACGCCGAACCAGTCGATCCGGTCGCGCAATTCGACCCGCAGGTGCTGCGTCTCGGCCCGGCGGGTCTGGCGCCGCTCGCGCATCCACAGCACGCGCGCCTCGTCGTCGGCCAGCAATTCGAGCCGCACCGTCAGGTCCAGCCCCGTCTCGAGCGGCAGCTGCACCGGCTCGCCGGGCTTGCACTCGGGCAGCTCGAGCTTGGCCCACAGCGCCGCCAGCGCCTGCAGCTCGGCCGGCAGGTCGCGCTCGGCCCACACCCGCAGTTCGCCTTGCTGACCATAGACTTCGGTGGCGCCTTGCCCCGGCGTCAGCAGTGGTGAGTCGGGCAGCGGCCGCACCCGCGCTTCGATCTGCAGCGCGCCACCCTCAACCACTTCGAGCTTGAGCACCGGCAGCCGCGACGCAGGCAGATTTTCGCCGCGCAGCGCGGCAGGCACCGCCACCGGCAGCAGCCGCGCCAACTGCGGCAAGCGCTGTAGCAACGCCGGCACCGCCGCGCTGGGCAGAATCGGATGGCTCTGCAACGTTAGCAAAAGCCGCCGCACCGCCACCGACATCGGCGCCACTTCGATGCTGTCTTTGTGTTCTAGAACAAGGTCTTCTGCCCCATCGACCAGGGGTTGCGCCACGCCCTGCAGCAGGCTCGTCTTGCTGCCCACCGCCACATGCCACTGCGCTCCACCCGCTACCGGCCGCAGCTCGAGCCCCACCTCGGCCTGCGCCACCCGCAGCGGATCGTCGTTGGGCCGAAACAGCCGCGGATGCCCCGCCAGCGCCCGCAAAATCGTACCCATCACCTTGTACGCCGCTTGTGCCGACATAATGCGGACTTCGCGACGCGACAGGGGCAGCTCAATCAGCCGGCGGTCGGCATCGGTCGAACACAGCGCCGGGTCGCCGCGCAGGGTACTCAGCGGGGCTTTCTTCAGCCGAAGCTGCCCCTTGCGGTCTGTACCCACCCACACCGGCTCGCACTCGATGCTGCTTTCGCCCAGGTCGACGCGCCATCCCAACAGCTCGCGATCGGCGCGCTCGGCGGTCTTTTCGTGGGCTTGCACCAGGCTATCCATTTGCTCGAACAGCAGCGCCCACGCCGGCACCGTAATGGCGTGGGCCAGCTTGCGCAGGGGGGCCGTCGGCGCGAGCGTGGCATCTAGAGCGGCATCGACCGCAGCCAAGGCCACCGCACAATTGCCCTGACAAGTACCTGCAATAACCCCAAATTCGCCCGGTTCGTCGCGATAGACCAGCTCGGTCGCGCCGTAGGTATGGCGAGTGCAAAACCGCAGCAAGTCGGGGTCGCTCACCGTAATTCGTCGGCTTTCGGGCGACACCTCGGCCACCCGCTGCCGGGCCAAGGCAGGGGGCCGCGGCTCGCCATAGCTGCGCAGTCGCATCCGCAGATTCAGCAGTTTTTGCTGCAGATTCGCGATCTCGGGGTCGCTGCTTAGGGGCCGGTCTAGGCGCTGCTGCTCCGTCGCCGCCGCCAGCTCGGGCCCGCGAGCTGCCGCTTCGAGCACCTGCAAAGCGGACTGAATCACAGTAGAATTGGCATAGGTATACTGCGATCGCCCGGTAAAATCGCACAGCAGGTCGCCTAAGGTGGTGTAGTCGGGCATGTAGCCCTTGCTAACCAGGGGCGTGCCCATGGGCAGGGCGAGGTCGCGCACCGTCAGGTCACTGGCAATGCGCCGCCAGGGCGAATCGCCAATCCAGCTCGCGAGTTCCTGGCGCGTCATCGTGGCTTGCAGCCGTGTCGGCCCGCGCGGCCCGGGCACGCTGCCCCGCCCTGACACAATGCTCGGAGGCTGCACAATGGCAGCGACTTTCGCGGCGGCCAGCGCGTGCCCCTTTAGCCCCAGCGCCCGCCGCTCGAGCCACACCGCCAGCGCCGTGGCCAGCTGGGCCTCGCCGGCCAGCCCCAGTTGATGGCGAAGTTGTTGTGCAATCAGCGGTTGATCGAGCAGGCCGGCCACTTTGGGGCAGCCGCCGGCCACGACCAGTTGCCGCAAATAGGTGCGAGCGCGCACGGCATCGGTCAGCGCGTCGACAAAATCGCTCAGGGGCAGGTCGGCAGCCTGCGTCCAGCCGCGCGCATGGAGCACCGCCGCCACCGAGAGCAAGTTCAGATAGTTCGCCATTTCAGATCCTTGCGAGCCCTGCTACTTGTGCAGCACGCCCGCCACAATTAGCAACGCCACCACTACGCCCATCAGCGACTCGCCGGCAATCAGGCCCGAGCTGACCGGCACCACGTACCGCTGCGCCACCGTAGGCGAGTATTTGCCAATCTGCCGCGCAATCAGCGCCCCCGCAAACATCGCCAGAGTGTTGCTGCCCGGAATCACCATCGCGATGCCCAGGCCCGCCGACGACGGCACGAACGGCCGCAGCTTGGGCGGCGCAAACTTCTCGAGCAGAGCCAAGCTGATGCCCAGGGCCAGCCCCACGCCGATGCCGGTACGGGCCAGGCCATCGAGCAGGCCCACGCCGCCGGCAAAAGCCTTAGAAACTCCCGCCCAGACTAGGCAAGATGGCGCCGGCCACGCGTCTGAACCCAGCACGGTGGGGTCGGGAATCAGCAGGTTGAACGCCGGCACCACCACCGCCGCACCCGCCACCACGCCGAACAGCTGCGCATACAGCTGGATACGCGGATTGCCACCCAGCAGCCGCCCCGTTTTCAGCGTGGTCAGCAAGTCGGCGGCGTGCAGACCGATACCGCCCGTGACGTTGGCGCTCATGATGTTTCCGGCCAGATTTCCTGGGGTCAGCAGGCCATAGACCAGCTGCGTCACGGGGCCCAGGGCCTTGGTCGGCGTCACGTCGGTCTCGCCCGTTACGCGCGCGGCCACAAAGCCCATCACTACCGCGAGGGGTACGGCAATCAGGCCCGCCCACAGCGGAATCTGAAACAGGTAGCCCATCAGCACCACCACGACCGGCCCCAGCACGGCAAACCCGGCCGGAAACCACCAGCCCGGGCACTCGACCGCGTCGATCGGCAGCGGCTCGGCCTGCGCGCCACCGCGAAAGATCCGCCCCATGCCGGCAAAAGAGCGGGCCACGCTGCGCCAATCTAGGGCAAACGAGGTCAGACCCGAGCCCACCAGCACGGCGGCGCCCGGCCACACCATCCACGCCACAATCGACTTGTAGCCCGTGCCGTGGATGACGCCCTGGGCCAGCAGCGCCGGCGCCAAGAACACGTACGTCAGCAGCCCGCCCAGCAAAAGCGACCAGGCCGTGCGAAAATTCATCAGCGCGCCCGCGCCCACCAGCACCACCTCGGTCTTGAGCGACAGGGTCCACTCGGCCGCCGACTTGCCCGCCAGCGTAAAGGGCAGCGGCAGGCTCGCCGGCAGATTCCAGGCCATCCACGCCGACTTGGCATCGCGCAGCCAGGCCAGCAGCGCCGCAAATACCGCCGCCAGAGCCAGGGCGCGAGCCTGCAGCGTGCCCTCGTTGCCCGCATTGTCGCCCAGCGTTTCGCCGTGGATCGCCCGCAGCGTCTCGGCCGTGGCCTTGCCGGTGGGAAAGGGCAGGCCCTCGGCGTTGATCAGCTGCCGCTTAATCGGAATCGCGGTAAAGACGCCGAGCGCGGCAATCGCGCCGAACCAGAACACCATGGGCAGCGCGTCGGGGCGGGCCGTGGTGACCATCATCAGCGCGCCAAAGGCCGCCATGTTGCCGCCGCCGGTCATAAAGCCAGCGCCCGAGGCCACTGTGGTCAGCGCATTGTTTTCGAGCGCGGTGAGCGGCTGCTTGACCAGGCCCACCGCTTGCGCCAGGCGAAACAGGGCGAAGGCGAGGATGGCGGCGGTGATCGTCACGCCCATCGACCAGCCGGTCTTGAAGAACACGTATAGGTTCGACAGGCACATGACCGCGCCGATGGCCATGCCGACCAGCACCGCGCGCACGGTGAGCTGGGGCACGCCGGGGCGGTAGACGTGGGCGAGCCAGTGGCTGTCGGCGGCGTTTTGGCCTTGGGTTGGCGGTTGGGGTGGAGTGGCAACGGTGGGAACGGTGGGTGTCGACATGCTTTCCTGGCGGCTACGGCGGTGCACCGGGGGGCGAAGGCTAGCAGGGTCGGGCCGGTTGGGCGAGCGAGGGCCCGCGATGGCGCGCGATGGGCGGTTTGGGGGCGCGCGATGGGCGGTTTGGGGGCGCGCGATGGGCGGTTTGGGGGCGCGTCGCCTGGCGGCGACCGGGCTGGGAGTTCCGGCGACGGCAGTGCGGGCAGGGAGCGTGGCTACTTGCGCCGGAACCGGCGTCGGACGCCGCCGCTGCGCGGTCCTCATCCCTCGCGCGGGGGCCCGGGCACTTTGCGCGGCAGTTTTGTGGCTCGCGCAAGACCGGCGCAGGTCTGCACGGCACGCTCGAAGCTCTGCGCAGCACCGGCGAAGCTCTGCGCAGCACCGGCGAGGCTGTGCGCGCTACGCCTGAGGCGGTACGTCGGCTTTTTTGGCCTTGCGCGGCGCCCGGCGACCCTCGGGGCTGGTCTGCACGTTCAAACCGTACGCCGCCAGCTCTTTGCTCGAGCGCCCGTAGTGTCCGCGAACCATCGCCGAGAGGCGCACGGCAATCGCGGCGGTCTGCGGCTCAAAATTCGAACGCGCGGTCGACGACGAAGCCTTTTGCTGGCCGGCCTTGGCCCGGGCCGACTCGGCGGTGGCAAGCTCGGTGCCCAGCGCCTGGATGCTGGCCGCCGTCAACCCCTGGGGCAGACCCGCAAGCCCGTGCAGACCAATGCCGTTGGCCAGCGCCAAGATGAACTGGCTCAAGGGCTGGTCGGCCTGGTTGGGCGGGTAGAAGGCGCCGCGCTCGGGCGAGCTGGGCGGAAACGATGCGTCGAGCAAGTCGCTGACCTGCAGCCGCAGCTCGCGCGCCTTCTTCTCGAGTTGGTCGCGTTTCTTAACTGCCGATGCTTGGTCCTTGGTCGCGGCACCATGAGCCAGCTCTTCGTCGAGGTGGGCCTGCAATTGGGCATGCACGGCGACCGGTGTCAGCCCCGGGGGAAACAGGTTGGGCTGACTGCGAACGGCGAGTTCTTGGTATACCGCGAAGGCTATCCGTAGGTCGCGACTGACGATTTTGGGGGCGCCGGCGGCGCGCTCGAGGGCGGGCAGGGTGCTGGCGGTGGTTGTGCTGGTGCTGGTCGCGGGTGGCTTGGTCGTCATGGCTGGCTCCTTGGTGGGGGATGACGAGGTTGGCTGTCGGGGGGCTTGGATGGCTAGTTGCCGGTGGGGTGATGGTAGCTAGCGTAGGCGGTGGGGGCAAATTTTTTGCTGGTGAGCGGTGGTTCGGGCGGTTTGCGACACGGGTTGTCGGGTTGCGACCGGGGGTGCGTTGAAGATTCTGGGCGCAATGCTAGGATGGCGACGCTTGGCTGCAAGGCAGCAAGAATTTGGGGCACTGCGATGAATACGCCTTCATTTCTGCACTACTGGGGCAAGTCTGCGCTCGGCGAACAGGCAGACTATCACCCGTTGGCGTGGCACTGCTTAGACGTGGCGGGCGTGGTCGCGGCGATGTTGGACGGCGATCCGCTCTTGCTGCGTCGAGTCGCGAACTTGGCGCACCTAGAACAGCATGTGGTGCGGTCATGGCTGCCGGTGATCGCCGCACTGCACGACCTGGGCAAGTTCGGGCGGGGGTTTCAGCATCAGGTCGGTGAGCTGCGTGACCGACTGTCGGGGGTTCCGCTGCTACCCGGCTATTCTAGGCCGGCGAACAGCCCGCGCCACGATGCGCTCGGCCTGGTGATTTGGCGCAATGCGCAGCTCGACCTTGCAGGGCTATTGGATATTCGTGAAGAGGGTATGGCGCTACCCGCTGATAAAGTTAGGCAAATCCTGGAGCCCTGGGTAGCGGCCGCAACCGGCCATCACGGTCGGCCAGCGTTTTACGACAAGCCGCTGCGCGAGGTGCTAGACCGGCAAGACCAGGCTGCCGTGCAAGACTGGGTGCGCCAGGTGGTCGCCGTGCTCAAGCCGAGTGTGCTCGAGTGGCCGGTCGGCCGCGGTGCCGAGCTGCTCAAGCCTTCGAGTTGGCTTGTCGCCGGTTTGGTAACGCTGGCGGACTGGCTGGGGTCGAATCAGGAGTTCTTTCGGTATTCGCCCGATGTTGTTGCCGTGGTGGACTACTGGGACATGGCGCAGGCGCGGGCGCGGCGGGCCGTGAGTGAGTCGGGCTTGTTACCGCATCGGGTCAGGCCGTCGCTGGCGCTAGCGGACTTGACGGCGGGCGCGACGGCGACGCCACTTCAGCACGCGGTCGCTGCGCACGCTTTGCCTGCCGGGCCGCAATTGCATGTGATCGAAGACTTGACCGGGTCGGGCAAGACCGAGGCGGCGCTGTTGCTGGCGCACCGGCTGGTCCAGCAAGGGCTGGGGAACGGTATCTACTTTGCGCTGCCGACTATGGCGACCTCGAACGGTATGTATGCGCGGGCTGCTGTGTGGCACCGTGCGCTGTTTGATGATGCTGGGCCCGAAATCGTGCTAGCCCACGCTCAAGCAGACCGGGTGCAGCGAGCGGCCGGTGACCCGAGTCGCTATGGTAAAGACGGCGACGTGCCAGCTGGGCGGATGCGCCAGTCGTGGCTCGCGGACAATCGCAAGAAGGCGCTGCTGGCCCAGATGGGGATCGGTACCGTCGATCAGGCGCTGCTTGGGATCTTAAAGGTCAAGCACAGCACGTTGCGGCAACTGGGGATCGCGCGCAATGTGCTGATCATCGACGAGGTGCACGCTTTCGACAGCTATACTGGGCGCTTGATCGAGGTCCTGCTTGAACTACAGGCGATGCATGGCGGTTCGGCCATCGTGTTGTCGGCGACGCTAACGCTCGAATTGCGCCGGAAGCTGGTCGCCGCGTTTGAGCGCGGGGTGGCGGCGGCGAAGATGCCGGGCGCACGGGTCATTTCGCGGGGTCCGACTGGCGTACCCGCGCAAACACTTCTACCGCCACCTGCGATAGCGAGCAGTGCCTATCCGCTCTGGACGGTGGCATCCGGGGTTGGTGCGGTGGAGACGGCGATTGGCGCGAGTCCGGATAGCTGTCGCAAGTTGCCGGCGCGTTTCGTGCACGCAGAGGCGGCCGTATTGGCGGAATTGGGGCGTGCGGCCGCCGCGAGCCTGTGCGCAGTGTGGATCCGCAACACGGTCGACGACGCGCTGCGATCCGTGCAAGCCCTGCGCGATGCCGGGCTCGCTGCCGAAGTCTTCCACGCCCGTATGATGGCCGGGGACCGGGCCCAGGTAGAGAAGCAGGTACTCAAGCGGTTTGGTAAGGGCAGCGGCGTGGAACGGGCGGCGCATGTGCTAGTTGCTACTCAGGTCGTTGAGCAATCGCTCGACATCGACTTTGACGTCATGGTCACCGACTTGGCGCCCGCAGATTTGCTGGTTCAGCGCGCCGGTCGGCTGCACCGGCATCGCCGCAGGGGAGACGGCTCATTGACGGATGGGCCCGACGAACGACCAATGCCAGAGCTGGTGATTCTGGCGCCGGCCTGGGCCGACGAGCCAGCGGCGAACTGGTTGGCGGCGCTCTTGCCGGGCACCGAAGCTGTGTACCGCGATCCGGCGATGCTGTGGCGGAGCCAGCACGTGCTCCAAGATCGGGGCGCAATTGACGTGCCCGCAGACGCTCGCCACTTGGTGGAGTTTGCTATCGATGGCAACGAGGTTCCACCGGAGTTTGCCGGCAAGGCCAATCGCGCAGAAGGCGAAGCAATGGCCAAGGGCGGCCTAGCGGGCCTAAACCAGATTCAGCCGAAGTCTGGCTACTTCAGCGCCGACGCGCTAGCGCAATGGCACGAAGACGCTGAAATGCCTACCCGCATCGGCGACCCGACCGAGCGTTTGCGCCTGGCCCGGCTGGATGGCGATCACCTGCTGCCGTTGTGCTCGCAATGGCTAGCGGGCGCAGATTGGTTCGACGCCGATGTCCAAGTGCGGGCCGGACGGGTGGCTGCGCCCTCGGCGGCAATGCTGCCGCACATTGAGCGCGCCCTGGCCAACATGCCCGACGGCGGCCGCTGGACAACGACCGTTGTTCTGTCTAAAGATGCGGACTCCGTGTGGCGTGGGCAGGGAATCGAGTATCGCGAAACCGCGGGGTTAAGCTTCGCGGGCAAGGGTCACCAGAAATGAGCTACGATTTGCTCGAAGAAAAGTGGATTCCGGTCCGATGCAAGTCGGGTGCTCGCCGGTTTATTGCGCCGTGGCAGATCGCCGAGACCGATGACGCGCCGGTCGACATCGATACCGGGCGGCCCGACTTTGACTGCGCCGGCATCCAGTTCTTGATTGGCCTGCTCCAGACCGCGTTTACGCCGCCAGATGAAGAGAGCTGGCGCAGCTTGCACGACGAGCCGCCGACGGCGGTGGAGCTGCGCGAGTGGTTGGCGCCGTTGCGGGGCAAGTTCGACTTGCTGGGGGATGGGCCTCGGTTTATGCAGGACTCCGCGTTGCCGTCGGCGCATGCTGCCGCCGCGAAGATTGCAGGGGCGCCGGCCGCAGAGACCCCGAGTGGCAAGAAGAAGAAGGCGGCGAGCCTGGAGACCAAGTCGATTGGCGGCCTACTTATCGATGCGCCGGGTGAAAATACCCTGAAGTTCAACAAGGATCATTTCGTCAAGCGCACGCCCGAGCTGGCCGTCAGCTGTGCCGGTGCGGCGTGGCTGCTCCTGACGCTGCAATCAAGTTCGCCATCGGGTGGAGCCGGTCACCGTACGTCGATGCGCGGCGGCGGGCCGCTTTCGACTTGGATTCTTGGCGACAACTTGTGGACAACAGTTTGGCGCAACGTGGTTGACCGGGTCACTTGGCGTAATGTGCCGGGCGACCAGTCCGACGCGACCAGCGCAGCCGCGCTACCTTGGCTCGGCCCGGTACGCGTAAGTACGGACGAGGGCTCGCAGACCCAGCCGGCGCATATCGCACCGTTGCATCACTATTGGGGGATGCCGCGGCGACTGTGGTTAATTCCGGGCGCCGCCGACGGGGAGTGTGCGATCTTTGAAGGCGCGCCGGGACCGTACATTTCAGAGCTGCTTACCGCCAACTACGGCTTTGATTACAAGGGGGCCTTTGCGCACCCGTTGACGCCGTATCGCAGCGACGATGCCGGCTCGGAGCCGCCCTCGCCAATCAAAGGAAATCGTAACGCGCTGACCTATAATCAATGGCCGGCACTTGTGCTTGGCGCGGCGAGTGGCGGGGCGAGGACGACTACGGCGGCGCTCAATGTACGCCGGTGGCGGCAGATGAACTTGGACCCGCAGGCGGCTATTGCGGTTGCCGGTTACGACATGGACAACATGAAGCCGTTGGGATGGTGCCATGCAGTGATGCCTGCTCTTACAGCTAGCGGCGCAGCGGAGGCAGGTTTACACCACGCCGCACTTGCTCTCGTTGCGGCCGCTGAATACACCGCCAAAGAATTCGCGGTTGCGGTCCGTGCGAGCTTGGTGCGCAAGGGCGATCAGCGTTACGACAACTTCTTTCAAAAGGACGAAGCTGCCCGGATTCGCGACCGCTTCTGGTCCGCTACCGCAGGCCCGTTCTACACGACCCTCCGCGCGCTGCGCGATGCCATTACGGCCGGTCACGAAGTCCCCGATGACCCAATCCAAGCCGCCCTGCGCACCGCATGGTGCCAAACCCTGCACGCCGCCGGCCTGGCCCTATTCGACGAAGCGTCACAGCTCCTCGGCCAATGGGAGGCTGCCGACATCCGCCGCATCGCCGAAGCCCGCAAGTGGCTTTTGTGGCACACCAAGCCAGACGGCGACGCCATGTTGGTCCACGTCGGCCTCAAAGAACCGGACTTAGAAGGCAAGCCCAAGGGCAAGCGCGCCAAAGGCGCCAAGTGAGGACACTCCGATGACTGATACAGCAACCATCCCCGCCCCGGTGCCACGGCGCGACGTGTGGGCCGATGCCGCCTTCGCCTGGTGGCAGAGCCTGACCGAGCAAGACGGCCATCGGACGGGCCCGAACTTGCGCGGCGACCGAGCCGAGTTGCGTCGAGCGCGCGAAGCCGCCGACGTCTACGCCAATCCGTCGTTCCATGCGCTGCTGCGGCGCCTCGGCTCCAACGCGACGGCCGACGACCGGTTGGCGCGCGCCGTCGCAGTGCTGGCAGCTGTTCTCGCACGCGTAGACCGTCACCAAGACGGCGGCTTTGCTCGACAAGCCGCTGCTGGCGAGGATGGTCCCAAGCTTTCGGAGCTGCGCTTCCGGCGCCTGCTGCAAAAGCAGACAGCAGAGGAATTGCAGGCCGATCTAGGTCGGGCATTGCAGGTGCTCGACAAGAGCGCCGATGTCCGCGACCTGGCGCGCTCGATTTTGCGCTGGAACGACGAGACCCGGCGGCGCTGGGCATTCGACTATTTTCAACACGCCAAGCTGGGCTAGGCCACCATTTACGCTACGGGAGACTGACCATGGGCAACTTCGTTCAACTGCATTTTCTTACAGCATATCCGCCAGCCAACCTCAATCGCGACGACTTGGGGCGCCCCAAGACGGCGATCTTTGGCGGCACCCAGCGCCTACGCGTTTCGTCGCAAAGCCTGAAGCGGGCCTGGCGCACGTCCGACGGCTTCGCCAAGATTTTCGGCGTGCTCGGCGAACGCAATATCGGCTGGCGCACGAAGCAACTTGGCGATTTCATCGTCAGCAAGCTTCTTGAACTCGGAGACGTTGCTGAGGAGGACGCCAAGGCGATTGCGCGAGAGATCAGCCGAAAGCTTGGCGCCTTGGACGGTGAAGATGCGGAGGGCGAGGGCGCAGAGGCGGCCGACGACGATGGAACTGACGAAGCGCAGCCGAAAAAGAAGGCCGAGAAGGCGAAGAAAGGGACAGAAGGCCACAACAACAAGCAGCTCGTGCACCTGTCTGGCACCGAAAGGCAACTTCTAGAGGACCTATGTGTCGATCTCGTTAGTGATCTCGTTAAGCTCAAAGCTTTCGTTGCAGAATGCCGGGCAAACGCTTCGTTGGACAAGAAGAAGGCGCGGAAGGCGAAGCTAAACGCAACTTTCCAAGAAGGCCTCGAAGCAAAGCTGTTCGACAAAAAGAAGTCGACAACCGCGGTGGACATTGCCCTGTTCGGCCGGATGCTCGCGGACTCGCCTGACCACAATATCGAAGCCGCCTGCCAAGT
>CAISBR010000147.1 GCA_903883645.1 uncultured Myxococcales bacterium | reverse complement strand
GCAGGCACCGACAGCAGCGGCGGCGACGACACGGGCAGTGTGAGCCCGGGCGACGACACCCAGGGCCAGCCGCCGACCAGCAAGCTATCGCAGGGCGATCCTGTTGAATTAGTGACCAATACCAAATACTTTGGCCGCGCCAACGAGGTCATTCAAACGGCCCAGCAGAAGCTGCGGGTGGTGCAATTTGAGACAGGGGTAGGCGATGCGCCCGACCTGTTGGTCAAGGCCCTGATCGGTGCGCAAAATCGCGGTGTCGACGTAAAGGTTCTGCTGGATCAAGAGATTGCCTACAACAAAGACACTATGGATACGCTCAAGGCGGCCGGTGTGTCGGTGATCATGGACAGCAGCAAGCTGCGCACCCACGCCAAAATTGTCGCTAGCGAGCAGGGGTTTGTGATCGGGTCGACCAATTGGTCGAGTACCTCGATCTCTAAGAACAACGAGACCAACATCTTGGTGCGCGATGCCGGGCTGACCGCACAGCTGCACACGTGGCTCGACAAGCTGTGGAAGACACCGAATATCAACGTGAGTATGCCCTCAGGCGGCTCGACGGTGGCCACGCTCTACGCCGACGGTGGGTTTGCGGCACTGGCAGGCCCCATGCTCGATGGCGCCAAGTCGGGCAGCACCATCCTACTGTGCACCTATGGCATGAACGTCGACCCCACCGACGGCAGCTCGATGGTGACCAAGACCGTGAACAAGATCGGCGCGGCCGTGACGCGCGGGGCCAAGGTGCAGGTCGTCCTCGACATGAGCTACGACGCGGGCGACGGCAGCGCCGCCTTTAACAAAGCGGCCGGCGACTATTTGAAAAAGCTGGGCTGCGACGTCAAGATCGCCACGGCCGCCAAGATCACCCACGCCAAATTCATGGTGGTCGACAACACGGTCATCATGGGCAGCAACAACTGGGGCTACGGCGGCTTTACGTCGTACCACGAGGTCGGCGCCAAATTCAGTGGCAACCAAGCGGTCAGCGACCTCAAGACCTACTTTGGCGGCCTGTGGACGACCGGCACTGCATGGCAGTAACGCCTTGACTTAACTAAGACTTTTAGCCATTGGCGCCAAGTTGGACAATCGCGCCGCTTCGCCCCACAATGCGGCAGTTCCGCCTGGTTGGGGGACCTGCGAGGAAGATGCCTATGTCCCAGACCCCTGCGCTGCTCCGGGCGACGGCTTGGCTGCTGCTTTTGCTCCTGGGTAGCGCGGTGGCGCGACCGGCAGCGGCAGACGACGCCATGCTGCTGTCGCTCATCGATCTTTCGCCAGAAGAAGCGGCGACCAGAGAGATTGCGTTCGACACGGCGCGCGCCCTGAAGAAAAACAAGCAGGTTCGCTACACCGACTTTGATGCGGCGCTGAATTTGGGCGGCGAAGAAATCCAGACGTCGAGTGCAAAGACCGCGGAACAGCTCGTTAAAAGCGGCATGACCAAGCTGAAGGCGGGCAATGCCGACGACGCAGCCGAAGATTTTGACAATGCCGTTGGTAACTACCTAATTGCTTACGCGGTTCTGGGCGATACCACCGTGGTGCCCAAGACGATGGCGCTGCTGGGGGCGGCGATGTTTCTGTCGGGCGACCCCAAGGGCGCGGCCAAGAACTTCGAGAAGGCGGTGCAGGCCGACCAGAAGACCACGCTCGATGTGTCGGAGTTCTCGCCCAAGGCGCAGGCGGCGCTCGATACGGCGCGCAAGAATGTCTCTGGGCGCGAAGAGGTCGACTTCGAGATTCGTACCGATCCGCCCAATGCGCGCGTGTACGTCAATGGCCGCTACATGGGCCTGACGCCTACATTTGCTACCTCGACGAAGGGCGATCAGCTCATCGCCATCAGCAAGCAGGGCTTCAAGCGCAAGGCGCGCAAAGTGACCATCGACAAGGCCGGCCAAGTCGTCGACGAACACCTCGAAGCGGCGCAGCGCGCGGTGGCCTTTGACTCGGTGGCCCGGGGCCTCGTCAAGGTGGTGGCGGGTGAGAACAGCCCAGATTCGCTCAGCTCTGTGGGGGGCCTGACCGGTACGCCCTATGTGCTGCTGCTGCGGGCCAGTGGCGCCCGCGAGAAGATGCGCGTGCAAATGGCCCTCGCCAACCTGGATAGTCGCCAGGTGATCAATCAGGTGGCCCGCGATATTAAGTGGGAAAACCGCGATAAAGAGACGCGCGAGCAGATCGACAAGATGGTCGACGAAGTGATGAAGCCGCGCACCATTGTCGCGCCCGATATGCCCGGCGAAGTGCAGGCCAAGCCGATCTACAAGCGCTGGTGGTTCTGGACGATTTTGGTCGCCGTAGCGGGTGGATCGGCGGCGGCCTACGCGCTGGCTCCCGGCCCCAAGGCCACTGCGCCGCAGTATCAGGCGGGCACGGGCGGGCTGCTCATCCAGTTCTAGCTCAAGCAACTTGCGTTCAAGCGACTCGAGTTTAGCCTATTGCAACCCCATGATCTGGTTGCCGTGCATCGTCATCTCGGCGCGGCCGCGATCTTCGAAGAACTGCCAACGCAGCTGCCAGCGCGGAAAATCGGCGCTGATCTGCACCAGGCGCCGCACATCGGGCAAGCGCACCTGGCCGAGCTCAACTTGCTTCTTCAACTCTTTGAACTCGGGCGCATTTTGCAGCGCCGGGTCGCCGTCGCGGTAGCCCGCCGCCCGCAATCGCTCCGCCAGCGAGGGCCAGGCCAGCTGCACCTCGGGCGCTGGAAGCTGGCGCTCGAAGTAGGCTTCGGCCTTTAACACTGCGCCGTTGCTGAACACTTCGCGCTCGGTGATGATCACCAGCCGGTCGACCTGCTCGGGCAGCGAGTCGATGAAGGCCGCGATATCTTTGGGCGCACCCGAAATATCCAGGCGGAGCTGGAGCACGCCACGAAAGTCGTCGACTTGGGGCTCCCAGCGCTGACCCGGGGCAAGCTTGGCCGACGGCGGTACCGGTCGATCGGCGGGCGCCTTGATTTCAATCGCCTTGAACGACAGGCCTTTTTGCGCCGCCAGCCGCCGCAGGGCACTCTGCAGCAGCTCGGTGGCGGGCTGCGCCGGCACCCGGCGAAAGTAGCCGACCGACTGCAGCTTGCCGTTGAGCGCACCCAGGGCTTGCGCCGCCACGGGACCGCTGGCGTGCAGTTCTTCGAAGGCCTTGTTTTCGTTCTGTACCCCGGTCAGCAGCTGCGCCAGAGGCGCCGGAGCGGGCGGCGGCGGCGGGGCCACCTGGCAGCTCGACAGCATTGCGGCCGCCATGACCGCGGCCATGTGGCCCATGCGCCCCGTTTGTTGTGCGGACTTGCGCATCGTCACCCCTCTGCCTTGCCGCGCCCTATGCAGCGCCTGCAGGCTACTTCGCCCCTGTTCGCTCAGCAAGCGCCGCCAAGCCACCGCGATTCTAAGCCCGGTTGCACAACGGCGGACGCGCCCCTACACTCGCAGCAGTGGCAGAGGCACTGGCGAAGACCGGGTGGTTTTCGTGGCCGACTGCGGTTGGATTTCTGGCTGCGCGGTGCAGCTGCGTTGGGGCCCCATAATGGCGCGAACGTTGGAAGATTTTGAAAATTATGTGATTTCGAGCAACATCCCCTCCGAGCAGGCCGGTCCCGGTACATGGCTGCTGCACGATGACGCGTGGGGCGGTGCTCAGATCGTGGTGCATATCACGGAGCCGCTGGTGATTTTTCGGGTCAAGCTGGCCGAAGTGCCCGCTACCCTTAGCGATGCCAAGCGCGCGGCGTTGTTTCAGCGCTTGCTGCAACTGAACGCCAGCGACATGCTGCAGGGCGCCTATGCGCTCGAAGACCAAGCGATCGTCGCGGTCGAGGTCATGCAACTCGAGAATCTAGATAGCAACGAGTTCCAGGCGGCCATCGACTCGCTGAGCCAGGCGATCACCGACCACCGCGTCGAGCTGCTTGGGCTGCTCAAGGACTAAGCGGGCTCTGCTCGCAGGCAACGGCAACTTTTCGCAAATAAGGAATCCATCATGAGCATTTTTGACCGCATCGGCCTTTTGCTGCGCTCGAACATCAACTCCATGGTCAGCTCGGCAGAAGACCCCGAGAAGATCCTGAACCAGTTGCTCATCGACATGCGCGACCAGTTCATCCAGGCCAAGCAGATGGTGGCCGTGGCGATCGCCGACGAGAAGCGTTTGTACGCCAAGATGACGGCGGCCCAGCAAGCGTCGGCCGAGTGGGAGCGCAAGGCGATGCTCGCGGTGCAGGCCGGCGACGACGGCTTGGCGCAAGAGGCCCTGTCGCGCAACCAGAGCGAGTCGGCGCTGGCCGAGCAGTGGAAGACCCAGTGGCAGCAGCAGAAGGCCGCGGCCGAGCAACTGCGCAGCTCGCTGGTACAGCTCAACGAGAAGATCGACGAGGCCAAGCGCAAGAAAGACCTGATGATCGCGCGCGCCAAGCGGGCCGAAGCGCAAAAGACCATCCAGAACACCATGGCGGGCCTGAACGACAACTCGGCGTTCGATGCCTTTGGCCGGATGAGCGAGAAGGTCGATCAGATGGAGGCCGAAGCGGCGGCGGCGGGTGAGCTGTCGTCCGACATCTCGGGCGCAAGCCTTGAAGATCGCTTTAAGAAGCTAGAGCAGACCAAGGGGCCGACCGACGCGCTGATGGCGCTCAAGGCCAAGATGGGGCTGATTCCGGCCTCGTCGACACCGGCGCTCAAGGCCCCGTCGCTCAGTGACGACGACTTTGCCATCCCCGACATTGGCGTCGACATTACCGACAAAAGCAAGGTGTAGAGCCGGCTTGCCTGCCCTTGCACCCTAGACCAGGAGATGCTGCCGATGTCGGTTTACCGCTTGCGGGGTGATGTGCGCCTAGAGCACGCCGCGACCGGCGAGTGGTCGGCCGTGGATGCGTTGCTTTCTCGGCGGATTCGCCTGGGCGAGGTCGATGCGCGGGTGGTCAAGGCGCTGGCGCAAGGCGGCTCGATTGCAGCCCTAGCGCGCAAGACCGAGCTGCAAGTCGAAGAATTGACTAGTCGTTTGGCCGGCTTGGCCCGTTTATACCTGGTTCAGGGCAAGCGGGCGCAAGCGCGGCTGACGCTGCAGGTCGAGCGCGACGCCTTTGCTCGCCAGTGCCACCACCCTGCGGCCGACGAGACGCTGCAGTGGCCGCTGGGCAAGCACCCGCCGCAGCACGCTTGTGTGGGCACGGGCACGTGTTGCGGTGCGACGTTCTTGGGGCCGCTGACGCCGGCAGATCAAAGGCGGGTCGCGGGGTTGCGCTTTGGCTCGCGGGTGCGCAAACACCCCGGGCACGCCGATCATACGGTGCGGCTCGGTCCGGGCGGCGACATTGCTGCGACTGAACTATTCGAGACTATTGAAGTAAACAGCGTAACCCATGTAGGTATGGCGCGCGGGCACGACGGTCGCTGCCAGGCCCAGGGCGACGACCGCCTGTGCGATGTCCATCGCGAGCACGGTAGCGCAGCGAAACCGATGGCATGTCGGCTATTTCCGCTGCGTTTGCATCGCAGTCCACGCGGTGTGCACGTGTCGCTGCTGCTGGCGTGCGATGGCTACGACAAGGCGCGCGATGCGGCGGAGCCGTGGCCGGGGCGCGACGACGAAGTGCGGACGCTGCTTGCCGAAGGCGCGGCGCCGGTCAAGGCTGCGCTGCCCTTTGAGTGGACGGCAGGCTTGCCTGTGCCGCAGGGCGCGTGGTGGAGTCTGTCTGATGAGTTCTTTGCGTTGGAGCCGGATGCAGCCGACGCCAAGGGCTGGCTTGCCGCCGTGATGGAGCGGGCCCAAGCCGCCATCGACCAGCGTGCGCGCGAGCTGGCGGAGGGGCCGGAGCTGGTGCTGCCCACGCGCCTAGGCGAGCTGGTCACCGCGTTGCGATCGCCTAACGAACTCTATGATCAAGCCGACTTGCAGGCCTATATCGCGCAACTTAGCGAGCGTTCGGCGGCGCTACAGCAGCGCGGCGAGCGCAGTGACGCGCGGCGGCTCGACGACCTGGCGCGCGGACTGCGGGCACAGTTGGCGGGGCGTACGGTGCGGCCGGTCGCGCTCGACCCGTTGGCAGCTAGGCACTTGCACGACATTGTGGCCAACGATCTGCCGATTCAGGTGGCGCTGGGGCACTTGGATGCCGGCTTGGGGCAGTTGGTGCGGCGGCTGCTGCTGGCCGAAGCGCTGGCCTGCGACTTGGCGGACCGGGCGGGGCGCACAACCGTGACGCCGGCGGATACCACCCGCGCACTGCATGTGGCCTACCGCAGCGATCCCGACCTGCAGGCCTTGGCGCGGCTCGGCGCGCTCGGCGGTTAGCCAGTCGTATTCATTGTAGAATAGATACAGCATTTCATAGCACTGCGGTAGCTTCGCAATAGCCTACTTATCCGATAGGGATTGACATGCGGCGGTGAATTCGGCAGCATGACCCTGTGCAGGGCGCCAGCCAGAGTTGACTTCTTCTTTGCCGGCACTTGCGCTAAGGTGACCCCTGCAGAACACGGCTCACGGCAAATCGCCCATTGGGATCAACTCTTTTAACCCCCTGGAGAACAGCATGGCCCGCATTTTCGACGACAATAGCCTGACCATTGGCCACACCCCGCTGGTGCGTTTGCATCGCCTGAGCGCCGGCACGGGTGCCGAAGTGCTCGTCAAGATCGAGGGTCGCAACCCGGCATACTCGGTCAAGTGCCGCATCGGCGCGTCGATGATCTGGGCCGCCGAGAAGGCGGGCAAGCTGACCCCGGGCTCGCGCGATGTGACCATTGTCGAACCCACCAGCGGCAACACCGGAATCGCATTGGCCTATGTGGCCGCGGCGCGCGGCTATCCGCTGGTCCTGACGATGCCCGAGACGATGAGCCTGGAGCGGCGGCGCATGTTGCTGGCGTTTGGTGCGCAGCTGGTGCTGACCGAAGGGCCGCGCGGCATGCCGGGCGCCATCGCCAAGGCCGAAGAGATTGTCGCTTCGGATCCGGGGCGTTACTACCTGCCGCAGCAGTTTAAGAACCCAGCCAATCCGCAGATTCACTTTGAGACCACGGGGCCCGAGATCTTTGACGACACGGACGGGCAGCTCGACTTCTTCGTCGCCGGCGTCGGCACGGGTGGCACCATCACCGGCGTGACACGGTTCTTGAAGCATGCCAAGGGTTTGAATATCAAGAGCATTGCCGTTGAGCCGGCAGACTCCCCGGTACTCACGGCCATCAAGGCGGGGCAGCCGCCCAAGCCGGGCCCGCATAAGATCCAGGGCATCGGCGCCGGGTTTAAGCCCGATGTGCTCGACCTCGATCTTGTCGACGAAGTGGTGACGGTAACCAACGAAGAGGCCGTCGAGATGGCCCGCCGACTGCATCGCGAAGAGGGCATTACGGCCGGCATCAGCTGCGGTGCCAATGTGGCCGCGGCCCTGAAGATCGCCCGCCGCCCCGAAAATGCCGGCAAGCGCATCGTGACCGTGCTGCCCGACGCGGGCGAACGCTACCTGTCGAGCATCCTGTTCCAAGACTTTGCCAGCGCTTAGGGGCTGCCTTGCGCGGCACGGGCTAGCGAGTCGACGGCGTGGCAGCGGCCGGCGTGGCAGCGGCCGGCGGGGCATCGGGTAGCGGCGTCGCTTGGCCGCGCCAGTTCCGTTCGGCGGGCTCGCTGTCGCTACCCAAGGCCAGGATCAAGCTGACGGTCGCGCCCCACGTGTCGGCGCCAATACCGGTAAGGCGAATGCCGGCGTTGCTTTGCGGCCACAGCTCGGCATAGCCGATAAGGGCGGGGTCGGTGTCGATTTTGGCCGACGCCCAGCTGTACGACTCGGTCGTAACCGCACCGCTCGCCGTGCCGTGGCTGAGTACGCGGCGCACGATCGAGGCCAGCGACACGCCAGCGCGGAAGCGTTCGTCGCGAAAGTGCACGCCGGCACTCAACAACGTCGGATCCCAGAGCGGGTGGCGCTGGCCGAGCTGGGCGTCGGCATAAAAACCGCCGTGGATTGCCCCACCGCGGACGGCGAGATAGGGCTTCACCTCGTTGCCGTCCATGTAGAAATTGGCGCCGCCGTCAATGCCGAAGTGGGCAAAATCCCAGCCCATTCGCACAGCTGCAGCCCGTTGCCAGTAGCTCGCGAGCGACTTTTCGCTGCTGCCCTCAAGGGCAATCTGCCCGGCGGCGCGCAGCTCGCGCACATCGCTGCGTTGCGCCGCCACCTCTACGCCCGCGACCCAGCCGGCCTCGTCTTCGTGCACCACCTCGGCACTGCCGCCCGACTGCAACTGCGTTTCGCTGCGGGTCACGTCGCCGCCACAGTTGTAGCGGTTGTCGATCGCTTGGGCATAGCCACCACCGACCGAGACCAAGGTGCGCGAGCTGCGGTTTACCGGGGCGCCCGAGCAATACAGCGTGCCCAGCGCTACGCAAGCGAGCAGCGCCAGCCGGGGCCATGTGGCCGGTGGCGGCGGTGGCGGCGTAGCAAGGGGGGGCGACATGGCAACCTGGCGAGCAAAACGAAGCTCGGTACGCCGGCCAGTGTGCGGCTGTGCCCTCGCGACTGCAACACGCCGAATTAAGAGCTTATGTATCAGTTAGTTGGGCAGATCGCTCGTCACCCACAGCGCGTCGCCCACAAAGCGCACATCGATCTGCTCGGCTCGCGCCAGGCCGCCTAGCTCGTCCGACAGGCGGTCCAAGCTCTCGTCGATGAACTCGGCCAGCGAGGTCGCCACCTCGTCGGTCAGCGCAGCATCGACCAGCACCGCCGCAGTCACACTGGCGCGCAAGTCTTCGACCAGCCGGCCACCCACAAAGGCGCGCCCCAAGAATTCGCGCAGATCGAGCCCTGTCAGCGGCTGTAGCTGCGGCCGACCTGCGACGATCTGCCAAGCGAGCGCGGTATTGAACAGAGCCTGCAAGCGCGGACGATTTTTTTGCGGCACGGCTTCGAGCAGGGCGGGCAGATCGCCGGCCGTCAGCTTGGCGACCCAGTCGACCCGCGCCGCCAGGGCCCGCAGCCGCAGCCGCGTCGCCGCCAGCTCGGCCAGCGTCTCGAACGGCCGCTGCAGGTCGCCCACGCAATGCGCCGGATGCCGCGCCAGCAGCGACGCCACCAGGCGTGTGTCGACCGGCTCAAGCAGAGCCAAGCCCACACCGCCGCCCAGGGCTGAACGCAGCCGCCGCGCGCGATGCACCTCGATCACCACTAAGCTATGACCCGCACGGAACAATTGGAGCGCCGGCACGTGCGCCAGCAGCAGCGCGGCATAGTCCAGATCATCGTCGCACAGGTGCTGCAGCCCCATCGCCAGGGTGCGCAGGGCATGGCGCGACCAGCGCGGCAGCTCGTCGACCGCCGCCGCCGTCTCGGCTCGCGCACACTGCACCCGGTAGGCTAGGTGCAAAAGACCAGTCTGTACGCGCTCTTGCACATGGCTTGGCAGTCGCCGATACACCGCGCCCAAGAAACTACCTTCGGTCTCGCGGTCGCGCAGCGCCAGGCCCAGCCGCGCCTGGTCTTCAAGCGGCAGATAGGGTTGCGGGGCGCGCTGCAAGTGGTTCAGGTCCTCTTGGATCGCCGTGCCGCGCCACTGCTCCCGCAGCTCGTCTGCAAAGGCATTGGGGTCGCGATAAGCATAGATCTCAAGCGCTTCGGCACGACCAACCATACCGAGATCAGCCAGTCGGGCATTGCGCAGCGCCACCAGGTCATCTTCAAGTTGGCTCGGCAGCTCCGACGACAGCGCGCGAATCACCGCCCGGCCGCGCAGCACATCGATCCGATACAGCGACTGTACCATCGCCCGCAGATCGTCCATGTTGCCGTTATCGAGCTCGCCGTACAGCCGGTAGCAGCCGTCGGGCGAGTCAAAAGTCTCGACATCGTCGGGCACATCGTCTTCGGTATCGGGGTGGATCGGCACGGCCTTGATGACCTGCCCGAGCGCCAGGCACAGCAGCCCGTCTTCTTGCGCCGCCACCATCCGGTCGAGCACCTCGATACCCTCGCTGCGCGCGACCGCCAGCCAGTTGAGTACCCGGTCGAGATCGAGCGTGTCGTCGTGCCACCCGTCGAGATCGAGGCAGGCCTGCAGTTGTCGCGGCGAGGCTACTGCCAGCAGCTCCGCGGCGTCGTTCTTGCCGATCTCGCTAATCAAGAACACGAATTCTTCGGGCGCCAGCGCCGTAACCACCGCCTCGCGATTGGGCAGATTCAGCAAGAATTCAAGCTTTTCAGCCGCATCGCCGCTCTGCAGCGCCGTAGGCACGTGGTGCAGCGCCGTCTGGTCGCCCGACAGCAGCGGTTGCAGCACCTGGTGGCGCACCTCGGGGTGATTTTCGTACGGATCCCACGCCGGACCGATCTGCGGCGCATAGCGGTTGGCAGCGTGGTCCGTTTCCGGCCCGAATTCGCGGTCGTCGCGGTCGTCTTCGTCTTCGTCTTCGAGGTACGCGGTCATTGGGCCTCCTAGAAGCCCGACAGGCAAGCACGCACCGCCGCTGCGTCAAGGCATCGCAGGGGCCGAACGCTTGGATTAGGCGGCAGGCTTGGTGGCCGCGAGCAGGGCACTCAGCAGCTTGGCCGGCCGATCCAGGTCGCCACTGATGCGCAACTTGCCGCCCGTCAGCAGTTTGTGGGGCGGAGTGCGCGCCGCTGCCAGCGCCACCAGATCGTCGAGGTCGGCGACAATCGTGGTTGTGGGCGCCTGTTGCCCCGCCGGTTGGTCGCCGATGGTG
The DNA here is from genome assembly GCA_903883645.1 of uncultured Myxococcales bacterium. Classification (GTDB taxonomy): domain Bacteria; phylum Myxococcota_A; class UBA9042; order UBA9042; family UBA9042; genus SXRM01. Next base: position 141,777 of record CAISBR010000147.1, on the reverse strand, counting down.
ATCAGAAATGCGTACTCGTCGTCCACGGCGCGATCGCGCACCACCACCGCCAGCACGCCGCCCACCCCTACCGTCGCCGCCAGTTGCCTCTGGTCAATCGCCAGCCGCGACAGATCGGGCAGCACCTTGGGCTTGCCCAGCCGCGTCAGCACGTCGCCCAGCTTGTCGCGCAGCGCACCGAACATGGCCTCGCGAAAATGCCCAGCGCTCATGCTGATTTGCACACCTATCGGCTTCTCGATGCCCTTGTGAACCACCACTTTGCCGCCCTGCAGCCCCACGGACCAACTGCCCGCGCCCGCAACGTGGTACACCGACCAATAGTCGATCGTCGCGTTCGGTAGCCGCAGCGGCAGCGCTGGCAAGATGCGCTCGAACCAATCGGCCGGACGCGTGGTGCGGGCAATGGCAAAGTAATCGGTCACGTTATCGACCTACGCTTGGCCAGCGACCGCTTGCTTCAGCAGCGGCTCGAGCTCGCCGTTCTGGTACATCTCGAGCGTAATATCGCAGCCGCCCAGCAGCTCGCCGCCGACATAGAGCTGCGGAACTGTAGGCCACTTGCCGTATTCCTTTACGCCCTCGCGAATATCGGGGTCGGCCAGCACATTGACTGACGAAAACGCCACGCCGCAGGCCTTGAGCGCCTCGACGGTGCGCGCCGAAAATCCGCACATCGGCATCGACGGTGTGCCCTTCATAAACAACACCACCGGCTTCGACTTAACCAACTCTTCGATTTCTTTCTGGATATCTCGCATATTTGCTCCCGAGTCCAACTAGACCTTGGCGCGGGTCTTTAGGCCCAACGCGTGAATTTCGTAGCCCACCTGCTCGCCCAGCGCGGCGTAGACCATCCGGTGCTGCTGAATCGGCGTCTTGCCCGCGAATTGCGGCGCGATCACCTCGACATCAAAGTGATCCTGGCCGCCCGTCGTATCGGTTACCCGCACATCGGCGCCCGGAAAGGCCGCTACTAGGGTCGTCTCCATCCAATTCCGCATCGCATCTCCACGCTGTGGCGCGCTCGGTCACAGCCCCGCAAGCATAAGCGGCCCTGCCAGATGAGCAAGATGTAGGACTGTATGGGTCCGATTCTGTATCGATTCTGCGTCGCGGATTGCGACTAGGACTTGACGAGCTTGTCGAGGTAGCTGTTCAGGTCGCTGACAAGGTTCGACATCTTGTCGCCGAAGTCCTTGTCTTTGGTGCCCCATTCGAGCAGGGCCTTCTCGACGGCGCCGTAGTAGCCCGCTTCGTCGTTCTTGTGGGCGGTCTTGGCGCCTTTTAGCTTTGTAACCAAGGTTTTCGTGGCCTCAAGGTAGGCATCCATCGTCGCCTTCAACTGGGCGTGCACTTCTTTGAGCTTGCCATCGGGCACGGTCTCGGCCTCGGTCAGATCGTGCAGCGTCTGGATGTTGGGCAGCAACCCGGCATCGAACTTGGCGATCATGGTCTCGACGCTGTCGGCGTTGTACAGCTCTTCGCGGACCTTGTTCATCCCTTGCAGCGACGGCTTGGCTTTAACCAAGAACTCTTTGTAACTGCGGACTTGGTCGAACTCGTCGTTGCCACAGCCAGTCGTCAACAGGGCGACCAGCAGGGCCAGCACCACTGCCGCCGCACGCAGTGTCTGAGACCCCATGCCTGCGCCAACCCTTTGAGTATTCTTACTTTCGTGCATTTGCGACGGCATCTGGGAACCCCCGATGGCAAATTTGTGACCGCAGCGAGCCGGTCGCGCCACTGCCAAGACTAGGTGCCGACTCGCGGATCCGTCAAGTGGCGCGTGGAGCGGCGCTTGCGGCGGGTTGACCGGTGCGGCCTGCGCGGTAGATAACCCGGGTGCGCTGCGCTCCTCGCGGCCGCGAGCAACCGATGGCCGTCCCCCCTATTGCGCCGTTTGGCGTGCACCACTTGGCGATCCAATGCCGCGATTTGCCGGCAATGGTGCGGTTTTATGAGCGTGTGCTGCGTCTGCGGGTCGAGCGGCGCTGGCCGGCCGAAGATGGCAAAGGCGACCGCGCCGTGTGGGTCCGCTTGGGCACCGGAGTGGTGGCGCTCGAGGCCTGCGACGGCGAGCCCAATCCGCCGCCGTGGCGATCACCCGAGCCCGGCCTACACCTTCTAGCACTCGAGATTCATTGGGCTAACCGAACGATCTGGCTGGCACACTTGGCCCACTGCGGCGTCGAGGTCGTGTTCGAGAGCCCGTGGACCGTGTATGTGCGCGATCCAGAAGGTAATCGCATCGGGTTGTCGCATTTTCCGTTCGACATCGAGGGGCGGAGGACGGCCTGAAGCCCGGTGCTCGCCTTGGTTTCGAAAAGAACTGGCGCCGCAGTGCAAAATCGCCAGTGGCCACGCCGCGGACACCTCCTTGCCCTTGGCGGTTGGCGGCCCTATCATCGCGCAACTGCAGGCGAAGGCCCTGCCACGGATGAATCGCAATGAGTGACCAATTTGCCCAACGATTCTCGGCAATTCGCGTCGTCGAGCAAAGCAAGCTCGGTGCCTTGGCGCACGCCGTAGACGATCAAACCGGCGCGGCCGTCCTGCTTCTGCAGCTGGCTGCCGACCCGGGCGATGCGGTCCTGGCAGAAATTCTCCAAGATAGTCAAACTCTTGCAGGGTCTAGTGACGTTCTGCTGACCTACGCCAGTGGCCGCGACGGCGGTGTGGCTTGGCTCGCGACCGAGGCCACCGCTGGCTTCTTAGTCGACGAGGCCATCAAGCGGCGCGACAAGCTTGAACTGTCGCAAATTCTGCGGGTTGCTGCGGCTTCGGTGCGTGCGCTGCAGGCCGCGGCGGGCACAGGCGTGGTGCACCTTGACCTGGGCGCGCATCGTCTGTGGGCCGACGGCGAGGCTCTAGGCGGCCCCGTGCGCGCCTTCGGTTTTGGTTGGTGGCGCCTGCTGCCGCCGCTGACTGTGGCAAATCAAGAGGTTTTCTACGGCACGCCCGAGTACCTGGCCGCGGAGATCTGCAAGCTCCAGGCCGGCAGCCCGGCGTCGGATGTGTACTCGGTGGCGACGGCGGTGTGGGCCCTGGCAGCGACCAAGGCGCCGTTTACCTCGAGCCAGCCGCACATGACCATCAAGCGGCAGTCGGTCGAAAAGCCGCTGCGCCTCGATCTGGTCAAGCCAGGTCTAAAAGGTGTCAAGGAGTTGCAGGGTCTGCTGGGCGAAGCGCTCGACAAAGACCCGGGCAAGCGCCCGTCTCTGGCCGGATGGGGCGAGGCGATCGCCGCCGTGTGGACGACTTGGGCCGAGGGCGCAACGGCGGATAACCCCGCCCTTGAGCAGCGCAATCGTACTGCAGCGGCCCAGCCCGCCCACGTTGCGCCCGCGCCCGAGCCGGCTGGTACCGTTGAACCCAAAAACGTGGCGGTGCCCGAGAAAGTGGCGGTGCCCGAGAAAGTGGCGGTGCCCGAGAAAGTGGCGGTGCCCGAGAAAGTGGCGGTGCCCGAGAAAGTGGCGGTGCCCGAGAAAGTGGCTGTGCCCGAGAAAACGCTTGAGCCCGAGAACGTTGTTGAGTCTGTTCCGGTTGCGGAGCCGGCCAGCGCGGAGCCCGTGGCGGCCCAGCCCGCTGAGGCTGCCGCGCCCAAAGCCGAGCCCGCAGCCGTCGAGTCGGCCAAGAACGACACTGCGCTGCCCGACGCCCCTGCTGACGCCACCGCCGACGACGAGGACGAGGACGAAGACGACGCCCCCGGCACAACGGTCGGCAAGAAGGGCGATAAGGGTAAGAAAGGCAAGAAGAAAAGTCGCGATCGTCAAACGCTGCAGATGGGGTCGGGCCCGCTCAAGACCGACCCGGCCAAGCCGTCGCCGCTGCAGATGGAGCCGGCCAAAACTGAGCCGGCCAAAACTGAGCCGACCAAGATTGAGGTCGCCAAGGTCGAGCCGGCCAAGGTCGAGCCAGCTAAGGTCGAGGCCGCCAAGCCGGCGATATCGAGTATCCGCGTCGACATGAGCAAGGCCAGTGCGCCCGAGCCCAAGCCGGCGCCGAGCACCGGTCGCGGGCCCAAGGTTACGGAGCGTACGCAAGCGGCTAAGGTGCAAGAGCATTTGTTCTTCGAAGAGCTGGCCGAGCACGAGGCGACCAAGACCGCACCGTCGAAGGCCAAGGGGCTGCTCATCGGGGTGCTGGTGGTGTTTGTGGCGGCGATGGTCGGCATTGGCGTGTGGCTGATGAACCAAGAGCCGCCGCCGGCCCCGCCTGCGCCGCCAGCCGAAGAAGAGCCCGCGCCGGCTGCGGCGGCCCAACCGGCGCCAGCACCAGCACCTGCGCCTGTGCCACCGGCGGCGGCTCCTACCCCCGCAGCACCGGCTGAGCCCGCACCTGCGGCGGTTCCCGCTGTAGACGCGGCGCCGGCAGCTCCGGCTGCGCCGATCGAAGACGCACAGGCCAAGGCCAACAAGCTGGTCGAAGACGGCGAAGCCCTGCTGCGCGCGGGTACGTTTGACGCGGCGCTGGCCAAGGCGCGCGAAGCCAAGGCGGCCAATCCCGGCAGTGCCCCGGCCAGTGCGCTCGAGACGAAAGCCCTTGAAGCGCAAGCTGAAGTGGCCAAAACCGTTGCCGCCAAGGCCGACCAAGACGCCAAAGCCGCCGCTCAGCAAAAGGCCGACCAAGACGCCAAGGCTAAGGCGCTGGCCGACGAGAACGACAAGAAGTCGGCAGCCGATAAGAAGAAGGCGGATGCCGAGTTCAAGAAGCAGGCGGAGGCAGACAAAAAGAAGGCGCTAGAAGCCGAGAAAGAGGCGAAGAGGGTCGAGGCTGCGCAAGCGAAGGAAGCCAAGAAGCGTGAGAGCGAGGCCAGCAAGCACCATGAAACGGTTGCCGTAGAGCCGGTCAAGAAAGAGGCTCCGAAGAAAGAGATCGCCAAGAAAGAGGAGCCGAAAAAAGAAGAGCCTAAGAAAGAGGTCAAGAAAGAAGAGCCCAAGAAGGTAGAACCCAAGAAAGAAGTGGCGCCGGTGAAGGCCGCGGGTGGCGAAGTGTCGGATGCGCAAAAGGATGCGGCCAAGCTCGCCGCCCTGGCGCAAAAGGCCAGCACCGCCAAGCTCAAGGTCTTGTACTTGAAGAAGGCGCTTGAGAAAGACCCGGGCAACGCCCAGTACAAGTCGCTGCTGAACAAGGCCGAGGCCGAGCTGGCGAGCCAGCAGCCTGGGCAATAGCCGCCCGCCCGCACCGATTTGCGCGGCAAGTGGCGGCCCCCTGACAGCCATGTCATGCTGAGAGCGGGAGCGCTGGTGGCTCGAACGCGGACGCAGACTGCGGCGATGGTGCGACAAGCATCGAAAATTAGAACGATTATTTGGCTGGCGACGCAGTTTGCGCGCTTGCCGGCGGCCTTTGGCACGATTCTCGCTACGACTCTGGTGGCTGTGGACCGTCGCCAGCGCTCCTGCACTGGTGCCGCGCCCAGCGGAGCGCCGCGATGTGCCGCCTTTGCCCAGATGATTCTTGCCTTTCAGATGCTGGTGATGTGTGCGCTGGCCGGCCTGAGCTCCAGCTGCGTCACGCTTGCGCCCGAGAATGCGACGGCGCCCACCGCGACCAAGACGCTGCATATCCAGCTCGACAAGGCGGACCCCAGGGTGATCGAGACGTGGGTGTATACGGTGGGCTCCGCCAAGGATTTTCGCGTCAACGGCGCGATTACACAGATCAACGTCTCGCAACAGCTCAACTACCTGTGGCTGGCCGACTACGACCCCAAGGCGGCAAAGAACGTGCAGAACTACATCGTGAAGAATTGCATCCTGGCCGACGCGATTTGCACCGTCGACTTCTGTGCGCTCGATGCCACCCCCGCCAACGTGCACCGGCTGCGGGTGGTGGTGTCCGATGTGAAGCTGTCGGCCAAAGCCGTGACGCCATGGGACTTTCCGGTCGGAACTGCCTTCGACTCGATCGAATGGACCGTGACCATACCGACGGGGTGCCCATGAGCCGCACACCTCGTAACTTAGTGTGGATTCTAGCGATTCTTGCCGCCGTCTTGGCGCTTGGCGCCTGCGGCGAGATCTCGACCCCGGCCGGCCAATGCCAGAGCGACAACGACTGCGGCCTACAGGGCGTGATCTGCTTTGATCACCGCGTTTGTATTGCCAATGTAGCCCAAGACATGCCGGTATCGCTGCGGGTGGCGCCGCCCTCGGCCTCGGGGCGACTAACCGAACACTTTGCCCTTACCGTTCAGGCCACTGCGCAGGCCTCGCAGATCTCGCTGATGCTGGCCGACCCGGCAGTGGTCTACGGCGAAGTGCGGCGGACTGGCGACGAGTCGATCTCGGTACCGGGCACGCTGGTGGCGACGGCGCCGACCGATGCCACGGCGACGAGCCTGCAGTTCCAAACCTCGGTCTACAACACCGCGCAGCACTTTAACGACCCCCACGTGTCGCGCGATTATGAGCTGCGGCTGCAGACGGGAAATGTGTACGACCTGGCGTTCTACCCCCAAGAAAGTACAGTATTTCCTCCGTATTATTCTACGATTACCGTGGGCGGCTCGATCGATGACTGGAAGATCATGTTGCCCAAAGCCGCGGACTTGGTGCAGGTGACCGGGCGACTGACCGCGGGCGGCGAGCCGCTGGGGGCCGTGCGCGTGTACCTGCAAGATGCCAGTGGGCGGCTGACCTCGACGTACGACACCACGACCGGTACGGCGCGCAAAGTGGGCAGCGACACGCTGGCGCCGGGCTCGTTTCGGCTGCTGGTTGACCCACTGGCGCTGCCGAGTGTGCTGCGGGTCGAGGCGGCGAGCGGCAGTGCTTGGCCCTTGCACGGAAATTTGGGTGATTACCTGAACATTGCCCAGGCGGGGCTCAAGAAGGGGCCGCTCGATCTGGGCACGCTGGATCTGGGTGGCCTAGGCGAGCCGCAGACAATGGAAGTGCACGTTATCGATGCAAAAGGCAATTCGGAGATGGGGGCCCACGTCAAGCTGCACCAGGTGCTGGCAGTGACAGGGCTCGACGACGCCAAGGTCTACCTAGAAGCATCGAGCGTGACAGACAGTGCTGGCGTGGCAAAAGTGAGTCTGCCTGGCGGGTTAACTACGGTGATCGTGCAGCCGACGGCGGAGTCGAGCGCGGGGCGCTGGTTCGGCTCCGTGGCGTTGAAGCAGGGCATGGCGCCGCTCGTGTGCCCCAAACGAGTCGTGTTGAGCGGGCAAGTTGTCGACTATGTTGGTAATGACGTAGACAAGGCTCTGGTGCTGCTGCGCAAAGTCGGCGCCAATCCGGCCGAATCGGGCACGCCGGGCAGCAATCCGAGCGCGGATCCCACCTTTCAAGCCACCACCGACAGTGACGGCAGGTTTGGCTTGCCGATCGACCCCGGGAGTTGGTGGCTGTGGGTGATCCCCAAGGCCAACACCAAGTTGCCGCGGTTGCTCGCGGCGCGCGTCGAGATCGACGGCACTAGCGGGCCGGCGCCACTGCTGATCAACGTGCCGGCTCCGCTGCTGGTGCGCGGCAAGGTGGTGACGCCGAGTGGCGCGGGCGTGGCCAATGCGGGTGTGGATGTGCTCGGTTTGTTTGACCTGACGCCGGGTTCTCGCAATGGCCAACGCGGCGCAAGCAGCGGCGACGTCGACGACCCGCCCACCAAGACCGTGATCGCGCAGAGCCATTTGCTGGCCACGACTTCGACCAATCCCTCTGGCGCCTTTGAAGTGCTGATTGCGCCTATGCAATAGCCGAGTTGCCCGCGCAGCGTGGACGTCGTCTTCATTTGCCGTCAAACTAGTGCCCCCTGTCGCGGCTTGCCGCGCGAGTTGGAGCCTCTATGCACAAGGTCGTCATCGTCGGTTCGGGCCCTGCGGGTCTGACTGCGGCCATCTACACGGGCCGCGCACAACTCAAACCTGTTGTTTTCGAGGGTGGATTTCTGTCGTCGGGCGAGCTGATGACCAGCGGCGGCCAGCTGATGATCACCACCGAAGTCGAGAATTATCCCGGCTTTCCCGATGGGGTGACCGGCCCCGAGCTCGTCGATCGCACCCGCGCCCAGGCCGAGAAGTTCGGTGCCGATCTGCGGCAAGACGTCATCGACGAAGTTGATTTTACGGGCTTTCCCCTGCGCCTCAAGACGGGCGAGGGCGAGTGGCTCGAAGCGGCGACCGTGATCATCGCGACGGGCGCCAACGCCAAGTGGCTGGGGATTCCTAGCGAGCAAACTTATTTGAATCGGGGGGTTTCGGCCTGTGCCACCTGCGACGGCGCCTTCTACAAAGACGTGCCGGTGTTCGTGGTGGGCGGTGGCGATACCGCCTTAGAAGAAGCGCAGTTCTTAACCCGCTACGCCAGCCATGTGACCTTGATCCACCGCCGCGACAGCTTCCGCGCCAGCAAGATCATGGCCGATCGCGCGCTAAAAAACCCCAAGATCTCCGTCGAGTGGAACGCCGCGGTCGACGAGATCCTGGGCGACGGCAAGAAGTGCACGGGCCTGCGCCTAAAGTCGACGGTCGATGGATCGGTCAAAGAAGTAGTGGCCGGCGGCCTGTTCGTCGCCATCGGCCACCAGCCCAACACTTCTGTATTTAAAGGCCAATTAGAGCTGCGGACCGACGGCTACATTGCCACCAAGGGCTTTACCACCACCAGCGCCACGGGCGTATTTGCCGCGGGCGACGTGGCCGACTCGCGCTACCGCCAAGCGATCACTGCCGCCGGCATGGGCTGCATGGCCGCGATCGACGCCGAGCGCCTGGTCGAAGAGTACGAGTCGCGCGGCCTGCTGAGTCACTAGCAGAACCAGCTAATTACCCACCTTGAACTGCCACTCGATCGTCTGGGCCTGGCCCGCGATCGTAGCCGCGATGTGCACGGTATAGACCCCGGCGGCAAGCGGCTGGTAGGCATACAGACTGCGGCAATCGGCATCGAACATCGCAGTATTGCTGTCGTTTTGCGCGTCGAGCCACACGTGGGCGATGGCCTTGCCCGCGCCATCGCGCAGCTCGTGCTTGGTGACCGTGGCCGGCTGGGCCATGCGCACCGAGATCACCGGACCCGACGGAAAACCTGCAGGCGGTGGGGGCGGTTGCGGGCCCTCGCCGCCACCCCAACTGCCTGCAACACCGACTTGGCCAGGGTATGGGTACACCACGACCCCGGGCGCCGCACTTGAACCTGAAGCAATATCCATAACTTCAGTCTGGTAGTTGCCAGCCGCAGCTTGGCCGTAGCCCAGCGACTTCGAGCGCGGGTCCAGCAGCGGCATGCGGTGGTACACGGTCGCGAGCCAACCGGCGATGGCACCGGCAGGACTGCCTGTAAAAGCCATCACTTCGGTCACGCCGCCGCTCCAGCCCGCCGCCTGTACGCGCACTTGCGGGTCGGCACCGGTAAAATCGCTACCAAAACTAGCATCTTCAGCATGGGGCGACAGTTGCTTGGCCTGGTACTGCGCGCCGTGGGCCACGTAGAAACTGGCGTGGGCTTGGGCGGCTTTTTGGAGCGGCGCGGCGGCCTGAACCGGAGAAAGTCCAAGCTGGGCGCGCAGTTGCTCTAGGGTCTGCACCGCGATCGCCTGCTCGGCGCTCGACCCGCTGGGTGCGCCGATGCTGCTATCGACCGAACGTGGTGCGTAGGGTTTGAGCGTGCCCGTGGTCGAACTGCCCCAGTCACTTACGGTTCCGCTGCTGTCGCCGCTGACGACCAGGGGTGCGCTCCAGCTGGCCGACCAGGCCGCCACGGCGGTGCAGCAGCTGCCGGCCTGGGCGCGGAGGGTGCCCGAAGCCTGCGTAGCGCTTGTGAATTGGCCGTCGAGGTCGACGCTGCCCTGGCTGCTTTGCACTGTGCCGTACAGGGGTGCCCCGCCGATGCTGCCGCTGAGCGGCCCGGTGACACTGCCTTTGCAGCCGCCGTCGCCTTCGCACGTCAAGGTCGAGACCAGGGTGAGGCCACTCAAGGTGCTGCCATCCAAAGTGAATTGCAGGTCGCTGCCCTGCCATAGGCCGGGGGTGGCCACGGCGCTGCTGCCAGATTGGCCGCTGGCAGCGCAGGCCGAGACGGCAAAACTGGCTAAGATTAGGTGGTATTTCACAGTTTAGCCTGCTTGGAGCCGTTCTGGGCTAAAGACACATCGTGTCCATAAAGTCGAAGTACTTGGTCTTCTCGCTGCCGGGCTTGCCCTTGTCGCCGTCGCGCGCGTCCTTCTTGGTGCCGGGGTAGAACAATTCGCAGTCAAAGTTGGCAATGAATTCCAAGTTCTTTTCTTCGAACCCGCCCGGCTCGCGCTCGGAACGCCAGCCGACGTGGCGCTTGTAGTGCTCGGCCACCTCGGGCATTGCCGTGTGATTCCAACACCTTTCGAGCACACCCACCACCATGCCGGTGCGGTGCATGCCGCCGCCGCAATGGACCTGGATGTGCCCGCGCGGCGCATAGCCATTGGGATCCAGGATTTGCTCGCGGATGAGCTGAACCACCGCCAGCATCGCGTGGTCGTGTTCTTGGGCATCGCCGGCGCGCAGATCTTCGCGAAAACTGGCGGCTTCGGGATTCTCGCGCGCGGTAAAATAGGAGCCGCCCACCGCCCGCATCGCTAGCCGTTCCGCCGCTTCGAGCCCCTCGGTCGGCATCGGCCCGGCGTACAGGTTCACCAGGTGGCGCACCCCCACTGAAGTTAGCGATTGCACACACGAATTGACCTCGGTCGGCGTCGCGGTAAAAGCCGTGCGAAACAGCAGCAGCGGCGTGCCATCGGGCAACTTGCGGTTGGCCACCACCACGGCGCCCAGGTTGTGCAGCTCGCCATCGACAATCTGCGTCTGCACCATCCGCCAAAACACCTTGTCGACCATGTCTTTGCGCAGTGTAGCCTTGGCTTCGTCGCGAAGGGTCGACCCCGCCTTTTCAACCGCCGCCAGCATCGCATCGACCGTGGTCTTGGCCTCGCCGCGCAGGCTGTCGCTCCAGTGGTTGCGCGCCGAGCAGCGCACTTTTCCCCGCTCGATCCCCGCAAGCTGCAGCGCCGCCTGCTCCGACGGCAGCAGCAGCGGCTCGGCCGAGGGCGAAAGCGCAACAGACGTGCCCACTTGCGCAGAAGAGCACGCCGCGAGCGAAAAGATGACAAGGGCGAGAAAAACCGTACGCATCCTTGCGGTGTACCCAAAGCCACAGGCGTGCGCAAGTCGCCGCACCGTGGCAATGCCGTTGCAGCCGGCGTAAACTCGACCCGCGGCTTTTCGACCGCGCCAGGGTTTCATGTCTGCTTCGCTTCGCCGCCTGCGCCTGGGCGTCAACGTCGATCACGTCGCTACCATCCGCCAGGGCCGTGGCACGCGCTACCCCGATCCCGTGCTGGCGGCCTCGCTGGCTGAACTGGCGGGCGCGGATCAAATTACCGTGCATTTGCGCGAAGATCGCAGGCATATCCAAGAGCGCGATCTGGCAGTGCTGCGCCAGACGGTGCAGGTACCGCTAAACCTTGAGATGGCGGCGACGCCGGCGATGGTAGCGCTGGCACTAGAGTACCTGCCCGACACGGTGACGCTGGTGCCCGAAAAGCGCGAAGAGCGCACGACCGAAGGCGGGCTCGATGTGGCGGGCCAGCGCCAGGCTCTGGGCGAAGTGATTGCAACTCTGCGCGATCACGGCATTGCGGTGTCGCTGTTTATCGATCCGACGCCCGAGCAAGTGCGCGCCTCGGCTGAGTTGCGCGCCGCGACGATCGAGCTGCATACGGGCGACTACTGCGAGGCCGACGCGCCACTTTTGGCCCAAGAGCGCCTGGATCACCTGCGCCATGCCGCCCAGCTGGGCCACGATCTGGGGCTGCAAGTGGCGGCGGGGCACGGCCTGGATTACCGAAATGTGAAGGCTGTCGCGGTGTTGCCGTATATCGACGAGCTGAACATCGGCCACGCGATCGTCGCCCGCGCGCTGTTTGTGGGCATTGAGCGGGCGGTGCGCGAGATGATCGAAGCGATGCACACGCCCGAGGCGACCCAACCTAGCAGGTAGGTTATGTTCATTATCCAGCCGGATCAGGTCCGCCAGCTCGACCAGCGCTTGACCCACGAACTGGGCCTGGCGCCTGAGCTTTTGATGGATACGGCCGGTCGCGCCATTGCCGACGAGATCGCGCGGCGCCTGGGGCCGGGTGGCGACCGCTGGGCAGTGGTGCTGGCGGGTGTGGGCAACAACGGCGGCGACGGTTTTGTGGTGGGGCGGGTGCTGGCCACGCGCGGCTGGCGGGTCGAGTGCTTTGTGGCGGGCGAGCTGGCCAAGCTGACGGCCGCGGCGCGCATCCACTACGAGGCGATGGCAAAGGTGGGCGGAATCGAGCTGCGCAAGGTGCAAAATGCCCTGCGAGGCCCGGACTTGCAGGGCCTGCGCCGATCGCTCGGCCGGGCGGCCGTGATTGTCGATGCGCTGACCGGCATTGGCCTAAGTAGCGATTTGCGCGAGCCGGTGCTGACGCTCGTGAGCCAGCTCGATGGGCGCTACCGCGGGCTGACGGTCGCCGCCGATGTGCCCTCGGGCCTGTGTGCGGCGACCGGCAAAATCCTGGGCGCGGCGGTGCATTGCCACCTGGTGATGACGATGGCGGCGGCCAAGCCGGGGCTGTTCTTGAATCAGGGCCCGGAGTTGTGGGGCGAACTGCAAGTGGTCGACATCGGCGTGCCGCCGGCGTGGCTGGCGAACAGTGCGCCGCTGGGTCTGCAAATCGATGCGGCGGAGATAGGCCGAAACCTGGCGCAACTCAACAAGAATACGGGCGATCATAGCTACAAGGGCAGTTTTGGCCATCTGCTGGTGGTCGCGGGCTCGCCGGGCAAGGGTGGCGCGGCGTTGCTGTGCAGCCATGCGGCGTTGCGGGCCGGTGCCGGGCTGGTGACGCTGGCGACCGCGGGCGAAATTCGCGGCCAGCTCGAAGGCCGGCTGCCCGACGTGATGGTCGAGGCGATTCGCGGTGGTGCCAGTGAAATCAAGCGGATCGAGAAGCTAGTGGCCGGCAAAGCAGCGCTGGCCGTGGGCCCTGGGTTGGGCACGGGTGCGGCCGAGGTCGATCTGGTGGCCCGGCTCTGTGCGCTGACGGCGGTGCCGGTGCTGCTCGATGCCGACGCGCTGACGGCGCTGGCGCAAAGGCCCGAGCTGGCCGAGCCGGCGGCGGGGCGGCTGGTACTGACGCCGCATCCGGGCGAGATGGCGCGGCTGCTGGGGCAAGAAGTAGCTGAGATCGAAGCGGATCGCCTGACTGCTGCCCGAAACGCAGCCGAACGTTTTGCCGCGGTGGTGGTGCTCAAGGGCTCGCGCACACTGGTCGCTGCACCCGATGGCTCTTGGGCGATCGCGAACCGACCCAACGCCGCTTTGGCCAAGGCGGGCAGTGGCGACGTGCTTACCGGCGCGATCGGTGCGCTCTTGGCCCGCGGTCTGTCGCCGTTTGCCGCAGCGCTGCTTGGCGTGGCTATCCACGCGCAGGCTGGGGCGCTTTTGCGCGCAAAGTTCGGCTCGCGCGGTGGCCTAGCGTCGGACCTGCCCGACCTGATTGCCGCGGCGCTGGCTCAGGCCGAAGGCGTTCAGGTGGCCCTCGCGGGGTGATGCGACTTGTATCGCCGCCGCTGGCTAGGTAGTTTGTCGGCATGCGCAGTCAACCTGGGCGCGCGCCCGCACATCGCCATCGCCCCTTTGTGGCTAACGTGCTTCGGCTTGGCCTTGTAGCGCTGGTCTTGGCGAGTTGCGACGACGGCCAGAGCGTGGGCACCCGCTGCACCAGCTCGGACCAATGCGCCTCAAACCTTTGCTACGCCAATCGCTGCTTAGCGCCAAGCAGCGATGGCGACGGCGATGGCTTGACCGCCGCGCAAGAAAAACACTTGCATAGCGACCCTTTGCGACCCGATAGCGATGGCGACGGCAAAGACGATGGCGCCGAAGTTGGCCCGCAGATAGGCCACCCGATCGATACCGATGGCGATGGCAAGCCCGATGTCCTTGAGTCCGCGTTTGCCGACGGCGATGGCGACTGTTTGCCCGACGAGGTGGATGCTGACGACCTGCACGCAGTGACCGACCCCGCCTTGTTGGTCAAGCTAGTGTGCTCGCACTCCGGGGTCTGCGGCCAAGCCGGTGAAGTCATTTTAGCCACATGCGTCGCTGGCCAGCTCAGTTGCGACTACCGCGCGGTGGCGGGCTGGCAAGAGACGGAGGTCTGCGACGGCGTCGACAATGACTGCGACGGCCAGATCGATGAAGGCTTTGTTTATCAAGGTAATGCCATCAGCATGCCGTGCGTGGGAACGGGGGCCTGCGGTCCCGGCGTGGTGGTCTGCGCCGCGGGCAAGGCGACCTGTTCAAGCAACCCCGGCGGCAGCCAATCGCGCGCCCAAGCCGAGACTTGCAACAACGTAGACGACGACTGCGACGGCGAGACGGACGAAGACTTCAACTTGCTCGGCTTGGCCGTTGGCTCACCGTGTGTAGGGGTCGGAGAGTGCGGAATCGGCAAGGTATTTTGCGACACCAAAGGGCAACCTTCGTGCACAGCCGACCCGGGCGGCGCGGACAGCCATGCCAGCCCCGAAATCTGCAACGGCCTAGACGACAACTGCGACGGCACCACCGACGAAGGCATGACCCTGCAAGGCGCGGCATTGGGCAGCCCGTGCGCGGCCCTCGGTGCGTGCGGCATGGGCGTTGTGCAATGCGGCCAAAAGGGCAGCGCGGTGTGTTCAAGCGCCCCCGGCCAGCCCGAATCGCCCGCCGGCGAAGAGTTGTGCAACGGTCAAGACGACGACTGCGATGGCCTGACCGACGAGGGATTTTCTTTAGATGGTAACGGCTTAGGAGCCCCATGCCCGGGCGCGGGGAGCTGCGGCCCCGGCGTGATCGCCTGCAGCAAAGCCGGCGGAGTGACCTGCTCGACACTGGCCGATGGCCCCGCCAGCCAAGCCACGCCCGAGGTGTGCAACGGCCAAGACGACGACTGCGATGGCCTAACCGACGAAAAGCTTGCGTGGCAAGGGCTTGTACTCGGCGCCGCGTGCCCAGGCCAGGGGCTCTGCGGCGCCGGCACGGTAGTCTGCGGCAGCACCGGACAGCCCACCTGTTCAACCCTTGGCGACGGACCAAAAAGCCAAGCAGTCAGCGAGGTTTGCAACGGTCAAGACGACGACTGCGATGGTCAGACCGACGAAGGACTACTCGCCCCTGCCGATTTTGCGTGCGCGGGTGCGGGTGTGTGCGCGACCTTGACGGGCATCCCCCAGTGCGCAGCGGCACTTTGGACGTGCAGCTACGATGGGCAACCTGGCTATCAGACAAAGGAATTGACCTGCAACGGCCAAGACGACGACTGCGATGGTCTGACCGACGAAGGCTTGGCTACCGAGTGGACCGCCACGACGGCTTGGGACGACGGGCGCCCGCTCGCCCGCCGGCAATTCGCCTGGGCCGCTGACTTGGACGGCGCCTGGCTGTGGGGCGGCCTGGAGCCCAGCGCCAGCGGCGACGAGGTGGCGGCCCGCGACGTGTGGCGTTTTTCAGCCGCCAGCGGGCTGTATAAACGTGTTTCAAAGTCAACACTTCCACCTATTTTGCGCGGAACCTTGATCCCTGTTGCGGTAGACGGGCAAGTGGTGGCGCTGCGTACACTCGGCGGGCTCGATGCCGACGGGCTGCCCGCACCAAGTCTCGAACTCGATCTAGCTTTGGGCTCATGGAGTTCGGCCCCCCTTGCTGCGCCACCCACACCTGTAGTTGACGCCGTGGCGGGGACGGTGGCCGGCCAAGTGTGGCTGTTTGGCGACGACCAATCTGGGCAAACACTGATTCAACGGCAAAATATTGCCCAGGCGTCGTGGGATGGCGGCGTACCCCAGCTGCCCGCCGGTGCCGCCCATGCCAGCGCGTGCGGCGGCGCGGGCGCATGGTATGCCTTGGCCTGGACCGCGGACGGCGCCCCTTGGTTCGGCACGTTGGGGCCGGGCGCAGCGAGCTGGATACCATTGGCTATCAACGGCTTAAATGTCGTTGGCGCCAGCGGTGGCCACCTGATCTGTACACCTAGCGAGGTGGCCTGGTTCGGCGGTCGCAGTACCCTCAAGACCCCCGTGGGGGCATGGCGTTACGTTCCGGCCAAAGCGCTTTGGAGTCCAATCCTCGAACCTAACCTGCCTGATCGCATGGATTCTATCGTGTTCACCTCGTCCGCGGGGCTTGCGATCGTTCAAGGCGAGACGGCGCCAGGTCAAGTCGACCCCAGCGCGTGGCTGCGCGGTCCCCAGGGTTGGCATGGGGCCGATGGCGAGCCCGAGTTCGCGGTCGGAGCGCAGTGGCTGTCTACCACCACCGGGCTGCTGCGCCTGGGCGGCTTGGCCCCGCGCGGTGCTACTTTGCAAGCCGTCGCGGGCGCTTGGCGCTGGGCTGGCGGCGCGTGGCAGTGGCTGCCGATGCCCGCCGGGGTGCAAGGTCGGGCGTTGGCGCAGGCGGTGTTGGCCGAAGACGGCAGTCACGTCTTGCTGTGGAGTGGCGCCACGCAAGTGAGCCCCGCGCAACTGCTTACGGGCGCTGGCCTGACCGTGGCCACGGGTGCCCTCAGCCTTGACCTTGTCACGGGCGTGTGGTCCGCCGATGGCATGGACCAGGCATCGCAACTACCCTCTGTTAAACCAGATTCTGCGGGTGCGGCCACGCTCGATGCCAAGCAGCGCTACCTTTTTACCCAGGGGCCGACCGAGAACACCTCTGAGCTGTGGAGCCTCACCTGGCCCAAGGGCAAGACCCTGCTCTGGAAGTCGGCCAATGGCCCCGGACCGGCTTGGCGTCAAGGCACGGCGCTGGCCTACGACCCCTTGTTTAACCGGCTGATTTTGGCACAGGTCGATGGGCAACTCGCGCTGTGGTCGCTGGCTCTCAGCGGTACACCGCAGTGGCAGCAGGTGGCGGTCGACCCGACTGTAGTGGCCGGGCGGGCGGTGCTGCTGGGGGCGCCCGGCTACCCCAACCGGCTGCTGATGGTGTTGCCGCCGCCAGGCAAGGGGAGCGCGGCGTTCCGCCAATTGCAGCTAGCTGGCCCGGATGTCGCGTGGCAACAATGGCTAGGAGTAGCACCGTCTTGGAGCGGCGTGGCGTCGGCAACGTGGTTTGCCGAAGCGGCCCTTGTCGAAGGCATGAGCGATGCCGACGGCCGCTACCGCACCAGCCGCGAGCGATTCGCCAATAGCTGCCCGTAATCTGTCAAAACTAACGCGGAATCGAGCCGTGCGGCAGCAAGATCAGCGCCGGCCGCAACGGCGGAGTCCAACGCGGGGCATCGCTCGCCTCGCCCAGATCTTGCACTTCGATCAGCGATCCGCTCAGGTGCCGCGACAGCCTTAGCCGCCAAGGCCGCTCGCCGCCGGCCAGATCGAGCAGGTACGACTTGTCGCCATCTAAGAACGCCGAGCGCACGATCCGCAGCCCGCCGCGCAGGACCTTCTTGCCGGTTTGCGCCTTCTTCAGCGACTCGACCGCCCGCTCAAATTCGGCATCGGAGCGCAGCCACACGTTCAAGCTGCCGTCCGACGTGCGCACCACGCGCCGGCTGACCACATTGGGCCACAGCAGATCGACCGCCGCCTCTGCATCACCCTGCAACTGTATAGAATCACTAGATGGTTCCGCTGCCATCGCCGCCTGCGCCGCGAGCACGCCCGTCGCGAATACCAAGGCCATCACGCGCATCGCTTCCTTCCTCGCCAGGGCCACAGCCGCCATGCCGTGCCCAACGCGATGGTAGCGGATTGTCGGTGCGCACGCGACAAGCGAGTCTAGCGGCCCCTCTCGCAACGCGCCCGCGCAAAGTCCTTGACAATACGAAACAAACAATCCTTGACGTCGATGGTGTCGCCGACTATCATCCGGCACCCGATTCGGGCGGGCGTGCCCGAGTGCGCCTGGTTTCGAATCCCCCGCCTGGGCCCATGTGACCGATTGCGCAATGGTTGCCGTGGCCCTTGCGCCCCCTCCCCGATCAGCAGGTTCTTCATGCCGCGCGTATCCTCTAAGTCGCTGAGTTTCTTGGGATCCCGCCTTTCGCTCCTGTTCGCCGCCGGGGCTATGCTCGTCGGCGCCGTCGGCTGCGAAAAGGGCGAAAAGAGCTGCCGCTACTACAGCATGGTGCTCGACGCGAAGGGTGCGACGCTCAAGAAGCGATCGCAGCAGCTCGAGACCATCCGCTCGCTGCCGATTAAAGACATGGGCAAGTGCGACGACGACGGCGTGTTTACCCGCCTAGAACATGCTATGGCGACCAAGGAGTTGCGGCCCACGGTGGTGGCGGTGCTCGAGGGTCTGGGCCACGGCGGCAAGTCGCTGCGCAATCGCTCCGAAAAGCTGCTGGTCAAAGCGCTCGCCAGCGAAGATACCGCCGGTCAGTCGGCGCAGGTCATCCGCACTTGGCGCATCGAGTCGGCCGAGTCGGGTCGCGACCCGTGGTTCCCGTCGAAAGACACGATCAAGTCGCTGGCCGAATGGACCAAGAAGTACAAGAAAGAGACGAAGTCGGCGCTGGTCGAGGCGCTTTTCGTCTCGCTGGCCACGCCCGAAGACCGCGCCGCGTACGAAGACCTGCTGATCGAGCTGGCTGCGACCGATCCCGGCGAGCAGGGCGTTGAGACAAACCTAAAGGCTTTGGCCTACTTGACCGAGATCTACCGCGCTGCACCGGGCCATGCGCCGCGCGACTGGACCAAGGAGCCCTCGTCGAAGGCCATGGATGCCTTTGTGCATGGCCTGTACACCCGCGATGCCGCCCGCGCCGAGACCTACATGGCCGGCCGTCTGGCCTTGGGTACGGTCGATCCGGCGCTGGTCAGCAAGAAGATCCTGGCGATCTACAACCTGAAAGACCCCGAGTTCGAGAAGTGGGCCAAAGAATACGGACTGTCGGACTGGGAGTGGAAAGAGGGGCCCAAGGCCATGCAAGTGCTCGTCGATCTTCACGATCCGGCGACCGCGCTCGACATCATCGCCTCGATCAACAAGCCGATCGACGGCGAGCATCCTATGGGCGATTACGCGCTCAAGAACAAGCAGGTCGATTGGACTTCGTACATCAAGGCGCGCCTGACGCTGTCGATCTTCGCGCTGGCGTCGATGGGCGAGGGTCTGGCGCCGGTGGCCGACAAGATCGGCGAAGTGGCTAAGAACACTGGGCTTGTTGTCGAGCAGCGCACAGGGCCGTTCCTGGGCCTGTCGATCGCCGGACCGTCGAATGGCTGGGCGTCGATGCTCAAGACCTTTAGCGAAATCGCTGACAACGAGAAGCCCGACTTCTTGACGCCGATGACGTACGCGGTTGAGCCCGAGAATTTGGCCGACTGGGATCGCGTGATCGGCGCCAGCAAGGCCGATGGCGTCAAGAAGGGGCTCGCCGACGCGGTGGTCAAGGCGCGCCTCAACGTGGTCATCGAGTGCAAGAAGGGCATGGATGCCGCCGCCGACGAGGCCGGCAAAACCACGGCACTTCTCAACTGCTACAAGGGCTTCTTGAACACGGGCGACGACATCGCCAAAGAAAAGGCGGCGATTGGCCTCATCCACCTGGGTGTACGCAAGAAAGCCGAAGTACTGCCGATTTTGGCCGAAGCGCTGAACAAAGCGCCGGCGACGTCGGTCACGCTGCGGCAGTTGATCGTCTCGGGCTTCCGCGCCCTGGCCCAGCCCAAAGACAGCAAGCTGGTCTACAACCTGAAAGAAGCTCAGGTGTCGGTGCCCAATGCGCAGAACTGGATCTGGGACCTCGATGTCCTGACTTCGCAGTTGCTGCAAGGCAAGGGCGCGGTCGAGGTCGGCAACATCCCGGCGGTGGGCTCGCAGGTCAAGCCGAGCGATCAAAAGCCCGACGCGCCGGCCGCTCCAGCTAAGTAGCAGAAATTTAGAGTCTTTGTTGGCAGGCCGACGCTCCCCAGCGCCGGCCTGCTGCTTTTTAGCAAGTTTTTTTGCACTCGACCGCGGCAAAGCGTCGCGCCAGATCGATCACCCTTATGCGGGCCACGCTGAGTTGGCGCCGCGTGGAGGGTGCGATGGCGAAGGTTCATGCGACGATTCTTGCCTTCTTTGTTGTGATTACGAGTGGTTGTTGGCAGTTACCGGCGATGCCGTTCGCGGTGGCGCAGCCGGCTGCGGCGGCGACTGCGCTCAGTAGCCCCCAGCCTGCGGCGTGCCGGCCGATGCTGACGGGCGAGCTGGTGCTGAACGAGGTGTTGGCGGCGCCGGGCGACCAAGATCTAGACGGCGATGGGGTGGTGAACGGTCGCGACGAGGCCATCGAGGCCCGCTACACCGGCGATGAGCCGGCGCATTTGGCGGGTGCGCAGCTGTGGGTGGCGGGGGCTCTGCGCGGCCCGGTGCTGGGTAACGACTGTGTCGCGCCGGGCGATTTGCTTGTATTTACGGGGCATCGTGCCGCAACGCTGACCATGGCGCTCGGTGCCCAGCAGATTCGCGTGCAGGGTGCGCTCGAGCTGCGCGACGAGGGCGCCGAACTCGAAGTTCGGGGCGCGCTGGCGACGCCGCTTGGAAGGGTTAGCTACGGCAAGGTAGCGGCGGGCGTGTCGCAGATGCGTGTTATTGAAGGGGATCGCTGGTCACCACTGCAACCGCACGAGCTCTTGCCCACGGGGCAGCGGCAGTCGATCGGCCATTGTCGCGACGGCGGCGCGCCATCCGCGTGCTGGCCAATTCCCTTGCCGAACATGGAGTTTGCTAACCTACCAGCCCGGCTGCGGCCCCGCCACAGGCAACCGCAGCTCGACGTGGCCACCCGGACCTAAGCGCGCCGCCAAGCGCCCTTGGTGTACCTCTGCTACGCGCGCGGCGATGGCCAGCCCCAGGCCGCTCCCGCCTGTGGCCCGCTCGCGCGACGGCTCGGATCGCACAAACCGTTCGCCCAGGCGGTCGATCACGGCCTGCGGCAGGCCTGGACCACTGTCGTCGACGGCCAGCACGGCGGTGTCGCCCTCGCGATGCACCGACAGCAGCACCGTCGTGCCAAGGGGGGCGTAACGCAGCGCATTGGCGACCAAATTATGCAGGGCGCGCTGTAGCAGGGCCGGATCGGCCAGGATCGCCACCTCTGCACCGGCAACCTGCAGGACCACGCCAGCTTCTTCCGCGGCGGCAGCAAAGAATTGCTCTACCTTGCGCAGCTCGGCTGTCGGCTCGACAGCTACCGGCCTTGCCTCGCCGTGCCCGTGCTCAATTCGTGCTAAAAACAGCAGATGCTCAAGCACTTGCGCCATTGCATCGATGTCTTCGAGCGCCGCGCCGAGTCCGCCCGCCAGGTCCGCAGGCAAGGGGTGCTGCAACCCCAGGTTTTCTAGGCGAAGCCGCAGCAAATTCAGTGGAGTCCGCAGCTCATGGGCAATATCTGAAGCCACCGTGTCAAGGGCCACGGCGCTCTGGTGCAGGCGCTCGAGCGCGGCGTTCAGCCGGCCCACCACCTCTTGCAACTCAGTCGGAAACTCGCTCGAATCCAAGCGCATCGACGCCTGTCCCGGGCCAATCTCGGCCGCGGCTTCGGCAATCCGCTGCAGGGGTCGCAGGCCAGCCCGCGCCAAGGCCCGGCCAATCCACAGCGCCGCTGCCGCGCCCACCACCACCGTCAGCAGCACCACCATGCGATGCCGCCACATCAACTGCATCTCAACGGTGCGATCCAGGGCAATTTGCAGCCGTTCGCGGCTTTTTGCCAACGTCACGGTGCGCAACAGCCAGACCCGATCGCCCTGGTCGCACTCGACGGGTCCCTGCTCGGGCGTCGGCCACGGCAGCGGGCCGAGCTGGGCAAAACCTTGACTATGCATGCGCACTTGCCCGTCTTGGCCCAGCACCTGCCAGTCGAGCGGCACCACCTGCAGACTGTGTGCGTGGGCTTCGAGCTGCCCAAGCGCCCTTTGGGCCGCCAACTCCGCCGCGACCCCGTCGATAAGCAGCCGGTCTTCTTGCTCTAGAGTATCTAGCAGCGACCACTCGATGACCGTCGCGACCAGCCCCGCGAGCAGCGCGGCCGAGACAAAGAAGCCGAGCTGCAAGCGGCGCACCACCGAGCCAGCTGGGCGGGTAGGGGTCACAAGTCCTCGAGAACGTAGCCAAAGCCGCGCCTGGTATGGATCAGCTTCTTGTCATAGGGGTCGTCGATCTTGGTGCGCAGTCGCCGCACCTGTACGTCGATCGTGTTGCCGGGCGGCTCAAACTCCAGCTGCCACACGCTGCGGGCGATTTGCGAGCGCGTCACCACCTGACCGCGGTTCTCGAGCAGCAGAGCCACCAGCGTCAGCTCGTTCGGCGTCAGGTCCAAGCGCTTGCCGGCGCGCGTTACCCGCTGCTGCTGGGGGTCCCAGGTCAGGTCACCGACTTGAATCACGGTAGGAACGGCCGCTTGGCTCGGTTGACCGCGTCGCAGCAGCGCCGCAATCCGCGCCTGCAGCTCGCTTTGGGCAAACGGCTTGACCAGATAGTCGTCGCCACCCTCTTGCAAGCCGCGCACGCGATCCGCCACCGCGCCCAAGGCCGACAAGAACAGCACCGGCACCGCGCAGCCGCGCTCACGCATCGCCCGCACCACTTCAAAGCCCGAAAATCCTGGCAGCATCACATCGAGCACGACCGCATCAAAGGCTTGCGCCAGCACCGTCAACAGCGCCTCTTCGCCCGAGTGGGCCACCGTGGTGTGGTAGCCAGCGCGGGTCAGGCCAGTGGCCAGCTCCGCGGCGGTCGCGGGCTCGTCTTCGACGATAAGCAGACGAAACATAGGATAACCACTGGGCCGGGCACGGGCCTCGCGGCCACCCTAGCACGGGCAGCGTCAAGGCTTCAACGCGCCCCGCTGGCTTGGCGTTGCGCCGCTCGATTGGCGCCATTGGCCGCTCCGCGCTACTCTGCGCGCCCGCAGCCTGGTGTTGCCGTGGAAATGCCTGTGCCTGACTTCACTGCTCGTACCGATCAAGAACTGGTTGCCGCGGCGCAAGCTGGCGACCGGCGTGCGCTCGAAGTCTTGTGGACCCGCCATGCTCCGCGCGTCGGCCGATTTGCCATGCGCATGTGCCGCTCGGCCACCGAGGCTGAGGACGTGGTGCAAGACACCTTGATGGCGGCCACCCGCACGTTGCCCGGCTTTCGCGGCCAGGCTCAGGTCTCGACCTGGCTGTACCAGATCGCCCGCAGCTTTTGCATCAAGCGGCGCCGGCGCACCCGTTCGGTGATTCACGCCGATGCGTCGGTTGACACCGATGAATCAGCCGAAATTCGGGGACTTGCATCGGATGATAGCGCCGTAGACCTGCGCCTCGATCAAGCGCAGCTGGCCCACGCCGTCGAAGAGGCGATGACCCACCTGTCGCCCATGTACCGCGAAGTATTGCTGCTGCGCGATGTAGAGGGCCTGACCGCCCCCGAAGTGGCCGACGCGCTCGGCCTGCGTATCGATGCGGTCAAGTCGCGGCTGCATCGGGCGCGGCTGGCGGTGCGCGAAGAGTTGGCGCCGTCGCTCAAGATTTCGACGGTGGTGAGCGGATCGGACTCTTGCCCCGATGTGCTCAGCATGTACTCGCGGCATCTCGAGGGCGACATAAGCCCCGATGTATGCTCGCGGATGGAGCAACACCTCGCCGCCTGCCCGCGCTGCCAGGGCCGTTGCGATTCGCTGCGCCGCACCCTGGCGCTGTGCAAAGCGAGTCCTGGACCGTCGGTGCCGGTGGCGACGCAGTTTCTGGTGCGGCAGGCGCTGGGCCGCGCTTTGGGTGCCAGTGAGCCGGGCGGCGATTCCGCTTCGTAAGGCGATGCCCATGCTTTGCCCCTGTTGCGCGCGCGACATCGAACCAGTGCACGGCTGTTGCCCCTACGACGGCGCGGCGGTCGCCATCACCGCCCGCGACCAGGCGCTGCTCGGCCAGGTGGTCGCCGGTCGTTGGCAACTCGAGCGCGTGCTCGGCCAAGGCGGGTTTGCAACTGTCTTTTACGCTGTCGATCACCACATGGGCGCGGCAAGTGCCGTCAAGGTGTTGCATAGCGAGCGCTCGAGTGATTCGGACTTAGTATCTCGTTTTGAAAACGAAATTTACATCTTAGAGGGGCTTCATCACCCCGGTATTGTCGGCTCGCTGGGCGGCGGCGAGGACCCGGCGGTGGGCTGGTATATTGCGATGCCACTGCTGCCGGGCCGCGATCTAGCGCTGCACTTGGCGGCGGATGGACCCTTGTCGCCGCGGGCTATCAGCACCGTGGGCCACGACATGCTGGCGGCGCTCGCCTCTCTGCATCGGCAGGGCATCGTGCACCGCGATGTCAAAAGCGAAAACGTGGTGCTCGTTGGGCCGCCAGGCCAGGCTGAATTCGAGCGAGCGGTGCTTATCGATTTTGGTGTCGCCAAGCACCTGTCGCAGATCAATGTTGCGCGGCAGACCGGCGGTCTGACCCGACCGCGGCAAGTGATCGGCTCAGCGTGGACCATGGCCCCCGAGCAGGTGCTGGCCGACCCGGTCGATGGGCGCACCGACCTGTATTCGTTTGGAGTGTTGCTTTTCGAGATGCTGACCGGCGAGTTGCCGTTTGCCGCGGCGCGGGTGGGGCTGGTAATGCGCGCCCATGTGTACGAGCCGCCGCCGCCGCCATCTGCCCGCAGTGCAGGGCGCTGGATCCCCCAAAGTGTCGACCAGTTGGTGCTCGACCTTTTGGCCAAGGAGCCGCACGCACGCCCCGCCAACGCCGCCGAGGTCTGGCACCGTTGGCGCGCCGCCCTGCCCGAAATTCTGCAGGCTTGGTCACAGCGCACCGTCGCAACGCGTAGTCACTGAAAACTGCCCTTGACCACTGCCACGGGGCGTCCTAGCCTGTCACGCCCGTTCGTTGCCGTCGCCCCGCTGGCCCGCTGCCATCGCTGCGGCGTCCAATTTGCGGGGCGACCTTTTTGCCGGTGGCAGGCGGGTCGTGCTTGCCCTAAACTAGTACGAGAAAGCAACTCGCACGGTGCATGGCAAGCAAACCATTCGACGGCCCGGCTCCCCGGGCGCACACCAACCGGAGGACGCCATGGCCCTCAATGAAATGCTCGAACCCGTTGAACTGACCAACGAGGAACTGACCAAGCAGCGCACGGTCCTGATCGAAAAGCGCGAAAAGATTCTGCAAGCGATGCGCGCTGCGGAGTCGCTGCAAGACCCCGACGAGCTGCGTGTCGCCGACGAGATGGACCTGAGCTCGGTCGGCTACGATCAGGCCTTTGAGTACCGTCTGCGCGATCGCGACGCGACCTTGATCAAGAAAATCGACAAGGCCGTCCGCCGCATCGACGCGGGCGAGTACAATTTTTGCGAAGAGTGCGACGCGATCATCGGCGCGGCACGGCTGATTGCCCGGCCCGAGACGGATTACTGCATTCAGTGCAAAGAGAAGCAAGAACACCACGAAAAGATGTACGAAAAGCGTCGCCAGCGCATGACGTCGTTCGAAGCCTAGGTCGACGTCTAGTCCACCTCTGAGCCTGGCCCGAGCCGAACCACGTCCCGGGGTCTGGACGCCCGTCGCTATTTTGGCCATCATCGCCAGAGCTAGGGTCTGCGTGCCCCAGTCGTCCCGCGCAACCGGGAGCCAAGGATCGCCGTGGCCGAGGTCAATTACCCAGCAGCTCTGGGCACTCCCAATGCGCCGTCGAGTCTAATGCTGCGGCGCACGCGACTGGTGCGCACCGATCCCGATGGCACCGTCGCCGAGTACATCTTCGATCAGGGTGTCGTTACTCTGGGTTCGATGGACGACAACGACCTCGTCATCGACGACGATCAGGTCAGTCGCTACCACGCCCGCATCCACCAAGAGAGCGACGACTTCTTGATCGAAGACTTGCGCTCGACCAACGGCACCTGGATCAACCGTGTGCGCATCCGCGAGGCCTGGCTCAAGTCGGGCTCCGTGATCCGCCTGGGCAATACCCAGCTGCGCTTTAACATTCAGAACGAAAAGGTCGAGCTGACGCCCAGCCTGCACGAGTCGCTCGGTGGCATCGTAGGCAAGACCGAGTCGATGCGTAAGCTGATGGGCGCCATTGAAAAAGTCGCGCCGACTGGGGCTACGGTGGTGCTCGAGGGTGAGACCGGCACCGGCAAAGAAGTCGTAGCGCGAACGGTGCACCAGCTGTCGATGCGGGCCAATCATCCGTTTATCGTGTTTGACTGTGGCGCAGTCGCGCAAAACCTGATTGAAAGCGAGCTGTTTGGCCACGAGAAGGGCAGCTTTACCGGCGCGCTTGCATCGCGGCAGGGGCTGTTTGAGATCAGCCACGGCGGCACGATTTTCTTAGACGAGATCGGCGAATTGGCCCTGGACTTGCAGCCGAAGTTGCTGCGGGCCCTTGAGCAGCGCGAGATCCGCCGCGTGGGTGGCAATCGGCCGATCAAGATCGATGTGCGGGTGGTGGCAGCGACCAATCGCGACCTAGCCGAAGAGGTCAAAGCCGGGCGTTTTCGCGAGGACTTGTTCTATCGCCTGGGTGTAGTGCGGCTAAAGCTCCCGGCTCTGCGCGAGCGGCGCGACGATATTCCCTTGCTTGTTCAGCATATGCTGCGCGTGGGCAGCTTTAACCGGGTGGGCGACGGTCAGCGGGTCAAGGGGCTGTCGTTCGAGGCGCGGCTCGCGCTGGGCGGCTACGACTGGCCGGGCAACGTGCGCGAGCTGGGCAACGTAGTCGAGCGGGCCTGCAGTTTTGCCGAGGGCGACCTCATCCAGCTCGAGGATCTGCCCGATCATATTACGGGTTTTGGCCAGGCGCGCACCCGTCGCAGCGAGACCCAGACGACCGAAAGCCTGCACGGTCAACGCGGCGGGCCGGGGGCGCAGTTGCTCGCCGACCAAACCTTCAAGATCGCCAAAGAGGCCTGGCTGGGCGCATTCGAGAAGGAATACATCGGCTCGCTGCTCGGTCGCCACTCGGGCAACCTGTCGCAGGCAGCGCGCGAAGCAGATGTAGATCGCAAGCATTTTCGGCGGCTTGCCCGCAAGTACGACTTGGTCGCCGGCCGGCCCGACGACGAAGACGAGGACTAGCCGCCGATGGCCCGCCCGTTTGCCTCGCGCTCTAGCGACTTCTTTGTAGCCGTGCTGCTCTTCGCCGCCGCGCTCGCCGTCACGGTCGCCACCGACGACATGGGCTTTGTGCGCGACGAAGCGTTCTATTTCGGCCACGCCGAGACGTACCAAGACTGGTTTGTACGGGTCGAAAAGGGCGGCGAGGAACGCGCCAAAGCCCTACAATACAAAGAGATTTTGGATACTTGGCGCAACAACAGCGAGCACCCGCCGCTCGACAAGATCCTGTTTGGCTGGTCGTGGCGTGCCTTTGGTCGCAAGTTACGGCCGGTACAGAGCATTGCCTTGCATGGCAAAGAGCGCCGCCTCGAAGTCACGGGGCTCGGTCCGGCGCATGGCTTTGCCGTTGGGTCGCTGGTTACGGTGCTAAGTCCTCAGATTGTAGGCGAAGGTAGCCAGGTTGGCCCACGGCGACTGCTGCAGGGCGAGGTCATCGAGCGCCGACCCGATTTGGCGATCGTCAAGTTGCCGATCGACGTAGACTTGGCCAAGCTGCAGACCACCTGTGCCGCACCTGGCCCGGCGCCGCACGGGTCCGCAATCTACCGCACCGGCTGCGAGGCCGTTGAGCGCAGCTGGAGCTATATCCTTAGCGAATCCGCGGCAATGCGTATGCCCGGCGCCCTGTTCGCCGCGCTGTTGGTCGCCCTCATCTACCTCGCCGGCCGCGGCTTCTTTGCCGGTCGCGTGACCGCTGCGGGCCCGGGCACGCTGCGCCGCCCCTTCGCGCTGCTGGCCGCCTTGGGCTATCTATGCATTCCGCAAGCGTTTTGGAATGCGCACCTGTGCACGTTCGACACGACGATCGCCGCGCTTTTGCTGCTGACCACCGTGGCGTGGCACCGCGCGCTGGCCTCGCGGCCGTGGATCTATATCACTGCGATTGCATGGGGTTTTGCCCTGTTGGCCAAGCACAACGCGCTCTTCTTGCCGGTGCCGCTGCTCGCCCACTGGGGCTGGACGTCGCTGCGCGAGGGCCGCGTGCAAGTGCATATCGAGGCAAATCGCCGGCAACGGGCCCTCTGGCTGGTACTGGCCGTGCTGCTCGGGGCGCTGGGGGCGTGGCTGCATCCGGTGCTGGGTGTGGCGCTGGCACTGTTAGTGGTCGCCTCGCCGCGGGTTCGCTTCGAAATTCCGCCTATTCCCGGGGTATTTCTAGCCATGCTGCTGATCGGTCCGGCGATCTTGGTGGCCGGATGGCCGCTGCTCTGGGTCGACTCGCTCGACAACGTGCTGCGCTGGATCGAATTCCACCTGCACCACGAGCACTACATGCAGTACTGGTTTGGCCAGGTGCTGCAATACCCGCCCTTTCCGACGATTTACGCGTGGAGCATGACCGCGCTGACCTGGCCGATCAGCCTGCTCGCAGCATTCTTTGTAGGACTTGTAGCTGTTTATGGCCCGCAGTGGTGGCGCCGACGCGAGGCCGCAGCCGATCACGAGCGTCGCCAAGGCTGGCTATACGCGGAGCAGGGCGCGGTCGACGGTCGCACGCCCGAGCAGCGCTCGTGGGACCGGCTTTTGCTGCTTTCGACGGTCTGGCCCATGGCGCTGATCTCAATGCCCGGCACGCCGATTTTTGGTGGCACTAAGCACTGGATGCCCGCGTTTCCTTTCATGCTTTTGATCGGCGCGCGCGGCGCTCAGGCGGTGTGGAGCCGGCTATGCCGTCGCTTGGCCGATGCCGATGGCGAGCCCCAATTGGCCGCCACGTTGCTGGCTTGGCTGCTGGCCGTAGCTTTGCTTGCCCCCGCGGCTCAGGCTACTGCCGACACATATCGGCATGGTTCTGCGTACTTCAACGAGCTCATCGGCGGCATCCCCGGTGCGACCCAGGCGGGTATGCAGCGGCAGTTCTGGGGCGGCTCCACCCGCGATGGCCTCGAGTACGTCAACGCCCATGCGCCTGCCAACGCCTCGATTTGGTTCCACAAGTCGGCTTGGGGTGCCTATCAGATGTACCAGCGCGAGGGCTGGTTCCGTCGCGATCTGCGCTACGGTGTTGGGCCCGAGGGCACGGCCATGGGTTTCTTCCACCATCAAAAAGACCACGACGACTTCGAGCTCGACCTGATGCGCGACTACCGCCACCGCGAGCCGGCCTTTCAGTCCGCCCTGGCCGGCGTGCCGATTCTGTCGGTGTACCAACGCCCTGAGCCGCGCCTCGCCCCGGTCGTGGCCCCGCAGCCCCTGATTGCGCCGCGCATTGGCTTGCCGCTGCCGATCGCCGCTACTCCGGCCCAGCGCTAACCGATGCCGCGGCGGGTTGCCCATCTGCAAGTCTGTCCGTACACTTGCGCGCTCGCCGAGTCGGCCCGACCGGCCCCGGGATATGCCTTGCTCCACCCCTACCCACCCCTAGCTCCGTGTGCGATCGTGCCGCGAATTCCGGCGATTGCCTTGATTTTGCTTGGGTTGTTGGCTGCGTTGCCGGCCCGTGCTGATCCGCCGCCGCCCGCTCTTGAGGCCTCGCGCCCGCTGCAAACGCAGCCCCTCGTGCATCTTGAGTGGCGCGGTCAGGTGCGCGCCCGCGGCGAAGTGCTCGGTGGCGTCCGCAACAACGCCGACAACGCCGAGTTGCCCACCCACCTCGATGTGCGCCATGGCAATGCCGACCCCAACGCGGCGACCTTGGCCGACCGCGTGCAAGGTACTGATTTGCGGCTGCGTTTAGAGCCCAGCTTGCATGTGGGCGACTGGTCGCAGCTCAATACCCAGCTCGATGCGTGGGGTATGGCCGGCGGTCGCGCCACGCTCGCCTCGTTTGCCGACCGCTACGGCCAGGCCGATTGGTCGACCGGTTCGCTCCAGTCGGGCTTGGCTATGCGTCGCATGTGGCTGCACAGCAAGGTCTTTGGCCTTGTCGACCTCGACGTGGGCCGCATGCCCGACCACTTTGGCATGGGCGTGGTGCGCAACAGCGGCGACGACCTGCTGGGCGACTGGCAAACCAGCATCGACAGCGTGAAATTGGGCATGGAACTGCTGGGCTTTCGCTTCTCGATCGCCCGTTCGAACCTGTTCACCTGGCCCTCGGGTCAAGGCGCCAACGCCGCAACACTCTACAATTCGTACGCCGGCGGCAGCAGCAACGGCGCATGGCTGATGAGCAGCGGCCAGTCGGGCTTGCCCTTTCAAGACAGCGCCGACGTCATCCGCTACGACCTGGGCGTGGCCGGCGGCAAGTTGCACGGCGAGCCGGGTCTCGAGTGGGCGCTGGCGCTGCTGTGGCTCAGCCAGGATCAGGCGTTTTCGGTCGAAAGTCTGCAAAATCCAGGCACGACCACCCCCGCGCCAGCCAAGGGCTTGGCGAATCCGGCGTGCGGCAACGAGTGCATCTTGCTGACCCAGCGCACCCTGCGAACCTATACATTTCAGGCATATACCACCTGGCGTGGCACCTGGCGCTCGGCCCCGCTCGTACTGCAGGCCGAAGGCGACGCGATCTACGGCACCATCGGCCGCAGCGACATCACCGCCGACCCCGATGCCAAGACCATCGTCTCGGGTGGCGCAGCCGGGCGAGCCACATGGCAGCCGGGCGAGCTCGACCTCAAGCTCGACTTGGGCGCGGCCAGCGGCGAGTCGAACGGTGGCTTCGGCGTCAACGATACCAACAATTTCAAGCTAGGTGGCACCCCCGACGGCGCCGACCGCACCGCCATGCACGGCTTTCGCTTCAACCGCGCCTTTCGCATCGACGGTCTGTTGTTTCGCGACGTAATCGGCGCCGTTGCCAATGCGGGCTACCTGCGGCCGGCCCTCGCTTGGCACCCTTGGGGCCGCGGCACCGGCGACCTCGCGCTCGAAGCGGCCGTGCTGGGTGCGGTGGCCCTGTCACCCGACGCGACGCCCGGCAAGCACGCCTGGATCGGCCTAGAGCCCGAGCTTTCGGCGCATCTGCACCTCGATCACGGCCTTGAGCTCTTTGGTCGCGGCACGCTGCTGATGCCTGGCGCCGCTCTGGCCAATACCGCTGGTGTCGCGGCTGAGCCGGCTTGGCGCGCCGATGCCGTCGCTCGCTGGCGGTTTTAACCTTACGAATCTGCTGTCGAGCACCTGTGGGCGCGCGCGATCCGCTGCCGCTGCCCGTGTGGGGGCGCTGGGCAAGGCGGCTCGGCGGCACCGGCGATTTGTGCCCGCTGCCAGACAGTGGTATTTTGCACGGTTTGGACAAGGGCCTGTGCCGGTTCGCCGCAGGCCGTGTCGCACTGATTGCCAAGGGAGCGCGCAATGACCCAAGTAGGCCAGACGAGCACGGCGCAGGCAGCCACCTCTCGTCGCTTTTTGTCAGCCCGTCAAGTGGTTGGCGGCGCCCTTATGGCACTGGCGCTTCTGGCAGTGGGCTGCGGCGACACCACCAAGGCGACGACTGCGGCCGACAGTCAAAGTGACGCCGCGGTGGCCGATACCGGCGCGGATGCCACGGGCACGGGCGACGCGATCAAGCCAGACACGGCTCCGGGAGACACGCCGACTGCCGATGCCGATGCCGGCGATCAGCTTGGCGACGCGAGCCTCGACGTTACTGATGTTGTTGATAGTGATACTGATTTGGCCGACACAGACACCCTTGACGACGGCAGCGACGCAATCGAAGACACGGCGCCCGACACCAAGCCCGACGCGACCCCAGACAGCTCGCCCGACGTGGTGACTCCGATCGTGCCCGGCGTGTCGCTTTCTACCTGTGTGAGCAACACAGACTGCATCAATTCATGTGCTTTTGGCGCCACTTGCGATGCCGGCAACTGCAAATACACGGTGCGAACCAACGCGTGCCTGTACGACTTGGGCGGCGGTCAGGTCGAATGCTTGGGCATCGGCGACGTCTCGACCAAAAAGCCTTGCCTCGCCTGCCAAATGGGCCCCAAGGTGGCGGCCGTCACCTCGAACTTGTGGATTCGTCGGCTCGACGGTCCGGGCGAGGGCGTCGATATTGTCGACATCTTCAAGACGGGTCTTACCTGGAATTTCAGCAAGGTGCGCTCGATGTCGGGCGGCACGTCGCTGTACTTCGGCGACCCGGCCAAGAGCACCTACAACAACAACAAGCAGGTGGGCGGCACCGCGACCCTTCCGGGCGTGCAAGTGCCCAATAAACCAGGCTTATTACCCAAGCTCAACTTCTGGCTGTGGCTGTCGACCGAGCAGCTTGCCGGCGACGATCTGCTGACCGTGCGCGTGCTGAACGGCGATACTCCGACCAAGGTCTGGACGAGCGACGCCATCGGCGGGACCACTGGCGGCGCATGGCAGCGAATCTCGATTGAACTCAAGGACTTTATCGGCCAGACCGTGCAGTTCCAGTTCGCTTTTGAGACCAAGGACGGCACGGCCAATGCCTTTGAGGGCGCCTACTTAGACGATGTGGCGATTGGCACCGGCTGCTGCGCCAGCCTAGCCGAATGCGACGACGGCAACGCCTGCTCGACCGACGCTTGCCAAGACGGCGACACCGGCCTGCCGGTCTGCAGCCACGCCACCAAGGCCGCCTGCTGCAGCAGCAACAACCAGTGCGACGACAGCAAGCCCTGCACGCTCGACCTGTGCAGCGGCCCCGGCGGCGTCTGCAGCCACAGCGACCTGCCCAACTGCTGCCTCAGCGACAGCCAGTGCGACGACAAGAACGACTGCACGCTCGACCAGTGCCCCATCGCCGGCGGCAACTGCTCGCACCAAAACACCTGCTGCAAGTCCGACGCGGAGTGCGCCATCAACGACCCGTGCAAGAAGGGGATTTGCGCCAGCGGCACCTGCGCCGACGTCAACCTCTGCTGCTCGTTCGACAGCGAATGCGACGACTTTAACCCCTGCACCAGCGACGCGTGCGACAAGGGCAAGTGCCTGCACAACGCGCTCGCCGTACCGGGCTGCTGCGCGCCGCAGGTGGTCAACGCCGTCTTTTCGGGCAGCGACGAGGGCTTTAGTACGGTTAGCGACAAGGCCGAACTCAGCTGGCTCTACCAAGACACCGCCTTGGCCCACTCCGCCCCCGGGGCGCTGCACATGGGCACGCTGACCGGCGCCGCGCTTGCTACCCCCAACTCGCCCACCTGGAAAGTGACGGCGGTGTCGCCCACCATCACCATCTTGCCCGGCAAAGAAACTAGTTTATCGTTCTGGGCTTATGCCCCCACCACCGCTTTCAGCAGCTACACGTTGCGGGCCTACGCCACCGTCGATGGCAGCGACGTCAATTTCGCCACCGTCTCGGGCTACACCCTGGTCAACACTTGGAAGCAGTTCACCTACGACCTGACGCCCCTTGGCGGCAAAAGCTTTGAATTGCGCTTTGAATACAAGCCATCTACCTCGAGCGGCTCCACCACCGGGCCGGGCATCTACCTCGACGACGTCAGCGTCACGTCGACCTGCAAAGCCAAGGTCTGCACCAGTGCCGCGGGCTGCCCCGTGGTCGGCCTAGCCTGCCTGACCGGCGTATGCAGCGACGGCACCTGCGGATACGCCAACAACTGCTGCGCCTCGAGCGGCGACTGCAACGACAACAACCTATGCACCACCGACACCTGCGGCTCGAGCAAGCTCTGCTCGTTTGCGCCCATCAAAGGCTGCTGCATGGGCCCCGGCGACTGCAACGACGGCAACGCCTGCACCGACGACGTCTGCTCTGGCCCGGGCGGCCAATGCAGCAATCCCGCCATCGCCGGCTGCTGCCTCTCGTCGGCCCAGTGCGACGACAAGAACGTCTGCACGGCCGACTCGTGCGTCGGCAACAAGTGCGTCAACCAAAACACCTGCTGCAGCGCCGACAAAGACTGCGACGACGGCGAGGTCATCTGCACCATCGACAAGTGCGTCAGCACCAAGTGCGTGCACACGCCCACCGGCGTGGCGGGCTGCTGCCTACCCGACGTGTGGGTCAACGATTTTGACGCGAACGACGCCAAGGGCATGACCTTTAACAACGCCTTCGGCCCCTCCAAGGGCTGGCAGATCACCACCGCGCAGCCCAGCGGCTTGGCCAAGACTGCGCCCGGCGTGCTGTACTACGGCGACACTGCGGCCGGCAACTTCGACCTTGGCAGCGCCAACAAGGGCACGGCGCTGACGCCAAAGGTGCTGTTGCCCGCGAACACACCGTCAAAGCTCACCTTTGATGTCTACATGGACACCGAGCTCAGCGGGTCATACGACAACTTGACGGTGACCGTTCTCGTCGGCTCACAGAAGCTGACGGCGTTTACCAAGAGCGCCTCGGGCTTCAACATCAGCACGTGGTACAGCGTCAGCTTCGACCTGGCCAACTACAAGGGCCAAGAGGTCCAGCTGCAGTTCACCTTCGACACCGTCGATAGCTTTGGCAACAGCGGCAAGGGCGTGTTTGTCGACAACCTAAAGCTGACGACCAACTGTGGCGGTTGATGGCGGCACAGAGCCCCAAGCGCTGGCGTACGCGCCGGCCGAGCAGGCAGACATGGCGGTAGATGCAATGGCGGCGCAGCGTGTGAAGATTCTGCGGTATTCTGGGCTGGCGGCGATGCTGGCCCTGGCGTGGGCGCTGGCGGCTTGCTCGTCCGACACCAAGACCTCTGGCACCAAAGACGCCGGCAAGGCCGACTCGGCGGTCGTCGATAGCAACGACGGCGACCAGACCGACAGCGACACCGTCGTCGATACCGAAGGCGAGCTGCCGGGCGATGTGCTCGACAGCGACGATGCGCCTGCCGATGAGGTGCTGGATGTGGAGCAGGCCGATCAGGTCGACGCCGCTGCCGAAATTGACACGGAGCCCGTCGACACGGCCCAGTGTGTCACGAGCACCGACTGCGCCAGCGTCTTGAACCTGCAGGCCTGCCAAGACGCCTTCTGCGATCTGGGCGTGTGCAAGCCCGTGCCCAAGCCGTACCCATCGTGCTGCAACAGTGCTGCCTGCAACGATAAAGACGAGTGCACCCAAGACACCTGCGACATCGCCACAGCCCAGTGCGTCAACAAGACCGACCCAAACTGCTGCTCGGGCAAGCTGACGCTGCTCAAGACGGGCTTCGAGGCGGGCGGCTTCGATGGCCTCAAAGCGACCGAAGGCGCAACCAACGGCAGCGTCATCTGGCACCCCACCGAACACCGCGCCCACAGCGGCTCCAGCAGCCTCTACTTTGGCAACGAGTGCTATACCTACGACACCAGCGCGAGCCAAGACGATGGCTGCAAGCCCGGCGCGAGCCCGGCTGCCGTGCAAACTAGCCTACTTACACCAGACTATGTGTTACCTGCCGGCTCGACGGCGCACTTGGTGTTCTGGCTTTGGCTCGATGCCGAGCCGCCCTACTCCAGCAGCTTCTCGGTGGGTACCTGCAAACCCACCTGTCCGCAGGGGTCGTCGTGCGTGGTGGTCAACGGCGCCTCGCAGTGCCTCGTCGAAAAAGATGTGCTGAGCGTCGGGGTGGTCGAGGCCGCCAAGTCGACGCCGCTGTTCTGGTCGACCCAAATCGGCAAGACCACCGGCGGCGGTTGGAAGCGGGTCGCGCTCGATATTTCGGCCTGGGCCGGCAAGACCGTCAAGTTGCAGTGGCAGTTCCAGACCGGCACCGGCATTAAGAATAGTTACGAGGGAATCTACCTCGACGATGTGGTGATCGAGACCGTGTGCGCGCAGCTGGCCTGCGACCCCAACACCACCTGCAAAGACGACAGTAACACTTGCACAACCGAGACATGCGTACCCTACGCCAACGACTCGGCCGGCGTGGGTGCGTGCCTGTTCGACAAGATTCCCGGCTGCTGCGTCCAAGACGGCGACTGCGACGATGGCGTGGCGTGCACGGTCGACAGCTGCCAAAACGGCGAGTGCCAGAGCAAGCCCGACGCGAGCAAACCCAGTTGCTGCAAGGCATCGGTGTCCCTCTACAGCGGCTTTGACGCCGGCACACTCGAGGGATGGACCGCACAGCAACAAAATTCGGCCCAGGTCGGCTGGCACGCGGTGCCTACTGCCGGCGTGACGGGTGGGGCCTTGGCCTTCTCGTCGCAGAGCGGCGACAGCTACAGCGATCCCGACCTGGGCGACGCCGGCCCCAAGGGCCTGATCTGCTCTGCGCCGCTGACGCTCAAGCAGGGCACAAACTATAACCTGCTAACATTTCAACTTAAGCTCGAGACGGAGTGGTCGGGATACGCCGCTAAGGACTACAAGAACCCGCCGGTCGACGGCTTGCCCAAGTACGATTGGTTTACGGTCCAAGTCCTCGATCAAGGCGCGCTCAAGGTGGTGTGGAGCAGCGACCTGGTCTACGGCACCACGGGCGGCCTCTGGCAAGCCGTCACCGTGCCGCTCGACAGCTGGCAGGGCAAGACCGTGCAAGTCTGCTTAGGATTTGACGCGGCCGACAGCAATAAGAACGACTTCGCCGGGCCGCTCATCGACGAGCTGGCGCTCAAAGTCGCGTGCAGCAAGCAGGCCTGCTACATGAATAGCGAGTGCGACAATTTGAGTTGCGGCACCTGCCAAGCCGCCCTGTGCGAGCCCAGCGTAGGCTGCGGCTGCCAAGCGGTGGTCGGCTGCTGCCTGAAAGATAGCGAGTGCGACGACAATAATCTTTGCACTACGGATAGTTGCAAGACGAGCGCCTGTGTTCACGACACGGTGCCCGACTGCACGCCCTAGCGGTTGTAGCGGCTGAACGGGCGCTGCGAGCGCCGCGATTCTGTGCATGGGTTGCGTTGCAGGTTAGCGGCGCGCAAGGTAGACTTTTAGCGAACAGCCTGACTTGGCCGCCGCCGTGCGGTCTAGCCAGGGCAGCAAGTGACACCTGATCCCCGCAACCGATCCCCAATCGAACTCAGGTGCCCGTGGTGGCGGAGGCCTTATGCGAGAGATGACAGCACGTTCATGGTTTGTAGGCTTGGTTGCAGCAATCGGCTTGAGCTTGGCTGCGACGGGCTGCGGCTCCGACACCAACACCCCGACCGCGACGCCCAAAAAGGACGCTGCCGCCGATGCCGCTGACCCCGACACCGAATCGACCGACACAGGTGATGTGGTCGCCGACACGACGGAAGTCCCCGATACGGTGGTGCCCGACGCGGTGGTCAAGACCGACGCCAGCGACGTGGTGCAGACCAGCTGCAGCGACGACTACTGCGCCAAGCAACTGGCCTCGACGCTGAAGCTGTGCGAAGAGGCCAAGTGCGACACCGGCTCGAACACCTGCAAAGCCCAGCCCAAAGGCGGCTTTTGCTGCGACGACGTGGTGTGCGACGACAACAATCCGTCGACCATCGACAAGTGCAACCCCGACACCGCCAAGTGCGAATACAAGGCCAAGGCGGGCGCGTGCGAGTCGCACCTGTTCATGCTGCAAACGTTTTTTGAGCAAGGCCAGCTCGAAGGCTTCCAAACCACCGACGGCGCGACCAACGGCAACGTCAAATGGCACGTGGACAACAAGCGCTCGCACAGCGGCAAGTCCGCACTTTACTTCGGCAACGAGTGCTACTCGTACGACGCGTCGATGACAGCCAGCACCTCGTGCACCGGCGGCGGCACGGGCGGGGCGATCGCGACGACGCTCAAGGCCCCTTCGGTCACCCTGCCCAAGGGCAAGCAGAGCATGCTGCACTTCTGGCTATGGCTCGCCGCCGAGCCCACCTACCTCGACGCCGGCTCGACCAAGGGCACCTGCTCGGGCTGCGGCACCGACTTCTCGTGCATCATCAACGACAACATCAGCGTCTGCGCGCCCGAAAAAGACATCTTGAAGGTCAAAGTCAACGGCGAAGAGGTGTGGAACTCGATGTCGATCGGCAAGTCGACCAAGGGCCAGTGGGCGCACGTCGCCTTAGACCTCGCCAAGTTCACGGGCAACGCCGCCACGCTCACCTGGGAGTTCAAGACCAACAGCGGTCTGAAGAACAACTTTGAAGGCATCTATCTTGATGATGTGATTGTCGAAACAGTGTGCGACGAGCCCGGCAACAGCATCCTGTGCGACAACACCACCAACTGCAAGGCCGACGACAGCGCCTGCACGGCCGACGGCTGCACCAAGTTTGCCAACAACGCCAGCGGCAGCGGCATCTGCTTCTTTGACCAGACCCCCGGCTGCTGCGTCGGCGTCATCGACTGCGACGACATGAACGACTGCACCAAAGACAGCTGCACCAAGGCCAGCGGCGCCGAACAGGGCGTGTGCAAGAACGTGCCCAACGCCGACAACGCCCAGTGCTGCCAAGCGTCGAACTACCTGAGCGAAGGCTTTGAAAACGGCCTGTCGACCTGGACCACCGCCGCCAGCAACAGCCAGGTGGTCACGTGGCAGAAGAACCCGAACGGCGGCGTCAATGGCACGGCAAGCTTGTACTTTGGCGGCGCCAACTTCGCCAACTACGACGACCCGGCGGTGCTACCCAAGGGCAAGGGCCCGGCCGGCATCATCTGCAGCAAGACGATTACGCTCAAGACCGGCACCATCTACAACCTCGCACAGTTCCAACTGAATTTGGCGACGGAGTGGGACGGCAAGGACAAGGCTGCCTTTAAGAATCCGCCGGATCTGCCGCCTGGCACGCCCGCCGGTGTGGTCTCGCAGAAGGTGGATGAGCTCAAGCTGCTGCTCAAGATCGCGGGCCAGTACTGCGGCGCGAGCGAGTGCAAGGCGCCCGGCACCGAATTGCCCGACGGCATCTGGACTTCGGACATGGTGCAAGGCACCACCGATGGCAAGTGGCTACCCGTGGCCGTCAAGCTCGACAAGTACGCCGGCAAAGACGTGCAGGTGTGCTTCTCGTTCGACGCGGGCGACGGCATCGCCAACCAGTTCAAGGGTGCCGCGATCGACGACGTAAAGGTTGATGTGGCCTGCAAAGAAGCCACCTGCCTGTACGACGCCATGTGCGCCGCCGGCTGCAACAGCTGCCAGACCGCCCAGTGCCTGCCCGACGGCTCGTGCGCTTGCAACCAGAAGCCGGACTGCTGCGTCACCTCGGCCGACTGCGACGACGTCGATACCTGCACGAACGACACCTGCACAGGTGGAACTTGCGTGCACGCGCTCAAGTCGCCCACCTGCTGCAGCAACAAAACCGCGTTTAGCGTCGATTTGAGCAAGACCAATGGCACCCTGCCCACCGGCTGGAAAGCTGCGACACTGAGCGGTGTTCCGCCCTATGGCGCCGGCGCCACCTACAGCAAGGGAGCGGCCTGGTCCGTCACCACCGCCAAGTCGCCCACCGGCAGCGGCTACTCGTTCAACTTTGGCATCAACGGCGCCACCTATAACACCGGCAACGAAGTGCCCGCAGGCCTGCTGCGCTCGGGCGACATCGCCATCCCGGCCAACGGCACTGGCATTCTCACGTTCCAGCTGTTCTTGTCGACGGAATGGGACGCATCGGACAAGACGCCCAACGCCGTTTTCGGCAGCACGGGCGTGTACACCGACCGGATGCGCGTGGGCCTCTACGACCCCAACGAGAAGGACCCGGCCAAGAACACCGTGTGGTTCTGGTCGAGCTTTGACATCGACGGCACCACCCACAACAAGTTCCGCCAAGTCGTGGCCGCGATCCCGCCGGCCTGGATGGGCAAGACCGCGCGCTTGCAGTTCGAATTCGACGCCGGCACCACCGCCAACAATAACTTCGCTGGGCCGTTCGTCGCCGACTTGGGCCTCGCGGTGGTGTGCGACAAGCCGGCCTGCCTCGCCGACGCCGACTGCGTGCCGAGCGGCACCCCCGACATCTGCAAGACCTACCTGTGCACCAAAGACGCGAATGCACTGCTGTTCTCGTGCAGCAACACCTTCAAGCCCGGCCCGACCTGCTGCCAGCCCGGCCAGCCCCTCGAGACGGAACCCTTTGAAGGCGGCGACTTGTCGAAGAGCCCGTGGGTACCCGGCGATCCGAGCGGTCCGGTCAACTGGCAGGTCATCCCCCACAAGTACCTGGGCGGCAAGTTTGAGCTGTACTTTGGCAACGCGCAGGCCAGCCCGCTGAACTACGCCAACGGCACCAGCGCTGTGCAGGGCGTGCTCGATCTGGGCAAGTCGGTCACGCTGTCGAGCGATCTGAACAAAGGCGCCTACCTCGACTTCAAGGCCTATCTCGACATCGAGAAGACGCTGCCCGAGCACCTGCAGGTTCGCATCACGGTGCCCGGTACGGGTATCACGAACGAGGTGATTTGGGATCACACCAATCCCAAGGACTTCAATCCCGCGACCGAGATGAAGGTCGTGGTCGAAAAGAAGGTCGACCTCAGCGCCTACAAGGGCAAGGGCGCGCTCAACATCGAGTTCTATTTCGACTCGGGCGACGGCCTGAAGAACGACCAGTACCAGGGCATTTTCTTGGACGAAATCTCGATCCAGGAACCCTGCCTGTAGGCCTGGAGGCGGCAGATGCCCTCACTCTCAGACCGCAGCTCAAATGCGTCGGCGTATGGTCGGATGGTGGCGGTGGCGGTGGCTCTGCTGCTGCTGCTGGGCCTAGTTGGCGCGGTGATCTACTGGTACCAGCGGCAAGTTGAAGGCGAGCGCGTGCTCAAGACGCGGTTCGACGACCCGCAAGGGCACGCCGGCCTGTCGAGCTCGCGGGTGGCGGCGCTGGGTGATCGCGCAGTGCCGACCCTGGTCGAGGACCTGAAGTCGGCCGAGGGCGATCGGCGCTACAAGGCCATGGAACTGCTGGGCGCGATCGACGATCCGCGGGTGATTCCGGCGCTGGCGCCCCTGCTGACGGACAAGAATGTGAGCGTGCGGCTGGCGGGCATCGCGGCGCTGGCGCGGACGGGCAAGCACGAGGCCGTCGAGCGGCTGTGGCCGCTGCTGCAGGGCGCCGCAGATGTGGAGCGGCAGCGAGTGCTAGTGGCGCTGGGTCTGGTGTGCAGCGATGCCGATTTCGACAAGCTCGAGGCGGCGGCCAAGGCGGCGCAGGGCTTTGATCGCACGCTGCTAGCCTGGTCGCTCGGTCACGCGCAGCGGCGGGCCGTGTCGTTCAAGCTGGGCAACAAGGGCTATGTGCCTCCGGCGCCCGAGCCGATCGACTTGGCCGACTCCGAGCGCATTCAGACGCAGATGAGCGAGACCTTGGCGCAGATCGACGCGGGCAAGGATCTGCGGGCGGCGGGCCTGAAGCTGGCCGAGCTAACCGACGTAAATACATCGACTTGGGATATCGGTCACCAGATCGCGCTGCAGGTGCTGGCCGTGTCGGGTCCGGGGCAATTTCGCCGGGCACACGCGGCCGAGCAGGCGCCGGTGCAGGGTGGATTGCAGCTGCGCGGCACCGAGCGCGCGCGGCCCGTTGCCCCTTAGCCGAACAAACTGAACAAAACGATAGAGTTGTTGCGTCTACGGCAGGCGTGAAGAAACATGAGTATCTGCGCCATGATGCTGTAATGGCAGGCGCCTTGGCGCTAGACTGGGCCTATGGATCAGCCCACCCCAGGGCTGTCCACGGGGGTCTCTGTGGCGCGCGTGCTGATTGTCGATGACGATGTCCGGCTGGGTGCTCTGCTCGAAAAGCTTTTGCGACCGGATGGTTTCCAGGTGTCGATCGTGACCGACGGTTTGCAGGGCGCCAAGCGCGCCACCACCGAAGTGTTCGATCTGATTGTGCTAGATGTGATGCTGCCCGGCATTGATGGCTACGAGGTGCTGCGGCGGATTCGCGCGGTGTCGAAGGTGCCAGTGCTGATGCTG
Organism: uncultured Myxococcales bacterium; assembly: GCA_903883645.1. Lineage (GTDB taxonomy): Bacteria > Myxococcota_A > UBA9042 > UBA9042 > UBA9042 > SXRM01. Next base: position 100,019 of record CAISBR010000147.1, on the reverse strand, counting down.
ACGGCGAAGGGCACCGAGAACGACCGCATCGTGGGTCTAGAGCTGGGGGCCGATGACTATCTACCCAAGCCGTTTAATCCCAGGGAGTTGCTGGCGCGGATCAAGGCGATTCTGCGGCGGTCGGAGGCGACAGTGCCGGCGGCGCCCCAAGAGATGCTGACGGTGGGCGATCTGACGCTGGATGTGGCGCGGCGCGAAGTGTCGGTGGCGGGCCGGCTGGTGCAGCTGACGACTACGGAATTCGATATGTTGCGCTGCTTTATGCGCTACCCCGGCCAGACCCTGTCGCGCGATGCGCTGATGGACATGCTGCGCGGCGTGGGTTACGCGGCCTATGATCGCTCGATCGATGTGCACGTGAAGAATCTGCGGGCCAAGATCGAAGACGACACGCGTACACCCCGGTATATCAAGACGATTTGGGGAACGGGCTACATGCTGGCCGCCGAGTCGGTGGTCGGTGCGGATGCGAAGACGCCGCGCTGACGGCGCCCTGCGGCGGGAACGGTTACACCGTGCTAGGCTGTAACCGACCTCTGCGGCGGACTTGCTATGACTGACCCTATCGCGCCCCCAGCTACCCTCTCGTTGCCGACGACGACCACAAGCCGCGTGCTGCGCCGACCGACGCTGCCGGCGCCCACGACGCGCAATGCCTTGACGCGCGGTGAGTTGGCTCTGACCGGCTTTAGTTTTGGGGCGCTGGTGGCGATTGCCGCGGCGATTGTGCTGCTGGTGCGCGGGCCGATGCTGCCGGCGGTGACGGCGGTGGTGGCGGCACTGGTAACGGCGGCGCTGCTGGTGGCGGTGGCGCTGGCGATGGCGCTGACGCTGCAGCTCAATAGCCGGGCGCGGGCCAAGCGGCTGCGCGATGTAGCAAACGAGCTGGGTGTGGGCGATCTGTCGGCGCGGGCGCCCACCGAGCCGCTCGACGACTATGGGCAGACCGGGCTGGCGCTCAATGTGATGGCGGATCGGCTGGGGCGGTTGCTGCAGGCACAGCGCGATTTGCTGGCGGGGGTGTCGCACGAGCTGCGGTCGCCGCTGGCGCGCATCGAGGTGGCGGTCGAGCTGGTGCGCAGCGAGCTGGCCGGTGCCGAGCTAAACGATGTGCAACGGGGCGAGACCTCGCAACTACTTGAGTCGATTGGCGAAGAAGTGCAACTGCTTGAACAGCATATTGCGCGCCTGCTCGAAGCGCAGCGGGTCAGCGCCGAGGGCAGCCTGCCGCGCCGCACCGATGTGAGCCTAGACGAGCTGATTGAGCAGGTGCTGCGCCGCGAAGCGCGCCGGCTCGAGCACTTGGGCTGGACGATCGAGACGCAACTGGGGCTGGCGGGCTCGCGCATGACGGGCGACACCAACGCGCTGGATCGGGCGCTGTCGACGCTGGTTGAAAATGCCGTGCAGCACGCGGGCGAAGGGGTCGACGACACGGGGCGCGTGGCCGAGCGGCGCCTGCGCATCGAGTCAGAGCGCGAGCCCGGTCATCGCGCGGTGGTGCGCATCCTCGACCGCGGGCCGGGGCTGACGCTCGAGCAGTGCGGGCGGGTGTTCGAGGCGTTTTTTCGGACGGATCGGTCGCGTTCGTCGGGTACGGGCGGCACCGGGCTGGGTCTGTACTTGGTGCGGCGGATCACCGAGGCGCATGGCGGCACGTCGCGGGCGATTCCGCGGCCCGGTGGCGGGCTGGTGATCGAGCTGCGGCTGCCGCTGACGGGCGGGCTGCGCGAGTCGAAAGAGACGATTCGTATGTCGCTGGATGGCGCCACGGACCGCGCGCGCACCAGTCCACCGCCGGCTAGCGACGCGCCGGCTCCTTAGTATCCAGGTCCTTAGACGCGCAGTGGGCGTTTGGTTGTGCGGCTACCAGCGCCACTCGGCGCCCGCGGCCAGACGCACTTCGGTCTCGGCGTACAGCGGACTTTGACCCGTGGCCCACACCTCGTGCACGCGCCAGCGGCGACCTGCGGCGAGCGAGGCATACCAAGGGCCATCGACCCGCAGGCGCGCGGCCACATAACCACTGAAATCAATAGGGTCTTGACCAAGATCGACCGCCGAGCCGCCCTGCTCGTGGCGCTGCCAGCGCTTGACGGCCCAGGCCCGCAGCGACCACTCGCCCAGCGGCTCCGAGCTATACCACACGTAAGTATCCAGCTTTTGGCCCTGTTGCTGGTCCATCGCGAGCAGGACCCGTCCTAGACCGCGGTAAATCCACTCGGCGGTGACGCGACTGCCCCAGCCCGCCGGCAGCTGTGCGGGGTTGCGCATCGCCCACTGCAGTTCGTACAGGGGGCCAATGGCCGCCGGACTATAGCCTTGGCCGGCATAGCGACCCTCGAGCGTAGTGGCGAGGCTGCTCAGACGCCCGCGCACCGCCGCGCGCAGACCCAAGTGGGCGCCGGCACCGCGCTCGAGCTGCAGCACACCGTCGAGCCACGTCGTAACCTGGGCCTTGTCGCTGTTGTGGATTTCGTAACCCAAGTCGGCCACCAGCGTGGGGCGAAACGGCGCCGACAGACTACCCTGCAGATCGGGAGCTAAAGCGCTGGCTTGCATGTTGTCGGTCAGCCAGTATTGCTCGCGCCGGTCGACGGCCAGACCCAAGCCGAACTCGAGCCGCCGGAGCGCGCCTTGAAACGGCCGGCCATGGGCTCGCAACGCCATCAGATCAAAGCGAAGAACGTCGCCAACGAGCGCCGAGAGGCCCCACGTGTTGCCCTCTGCCACTACATGCACACCGGTGCGCCACACATCGAGCAGCTGGTTGTTGTAGTAGCGCCACACCGCCGAGCCGTGGCCCAGCGTCACGCCGGTCAGGTCGCCCACGTGCAGCTGCGCCTTGGTATCGGGGCCGCCCACGTCGAAGTGGCGTAAAATCCGTAGCCAATCGCTGGGTTTGTCCCAGTCTTGGCAGCGCAGGCCGGGGGTGGCGCAGCGGTCGGTCGGCGAGCCGTCTTGCATCCGCACCCGGATGGGGGCGCCCAGACCGATGCCAAAATTGCGCTCGCTGTACTCGGCAAAAGGCAATGCTTCTGCGAAGGTATCGCCCGAGCGCCAAGCCCCGCCCACTTCCATGCCGGCGCGAAAGCGTTCTTCGTCGGCCCAGGCGGGGGCGGCGAGCAGAAAAAGTGCAAGTGCAGCAAAGAGTTTGCCCATTACGACGCCTTGGCCCGCGGGTGCGCCTTGTCGTAGACCCGCATCAGGTGCGCCGTGGACGCGTGGGTGTAGCGCTGGGTGGTCGATAGGCGAGCATGACCAAGCAATTCTTGCACTTCGCGGATATCGCCGCCCGCGTCGAGCAGATGGGTGGCAAACGAGTGCCGCAGCGCGTGGGGGTTGATCGTGGCATGAAAGCCGGCTTGAATGCAGCGCTTTTCGAGCATCCGCGCCACCGACCGCGTACTCAAGCGGGTGCCGCGCCAGTTCAAGAAAAGCGCCACCTCGGCATCGCTGTGCACGGCCCCCGACTGGCGACTGCGCTCGAGCAGCGACTTGCGCGCCGGCAGCCACGCCCGCAGCGCCTCTTGCGCCTTGGTACCATACGGAACGATTCGGGTTTTATTGCCCTTGCCGCGCACCCGCACCAGCCGCTCGGCGTCGCGCATGTTCAGCACATCTAGGCCCACCAGCTCGGACACGCGCAGGCCGGCGCCGTACATCAGCTCGATCAGGGCCACGTCGCGCAGCTGCAGCAGGGGATCGCCGTCGTCGCCCTCAAGCGGCCGGGTCAAAAGGGCAATAATCTCGTCGACACTGAGCATCCTGGGCAGCGTCTTAGACTGGCGCGGCCCGCGCACCCCTTCGATCGGGCTAGAGCTGACCCGGTCCATGCGCTGTAAGAACTTGTAAAAGCTGCGGATCGTCGACATCCGCCGCGCCACCGAGCTGGCAGCCAAGTGGTCGTGCAGCGAGGCCAGGTACTCGTGCACTGCGTCGCGTTCGGCGTTTTCGACGCTGCGGCCCTGGGTTTGCAGCCATTCGGCATAGTGCGCCAGGTCGACGGCGTACGCGCGGATCGAGTGCTGGGACAGGGCGCGCTCGACCTTGAGGTGGTGCAAAAAGGCGTCGACAGGCTCGCGCAGCACGTGTTGGCGGGCGGCCGGCGGGGTGGCGACGGGGCTGAGATCGGGCGGGGTGGCGGCGAGTTCCATGGGGCTAGGATGCCACAGCAGGGTGGGGTGGCGAGTTTTTGGCCTTGCCGGCGCGCGGGCATTTTTGGGCGTATGCTGCGGCGCAACTAGTACGACCTGCTGTCGTTGTGACCGGTTGTGAATTTGCTACAGGTTGCGGCGAGACAGAGCGGCGGTACCCGGTTTGCGTTGGGTGTCGGGCCTTTTCTGCGCCGAGAGACACGTTCTGAAAATCGCCCTGGTTTTCGGCGAATCTGCGCCATGTGGTGCCCGCGAGCGCTAGGACTGTCGGCGTCCGGTATGGCTGGTCAGACCTTCGCGCCGCACGCCGCCTCAGGCACGCCGCCGCCGCACCGCCAGCGCCGCCACTGCCAGCGCCGCCACTGCCAGCCCGGTCAGCAGGCCCGCCAGGTCCGCACCCGCCACCGGCGCCGCACGGCACCCCGAGCTAGAGCTGCTGCTCGCGGCCGTGGCCGTACCAGCGTCTGCGGTGCCTGTAGTCGAATCCCCACTCACGGTATCGCCCTGCGGCGCAATCACCGACGCCATGACCAGGTGAAAGTCGTTCTTCCACTTCAGGATTTCGGTACCTGTTTGGTTGAGCGGCGCCTCTGGGCGAAGGCCCAGCACTTGCCACGCCGCAGTCGCCGAAAAATCCATGCCAGGGGCAACGGTGGCCAGCTGACTCGTCAGCGCTGCCGGCACTTCGGCGAGCTTGCGCTTAACTGGCGGCTGAAAGCCCCAATCGGCCAAGTCGGCGGTATTGGTCGGCTCCATGTCACTTAGCACCACCACCCGCGAGTCAAATTTGGGGCTGCCGGCCTCCATCTTAAAGGGCACAATCGCGTTCGGCGACTTGAAGTCGATGCGCAGCGAAGGCAGCACGCCGGCGTTCAGCGCGGTCTGCGCGGTGTCGGGCGTGACTTTGACCGCCAAGAACGTCCAGCCCGCGTCGGCATAATACTTAGAAATTTCGATAGGTAGCGCGACATAGCCGTTGTCTTTGAGCCAGGTGGCCAGCGCGGCAACCCCATCGGCGCCGCTGACTTTGATGGCCGTAATCGTGTACGGGCCCGCCTTGACTGGCACTTGGATGTCGATGCCGCCCTTGGATGTGTCGCCATCGCTGCTACCCGCGTCGCCGTCGTAGCTATTTTGCTGGTTGGGCAGCACAAAATCAGCGAGATCTTTTAGAAATTGTGCATCTACCGTGCCGTAAGCATCGGGTTGGGCCGGCACCGCCGTCACCCAGCCGAGCGACGCCGGACCCTTGGTGCCGACCGTGATTTCGGACGACAAGACAAGGACTTCGCGCCCCTTCGAGTAAAATACTCCCGCCTCGAGCCGGTCTTGCGCGACATCGGCGTTCTCCGACGGGGCGTGAATGCACGCGAGACTAGGCCGCGCAGGCAGCAATGACACAAAAAGAGCGAGTAAAAGCAGGTTCTTGCGCATGGGGTGACCTCTAAGATGGGTGAGCGTGTTCGCTTGGAGCAACGCGAGGAGTATAACTTACGCGGCAAGGTGACTCAACGGCACAGCCAGCTACTCCCCCGTAAAAACCGGCCTCCGCTTCTCTTTAAACGCCCGCAGCCCCTCGACATAGTCGCGGCTGTCGTACACCAGCCGGCGCATCCCCTGAATCTTCTCAAAACCGCGCGGCGTCAGCGGCTTAGCACCCGCCAACACCCGCAATTCCTCTTTCATCGCCTGGATCGACAGCGGCGCGTTCGCCACAATCGCCTGGGCCATATCCAGAGCAAAGGCATCGATTTCCTCGGCGGCTAGCACATGGTTAATCATGCCCACCCGCTCGGCCCGCGCCGCATCGATGGGCCGCGCCGTAAACGCCAGCTCGCGCACGATGCGCAGACTCGCCGCGCTCATGAACGTCATCATGCCGCTCATGTTGTAGGGCACGCCCAAACGCGCTGGAGTTACAGCAAACGTCGTATTCGGCGTAGCCAGAATCATGTCGCACGCCAGCACCAGTTCGACCGCGCCGCCCCACACGCCACCCTCGACCAGGGCGATCACGGGCGCCGGAAACGTCTCGATCGTGCGGATAACCTCGCGCAGCGGATCGTCCCAACCCAGCGGATCGCGGCGACCTTCGGGCAGCTCGGCGATGTCGTGCCCGGCCGACCACACCTTGACGCCCGGCGCCGCCCGCAAAATCACCACCCGCGCCTTCGCTGCGGTAAACTGGGCAAACGCCGCCACCAATTCAGCTACTAAGGCGCTGCTCAGAATGTTGCGCTTGGCCGGATAGTCCAACACGATGGTCGCGATCGGCCCGTCGTGTTCAATGCGAATGCGTTCCATGGTCTTGCTGCGACTCCCCTGCCAAACGTGCGGCGGGGCGGCACTGTGCGCCGGCGCGGGCGGGGCGTCAATCGGCAGGGGCCTGATAAGCAACACGATAGGGGTCAATTCCATTTGCAAATCATGGTTCTGACACAAGAGTGCTTCGTGTCGAGTCTCCGACTAGTGGGCCGGATACACCGCCGTCGCCCCCGGCTGCACCACCGTCTCGGAATTCAGCCCCAGCAGCACCGCCGCCGCCCCCGCCAGCAGCCCCACGCCGGCCAGGGTCAGCCCCAAGTTGCCCAGCTGCGCCTCGTCGCCCTTGACCTGACTGTTGACCGCCACAAACACCGTGCCGGTCAGACCCGTCGAAAAGGCCAGACTTCCCAGCAGAATCGCCGCCACCATCCGCCCGGTGTGGTCCTCGCGGTAGCCCATGACGTGGCGCACCACCGCCGGCTCGCTGCCCACCCGCACAAACGCCGAGCTAGTCGACAGCGTGGCCGGGTCCAGCCCCGTAAACAGCAGCTCGTGGTCGCCCGGAGGCAGCGAAACCACGCACGGCGCCTGGCAAAGCGGCACAGTCTGCAGGGTCGGCACCAGGCTCTGGCTATAGCGGCCGCGCCCCGAATACGTCACCTGCGGGTACTGCTGGCGGCCCACAATCCGGTCGACGCGCGCCGGCTCACCCATCACTTCAAGCTCGACCAGCGTCTCGCCCGCGGCGGGGGTACGCCCAACCAGGCTCACAGCCGGCGTGGCCTGCGGCGGCAGCGGCAGCGGGGCCAAATAGTGCACGCCGCACGCCTGGGTAAGCACTAACAAACTCAACGTGATCGCTCGCATCGTCAGCCTCTTCGCCGTCCATATCTGCAACCCTTGGGCGAGCCCGGCATTCCGATACAGTAGCAGGGCCGCGCGCATCATGGCACGATCGCCGCCCATGCCCAGGAGCCAGCTATGCCGCCGCAGCACCTCGAAACCGCCCGCACGCTTCTGGCCCAGCACGGTCTGGTCGACTTGCATATCGACACGTGGATTCCTAAGCGGTTATGGGGTTACGACCCCGCCGCTCGCCACGGCTTGGGGCTGCTGCGCGGGCATTTCTTTGGCCATTTAGACCTGCCGCGGCTGCGCGAGGCGGGGGTGACGGCGGCGGGCTGGTCGCTGACCACCAATCCCTTCCGTACGGCGGCGTCGCGCGAGGCCACCTACTCCCTCAATCGCCAAGCGTTTTCTGCGTGGGTGGCCCAGCATCCCAGCGAGGTGGCCTTTGCCCAGACTGCCCAGCAGGCGCATGCCGTAATCGCCAGCGGTCGCCACGCCATCTTGCCGGCGGTGCAGGGGGCCAATGCGTGGCAAAGTGCTGGGGATCTCGACGCGATCTTCGCCGACGGCTGGCTCACCCGCGCCACCTTGGTGCATCTGACCGACTCGGGGCTGGGCGCGAGCTCGAGTCCGCTGAGTTTCAAGCGCAACAAGGGCCTAAGCGCCCGCGGCCGCGAGGTAATTGCCGCCATGGACCGCCACCGCGTCTGGCTCGATCTGGCCCACGCCCACCCGCAGACCTTCTGGGACGCCGTGGCCTGCCACGACCGCGACCGACCGCTCGTCGCCACCCACACCGGCGTCGCCGGCATTGCCCCGCACTGGCGCAACCTGAGCGACGAACAAATTCGCGCCATTGGTGACAGCGGCGGGGTAGTGGGCATCATTGCCGCCAGCAATTTCTTGGGCGATTCGACGCTGGGTGCCATGCTGATCCACGCCGAGCACGCTATTTCAGTCGGCGGCGAAGCGGTGGCGGCGATTGGCACGGACCTCGACGGCGCGATTACCCCGCCCGGCGAGCTGCGCGATGGCCTGGGGCACCTGCGGCTGGTGGCGGCGATGCTCGAACGCGGCTGGAATGAACAGCGCATCGCACGGGTATGTTCGGGCAATGCCTGGGCGGCTTTGGTGCGACTTCGGCCGAATCGGGCCTAATTTTCCGAGATCAGTTTTGACACTTAGCCGCGACCACTAGGGCACTTGCTATGGCATAGCGCGGTGTTGGCGATGGGCCTGCAACAAATTACGGGGGTCGTGCGAAATAATTTCGCGAACTACGCTACGCCGCCTCTTCGGCCCGCTCGGCGCGCCACTCCGCCGCGATGCGCCCCGCCACAAACAAGAACGGAAACGAGGCAAAGAGACCTGCAAACCCCAGCAGATGCTCCCACGCCAGCAGACTCAGGATCAGCACAAAGCCGGGCAGCCGCACGTGCCGCGCCGTCAGCCGCGGGTTTAGGTAGTACGACTCGATCTTATGCAACACCGCGGTAAGACCCAAGAACAGCCCCACGCCCAGCCCGCCGTGCACCTGCCAAGCCAAGTACGCCAGCACCGCGCCCGACAGCAGGTTGCCCACCACCGGCACCAAGCTCGACACAAAAATCAGCAGCGTCAGCGCGGGGATATGCGGGATGCCCAGCACCACCAGCAGCGGCAACGTCAGCACCGCATTGCACAGCGCCACCACCACCTGCAGCTGCAGCGTGACCACCACCGCATCGGCCGTGTGGCCCAGCCAGCGCACCAGCGTGCCTTGCAGCGAGTGCGGGGGCAGGCCCTGTGAAAACTGCTCGATCTCGTGGCGTTCTAGCGTGTAGACCACCGCCAAGATGAGCCCAATCACCACGTAAATCAGCGCGTGACCCAGCGCCGCCAGCCAGCCCACCGCGTCGGCGGCGTAGTGTTGCACACCCTCGACCAGCTTTTGCGTATCGGGCAAGTGCGCTTGCAGCGCATGGGCTTCGGGCAGCTCGCGCCACTGGGCGATGCGCTCGGGCAGGGTGTGGCGCAGCTCGACCGCCTGGGCCATCAGCGTCGCCGCCCCCAGCCAGGCCAGCAGCCCCGTAACCAGCGTCGCCACCAGCAAAAGTAGCCCCAGCACCGCGCCACGTTTCAAGCCTAGCCGCGGCTGCAGCCGGTCGAGCAGCCAGCCCAGCGAGCGGGCAAACGCTACAAAAAACACCAGCAAAAGCACCAGATGCCGAAACAACAGCAGCGACCCCACAAAAGCCAGCACCGCCACGGCGCGATGGGCGGTGGGCTCGGCCAAGAATTCGGCAATACGGTCGCGCTGTTGCTTGCTCACGGGCGCTCTCCTCTATGCGTGGGGTGGCACAAGGGTAGCGCAGGGCGGTCGATGCTGTCGACCAACGTCCCGTTAGCTGGCCTGGCTCGCCGAGCGCTTGAGCTTGGTGCCGCTCACCTTGGCCAAGAAGGGCGCCGCCAGCCCGTACATCGCCGGCAGCACAATCAGCGTCAGCGCGCAGGCCGACAGCGTGCCGCCCACAATCACCGCCGCGATCGGCCGCTGCGTCTCCGAGCCAATGCCGTGGCTCAGCATCGCCGGCACCAGACCCAGCGCCGCCAGCGCCGCCGTCATCAGCACGGGCCGCAGCCGCTCTTGGCAGCCCATCCGCAGCGCCATCTCTAAGGATTGCCCACGTTTTTGCCTGTCGAGCACCGCGGTTAGCACCAGCACACCGTTCAGCGAGGCCTGGCCAATCAGCGCGATAAAGCCCACCGCCGCCGCCACGCTCAGCGGCATGTTCATCCACGCCAGCGCCGCCACGCCGCCGATCAGCGCAAACGGCACGTTCAAAAGCACCAGCGTCGCCGGCGCCAGCTGGCCAAACGCCTGGAAAAGCAGGATGAGCGTCAGCAAAAGCGCCACCGGCACCACCAGCGCCAGCCGCGCCATCGCCCGTTCCTTGTTCTCGAACTCGCCGCCCCACTCCACTTGCACATCGTCGGGCATTTTCACCCCGGCTTTGACCTTTTGCTGCGCTTCCGTCACAAACGAGCCCATGTCGCGACCGCGCACGTTCATGCGTACACCAATGTAACGCCGGCCATTTTCGCGGTTGATCGACGCCCGGCCAAAGCCAATCTCCGTCTTGGCGAGCGTTTCCAACGGCACCGAGGTACCGCCCGGCACGGCAATCCGCAATTTCCGCAGCTTTTCCAAGTCGTCGCGGGCCGCCAGCGGGTAGCGCATCACCACGTCGAACTTCATCTCGCCGTCCCAAAACACGCCCACCGGCGAGCCGCCCAGCGCTGCCTGCACAAGATGCTGAAAATCTTCCATATCCAGGCCATAGCGCGACAGGGCCGCCCGCGACGGCTGCACTTTCAGCGATGGCACCGTGCCCGACTTGACCAGGCCCACATCGGCCGCACCCGGCACTCTGGCAATAATGTTCTTGGTTTGCTCGGCCAACGCCTGCAGCGACGCCATGTCGTGGCCGTAGATCTTGACCGCAATCTGCCCCTGCTGCCCCGAGATCGACTCGTTCACGTTGTCGCGAATCGGCTGCGAAAACCCGATGTCGAGCCCCGGCATCTCTTCGAGCGCCTTGTTGCCAGCGCGCACCACGTCGTCGATCCCCTTGTATTCCTTGGGCCACAGCGCCGGATGCTTCAGCTTGATAAACGCCTCAAGGTTGTTGCTCAGCTTGGCATCGGTGCCGTCTTCGGGCCGGCCCAGCTGGGTCGACACCTCTTCAACAACCGGCAGACTTTCAAGCAGTTCCGTAAATCTGGGCACCAGCGTGCGCGCCTGCGCCAGGCTCACGTTCGACGGCAGCGTCACCGTGGCATAGATGGCGCCCTCGTTCAGCTCGGGCAGGAATTCACTACCCAATTTGGGCACGGCCAGCAGCGAAATCACCAGCCCAGCCGTGCTCGCGCCCAGCACGATCCACGGGTGCTTGATCGCCCAAGCCAGCGTCGGCGTGTAGACCCACTGCGCCAGCTTGAGCACCGGTGAAACCCGATGTTTCATGGGCTTGCGCCACACCAGCGTCGCCAGCACGGGCACCAGGGTCAGCGAGAACACCAGCGCGCCCAGCAGCGCCGCCACCACCGTGTTTGACATGGGGGCAAAGATGCGGCCCTCGACACGTTCTAGAAGGAAAATCGGCAGATACGCAGCAATAATAATCAGCAGCGCGTACACCGTGGGCTGCACCACCTCGCCCACCGCGTGGCGAATGCGATCGCTCAGCGTGCCCTTGTGCTCGGCGTGCTCGCCGTCGTGCTGGCTCAGGCTGTGCACAATCGACTCGACGATCACCACTGAGCCGTCGACGATAATACCAAAGTCGATCGCGCCCATACTCAGTAAATTCGCCGACATGCCGCGCAGCCGCAGGTACAAGAACGCGGTCAAAAGGCTCAGCGGAATCACCGCCGCCACCACCAGCGCCGCGCGAATGTCGAGTAAGAACACGAAAAGCACAAAGACCACCAGCAGCGCGCCTTCGAGCAGGTTCTTCCCCACGGTTTTTAGCGTAGTATCAACCAGTTCCGTGCGGTCGTAAAACGGCGAGATGGTCACGCCCTTGGGCAGCAGCCCACCGTTCAGCTTGTCGACCTGTTCGCGCAGCCGCGCCAGCACCGTGCTCGGGTTCTCGCCGCGCCGCATCAGCACAATGCCCTCGACCGCGTCGTACTCGTGGGCGCGACTGACCACGCCCTGCCGCGGCGTCCAACCCTCGGTCACCGTCGCCACGTCGCGCACCAGGACCGGCGTACCCTGGAAGGTGGCGACACGGGTCTCGCGCAAATCGTCTAGATTATTAAGCAAACCCTCGCTGCGAATCACGATCTGCTCGTGGCCGCGCTCGAGCACACCGCCCGACGCGTTTTGCGACGCCTTGCGCAGCGCCGTCTCTAAGTCTTCGAGCGTCAGCGAAAAAGCGGCCAATTGCGCCGGCTTGGGCTCGACATGCACCTCGCGCACCAGTCCGCCATAGCTGACCACATCGGCCACGCCCTGCACGCGCATCAGCTGCGGCCGCACCGACCACTCCTGCAAAGTCCGCAGTTTCATTGGGTCATCTTGCGCACCCTTGAGCGTATAGCGGTAGATCTCGCCGATCGGCGTCGCCAGCGGCCCCAGTTGCGGAATCGCGCCTTCGGGCAGCTCGGCCGCCCGCAATCGCTCGAGCACTTGGGCCCGCGCAAACAGCACATCGGTGGCATCGTCAAAGGTTAGCGTCACATACGACAGGCCGAACAGGCTGATATTGCGCAGCCGCGTCATGCCCGGCGTGCCGTTCAGCGCGCGCTCTAGGGGTAGACCGATCTGGCGCTCGACCTCTTCGGACGGCTGGCCGTCATACAGCGTAATTATATTTACTTGCGTGTCGGTGGGATCGGGAAAGGCCTCGACCGGCAGACCGCGAAACGCCTGAAAGCCGGCAATCGCCGTGATCAGCGTAAACACGATGACCGCCATGCGGTTGCGCAGCGAAAAGGCGACTAGGTGCTCGAACATGCTGGGGACCGCCTGCGAAGTGCGCGAAAACTACTTGGATAGCACCATGGCGTTGAGAAGGAGCAAAGCGCCCTCGACCACCACCTGTTCGCCCTCTTTTAGCCCTTGCAAGATCTCGACCCGCCCGTCGCGCTGGCGACCCGGCTGCACGTCGCGCCGCTCGAGCTTGCCGCTCGCCTGCTTGATAAACACCACGCTGCGCTCGTCGTCCGTCACCACCGAGGCGGCGGGGATCACGATGCGCGGCGCACCGGCCGGGGCAAACGCCACCTGCACCCAGGCATTGGGGCGCATGTGCCCGTCTTTATTATCTACGCGCACCCGCACATCCACCGTGTGCCGGTCGGGATCGACCAGCGGACTAACCCAGGTCACCGTGCCTGGCACCGACCGACCCGGCGACGACGGCAGCCACACCCGCGCCAGCTGATTTTCTTCAATGCCCTCAACTTCAGCCTCGGGCACGCTGGCCACCGCCCACACTTGCTCCAATTCGGCAATCACCAGCAGCGGTTCCGTGCGGTCCGGCCCCACTTCTTGCCCGGGCGACACATCGCGCAGCACCACCACGCCGGCCCGCGGCGCCAAGATCTCAAAGCGACCGCTCGACTCACTGCGCACCCGCAGGCTGTGTTGCTTTAACTCCGCAGCTTGCAAGGCAACTTTGCCCTCTTCAAAGGCCTCGCGCGCCGCCACCAAGTCTTTTTCTGGGGCCGCCTGCAGCTGCACCAGCGACTGGATGCGCGCCAAATTGCGGCTTTGTGCCCGCAGATGGGCTTGCGCCAGGCGCTGTTCGGCCTGCAGATCGACCAGCGCGCCCGAGCGCACCGCCAGCAGCACATCGCCCGCCTTGACCTCTTGGCCGAGCCGCACCGTCACCGAGTCGACCAACCCCTGCAAAGGCGAGCTAATTCGAGAGGTTTTGGTCTCATCGACCGCGACACGCCCCGCCACCGGCAGCGGCTCGATCGGCTTGTCGGGCGCGGCGGCGGCCACCTTCACATACGCCCACGATGGGCTACCGACCGGAATGGTCAGCTCCTTGCCCTGGACTTTAACAGGAGATACGGCCACTTCAGGCATCTTCTCCGTCTTGTTCAGCATGGCAAAGCCAAACAAGGTCAGCCCGACCGCCGCGGCCACCACCACAGCTGCAGTGGTGACATGGGCGCCAGCGCGCGATGGCTTGGGCTGCGGCGGATGCTCAGAAGGCATTGGAATTTCGCTCATTACGGTCCTATGGGGCAACGGCGCCCGGGGCAGTTCCCGGCGCACCACAAGCTTTTTGCAGGGCTAAGGCGGCGACCAGCGCGGCAAGGCGGCCGTCGAGCGACGCGCTACCAGCACGGCATCAAAGGCATTTTCTTCAAGGTCTAGGCGCTCAAGCACGATGCTGCGCCACGCCTGGCGGGCCAGGATCAGCTCCGTCAGCGAGATGGCGCCGCGGCGGTGCATGTCGTTCATCACCTCGACCACCTTGGCGGCGCGGGCGATGGCGTCGTCGAGCGCTTGCTCACGGGCTTTGCCGCTCTGCAGCCGCCGCACCGCCCCGGCAAATGCTTGCTTGCTGCTCGCTTCGATGGCGGCACGCAGCGTGCGGGTGCGGTCGAGGGTGGCGCGGCTCGCGAAGTGGTCGGCCTGGCCGGCATCGAGCACGGGTAGCGACACGCCCACGCCCAGGCTGATGCTCTGCTGCTGATTGCCCGAAATCACAAAGTTATCCCAAAGATAGCCAAGGCGGGCCGACACGTCGGGGATGCGCTTGGTATCGGCCAGCGCCCCCAGCCGCCGCGCCTGCTCGGCCTGCGCCTGCAGCACCACGATGTCGCTGCGGCGATTGGCCACCGACTCGCTCCACTCGCTGGGCAATTCGACTGCGTGCTGCTCTTGCAGCCAAGTCCGCGCCGCCGCCGAATCCGCAAACGGCTGGCAGCTCGTACCCACCAGCGCCGCGCAGCCGGCCAGGGCATCGACGAGCTGACGGTCCAGGCCCGACCACTGCGCCAACAGCCGCTGGTGCTCGACCTCGGCGCGCGTCACATCCACGCCAGCGACATCGCCCTTGCCAGCGCGCGCCCGTTGCAGTTCAAGCAGTTCAGAGCTGGTGGTCACCAGCGCCTCAAACGACGCCTGCCGCACTTGGGTCAACGCCACCCGGCCAATCGCTTCAAGAAGTCCAAAGAATTCGCCATTCAGCACGTCGCGGGCGTTCATCCGCGCCAGCTCGACACTCGACTGAGCGAGCGCCTTGCGCGCCGGGCGCTTGCCAGGTTCGAACTGCTGCGACAGGCCCATGCCCAGGTTCGACACCTTGCCGAGCGAATTGCTCAGGCCCGCCGGCGTGGTTTGGCCAATCGGAATCGTGCCCCACATCGCGTCGAGCTGCGGGTTTTGCCACAGCCCGGCCTGCACCACCGCCGCACCCGCCAGGTCCGCATCCGCACGGGCCGCCACCACGCTGGGCGAGTGCTGCCACAGCCAGGCGAGCAGCTGCGGCTCATCGGCGTACTGGCTAGGACCCAAGGCGGCAGGCTCCGCCGCCAGTGGACGCACCCACAGCAGCAGCGCGGTCAGCGCGAGCAGACCCGCCCTGGCCACCGGCTTTGTTGTGCATAGACCACTGAATTTCTCTGAACTTATCACCAAACTCACCCCAGAGACCCCTGAGCCCACACCATTAGATAGGACAGACGCGACCCGAAATAATACATCGGATCAACTAAACGTACAGAGCAAGAGCTAAAACGTATGAAACCAAGCTCTATTCCCACTTCCGTTGCGAACAGGCGAATCGCTATGCAGGCGACACTCCAACGCATTAGACCGCCTAGCAAGCTCGGCTCTAGGGCAATGCCAGCGCCTGCTCGATCGCGGCCTGAACCACCTGCGCCTCGTAACTCCACTTAGAGAGTACGATTTTCCCGTATTTGTCGACCACATACACGATCGGCATGGGTGGCCCGGTCATACCCGACTGCCCCAGCAGCGCATCGAGCACTTGCGACGCGTCGTGCCCATCGGTCGAAGTCAACGGCGAGTAGGTGATCGGGAAAGGCAGCTTAACTGCAGCGATTTCACCGGCCGTACCCGGCTTGTCCCAGGGGTTGATGGCCATGATCGCGATCTTGTCTTGCGCCAGCAGTTCGGCGAGGTCGACCGCAGCACTCGCCAGGCCGAGCACCGCCACCGGACACGACTGCGCCGCCACCATCACCACCCCTACCTTGCCCTTGAATAGGCTGACACTGCTGATCATTTTACCCGTGTCGTCTTGGTAACTCAGCCCCGGCAGCACATCGCCCGGGTGCAGCCAGGTCGTCTCCGACACGTTCACCGTCTGCACGGGCAACTCCGTGTCGTTGCTAGTGATAATAATCCGATGATCGAGCACACCTTTTTGGGTCTTACTGGCCGCGATGGCAATGTTTTGACTCTGCCCCGGCGCGAGTGTCCACGATCCGGGCAGCTTGACCGTGCCGTTCTTGGTCGGCGGCACCTCGTCGAAGGCAATAGCTGAAATTTGTAGGTTTTTACTACCCGCATTGTGCACGCGAATACTGGTCTGGATGCTGCCGCCCACCTTGACCACCTGCGCCGCCACATTTGGGTGGGTCAGCAGCACGGGCCCGGGGGGCATCGCCGAAGAATCAACAGTAAATTGGCGCACTCCGGTAAACTCTGCGCTGCGCACTAGCTTCGGCCCACTGGCGTCGATGTCCATAGCATAGCCAAAACTGGGCACGGCCCGCAGCGCCCGCCACGGCTGCCCCAGCTTGGGGAATTCGAGCGCCACCACATGAAATCCCGTAGACGCCAGCACGATATCGCCGAGCAGCGTCGCCGAAAACACGTGTTCTTGCATGGCAATCGAAGCGATCAGCGTGGGCGCCGCCGGGTTCGCCACATCGACCGCGTGCAGCCCGCCACCCAGCGCCGACACCAGCAGCGGCCCCTGCCCCACGTGCAAGAACGCGGCCCGCCCCGCCAGAGGCAGACTGGCCACCACCACACCCGCCGTAGGTCCGCTCATTGCCACGACTTTTAGACCGTTGGCGCCGTCGGCCACCGCCAGATGATCGGCACCCAGCGGCGCCACATCCCACACATCGACCAACGCGGGGGTGATCTCCACGAGCAGTTCGGCCCACGGCGCCGTCAAACTCCTGGCCAGCAAGCCTTTTTGATGCGCCGCCACCCATAGCACTCCAGCGCGCGCTGCCAAGCCCTCCGTCGCCACACCCGGCATGGGGATTTGCTGCGGCGTCTGCTTGGCCACCCCCGGGTCGATGACAAAGGCGTGCAAGTAGCCGGCTCGACTGGAACAAAACACCGTGTCGCCGGCCTTGAGCAGCCGATTGCAGAACGCGCCTTCGTGCACCGTCCAGTTGCCCAAGTTGCCGGGCGGCACGGTGGGCATCGGCGGCAAATCAAAGCTGACCAGGCCGTCTTGCGACCCGCCCACCCACATGCGATCGCCGTCTTGCACCGCGGCCACGTGGTGTGCACCACCGAATTTGGTCGAGGGCGTGGCCAAAAACGGCCCGGCGGTAAAGGCCGGCGCCGGCGCGGTCGTCTGGCACCAAGCCCCCATGGTAGGCGAGCCATTGAATTTATGAAGGGTAATCGCCACCACCGCTGGCCACTGCGGCGCCTGCGCGGTGTCGAGCCCCTGCGGTTGTAGCCCTACGCAATAGGCCCCACCCGCCAGCGGCCCCTGTTGCCCCAGCAGCAGTGCCTGGGCCACCCATACCCCCGGCGGCGCCTCGGCGGCAAACGTTTGCGGCAGCGTGGGTTGCGGGCCGGCGAACACACTGATCGCGTCGGCATCGCTGCTCATCGCGCCCGCAAAGAACACAGTCGCCGGCACCAACTTGACCAGCAAGATGCCTTTTTCGATGCCAGGTTCAATGCTTACCTGCAGCTGCATAGGGATGGCGGCCGCCGCGGTATCCACTGGCGCCACCTCAAGGTTAGCAGTGTCGTCGCCATCAACTGCTTTACTATCAGACAGTTGCCCTAGATCCGCCAGCGTATCGGCCAGCACAGCCGTGGCATCGCCCGCCGCGTCGACCGTGTCATCTGAACCATCTGCAATTGCACCACTATCCGGCTCCGTATCGTCAGGCAGGTCGTCTGCCGCAGCGGCATCCGCATCCCCGCCGCTATCAATAACGTCTTCAGTTTCAGCCGTTTGCGCATCGACCAGCGCCACATCGACCAGCGCAGTATCGCCCGCGGTGGTGTCGCCAAACGCAGAGTCGCCGTGCACAGCGTCGCCAAGCGATGCCGCGCCAGGGCGGTCCGAAGCCGCAGAACCCCCGCAAGCGCCTACAGCTACAGCAAAAGCTAGCCACAGCCCGCGACCTGCAATGCGTGCCCAGGTTGTTTGGCAATCAAAGGCCATGCTCGCAGCCTAGCAACCACTTTCGGCCGCCGCAATCGCGCAGTTAGCTCGTGCGGGTCGCCGGTTCGGCCGGCAGCGGCAGCATCCCTAGGCGCGTGCGAATTAGCCACCGCCCCAGGTACACCACCGGCGTCAGCGCGATCGCCAGCATAAATTTCAGCACATAGCCCGTGGCGGCGATCGGCAAGATCACCTGCCAGCCCGCGATCTGCCCGTCTGGCCCCGGGTTGCCATAAAACAGGATGGTGGTGACACAAAACGAGTCGATCGCCTGCGAGATCACCGTCGATCCGGTCGCCCGCAGCCACACCATCCGCCCGCCCGTCAGGCGCTTGAGCACACCAAATACCGCGATATCACTCATCTGTCCGACCAGGTACGCCGACAGCGAGGCCACATACAGCCGGTTCGACATCGCGAACACTTTCTCGAACGTGTCTTGCGCGATCGGACTCTCAGGCGCCACGGGCAGTTGCCGGTCGACCAGAATCAGCCCAAACGACAGACCAGCGCACAGCAGCCCGATGTAGGTCACCTGCCGCGCCACCTTGGGGCCGTAGTACTCGTTGATCAAGTCCGTGAGCAAGAACGTGATTGGAAACGCCAGCATGCCCACCGAGTGTGTCACAAACTCGTAGCTGCCCAGGCGAAAAAGCTGCAGGTGGAAGAACTTGCCGCCCGTAATGTCTGCCACGATCAGCGCGGTGACAAAGACCGCGGTCAGCAGCGACAGCAGCCGTGACCGAACCGCGATTTCGGGCAAAAGGTTTGGGCTCTCTAGGGATTGCATCGCACGCCAAGTTCAAGTATCAAGGGTGAGCGTTCACCGTGCTGACTTTGGCCGGTTGGCGCCAGTCCCAGCGTTGCAAGGCTTCGAAAGATGGCACAATTCGTCATCAATACCGAAGGAGTCGAGCGCACGGTCAACCTGGCCGACGATCACCCCAACGTCATTGGCCGGTCGCGCGAGGCCGACATCCACCTCGACGACCCCAGCTTGTCGCGCCGCCATTGCCAGGTCGCCAAGACCGGATTGCCGTGGGTCCTCAAAGATCTTGGCAGCTTCAATGGCACCTACTGCAACAGCTTGGCGATCAGCGAGCACCGGTTGCAGCACGGCGACCAGATTCAGCTCGGCCTATCGGTACTTACGTTCTGGCTCAGCGAAGGCGAGCAGCGGGCGATGGTGCCGACCGACGTGCCCGACCAGACCGCCGACATGGCCGAACTGTCGCGAAGACTGCGCAACTTTATGAGCTTGCTCGATATTTCGAAGGCAGTGAGCTCGGTACTCGATACCGACAAGCTGCTCGAGCTCGTGGTCGAAAAGGGCGTAGGGCTGTGCAACGCCGAGCGCGGATTCCTGATTTTGTTCGAGAATGATGAGCATGTCTTCCGCGTCGCCCGCCGCCGCGACTGGCAGCCGGTCCCTCATCCCGAAAGGGTGATCTCGCGCTCGGTCGTCAATTCGGTGCTGGCCACGGGCGACCCCGTGCTGACCATGGACGCGCAGCAAGATCTGGCGTCGATGAGCCAAACGATCGCTTCGCTCGAGATTCGTTCGCTGATGTGCGCGCCGCTCAAGGCCAAAGATCGCGTGCTGGGCTGCATTTACGTCGATAGCTCGTTTCGCGAGCAAGATTTTTCGGCCGAGTCGCTCAACCTGTTGCAGGCCTTTGCCGATCAGGCGGCGATCGCCATCGAAAACGCGAGCTTGTACGACGCTGTTCGGCAGTCGCAGCTCGCGGAGAAGCGCGTGCGGCAGATCTTCCAAAAATACGTGCCCAAAGATGTGGTCAACCGCGCGCTGCAGCTGCAAGACGGGGGGCGGCTGTCGGCCAAGCAGACGGCGACCGTACTTTTCTCGGATATTCGCGGCTTTACTAGCATGTCCGAGCGCATGGAGCCCGAAGAGGTCGTGTCGTTCTTAAACGACTACCTCAAGCGCATGGTCGAGATCGTCTTTGACGAGGGCGGCATCGTCGATAAGTTCATTGGCGACGCGGTGATGGCCATCTTCGGCGCGCCGCTGCCTAAGCCCGACGACGCCGAGCGCGCCATCCGTGCCGCCCAGCGCATGCTCGTCGAACTCGATAAGTTTAACGAAGATCAGAAGAAGAAGGGCAGCGGCGTCTTCATCCGCATCGGCATCGGCATCCACACCGGGCCGCTGATCGCCGGCAATATCGGCTCCGATCGCAAGATGGAATACACGGTCATCGGCGACACGGTCAATATCGCGAGCCGTATTCAAGACTTAACCAAGGAATTCGGCGTCGAGATCATCGTGACCCAGGCCTGCTACGACGCGGGTGGACGTACGGTCGCGGTGCGGGCGCTGCCGCCGGCGATGGTCAAGGGCAAAGAAAAGCCGCTCACGCTCTACGAGGTGACGCGGCCCGAGCCCGACCATCTCGATTCGCCGACCATGCAGGCCAAGCCGGCAGCGTCGCGGACAGCGCCACCGGTTCCGGCCATCGAACCGAGCCCAGCCTTCGAACCGAGCCCAGCCTTCGAACCGAGCCCAGCCATCGAACCGAGCCCAGCCATTCCGCCACCGCCTAGTGGGCCTGCACCACAACCGATTGATTTTGAAGAGCAACCTTTGGCTCCAGGCGCTCTTGCGCCGCCGCCGCCGCCCACGGGTCGCGCGCCCCTTGTGATGCGGGCGCCGATTGTACGCCGGCCGCCGCCGGGCAAGTAAGCAAATTTACAAGTCAACTAGCTGAATCTGCGCCCGCTCGACCGGGAAAAACAGGCTGCCGACGCGCGCAAACCGCTCGATCGAGTCGGTCGCCCACAGCTCGAGCTGGCCATGTCCTTGCGCGGACTCAGGAAA
Organism: uncultured Myxococcales bacterium; assembly: GCA_903883645.1. Lineage (GTDB taxonomy): Bacteria > Myxococcota_A > UBA9042 > UBA9042 > UBA9042 > SXRM01. The sequence continues at coordinate 79,002 of CAISBR010000147.1, read as the reverse complement.
CTGGCTGTACAGACTGTGGGCAATCGCCTGCGCCGAGTCGACCAGCGCCACCGGCCGCCCTAGCAGCTCGCCCAGCACCTTTTGCACCAGCGGCTTGAACACCGGGTAATGGGTACAGCCGAGCACCAACGTATCGATGCGTTGCACGGCTGGATCCGCAAGCCAATCGCCTAGATACGACCTCAGCGTCGCCTCGGTGGCCGGATGATCGAACCAGCCCTCTTCGGCCAGGCTCACCAGCAGGGGCGTGGCCAAGCTGTGCACGGTGACGCTATGGTCAAGTGCTCGAATTGCATTGGGATACGCCCCCGACGCCACGGTGCGCTCGGTGCCGATCACCCCCACATGCCCCGTGCGGGTCGCGTGCAGCGCCGCCACCGCCCCCGGCTCGATCACGCCCAGCACACGGGTGCCAAACGCACTGCGCAGCGACGGCAACGCACACGAACTCACGGTGTTGCAGGCCACCACCAGCGCATCGGCGGCGTGGTCCTCGATCAGCTTGGCCACGGCTTGCAGGGCATAACGCGTGACCGTCTCAGCACTTTTTGTGCCATAGGGCAGCCGCGCGGTGTCGCCCAAGAAGCGCAGGTGCAGCCCGGGCAGCGCGCGATGCACCGCCTCGAGCACCGTCAGACCGCCCACGCCCGAGTCGAACACCGCAATCCGCGGCGGCTTGGCCTGGGGCTGCAAGGTGTCGGCAAGGGGGTGCGGGTCGTGGCGGGGCGAGTCATTCATACCGCGCAGTTTCGGTTTTCGCTGCGGCCAAGGTCAAGTATGCTGTAGGGGATGCTGCGCGCCCTGCCGATTCTGCTGCTGCTTTTGGCCCCGCTTTTGGGCGGGTGGACCCAGTATGCCACCAAAGAGGCCCACCACTGCGGCCTCCGCTGGTACGACACAACCTCAAAATCACTACAAATTCCCATCTCGGTCGATCAAGGCGGACTCGACGGCATCGCGGCGTCGGCCCTTCTCAGCACCGTCGAAAAGGCGGCGACGCAGTGGCAATCGGTCACCTGCCCCGAAGGCGATCCCAGCGGCAAGCCCGTCAGTTTTAGCTTACCCAGCAAGGGCTTACAGGCCCCCAGCGCCACGGGCGCCGTGTGCATCGACCCAGCCGGCGCCACCACAGGTTGCAAAGCCATGGGCAGCAACGGCAATTTTATCAAGGCTGTCCACGATCCCGCCGAATGGGTCTACGGCACCAGCATCTTCGCCTTGACCGTCCTCACTTTTCAGCAGTGCACCGGCGAAATCGTCGATGCCGACATTCTCCTCGACGACGCCCACCACGATTTCTGCCTAGATTCATGCGGCTTAGACCAGCAGAACCTGTGCAATACCGTCACCCACGAGATGGGTCACCTGCTCGGCCTCGACCACAGCACCGCCAGCGAAGCCACCATGTACGCCAGCGCGTCGCCGGGCGAGACCAAGAAGTGCACCCTACACGGCGATGATCGTCAGGGCGTATGCGCCGCCTACAGCAGCGGCTGCGGCAGGAATTTTAACTGCAATACCGAGCCCTTACCACCCACGAGCTCCGCCAGCACCGGCGACACGAGCAGCGGCTGCGCGGCAGGCCCAAGCAGCGGCGGCGCGCAGTCCATCCTTGGCACATTCACCATCCTATTCGCGATCTTGCGCAGGCGATCATGCACATCGACGTCGTTCACGGCCCCAACCTGAATCTACTTGGCCAGCGCGAACCGGCGCTGTATGGGCGAAAAACACTCGCGGAGGTCAATGCGGCGCTCGTCGCACTGGGCCGCGAGCTCGGTGCCACGGTCACCACCTTCCAAAGCAACCACGAAGGTGCACTTTTGGACCACCTGGCCGCGCGCGCCGGCGAGGTAGACGCTTTTATCCTGAACCCAGCCGGCTATACTCACACCAGCGTGGCCTTGCGCGATGCGCTGCTGGCCGTGCAAAGGCCCTTTATCGAGGTGCACCTGAGCAATACGGACGCGCGCGAACCGTTTCGCCGCACGTCGCTCGTGGCCGACATCGCCCTCGGGCGTATCCAGGGGCTAGGCCCGGTCGGATACGAGTTGGCACTGCGCGGGCTGGTTTGCCACCTGCAGTCAGAAAATGCCGTGTAATTTGGGGATATAGTTCTCGGACAGGGCACAAATTTGGCGGGGCAGCAGCAGCCCCAGCTCACCATCCGGCGCCCGCCAGCCACGGCTGGGGCCGACTACCAGGCGTCGCCGCGGCGGCGTACAGCGCGAAGGAAACAGCAGACTATGGGCACCATCGATACGGCACAGTTTAAGAAAGGCGTCAAGTTCGTTATGGACGCAGCCCCGTGGGAAATCGTTGACTTTCAACATGTTAAGCCCGGCAAGGGCTCGGCGTTCGTCACGACCCGCATCAAGAACTTGATCAAGGGCAACACCATCGACAAGACCTTTCGCTCGGGCGATCAGGTGCAAGAGGCCGACTGCGAAGAAGTGGTCTGCGACTACCTGTACAACGACGGCGAGCTCTGGTTCTTTATGAATCAGGCCAGCTACGAACAGTTCGAAGTGCCGCGCGACTCGGTCGGCGACGCCCGCAACTTCCTCATCGACAACAGCAAAATCTCGGTGCTGCTGTACAACAACCGGCCGATCCAGATCATGCCGCCCAACTTCATCGTGGCCAAGCTGATCGACTGCGATCCGGCGGTGGCGGGCAATACGGCGACGGGCGCGACCAAGGTGGTCACCATCGAGACGGGTTACAAGCTCGCCGTGCCGCTGTACATTACCATCGACGACCAGCTGCAGATCGACACGCGCGACGGCCGCTACGTGCAGCGCGCCAGTAAGTAGGCGTAGTTAAAACGATTTTACCCACAAAGGAGCCTGCCTTGGCTGTCTTGAACTCCGAAACCGGCAAGCGGCCGCGCCTCTCCGAAGCGCTGCTGACGCGCAGTGACATCGGCGTCACCGAGCTGGTCGACAAGCTCAAGCAAGCCGAGGCGTTCCAAGCCGCCGGGCAGCTGGCGGATGCCGCCCGCGAGTACAATTCGGCCGGGCAGTTCTACTCCATCCGCAACCAGCACCACAAGGCTGTGCAGGTGCTGCGGCAGGCGGCGCGCTGTGCGCCCGAAGACGTCGAGATCCAGGTGCAGCTTGGCGAATCGCTGGGTGCGCTCAAGCTCGTCGAAGATGCGGCGCAGGCCTATCGGCGCGCGGCTCAGTTGCTCGAGTCGCAGTCGCGGATTGCCGAGTTTCTCGACGTAGTGCAGCGGATGCTGAACCTCGACCCCGCCGACTTGCACGGACGACTGCGGCTGGCCGAGGCGATGTCGCGGGCGGGGCGCACGGCCGAGGCGGCGCAGAATTTTCAGGCGCTGAGCGAAGCCCTGCTCAGTGCCGGCGAGTCCGAAGATTGGGAGAAGGTCGCCGAGCGCCTGCTGCACCACGACACGACCAATGCCACGGTAGCCCATGATCTTGCCTTGCATTATGTGCGTTCGGGTCGCTATGCGCTGGCCCTGCCCAAGCTGATTCTGTGCTACGAGCTCGAGCCGGGCGACGCCGAGCTTATCGATCTGATCATCGACACCTTGCAGAACCTGGGGCAGCGCGAGAAGGCCGCGACGATCTGCCGGCAGCTTTTGGCCAGCCTGCGCCGCACCGGCCTGAACCAAGAGGCGGATCGCACACTAGAAAGGCTGTATCACCTCGATCCCGACGACGCGGAGGCGCGCGACCATGTTGCCGGCAAGAAGGGTGCGGTCGAAGGTGGCACCGTGCTCGAGTTTGAGGCGGCGGCGGCTTCGTCTAAACAGCCCGCCGTCGCGCCGGCCAAGCCCAACCCGGTGGCCGCACGCACCAGTGGCCACCGGCCGCGCAATCCCATGGTCGAAGAGGACTTTGACGGCGATACCAGTTATCTACCCGGAAATGCTCCGCAAACTACCCAGACGCCTGTGCCCCGCCAGACATTGCCTCGCGCGGGTGCAGTGACGGGTCGCCCGCCATCCGGTGCTTTTGCCGCACGAGCCGTCTCGGGTGGATTCACCGCGCGCCCGGCCGCTGTGCCAGCACTTGAGCAACTGGCAGCCACCGTACCCGACGATCAAGAGTGGCCCGTCGATGAAGAAGCGGGCTTCGACGGGATCGATCGCACCATTGTGCAAGATGTGGTGCGGCTGAGCGATCGTCTGCCGCAGCCCGTGGGGCCCCAGCTGAGTTGGGGTAACACGGCCGGGGCCGCTGCTCGCCCTCCGGTCAGTCCGGCCGCCGCGATGGCTTCGGCGCAGCAGCCGGTCGTCACGCCGCGCGCCCGCTCGGGTACCTTGCCGCGACCGCGACTTGCCCGCCAAGCCGGCACCATGAGCGAGCTGCCCACTACGGCGCGCGATTTGGCCAAAGACTTGGGCACGCTCGACTTCTTCATCGAGCGCGGCTTCTACGACTCGGCGGTCGCCCTTCTTGAAGAACTACAACGCCGCCACCCCGAGAGTCTGCAAGTCCGCACCTACCGGCAGCGGGTCGAGCGGATGAGCCGCGGCTGATGAGCGCCGCCACGAGCAACTCGCTCGCCTTGCAGCAACGCGAGGCACAGCTCGACGAGCTGGAGCTCGACCTTGCCTTAGAAGACGCCCAGTTGCGAGGCCAAGAGGGTCTACTCGCGGCACAGCGCCAGGCTCTGACCGAGCGGGCCGCCCGCCTCGACCACCGTGAGCAGCAACTGCTGGCCCGTGCCAGCGAACTCGCAAAGCAAACCCAGCTGGCCGGTCTGGGCGGCGGTCAGGCTCTCGGCGACAGCGATGTCGAAGGGCTGGTCGCCAAGTCGCAGACGCTGCACCTGGGGCGCGAGGCCCTGCTGGCGGCCCGCCACGAGATGCTGCAACGGCGCAGCCAGCTCGTGGCCCGGCGCCGCAATGAGTTGCTAAACTACGAAGCTGGTTTTGGCCGGGCCGAGCTGCGGCTGGCGGCGCGCGAGCGACTGGTGGCCGAGGCGACGGCGGCGCTGCTCCGCGACCTGGCGGGGTCGGTGGCCACAGCGCAGACGCTGGCACTACCGCCCAGCTCGGCCCACAGCCGCACCACCCGCGCGCGGCGCACACCCGCGCCCGCACAACTGCCTACGGGTACGCTCAGTCTGCATGGCCTACCCTTGGGACGCAGCCAGGTTGAGTACGACCGCGACGGCGCTACTTTGCTGATTTCGTTTGCGGGTGCCGTGCCACACCTGCCCGAGGCCGCCGAGCTGCTGTGGCGCGGCGAGGCAGGCAGCGAGCGGCGCTTTGCCGTGCGTGTGCGCCGTGTAATGGCCTCGCCCACGGGAGGAGCTGCCGCCGTGCTCCATCCGCACGAGTGGAGCGCCACCGATCGCGAAGCCTTTGGGCTGCTGCTGCTGCGCGTCGTTTAGCCGTTGCCTTCGAGTTTTCTATTGATTTCTGGCTAGACGGGCAAAGTCTACTTGCAGCCGCCCGAGCACTTCTGCGGCAAGGTGCACGCTGCGGCGCCCGAGCAGGTGCACACGCCGGCGGCTGAGCACGAGTTGCCCTGGTCCACATTGCAGGCCTGATTGCCGTTGCAGATACACTGATCGACCACCGTGTTCGAGCCACTGTACTTGCAGGGCACGCCGCCCACGCAGGCCACATCGCCGATGCAGGCGAGCGCGCCCGTCGTGGTGCACTGGTACGTGCCCGTCGCGCAGTTGTCGATGTCGGTGGGCACATCGCACTTCTGGCCCTTTTGCGCAAAGCCCTCGTCGGTCACGCCGTCGCAGTTATTGTCCTTGTTATCGCAGATCTCTTTGATGCCGGTGATGGTCTCGTTCTCGCACACCGTCTTGCCGGTCGGCCCGCAAGTGACGGTGCCGTTCTTGCATTGGTCGTCGTCGGCACCGTCGCAGGCTGTGCCCAGGCCCAAGCCTTCGTCAGTCTGGCCGTTGCAGTTGTTGTCGAGCGCATCGCAAACTTCGACCAAGTTCTGGATAAACTCGTCGCCGCACACCACGGTCTTGCCGTCGCCGGTGCAGATCAGCACGCCGTTGGGGCACAGGTCGCTGTCGGGTCCGTCGCACGCCTGGCCCAAGGTCGGGAACAGCTCGTCCGTCTGACCGTTGCAGTCGTTGTCTTTGCCGTCGCAAATCTCGGCGCTGGCGGCACTGCCGGTGTCCGACTCGTTGCACACCACATCGTTCTTGGCGACCGTGCAGACAAAGATGCCGTTCTTGCACAGGTCCGCGTCCACACCGTCGCAGATCTTGCCCTTGGTGGGGTACGGATCGTCGGTCACGCCGTTGCAGTCGTTGTCGAGGTCGTCGCACAGCGTCTCTTTGGCCTCAAAGCCCAAGGTTGCGTTGTAGCTGCACTTCCACGAGCCCTTGCTGCAAGTGGCGACCAGCGCCTTGGCGCACACGCCGATCTGGTTGCATGTCGACGACTTGGGGTCGAGCGCGCTGGTCTCGTCGGTCTGCCCGTCGCAGTTGTCGTCCTTGGCGTTGCAAACCTCAGACTTATCTTGGTGATCCGGGCCGTCGGGGTTGGTCGAGCACACGGCCTGCTGCTTGCTGTTGCAGACCACATTGCCCAAGCCGCACTCGCCCACGCCCGAGCAGGGCGCGCCGATCGACAAACCTTGGAACTTCATACCATTGTCGGTCAGACCGTCGCAGTCGTTGTCCAGGCTGTCGCACACCTCATTCTTGGCCTGGCTCGAAGGGCCTTCGGGGTCGGTCGAGCACACCGCCGCCGTCATGGCCGCGTTGCACACCACCTTGCCGATGCCGCAGGTGCCCACGCCGTCGCACGTCGCGCCCAAGTTTTGCGCCGCCGCGCCGTAGGTGAAGATCTCGTCGGTCTGGCCGTTGCAGTCGTTGTCCTTGCCGTCGCAAACTTCTTGAATATTCTGCTGATCCTCGTTGATGCACTGGTGATCGCCGCCACCGGGCGCGCAGCTAAACGTGCCGGTCTTGCACTGGTCGGTGTCGTTGCCGTCGCAGGCCTTGCCGATGTCGAAGCCCTCGTCGGTCAAGCCGTCGCAGTCGTTGTCGAGGCCGTCGCAGGTCGCCTCGATGGCCTCGTACTTGTCGACCGCACCGTAATCACAGGTCCAGGCGCCCGATTGGCAGACCGCGACTAGCTTGGTCGAGACGCACACGCCCACTTTCTTGCAGTTCGAGTCTGCTACGGCTAGACCCTCGTCGGTCTGGCCGTCGCAGTTATTGTCTTTGCCATCGCAGACTTCGGCCTTGACCTGGCTGCTGTTGCCGCCCTTTTGCGTCGAGCACACCACCTGCTTGTCCGCGCCGCACTGCACCACACCGGCCTTGCACTCGCCGACCTCGGGGCACTGCTGGCCCAGCGTCACGCCGTTGTACGACAAGTTGTCGTCGGTCAGCCCGTTGCAGTCGTTGTCCAGGCCGTCGCAGAGTTCTTTGCCGTTGAAAATCAGGTATGCATCCGGGTTGGTCGAGCACGTGGCCTTCAAGGTCTGGGGCGAGCACACCACCGTACCCACGCCGCAAGCGCCCGTGCCGGTGCAGACCGCGCCCATGGCCTTGCCCAAGTAGCTCTGGCCTTCGTCGGTCTGGCCGTTGCAGTTGTTGTCCGCGCCGTCGCAGCTCTCTTTGATGTCGGCCTCGGTCTCGGTGCCGCATACCGCCGAACCGCCGTCGGTGGCGCACACCACCACGCCGTTCTTGCACTGGTCGCTGTCGGGGCCGTCGCAGGCCGCGCCCAAGGGCAGGGAGTCGGCGCCCAGCGTAAAGATCTCGTCGGTCATGGTGTTGCAGTCGTTGTCGATGCCGTCGCAGAACTCTTGCAGGTCCGTCTGACTCTCTTTGCCGCAGACCGTGCCCTTGCCGTCGCTGGTGCACTGCTTGGTGCCGTTCTTGCACGCGTCGCTGTCGGGGCCGTCGCAGGCATCGCCCACATCAAAGCCCTCGTCGGTCTTGCCGTCGCAGTTGTCGTCCTTGCCGTTGCACAACTCAACGATATCTTTCACTGTTTCATTGACACACTCTTTGTCGCCATGGTCACCGCTGCAGGTCCAGGTGCCGTTGGGGCACTCGTCGCTGTCAAGGCCGTCGCAGGCTAGGCCGATCAAGAAGTCCTCGTCGGTCTGGCCGTCGCAATCGTTATCCATGGCATCGCAGCTGTATTCTTTGTCGGGCTGGTAGCCGACCACGCCCGAGTAGCTGCACTGCCATACGCCCAGCGTGCACTTCGACACGACGTTGCCGGTATTGCACACGCCGGTTTGCTTGCAAGTCGAGTCGGCCACCACCAAGCCCTCATCCACATGGCCGTCGCAGTCGTCGTCGATGTTATTGCAAGTCTCTGTTTTTCCAGCAAACTTGCTACCACCCACCATGGTCGAGCAAATGGCCTTGCCGCTCGGTCCGCACTCGACCTTGCCGGGCACGCCCGCGCACGCACCGGGCCCGCTGCAGGCCTCGCTGATATGCTTGCCGGCAAAAACTTGGTCTTCGTCGGTCAGGCCGTCGCAGTCGTCGTCTTTGCCATTGCAGGTCTCGGCAACGCCGCCGGGGATTGTTCCGTAGAGATCTGTTGAACACACCGGAACTTGCAGCTCTGGCGAGCAGACTACGATGCCCTTGCCACACTCGCCCAAGCCCTTGCAGTCGCCGCCGATCGGTGCGCCAAAGTAGTTCAGGCCTTCGTCGGTCTGGCCGTCGCAGTCATTGTCGATGCCGTCGCACAATTCAGCCAAGTTTTGAACCGTTTCGTTGACGCATACCGTCTTTTTGCCGTCGCCAGAGCAGCTAAACGTGCCGTTCGGGCAGCTGTCGCTGTCGTCGCCGTCGCACGGCTTGCCGAGGTCGGTAAAGTACTCGTCGGTCTTGCCGTTGCAGTTGTCGTCGAGGGCGTTGCACAGCTCGGGTGTAGGCGATTTTTGGGGTACGCACAGCACTTGCGCCACATACGTGACCTTGGTGCACACCGACAGTCCGGTCTTGCAAGTGCCCACGTTGCTGCCGCAGACCATGCCGCCGCCCGGGTTGCCGTCGTCGGTGATGCCGTTGCAATCGTCGTCTTTGCCGTTGCAGATCTCCTTGACCCCTGGATTTACGAACTTATCCAACGGCTTGCAATCCACCTGATTGGCGTACTTGTCGCCATCCTCGTCGTTGATGCCGGCGCAGTCCTGGTCGCCGTTTGCGCAGTCTTGGTCGATGCCGTCGCCACACGCCTCGGGCGCTCCGGGGTAGCTCGTCGCGTCCTGCGGGTTGCAATCGTCGGTGGTGTAGCCGTCGTGATCCAGGTCGGCTTCGTCGCACCAGGCGACCTGACCGTCGCAGTTGCGGTCGCACGCCTTGATCTGCAGCGGGGTCTTGCCCGAGCTCGCGTCGCAGCACAGCTCGACCTTGACCTTGGGCGAGTAGCCAGCGTCGTACTCGTTGCAGTCGGCCGTGCCCACCGCGCCATCGCCATCCAAGTCGGCGGGATAGCAGGCCTCATCGGTCAGACCGTCGCAGTCTTCGTCTTGGCCATTGCCCACGCCCGGCGACTTGCAGGTCTCCATCACGTCGTAGACCGACTCCGTAGCGCAGGTGAGCGAGATGGCGTCGGCTTGGCAAGCCTTGATCCCGTTGCTGCACATGTCGCTGTCGTCGGTGTCGCACTTGGCGCCAAGCCCCTGATCGATAAAGGTCTCGTCGGTCAGGCCGTCGCAGTTGTCGTCTTTGCCGTTGCAGATCTCGGGCTCGCCGCCTTGGGCATCGACACAAAGCATGGTCGCGGCCTTCGACAAGCCGACTACGGTGCAGACCATCGCGCCGGCCTTGCACGCGCCCACGGAGGCGCCGCACGAGCCGCCGCCCCCCGGATTGCCGTTGTCGACCACACCATCGCAGTCTTCGTCGATGCCGTTGCACAGCTCTTTGGCGCCCGGGAATCGGGTGTTGGTCGAGTCGTCGCAGTCGACAATGACGCCGTTACTGCTTGCGGGCCAGCCGTCGCCGTCTTGGTCATTGCCCAGATCGCACACCGCGTCGCTGCCGTCGCAGTCTTGGTCGATGCCGTCGCCGCACTTGTCGGGCGCGCCGGGGTAGCTCTTGGGCGCTAGATTATTGCAGTCTTCGGGCGGCACAAAGCCATCGCCGTCGGAGTCGAGCGTGGTGCACGGCACGACCTTGCCGTCGCAGTTGAGGTCGCAACCCTTGGTTTTGATCGACACATCCGTCGCGGTGGGCGTGATCACCGGCGGCAACGCCAAGCAGCAGCCCTCGAGCGCGCCGGGGTGAATCTCGGCCAAGTAGGGCGCGCAGTCCTGCAGATCGGGCGAGCCGTCGTTGTCGGTGTCTTTGGGTGGGCAGCCTTCGTCGGTCTGGCCGTTGCAGTTGTCGTCAAGGCCGTTGTTGCACAGGTCTTTGGCCGGCTTCTTCACTTCAGTCGAGCAAACCACCGTCTTCTTGTCGGTCGAGCAGATGAACTTGCCGCCGGCGCACTGGCCGATGCCGCACAAGGTGCCAAGCGCGGTATACGACTCGTCGGTCAGGCCGTTGCAGTTGTTGTCTTGGCCGTCGCAGAGCTCGGGGATCGGCATGGCGGCGCTGCAGAGCGCCCAGCCGGTGGCGGTGCAGTTTTGCACGCCCAAGCACTTGCCCACCTTGGGGTTGCTGACTTCGCAGGCCCAGCCCTGATCGACCATCGCGTCGGAGCAAGTGCAGGTGCCGAGCTGGGGCACGCAGACTTCGCCGGCCAAGAACGACTGGCACACAAAGCCGGTGGGGCAGGTGCCGCCCGGGCCGCAGGTTACGCCGCAGAGCGACTCTTTGCTGGCGCTGAGTGGCACACAGGCTCCGCCCGAGCAATCCGTATCCAGTTCGCAGGGTTTGCACAGGTCGCTGGGCAGGGGCAGGCAGTACGGCACCGACGTAGAGCCGGTGGCAAGATCGAGGCCGCAGCGCAAGCCCGCCGGGCACTCGCCGGTGCAGGCCTTGGAGCAGATCTTGGGCGATCCGGTCACGGTCAGGCAGATCGCCGTCTCGCACTGGTCGTCGGCGGTGCAGGTGTGGCCGGCGGCGAGCAGTGCGGGGCCAACATCGGTCTCAGCGGCGGCGTCGTCGGCGTCGGCCGTGGTGGTGGCGTCGAGCGCGGCATCGACATCGCCGAGTTCATCGCCGGCGTCAATTCCATCCGCAGCAGCAATTTCGGTAGCAGAGTCCGACAGTTCAGATGTCACTGCATCGCCAGTGATCTCGGCAGCCGTGTCGAGCGCTGTGTCAACGGCGGCATCCGCAAGGCCGCTGTCGGCGCTATCCGAATTGGTATCCGCCACCGCAACAGGAGTCGCCGGGTTGAACTCGGTGGTGTAGCAGCCCGTGACCGCGAAGGCAGCCAGCAAGCCAAGTAGCGCGCGCACCGCGAAACGGGGGTGTGCAACTGCCTGAATAGCATTGAGATCGGGGTGCGAGTGCTGCAACGCAGTTCCTGTTTCGGGGTCGGAAACAACCCCTGAATGGGACCGCAACGCCCCTGGCACGGCGCGGCGATATCAACCTGCTAGGGTAACCGTTAGGCACGGATCATTCAAGGATTCGGCCGGGCGGCGTGACCCGCAGCTGCAGCAGCCATTGGTTCGAGGTGCCCAATTCAACATCTTGAATTTGCACTACTTCTACGCCATTGCCGGCCACTTGTCGCACCACTTGCAAGGCCTCGGTGGCACAATCGTTGCGGAAATGCTCAAACGGCGTCTCAGCCACCGCGATGGCGTGCGCGCGCTGCAGCTGCTCTGGGCGGCGGGCCAGGCCGAATGCCACGTTATCGACGATCAGCAGCGTCGCGCCCGGCCGCGCCACCCGCAGCGCCTCGGCCACGGCGCGGTGCGGGTCGCCCAGGTGGTTCCAGCTGCGCAGCCACAGTACCGCATCGGCACAGGCATCGGGCAGGGGCAAGAACTCGCCCACACCGCGCACAAATTGCCCCTCGGGCAGGGCGGTTTGACTCCGCGCCAGGTGCTGCGGGTCGGGCTCGACCGCCAAATAACGCAACTGCCCAGACTGCAAAGCACTTCGCAGCTGACCCAGGTAGCGCACCGGCCCGGCGCCCACATCGACCACCAGCCCGCGCAGCCCGGCGATCACCTGGCGCAGCGCGGCCTCCTCGCGGTCGAACGGCTGGCCCGCCGCTGGCCGCCACACCCCGGCGCCATCGGGCAGAAGAAGCTGAATCTGCTCGGAAAAATCATCGATGCGCGCCACATCAGAGCGGTCGAGATACAGCTGCCCGCGATCGAGCGCCTGGGCCATCACAGCCGAATCGGTCGCGCCCAAGATCGCCCCTCGGCACCGCTCACCCGCGATTTCTAGTGCGAGCTCGCCGTGTTCACCCAGCACCACATCGAATTGATTGCTGACGGCAACCGGGCGCGGCAGCACGGGCGGTTCGCCCACCGGACCCGGGCATTGCCCGCGTTCAGCACAGCTGGTACAGCGCAAATCATCTGGCCACGCATGGTCTTGCAGTTCAAGATCGGCAGTCGCGCCGCCAAGCCAACAGCGCGGCACCCCCAGCGTGGTCCATCGCAGCGTCGGGCAGCGATCGCGCGCTAAGCTGGCCAACGCCTCGGTCAACTGCGGGCGATCGCCCCTACCCAGTTGCAGCACCAGCAGCAGTGGCCCCCACGCCGCCACCTCGGGCAAAAAGGTAGCAACATCATGTATATCAACCGAAATTCCGGCAATCAGACCGGCCTCACGCACGCTCTGGCACCACGCCGCGCACTGATCGCGGGGCATGTCCGCGCCATGCAGCAGCACCACCCGCCCCCGCCGCCGCAGGGACTTGGCCGCGCTTGCCCAACGGTCGTGCGTCAGCCCGGCAGGCCACGGCGTCCAGGTCAACTTGGGCAGCATCGTCATCGGCCCCTCGCGCACGCAGCGGATTTGGTTTGACAGCAGCGCATGTACGTCCTTAGACTTGCCGTCAGGGAGTTCGTCCTCCGGGGGTTTGTCATGTCTGTATCTCGCCGCGATTTTCTCGCATTGTTGGGCACTTCGGTCGCTGCTGCCGCTGCCGTCGCCGCCGTTGGTTCCAAAGGCCAGAGCTTGGGTTCCACTGGCCAGGGCGCGCTGCCGGCCGGCAACTGGATCGTCGAGCAGATTGGCGCCGTGCACAAGGGTGCCGTGCCGATCACGCTGCGTCACGACCAAACGGGCGAGCGCCTGCTGGTCGAAGCCTGCCGCAAGGGTAGCTTGGTCAATCCGGTGGTCTCGGGCCGCCGTTTCGACCTGTTCTTGGCCAACGACGGCAAGGGCGCTGCGCCCACGTCGGCTCATCACTTCGCCGCGCTGCGTTCGCTGGCCGATCACCTCGATCGCCACGTGAAAGAAGTGCCTGAGACCGTGCTGACCATGGCCAAGCGCCAGCGCGTCCACGGCGAGCTGCACACGACCAACGACGATTTCGCCGTCGGTTAGTTCGCTAGCGTCGTTCGATCTTCGCGGCCGTCGCGCGCGCCCTCTCCCCCAGGGTGCTCGCGGCGGCTGTCGTTTTTGTGAGCGCAGCCGGTCGTTTTGGGGCGATCGGCGGGCGTCAGGCACGAGCACCCTCGTGTCAGATGCATGTATTTACTAGTTATTTCTTAGCGAATGGCCACATGCCGCAGCAGATCGGGGTCGTCGAGCGCCATGCCCGCGCCCTTGACCACCGAGCTGACCGGATCGTCGGCGATGAGGATCGGCAGGCCCGTTTCTTCGCGCAGCAGCTGATCAATTCCCGTTAGCAGCGCCCCGCCACCGGCCAGCACCACGCCCTTGTCGACAATATCGGCGCTAAGCTCGGGGGGCGTGCGCTCTAGCGCTCCACGGACGGCGCGCACGATCTCGCCCAGCGGCTCGGCCAGGGCTTCGCGGATCTCGTCGGCGCCCACCACCACGGTGCGGGGCACGCCGGCTCCCACATCGCGGCCCTTGACCTCCATGCTGGCCATGCCAGGCGAGCCCCAAGCATTGCCGATGCGCAGCTTGATCTGCTCGGCCGAGCGCTCGCCGATCAGCAAATTGTACTTGCGCCGCAGGTGATCGACGATCGCTTGGTCCATGCGATCGCCGCCAACCTTGAGCGAGTGGCTATGGACGATGCCGGCGAGCGAGATCACCGCGACTTCGGTGGTGCCGCCGCCAATGTCGACGATCATGTTGCCGGCGGGCTCGGCGATGGGCAGACCGGCCCCAATCGCGGCCGCCATGGGCTCTTCGATCAAGAACACTTCGCGGGCGCTGGCCGATTCGGCGGATTCGCGTACGGCGCGTTTTTCGACGTCGGTGATGCCGCAGGGTACGCAGACGATCACGCGCGGGCGCACCAGGGTTCGCTTGCTGTTGGCGCGGTTGATGAAGTAGCGGAGCATCGCTTCGGTGATCTCAAAGTCGGCGATCACGCCACCTTGCATGGGGCGAATGGCCTCGATGCCCTGGGGCGTGCGGCCGATCATCTCTTTGGCGTCTTTGCCTACGGCGAGGACCCGGCGCTGGCCGCGGGCGTCGACCTGCACGGCCACGACCGACGGCTCGCGACTGACAATACCGCGGCCCTTGATGTAAATCAGGGTCGTGGCGGTGCCAAGATCGATGGCAATGTCGTTTGAGAAGAGAGACTGGAACCAGCTCATCCGAATGCCACGCCGCCGTGTACTAGAGGACCAACCGAAAACCCTGACCTACGTGCCGATGTTGCGCGGCGTGCCCTAGCGGGTAAGCTTGCAACTTATTGAGCAGTAAAGAGTTTTCGCCAGCGCCTGCCTTCGTTGCGCTGAATTGGGTTCGTTCTTGCTGCGTGCTCGGCATGGCGACAAAAGGCCGCGGACCGAGCGCGAACCAACCACGGTAGCAGGCATGCCCGCCAGCCGACAAGCCCACAGGCAGCCGGGCGGTACATTGTAAAGTAGGATGAAGGCGGCGGCGACCTGTTGCTGCGTGCCGGTGCCGGTGCATGCTGTAGTCCGTGCACGCAGACTGCGGGCCAACCAGAGGGATAGATGCGCAAGTTGAGAGGCATGGCAGCGGCGGCCATCGCGATCGCGTGGGCGATCGGCGGGTGCACCAGCCAAGACAGCAGCACGACGGCCAGCGGCGAGGCCGTAACGCAAGACGACGTGGTCAAAATCGCCGATCTACTGGTGGTGGAAGGCGATGGCGCAGCGGATGGTGCAGCGGCGGGCGCGGTGGGCAAGCCGGCCACGCTGCTGGCGCTGGCCCAGCAAGACGACACGGCAGCACGCAATGCGCTGGCAGTGGTGCTCAATGTGGTGAGCGACCTGGCCGAGGGCAAAGCGCCGACGACCACTGGCGACAACACAGCGCAGCAGCCCTATGCGCTGTGGACGGGTAGCAAGGCCGGTGTAGACCTAAAGTTTTGGGTAGTGCGCACTGCGACCGACCGGCTGCGCTACCTAGTGACGGGGAGCAAAGCGGGCGGACCCCAGAAGTTCTTGCTGACGGGCGTATTCTTGAAGAAGGCACCCAAGGTGGGCGGCGGGCGCCTGCACGTGAGCCTGACCAACGCTTCCGCGCTGTTTGGTGCGCCCGGCAAGACGGGTTCGCTGCACGTGTGGTTCGCCAACCACAAAAGCGACGTGAAGGGCCGCCGCATCGCCTTTGTAAACGTGAGCGACCCGTCGAAGGCGGATATGCCGGTCAATGTGGTAGGCGATGCGCTGGTTCGGCCGGGCGTGGGCGGGCAGGCGCGCACGATCGCGATTGGCGACTGGACGGACCTGCTGCCGGGCGTAGAAGCGCTGGCCATGCGGGTGCGCTGGAAGACGGGGGTCGGCGGCCGGGCCGATGCGCTGCTGGCGTCACTGGCGACTGGGCAGCCCAAGACCCTGGCATCGCTACACGAGTGCTGGGGCAAAGACGGCGTGCGTACAGGCTATTTAGCGACACCGGCCGATCCAAACAACCCGAACGAGGGCGCGGTCGACAAGTGCTTCGAGCTCGAGCAGCAAGAGGTGCCGGCGACGGCGGCGCGGCGCGATGGGCAGGACCCAGACCCCGAGCTGGATGCGCTACTTTTGGATAGTGGTGCGGCGGCGATCGACGAGGCCGAGGCCGATAGCCAAGACGGATCTATATAAGCCACTGAACTGTTTGTAGATATATATTCTGGTCGGACTGCGCGCGACCCTGGGTTTGGCGCTGAGCTGGCTTGGCTACCGGCTCAAAAGCGCGCGGTAGACGCCGCCCAGGCTCGCCATGGCCACGCGGTCGGAGAACTGGCTGTAGACCCGCTCGCGCGCCGCCTTGCCCGAGGCCTGCAAGCGCGGCCAGTCGCCCGCCAAGGTGGCAATGCCATCGGCCACACTCTGCGGCGACACGGTCTGCAGCACTGCACCGCACTCCGGCGTGACCACGTCGCCCAAGAAGCCTTGATGGGTGGTCAAGATCGGCAGGCCCGATTGCATGGCCTCGTTGACGACGTTGGCGTGGCCCTCGCCCGTCCAGCGGGTGGGGAAGACGAGCAGATGGCTGCGGGCAAACAGGTCGAGCACACCGCTATGGTTCAGCGTACCGTGCAGCACCACCGTGCCGGTCGGCAAGCGGTCGATATGGTGCTGTAAAACATCGGCAAAGGCCCCATCGCCATTGCCGGCCAGGTGCAGCCGGACAGCAAGACCGCGCCGCTGCAAAATTCCGCAGGCGTCGACCGCTTCTTCGATGCCCTTGAGCTCCGCCAGGCGCCCCGCGTAGACCAGCTCGACCGGCTCGCCGGCTTGCGGCGGCAGCAGTGGCGCAGCGGGGCGCAGTTCGCGATCACGTTCAAGAACAAAGTTAGGCACATAAGTGGCATCGCGGCCAAAATGCTGCTGCAGCCACGGCTGGTAGCGCTTGCCCTCGACCGTGATGGCATCGGCGCCGCGGATCATCTGCGCCAACATCCAGCGCCGCAGTGGGGCCTTGGGGTCGCCGTAGATATCGATGAACCAGCCGGCGCGAATATCCAGCAGAAACTTGCGCTTATAGGCCTTGGCCAGCTTAAAAACCGCGTATTCGCGCGGCGTGCCACTGGTGTACTGAGCCGACAGGTGCACGATCGGCGCTTTTTCGCGCTGCAGCATGGTCACGGTGCGCTGCATATCCACGGCCATGCGCCGCGCCGGACCGCCATCGCCGGGCACCGTGACGGCCAGTTTGGCAATGCCGAAGTCGTCGTCGAGATAGCTGCCAGCAATCAAGCTGTTGCCGCGCGCATAGCCGCCGATCGCCCCCCCTTCGGGGAAGGGGCCACACAGGATGACTTGAGCGGGACAGCGCGGCACGTAGAGCTCCACAAGCCAATGGGGGCGAAAAACACCGACGCGGTCGACACCACCACTAGGCTGATGCGACCGCGCCGGCAGAGAGCGAAACTAGAAGCCGCGGGCGGTCTTTTGCGCCTTGTCGACGTCGGCCACCTTGGCCTGCTGGGCCAGCCAGAAGTCTTGGCTGCGCATCGCTTCAAGCTCTTCGACCGTCTTGCCCTGCTGCTCAACCCAGGTGTAGTACTTGAGCTGGTGCCAGCGCGCGCGGTTGATGACCGTACCCTCTTGCACGTAATCCGTCTTCTGATTCAGCAGGATCGAACGGATGCGCGCGTGGGCTTCCATCTCGGTGATGGGGCCGTAGGTCTCTTGCATCTGCGCCATCACGCTGGGGTAGCGGTCAAAGCCGTCGGTGCAGACCGTGACGATGGTCTGGCCCTTGCCGATGCCAAAGTGCTTGGCGGTCTTGATGGCGCCCAGGATGTTGCAGATGCCCGAGATGCCGACCTGGCTGCCGAAGAACTCGACCTCGTCGTTCGACAAACCCAGGTTATCCTTAAGGTACTTCTGGCCGGTCGGGTCAGTCAGCACCTGCAGCACCAGCTTGCACTCAATGTCGTCGACGCAGGCCAGCGCGTCCATGTTGGTCACGTTGTGGATCCAGGTGACGTGCTTGTCGCCGATGCCCTGGATGTCGTGGCCGCCGTAGCCGTTGCTGTACAGGGTGGGGCACTGTACAGGTTCTAAGCCCACGATTTTGCAGTCGATGTAGCGTTGTTTGCAGCGATCACCCGCGGCAATCGTGCCCGCCGAGCCCATCGCCGAGACAAACGCCGCGACCTTGCCGCCCACTTTGCCTTCTGCGGCCAGCTCTTCGACCGCGTCGCAAGCCGAATTGCCGGTCACGTGCCAGTGGAAACGGTAGTTGGCCAGCTCTTCAAACTGATTCAAAACGCGGATCTCGCCGCGCTTGGCGATCTCTTTGCAGGCGTCGAAGATCTCTTTGACGTTGCTCTCGCAGCCGGCCGTCTTGATGACATGGGCGCCGTAGTTCTCGATGCGTTGGAAGCGCTCGGCGCTCATTTCTTCGGGCAGGATCACGATCGACTCGTAGCCCATGCGCGGGCCGACCCAGGCGCCGCCGATGCCGTAGTTGCCGGTCGATGGCCAAACTAGCGTGTGCACACCCGGGGTTACATCCCCTTTGAGCTGGCGTTCCAGAGCGCCCGAATAGGTGGCGCCCACTTTGTGCGAGCCCGTGGGGAAGCCGTGGCCGTGCAACACCACGATGTCGCAGTCGACGCCGGTCAGCGCCTTGGGCACCACGTGGCAGCGGACTTTGCCGTCGGGGCGGCGCCAGGTGATGTCCCACAGCAAGTCGGGGTTAAGCAAGTCGTTGTTCTTGCGAGCATTCAGCGCACTCTGGCGCTTGGCCGCCGGCATGGTGTCGGGGTGCAGCATCTCGTCGAACGTGGGGCCAAAGAGGTACGGGCGGGCGGTCATCGAAACTCCTGAAAGCGGGCGTTGTGCCGGCCTTAGCGCCTGGGGTCTATCGCGTAAGGGCGCATGAGTCAAGCGTTGCTGGCCACAGGGCGACGAAGCCGTGACGCGCACATCTGCGCCGAGAATAGAGCAGGCATTTTCTACTGCTTGAAATTACAGGACTACATCGGGGTTGCGGGCTTGATCGCGGCCGGTGGCGCAACGGGCAGCACGTCGAGCGTAACCCAAGCGAACAGCGACCGATTATCGTGGCACGGCGTGCCCTTGGCGGCGCGGGCACAGGTGTCGCGCAGACCGTCGATGGCGCGCACCACCTCTTCCCACGGCGCCTCGGCCGCGGCCCGCACCGTCGCGACCTTTAGCTGTGGCGCGGTCGTACGGGCACGTTCTGCCCAAATATTCAGAGCTTGCACTACATCTCCGAGCAACTCGGGGGTGGTCGCCGGATGCGGCGCCGGGCGCTTCAGGGTCAGATGCATCCCCGTCGTATAGACCTCGACCACCACGCCAATTAGGTCGCGCGGCACACGGTCGGGGGCGGCATCCACATCGGCGACTGCGGTAGTCGGCTCAAAGGCCAGCAGTGTAGGCGGCTGGGGCTGCGGCGGCAGCACATAACCCAATGTACCGTAAAGCGTTGCTGTAACTAAGCGCGGCTCCGCACCGGCCGCGAGCAGCGCCGACTGGGCCTGCAGCACCGCCTGAATCGCCACGCGCCGATCGGCGAAAAGCAGCACCGGCTTGCCGCGCCAGCCCTGGTCGCCCGCCGCCTTGACCAGCCAGCCCGGCAGCCCATTGGCGTCGGCCTGGGCGGGATCAAAATCGAGACGCTGCCGACCCGTGGGGGCTCGCAACCCGGCATCGCTGCACAGGTCCTTTTGCTCCGCCTGGCAGCGCAGCTTGCCCAATACCTGCTCGCCGGTCGCCACCTCGCTGCGGCCGAGCAGCAGTACCGGCTCGATCCAACGGTGCACGACCGCCTTGGCCACACCCTTGGGATTGTTGGGCACCGCCGGCATCGCAGTGGGCGTAACCTCTTGCCACGGCAGCGTAATCGCCTGCGTTTGTGTCGAACGCGGCAGCTCAAGCTGGTACTTCAGGTCGAGCCAGCTGACCGGGTCGTCGCCGAACGCCTTGTCACTCGCGGAGCGAGTCGCGCCGTGCGGCAAGGCCAGTGCCCCACCCGCAGCCCCTTGCGCCGCCTGACCGCCATTGCCCAGACCGCCACTCGGACCGCCACCGCTACCTTGCTGAGTCTGCGCACCGGGTTGCGTCTGTTGCCCCGTGTCGCCACCCCGGCAACTGGGCAGTGCGCATAGCCAAGCCAGCGCGGCCAAGGTCCACTGTACCTGCCGACGAAACGCTGCCATAGGGCCTCCAAGTTACCGTTTATGCAACGGGTCTGTTGAGTTGAAGAGCGGCGCGCGAGGCCATACGCTCGGCGCGGGCCAGGGCTTGCACCATACTGGTCGGGTCGGCCGTGCCGCGACCGGCAATGTCGTAGGCGGTGCCGTGGTCGGGCGACAGGCGCGGAATCGGCAGGCCACAGGTCAAGTTGACCGCATCGTGGAAATGCACGGTCTTGAGCGGCCCCAGAGCTTGGTCATGGTACATGCACAACACCGCGTCGAAGCGGCCGTTCATGGCGCGGTAGAACACCGTGTCCGCCACGTGCGGCCCCTCGGCGTGGATGCCAAGTTCGCGCAACTGCTCGACCGCGGGCACAATAATGCGCTCCTCTTCGTCGCCCAGCCGGCCACCCTCGCCCGCGTGCGGATTTAGGGCGCAGATCGCCAAGCGCGGCGCACTCAGCTCCATCCAGCGGGTCAGCGCATCGACCGCCGCAAGGCCGCAATCCACAATGCCTTGGGTAGTGAGCGCCCCCGCCACATCGCGCAGACCGATATGGGTCGTCACCGGCACCACCCGCAGACGGGGCCCGGCCAGCATCATGGCAAACCGCTTGGCGCCCAACCGATGTGCCAAAAACTCGGTCTGCCCAGGGGGCCGCGGCGTCAGATGATCAAAGATACTTTTGGGCACTGGCCCGGTGACCATCGCGTCGATCTCGCCCAAAACTGCAGCATCGGCCATGGCTTCTAGCGCGGCAAAGGCGTGGGCTTGGCTCGCTTCGCTCGTTAAACCGGGGCGCTGCGGGCCACTGTGCACCGCGCACTCGACCGGCACAATCTGCAGGCCGGCATCGGGGATCGGCGTGCCACCCAGCAGCCCATACCGCTGGCAGGTGGCGCGGAGCCAATCCTGATGTTCGGCAACCACATAGATGCGCACAAGGCAGCGGCGATGCAAGTCGGTCTGCAGCAGGGCCTGCACCGAGACTTCGGGGCCGATCCCGGCCAAGTCGCCCAAGGTCAGGCCCAAGCGCAGCGGCGTGGCTCCCGACTGGATCATCGAAGTGCGCGACACGCGTGCAGAAGGCAGCATAACCATACGACTATCTCGGCGCGCGGGGGGATTGCGCGAGCAGCGGGGCTGGGTTGCACCGGCGTGCTGGCCGGCCCTGAGCCGCGATGGTAGCATGGGCGGACACGGCGGCAAACGGCCGAGTGACGGCGGACCTCGAACCACCCGATGATTCTATCGATTTCGAGCATCGCCTTAGAACTGCACGCCGACCTGGCGGCCGATTCGCCGTATAGCCGCGCCCTAGAACGCGACCTGCCGCGGCGCCTGGCCCGCCTGAGTCCGTGGGGGCGGTTTTGCCGGCCAGTGAAGTTGCTCCTTGTCGATAATTCTATCGAATTGAAGCTGTTAGCGCCACGAGCGTCGCTGCTCGATTTGCGCGGCTTGGCCTGGAATGATGCCGTGTGGCTGCTGCGACCCGAGCGCTGGCCCGCACCGCCCGATCCCGGCGAGTGGGTCACGTTGGTGCTGCATGAGCTGGCGCATATTCTGTGGTTTCAGCGTTCTACCAGCCCTGAGCGGGCCCCAGCCTACGCGCCCACCTGGTTTCGCGAGGGACTAGCGGTGGTGGCTGCCGAGGGCCTGCCACCTGCAACTGGCCGGCGCTATCTAGCTGACGATGCAGTGGAATCGGCCGCATACTCCGACGATGCTGGCATTGCCGACCTGGGCGGTGTGGTATATGCCGTGGCCGCCCAGCTTTTTGCGGCATGGTGGCAACAACACGGTACGCGCCCCTACGCCAGCCTATGTCGCGAATTGCGGGCCGGACGCGGGTTTTCTGCTGCATTCTTGCTAGCTTGCGAAGTAGACGACCGTGCTTTTGTGGCGGCCGAAGCGGCGCGCTGGCGGGCCGAAGCGCGCACCCAATAGCCGCGCCTCATACTCGCGCCCGAAACTCTAAATACCAGACGGGATCTGCGGCGCGGCGCGGCGAGTCAGCCGTAATGACGCGAGCTTGCGCCCCACGAAAAGGACAGGGCCGCCCACAGAATACCCAATGCGATCGGGTCGTTCGCGCTGGGCGGCGCTGTCAGACCTCGAGCACTTCGACTTCTTTCTCTTTTTCGGCCAGTTCGATGCGCTTGGTGTTGGCATCGACCATGTCTTGCACCTTCTTCTTGCCGCGGGTCAGGTCGTCTTCGGGGAAGTCTTCGAGCGACTCGAGCAGATCGATGGCATCGCGGCGGGCATTGCGGCTGCTCACCTTGGCATCCTCGGCCATATGCTTGACAACTTTAACCAATTCTTTGCGGCGATCGCCCGTCATCGGCGGAATCGGCACCAGCACCACATCGCCGCGGTTCGATGGCGTCAGGCCCAAATTCGCTGCCAGAATCGCCTTTTCGATGGGGCCGCACATGTTGCGCTCCCACGGCTTGACCTGCAGCATGCGGGCGTCGACCACGCTCACCGTCGCCACCTGGTTGAGCGGCGACTCGCTACCGTAATAATCGACGCGCACACCGTCCATCAGCGCGGCATTGGCGCGACCGGTACGCAACTTGCCGCATTCGTGGCGAAAGTGGTCTACAGAGGCGTCAAGACTGTGCTGCAAGTCGGCAAAAATCTCTTCTTCCATGGCAATCCTCCTTACCTATCAAGCCCTTGCTACCCTTCGATCCAAGCCAGTCCACTAAGCCGTCACGAGCGTCCCGACCTTTTCGCCCTTGACCACGCGCAAGATATTGCCCACTTGGTTTAGGTCGAACACGATGATCGGCAGCTTGTTGTCCATGCACAGCGACAGCGCGGTCGAGTCCATTACCTGCAGGCGCCGCTGCAGCGCATCCATGTGGGTAATCTCGTCAAAGCGCTTGGCATCTGGTACCTTGCGCGGGTCCGCGTCGTAAATCCCGTCGACCTTGGTGGCCTTGAGGATCACTTCGGCACCGATCTCGGTCGCCCGGAGCGCCGCAGCGGTATCCGTTGAAAAGTACGGATTACCGGTGCCGCAGGCGAAGATAACGATGCGCCCCTTCTCTAAGTGGCGGATCGCGCGGCGGCGAATGTACGGCTCGGCGATCTGATCCATGGTGATCGCCGACTGCACGCGGGTCTGCACGCCAAGCTTCTCGAGTTTATCTTGTACTGCCAAGCAGTTCATGGCCGTGGCCAGCATGCCCATGTAGTCGGCGCTGGCGCGGTCCATGCCGGCCGACGCGCCCGCTACACCGCGAAAGACGTTGCCGCCACCGATGACGATGGCCAACTCGACGCCCATCTTGGCCACTTCGACGCATTGGGCGCCGATGATTTCGAGCGTAGCGATGTCGATGCCATAGCCCTTATCGCCGGCCAGAGCCTCGCCGCTGAGCTTGAGCAGAATGCGCTTGTACTTGAGCATAGCGGTCCCATCGGCCTCCATCGCGGAAGCGGCAGTGGTGTACACCGTTTGCGCCTTTGCGGCAAGCCAGCCAAAAACGCAGCGAGCCCGACTTGAGCGGCGCCAAAGCGTCCTCCCAAGCCGGGCTCGACTAGTCTTTCTAGAGACTTAGGCTTCAGCCATCTTGGCCACTTCGGCGGCGAAGTCGTCCGAGCGCTTCTCGAGGCCCTCACCCAGCTCGTAGCGAACGTAGCGGCGCACGACGAGGTTCTCGCCGCACTTGCCAATGCGCTCCGCCAACCACTTGCCGACCGTCACCTTGTCGTCTTTGACAAAGGTCTGGTCGAGCAGGCAGACATCGCCGTACCACGCGTTGAGCTTGCCCTCGGCGATCTTGGCGACCAAGTTCTCGGGCTTGCCCAGCTCGCGGACCTGCGCTTCGTAAATGCCGCGCTGGGTAGCCAACTCGGCCGCCGGCACTTCTTCGCGACGGACCCAGCGGGGCGACATCGCGGCGATCTGCAGGCAGAGGTTGGCGACGAGGTCCTTGAAGTCGTCGGTATTGGCGACGAAATCCGACTCCGAGTTGACTTCGATAAGCACCGCGGTCTTGCCATCGTGGTGCAGGTACGTGCCGACACGGCCTTCGGCGGCAATGCGCCCCGACTTCTTGGCGGCGGTGGCGAGGGCCTTCTTCTGCAGGAACTCGATGGCCTTGTCGGTATTGCCCGCGGTCTCTTCGAGCGCCTTCTTGCAGTCGCCCATCGGCGCGCCAGTGCGCTCGCGCAGGTCTTTGATCTGAGCAGCGGTAACTGCCATGGTATTCTCCAAAAACAGAAAGTGGATTGAGGGGGTTCTGTAGAGGACTCGTAGGCTTACGCCTCTTCGCCTTCGCCTTCAACTTCAACTTCAACTTCGTCGACTACCACGTCTTTGTGGGTCGGCTTGCGAATGACCTCAACATTTTCGGCACCCGAGGACGACGAGGCGCCACCGTCGAAATCGCGGCCCATTTGATCGCGCGACATCTGCGCGCCGGCGATGCAGGCATCGGCCGCCGCTTTGACGAACAAGCGGATCGAGCGCATGGCGTCGTCGTTGGCGGGGATGATGTAGTCGCAGACATCGGGGTCGGCGTTGGTGTCGCAGAGCGCAACCACCGGAATGCCCTTGCGGCGCGCTTCGGCGATGGCGATGTGCTCCTCGCTGGGGTCGACGACGAAAATGGCACCGGGCATCGAGGGCATGGTGCGCAGGCCGCCGATGTTGCGCATCAGCTTGTCGTGCTGCTTGTTCAGGTTGCTCAGCTCTTTCTTGGGCAGGCGGCCAGCCATCTCGGGGCTCAGCATGTGCTCGATTTCCGACAGCTTCTCGATCGAGGTCTTGAGCGTGCGGAAGTTGGTGAGCGTGCCGCCGAGCCAGCGGTGGGCGACCACGGGCATCTTGGCGCGAGCGGCCTCTTCGCGAACGATGTCGCGGGCCTGGCGCTTGGTGGCCACAAACAGAACCTGCTCGCCGCGAGCCGTCAGGCGCGAGAGGAAGTTCTGGGCATCCTTCAACAACTTAGCCGTGCGGCCCAGGTTGATGATGTAGATGCCGTTGCGGGCGCCGTAGATGTACGGCTTCATCTTGGGGTTCCAGCGCCGGGTCTGGTGACCGTAGTGAGCGCCGGCTTCGAGCATGTCGCGAACTGTAACTGTTTCCATATCCTAGCTCCGTTGTACCTCTGCCCCGCAGTGCACGGAAAGCGAACTTTCCGCACGGAACTTTGCGCCGGAGTCGCAGCGAACGTCGCTGAAAATGCCGGTGCCGGGGCATGTGTTGTAGCGAAAAGCCTGTGCCTTTCTTTGCTTACTAACTCCCTGGCCGAAAACGAACACACAGCTCGCCCGGCTAGGGGGCGGCAGTGTACGGAAATTTGCTGGATCAGGCAAGGTTGAAGTGGTCAGAGGTGCGCGTTTTAGGGATCGATTTGCCCCAGGCCGGCCCGCCGCGGATCCAGCTCTTCGGCCACCGCACCATCGGCCGTACCCAGCACCCAACCCGCTGCCAGCGCCGCCACCGCCGGCGCGTGCATGATCCCCGCACCGCCCAACGCAGTACATAGGATCACCCCTTCGAGCCCAGGGCACGGCCCCACCAGCGGCCGACCGTCGCGGCTATGGGTCTGCTGACCGCTCCAACCCGGGATCCAGCGTGCATTTTTCAGCGCCGGCAGCCGCTCGATGGCGCGCTCGCGCACCACCGCGTCCCATGGCAAGTCGTCGTCGTTGCTCAGCTCGCGCGCCGATACCAGCAGGCCATTGGACTCGGGCCGAAAGTACAGCGGCGGCGTCTGCCCCAGCACCAGCGGGCCGGGATACTTTGGCAGATCAATACCTTGCGCCATCAAGATGCGCCTTTTGTCGATGGCCAGCGGCAGGTCAACGCCGGCACTTTTGAGCAACTGCGGGGTCGCCGCGCCCGTGCACAGCACCACCTGCCGCGCCGCGATCCAGCCGCGCTCCGTGTCGACACCCACTACCGAGCCCTTGTGCAGCCTCAGCTTTTTGACCGGCGTGTCGAGCAGCAGCCTGCCTCCGCGATCCAATATCGCGCGCCGCGCCAGCCACGCCACGCCGTGGGGGTCCAGGCGACCGTCTTCGGGCCCATACCAGGCGCCGAGCAGATCGCCCACAGCAATACCCGGAATCAAGTCAGTCAGTTGCTTGGGGTCGAGCCACTGCATCGGCTGGCCATGCTGCTGGGCGATCGCCGCCTGCTGGTCGCACAGCGCACGGTCCGCCGCATTCGCCACCAAGAACACATAGCCGTCGCGTTGCAGCCCCAGCCGGTGACCCTCGGGCCCCTGCGCCAGCTTTTGATACGCGAGCAGCGACCGCACCGTCAGCTCGGCGAGCAGCGGGTCGGCGAACTGCGTGCGAAAACCGCCCAGTGCAGCCGCAGTTGCGCCCCGTGCGATCTCGTCCTCGGCCTCGACTAGCAATACGCCCGCGCCCAGGTCCGCCGCCAGGGCCGCTGCGACATGCAACCCGGCCACGCCGGCGCCGATCACTAAGACCTCAGCAGAATCAATAGCTTGCTTTTCACTGCCCCGCGGCACGGCTACGGTACTGCCCTCGGCGCGCACACGGACCCGCGACACCATTTTCCGTCGCAATTCCTCGGTATAGAAGCGCTGGCACACCTCGTCGCCCAGCAGCGTGCCGCCCGGCGTGAATTGCAGGTGCGTGCCCGTGTCGACAATGGCGCCGGCCTCGACTAGCTCCTTGGGAACACTGCCAAAAACCTCGTCAACGGTCTTGCCAAAATCGCTTGCAAACGCCGCCTTGTCGAGCCCGCCGCCCGGGTCCAAGACCTTGAGGCCAAACATCGCCCGCTGCGCCATCTGCTCTTCGATCGACAGCATCCGCCCATGCGCCAGCGGCCAGCCGCGCGGGCCATCGGCGCGCTCCACCGCCTCGATCCAGGTCGAAAACTCGGCATGATCAAAGGCGATAACGTCGCGGCGCCGCGAACAGGCCTCGGGCCCCACACCATCGACCGGCTGCATGTCGCGCCACTTGTCGCGGGCCTGCACTTGCGCCGTTTCGAGCTCCGCCCTGCAAAAATAATCGACCAGCGACTGCCGATAGCCGCGCTCCTCAAGCACGCGCAGGGCTCCGATATGCATCAAAAGATTACTATCTTCGGCCGGCGAGGCATGGCGCGAGATCACCGTATCCGGCCGTTTTCTCAGGTGGTAGGTGGTCAGACTGTCGATGCCAAAGTCGGCGGCGTGGGCCACATCGGCAAGCCAGCCCTCGACCGTTTGCCCGGGCAGCGCGTAGATCAGATCGAGGTTCAGGTGATCAAAACCCACTTCGCGAGCCAGTTCAAGGCTTTGCATGGCACTGCGCCGATCGTGGCGCCGCCCCAGCAGCCGCAGCATGGCGTCGTCAAAACTCTGGATGCCCAGGCTAAGGCGATTGACCCCATGATCTTTGAGCACTTGCAGCTTGTCGCGGGTGATCGTCTCGGGCGAGCCTTCAATCGTCAGCTCAATGCCGTGGTCTAGCCGCACAGTGGCATGGATGTGCTTGAAAAGCTTATCGAGTTGCGCTGCAGTAAGGTAGGTTGGCGTACCGCCGCCGATCATCAGCGAGCGCACCGGGCTGCGGTCGTCCAAACTCGACCAGCGCGCGGTGATTTCCTTTTCGAGTGCCCGCAGATAGCGCTCGGTCTGGTCTTGCGAGGGATTGACCTCGATGGCGTAGTGGCAAAACGTGCACCGCCCCGTACAAGGGGCAATATGCACGTACAAACAAAGGGGTCCGGGCGGCTGGGCCAGGCGATCGGCCACCAGATCGCCGGCGGCGTGATCGCGGGCCACCTCGGGCGGCACGATGTGCACCAGCAGGTTATACAGGCCCGGATCGCGGCGTAACCCCGCACGCGCCAAGCGGTCTAAGCCAAGCGCGCCCAAGTCGTGGCGCAGCTGCTCTAGGGTCGGCAAGGGTCGGCTCACAGGACCTCAGCGCAAGAAAGTGAACTAAAACGGCGAGTCGGCGTGCCCGCTCGGCGCGGTCTGCGCATCATCGGCGGCCTGCCCAGCGGCGGCAAGTCGCATCGCCCAGTGCACCAGCACGTCTTCGGGCAGCTCGCACTGGTTGATCGGCGGCGGCTGCAGCACCGCGCCGGGCAGCTGCGGCTCCGAAAACTTGCGCAATAGGGCCGCTTCGTCGCCGATCTCGCCGCGCGCCAGCGTCTGCCGATACAGGTCGGTACCGGGCAGGGGCAGCGGAAAATGCACAGATACGCGCACTTGCATGTCGCGCACAAAACGCTCGGTCGCCGCTAGACTGTCTTCGGTCTCGCCGGGCAGGCCCACGATCAAAAAGCCCGAGATCGCGATGCCGTGCTTGCGCGCCAGCTCGATGCAGCGGCGGTTTTGCGCCACTTCGGTCTTCTTGTTGGCCAGCGAAAGCACCATGTCGTCGCCGCTTTCGAAGCCCACGCGGATCTCGACGCAGCCGCCCGCCGCCATCTTGCCCAGCACGCCGTCGCTCATCATGTCGGCGCGGAGCAGGCACGACCACGGCAGTCCGGGCACTTTGCGGGCCAGCGCATCGGCGATCTTGCCCGGACGGAACAAGATGTCGTCGCGGAAATACATACCCTCAATCGCATACTTATCGCGGTACAGGGCGATCTCGTCGGCCACGAGCTCGGGGTCGCGGGCGCGCACGCCAGGGTACAGGTCGGGCACCTGGCAAAAGCTGCAGCGCCAGGCACAGCCAAGGGTCGTAATCGTCGATAAATATCGATTAATCCGGCGCTTCTTAAAGAATGGTTGCTTGCCACCCTGCAGGTACAGCTCCACCGGCAGCAGCTCCCAATCGGGCAGCGGCAGGGTATCCAAGTTGCCCCACGCCGGCGTCGGCCCCGTAGGCTGCAACGTGCCATCGGCGTGCTGCAGGATAAGACCCGCAACTTCGCTCAGCGGCGTACCTTTTTCGAGCGCGGCAATCAGCTGCGGCCCCGACACAAACGACTCGCCAATGGTCGCCACATCGGCCCGGCTCGCCTTGAGCAGCGTCTCGGGCGCACCCGACACCAGCGGCCCACCGATCAGCAGCGGCTTGCCACCCGAGTGGCGCTTCCACCACGGCCCGGTGCGCTCGGCAAAGCCAAAACCGTCGGTGAACACTGTAATACCGAGCACATCAGGGTCAAAGGCCGCGATCTGCGCGCGCGTCTCTTCTTCGGTCCACTCCAGGGCGTTGGCGTCGAGGATCTGCGCGTCGTGCCCATGCTCTCTAAGCTGCGTCGCCAGCATCAAGATGCCATAAGGCGGATAAATGCCGTGCGTATACAGTCGCTTATACATCCACGGCGGATTAACCAGGGCCACGCGCATCGCACACCGGGTCGGCGGCCGGCCGACGCAAGAAGGCTAGTCGCTTTCGCCCCTTGCAACAAGGCTATGTGGCCCAGACCGGTGCGACTGCTGATGCTTTTGCCCCGTGCTGCCGCTAGACTGCAGCGTGCGGTCGCGATCGACTGCCGGAGCCTGCATGAAGCGCCTAGTTTGCTGTGTCGCGTTCGCACTTTCGCTGGGCCTGCTGGCGTGCGGCTCCAACTCGACCGCCACCACCGCCGCAGCCAAAGACAGCACCGGCCAAGACACCAGCCCGGACACACTCGGCGACAGCGCGGTCAGCGACGTCAGCCAGCCCATCGACACCACACAAGCCACTGATTCAACAATCGATACCAGCGACATCGCCGTCGGTCCCGCCTGCGGCAGCACCCCCGTCAACGACAGCGGCCTGGGCAAGCCGTGCAGCAAGCCCGAAGACTGCTACGGCCAACCCGCAGTGACCTGCATCGACAGCTTGGGCAGCGGGGCACCGCGGTTTTGTGTGCAATATTGCTTTGGAATGCCGGGCGAATGTGGGGACGGCGGCGTGTGCGTGCCGCGCGGCCCCAAGCAAGCCTCCGTGTGCATGCCCGTGCAGTGCGCCGCCAAGTACACCATCGAAATTCCTAACGATGTCACCTGTACCCAGCCCTGTGGCGCCGGCAGCATCAACGAATTCGGCGTAGGCAAGCCGTGCTCGACCATGGGCGACTGCAGCGGCAACCTGGGCGCCAAGACCTGCCCGGTGGTACTGCGACCCGACAATCCGAACTGGTGCTCGATGCTCTGTACCGACGACTCGGAGTGCGGCGCCAATGCCATCTGCTGGCGACGCAAAACGGTCGAATACGGCATTGAATTCATAGTTGGCTCGTGCGCACCAGCCGCATGTTGCGGCAAGGTCAAGTAGCTCGCCGCTACACTAGATTTATTTATCCAATTATGCCAAATTTGCGGTTGTTCGGCGCACAGACGCCGCTGGAGTGCCGCGTGCCGATTCCATTGGGTCTTACTTCGCGGCGCTGGCAGGGCCCCGTGCTGCTGGCCTCGGGGCATCGCCTGATGTTCCTGGCAGCGGGTATGTACGCCCCCGTGGCGCTGGCGGCGTGGCTGCTGGCGTGGCGCGGACATCTGCCGCTTTCGTCTTGGTGGCACGGCCACGAGCTGATTTTTGGCTTTGCGGTAGCGGCGATCGCCGGTTTCTTGCAGGCCGCGGTGCCCAAGTGGACCCAGGGTCCGCTGTTTCGCGGTACGCGCGCCGGGGTGCTGGCCGGTGCCTGGCTGCTGGGGCGAGTGGGCATGGCGCTGACGCCGGCTGGTATCCCCGCGTGGCCACTCGATCTTTTGTTCTTGCCGCTACTGGCCGGCTGGGTGGGGCTCGACATCCTGCGCGCCAAGAATGCTCGCAATTATCAGGTTGTAGCAATCCTGTTGGCGCTGTGGGGCCTTGACCTGACCTACCAGTTCGCACCGCCCGGTCCGTGGCAGGCCCGCGCGCTGCACGCCGCGGTATACGGCATCGTGACGTTGATCGCCCTGATTGGCGGGCGCGTTGTACCCAGTTTTACCCAAAATGCGCTGCGGCAGGCCGGGCATACGAGCCATGCCTGCAGCACGCCGCTGTGGCTCGACCGGCTGGCGGTGCCGCTGCTGGCGCTGGTGGTGGCGAGCGAGCTGCTGCTACCATTTTCGCTTCTAAGTGGCGTAGTTGCCTTGCTTGCCGCACTGGTGACGGGGCTGCGCATGCTGCGCTGGCGCTCGTGGCAGACCCGCGCGCTGCCGCTGGTGTGGGTGCTGCACGTGGGCTACGCCTTTATCCCACTAGGACTTTTACTCAAGGGGATCAGCGATCTTGGTGGTCCCATCGGCGCCTTTGCCGCGCTGCACGCCCTGACCGCCGGCGCGATCGGCGTGATGATCCTGGCGGTGGCATCGCGGGCGGCGCTGGGCCACTCGGGGCGGCCGCTGGTGCCGTCGCGGTTGACCGTAATGGCGTATGTTCTTGTGATTGCAGGTGCTTTGTTGCGGGTGTTCGGGGTTCTGCCCGAGCTGGTGCTGACGGCAGGCATCCTGTGGGCCACAGGTTACGCTGTGTTTGCCGCAGTGTACTGGCCCATTCTGACCAAGCCGCGACTCGACGGCCAAGAAGGGTAGCTTGCCGTCGCCGCCCGCTTGTGCCAAAGTCGTGCTCATGTTGCTCGCTCGCGTCATCGGAACCGTAGTCGCCACCAAGAAAGCCGAAGGCCTTGTCGGTATTCGCCTGCTTATGGTGCAACCCGTGGGCGAGGATGATCAGCCGCGCGGCAAGCCCATCTGCGCCGCCGATGTGACCCAAGCCGGCCCCGGCGACCTGGTCCATGTCACGCAATCGCGCGAAGCGGCGCTGGCTTTGCCCGATCCCTTCGTGCCGGTCGATGCGGCCATTATCGCCATCGTCGATCACGTGCACGTCGAAGCAGCCTAGCGCAAGTCTCTGGGAGCCCACATGATTCTCGCACGCGTCATCGGCAACGTGGTCTCGACGGTCAAGCACCCGGGTCTCAATCGCTATGCCGTGTTTGCGGTGCAGCCGCTCGACGAGTACGGCCAGGATGCCGGCGAGTCGTTTCTGGCGGTCGATCACGCGCAGTCGGGCCCCGGCGACCAGGTGATCGTGCTGCGCGAGGGCAATGGCATCCGCCAAATCCTCGCCGATCCTAAGAATCCGATCCGCTGCCTGATTGTGGGCGTGGTCGATGCCGTCACGCCGGCCGCGTAAAGAATCCCGCAAGGAGCCCTGATGGTCGCCTCCGCTCCGCAGCACACCGTGCACGGCCTCGAGTCTAGCCAAGCCGAGCTGAAGCGGCAGATCATCGCGATTGCCCACGAATTGCACGAGCGCGGCTGGGTTGCCAACCACGACGGCAATGTGACCGTGCGCCTGAGTGCCGATCGGCTGCTGTGCACGCCCACGGCGCTGAGCAAGCGCGTGCTGCACGAAGCCGATCTCATTGTGGTCGACGGCCAAAACCAGGTGGTGCAAGGGGGGCGCAAGCCCTTTTCGGAGCTCGCCCTGCATCGCGCGGTGTATGCCGCCCGCGGCGACGTGCGCGCCGTAGTGCACAGCCATGCCCCCAAGGCGACGGCGCTGGCGGTGGCCGGGATCGCGATCGAGCCGCGGATGCTGGCCGAAGCTGTGGTGTCGCTTGGGGCGCAAGTGCCGCTGCTGCCCTACGCTTTCCCCAACGGCGCCGATCAGGTGGCGCAGGTCAAGGCCGCTGCGGTCGACTTCGATGTGGTCACGCTGGGCAACCACGGTGTGCTGGCTTGGGGCGACGATGTCGAGCAGGCCTTCTTGCGCGCTGAGCTGGTGGAACATCTTGCGGGTATTCAGCTTTTGGCGCTGCAGCTGGGTCGGGTGAACACGGTGCCCGACGCGGACTTAGAGCGACTGCTCGCCGCGCGCGCCAAGGCGGGTCTGGGGCCCATCGGCCGCGCCAAGCGGTCCTGAACTACAGGAAACATCATGAAGAAATCAATGCTGGTGCTGGCCCTGCTGCTGGGGTCGAGCGCGTGTGGTGGCGTTCAACAAACGGCGCCCGCCACGCCTGCGGCAAAAATGACAAGCGAGCCGGTGCGTTGTCTGCTGCTGGCTAGCAACGACAGCGAGGCCAACTTCGACGGAGCCAAAGAGGGTGCCGGCTTCGAAGGTCGTATCGCCCGCATCGCCTCAGAAAAGCAGCGGCTTTTGGCCGAGCGCCCAGGCGGGGTGCTGCTGGTCGAAGGCGGCGACATGCTGCAAGGCCGCTATATGGAACGGCAAGATGGCAACCGCCCGCTGGCGATGCAGTCGGCCTGGCAGGTGTACCAAGCGGCGGGCTACGATTTTGCGGCGATTGGCAACCACGAATTCGACGGTGGTCCCAAGGCCTTGCGCGTGGCGATGCAGGGCCTCGATCGGATGCGCCTGCTGTCGGCCAACTTAGACGCCAAGGGCACGGCGCTCGACCCCAGCGATCCTGGCCATCCGCAAGGGCTTTTTGCCCCATCGGCCCTGGCCAATTGCGGCAACCTGCGAGTGGGCCTGATCGGCCTGACCACGCCCAGCACCCGCACGATTAGCCAGATGGGCGATGTGCGTTTCCTCAAGGCCACTACCGCGCAAGTGACGCAGATCGAAGCACAAAAGCTGCGGGCACAGGGGGCGCAGCTCGTGGTGGTGCTGTCGCACTTGGGGCTCGAGAACGATGTGCAGCTGGCCGCCGACGTCACCGGCCTCGACGCGATCGTGGGCGGTCACTCGCACAGCGAGACGCCCAAGGTGGTGCAGCGCGGCCAAACCTGGATTACCCAAAGCGGTTCGCGGTTTTCGCACCTGGGCGCCCTCGACTTGGCCGTAGACGCGAGCGGGCACTTCGATCCGGCCCACAGCCACTGGCAGCTGCGGCCGATCGAGCAATTGACCAACAAAGACGCCAAGGTTCTGGCCCAAGTAGACGAGCTGCGCAAGCTAGTGGTGCAAGAGGCACCGATCGGCCAGCGCAAGGTGGCGTGGGACTTGCGCGACGCCCGCGGCGACTACAGCCGGCGTGCCACCCGCGCCTTTGGTCAGTGGGCCAAGGCCAAAATCCCCAGCGTAGTCGGCGCGATGCTCAACGTCGGCGGTTTTCGCAGCGACACGCTGTATCCGATTGGGCCGGTCACCAACCTCGAGGTCAAGGCGATCCATCCCTTTGACAATCGGCTGGTGCTGATCACGCTGACAGGGCAACAACTGCTCGATACCTTAGAGCATTCGTGCGTACCCGGCAGCACCGGCGGCGGCGAAAGCTTGGTGCTCTGGGGCCTTACCGGCGCCTGCGACTACAAGTCCGCGCCACAGCAGTACCGCTTCGTCGACGGCCGCCCGGTCGAAATCACCCGTCGTGGCGAGCGGTTGCGCGGAGGCAGCATCGGCGGCGCCACCATCGACCCCAGGGCGCAGTACACCATTGCCACCGTCGACTACTTGGCCAAGGGCGGCAGCGGCTTTTTGCCCCTGACCCAGGGCACGCGCAAGTGCTTGGATGGCAGCGAATTTGTGCCGCCCACGCCGTGCCGCGACGGCATGATGGCCGACGTGATGATCGAAGCCGTGCGCACCGGCATGCTCGATCAAGACTAGCGCACCCCACGAGTACCGCGCCAAAAACGCCGCGCCCGCCGTCGCCGCACCAGCAGAACTGGGGGCGAGGCGGGCGCAAGCCAAGTCAAGTCAAGAACTTACAAGGCGCCCGCGTACTCCATGCTGAACTTGCTCCACGTGCCCGCGGCGCTGCCCTGGTGGAACGCGTAGTTGCTGCAGCCGCCCGTGTTGAACTGGGTCTGCACAGTGTCGCCGGCCTTGAGGGGCAGGGTCACATCCATGATGTTCATGGTCCAGATACCGCTCACGGGGTTCGAGTAGGTCGAGCCCAGGCGGGCGCCGTTGATCAACAACTGGCCGCCGTCTTGGTTGGGGCAGGCATTGCTCAGCCAGTTTCCGTACATACGGTAGTAGCCGGGCACCTTGACGGTGATGACGCCGTTGGCCACGTCGGTCACGCCAAAGTAGTCGGCGACCGTGCTCGAAGCCACGAATGTGTCGGTCAGGCAGTAGGCGTTCCAGCCCGATGTGGTGCCGTGGTGATTGCAGCCGCCCGTGAACAACACCTTCTTGGGCAGAGCCACTACCCACGCCGTGCCCACGCAGGCCTCGAGACCCTTGGCGGCGGTGTAACGCAGCGCGCTCTGGTTGCTGGGGCCGCACGCCGCTGTGTCGTTGCCGGGCTGCACGCTGCCGCCCAGGGTGGTATTGCCGTCGACGATCAGGTTGCCCTTGATCTGCACCTTCTTGCTCGACAAGGTCTGTATATTCACGGCCCAGCTGAAGGTGCCGTCGGTCGCGGGGGTGCCCGAGCCGCCGCCCGACTTCAAGTCCTTGACGGTGATCGACCAGTTGCCCTTGATGTTCTTGCCCACCCAGTCGCCGGTCAGGTCGCCCGAGACGATGGCGGTGGTGTCGTTGAACGCGGCGGTGAGCGTGGTGCCGGTCTTGCCACCGTTGTACAGCACGTAGGGCGTCGAGGTGCCGGGGCCGTAGAGCTCGACGCGCACGCCGCTCAGGTCCGAGTTGGCGATGGTCATGGTGACCGAAACCTTCTGCGCGACGCCGATATCGGGGAAGACGAGCGAATCGGTCGTGCCCGCGCCCAGGCCGTCGGGGATCTTGACGTTGGCCGTGCCGGCGGTCGAGTCGACGAACTGGTCCCAGATTAGGCCGTTGCTAATCTCGTTGATGCCGTCGGTCGGCATGTCGGTCTCTTTAAGTGCGACGCAGTTGATGCTGCCGTCTACGTTGAAGCCCTTGAGGAAAAGACCCGTGCCGCACAGCGAGTTGGTCGCGGGGATGGCCGGAACGCCCGACAAGTCCGCGTAAGCACCGCTGGTGGCAACCTTGGCGAGCTTCGGCGTGTTGGCCAAGTCGGTGTAGCTGCCAGTGCCGGCCACGGTCGCGAGCGAGGCGGCCTTGACGTAGCTGCCGAGGTCGGTCGTCTTGGCATAGGCGCCGAGGTCCGAGCTTTTGGCGTAGGTGCTCAGGTCACTGGTTTTGGCATAGGCCGACAGGTCGGTCGACTTGGCATACGGCGCCAGATCCGACGTCTTGGCATAGGCTTGCAGCACGCCGGCATCGACCATCGACGCCTTGACGCAGCCCGAACACTCCAAGCTCTCGGCCACGGCGGCGCGCAGGGCAAACAGCGACACCCCCACCGGCTTGCGCGGCAGCTCAGGGTCCGAGCCAATCTGTACGCCCAGATAGGCCGTCTGCAGATTCACCACAGAGGCGCTGAGCGGCGTCTTGCTGCCCAGCAGGTAACTGAACTGACCGCCCTTGGCAGGCAGGGTGACGCCGGCTTCGGTCCAGACCGCAGAGCCACCCGTTTCAGCGCCATAGATCGAAAACGTAACGGTATAGTTGCCGTCAGCCGCCGGTCCGCCGCCCGAAGAGAGCAGCAGCCCTTCGACGGTGGCCGTGGTGGGGACGGCGGCCCAGGCGCCCGCGGACCACAGGGCGCTTAACGTACCGACGGCGGCCAGGAGCCCGCGGAAACGGTTGCGATAGGACATAGTTCTCCTTTTAAACAGAGGTAGTTAGCCCGCAAGAGATGGGCAGCAGAGGCAGCTGCGACGTAGACCAAAGCGTACGTGTCGCAGAAGCACCCGTCAAATACCCAATTGGCATTGCTGCTTGGCGGTAGGCGGCTAGGCCTGGGCCAGAAACGCCGCAGGCTAGAGCCGTAGACCCGCCAGCCCGCGGCGGCGGCGCGGCTACTTGGCCGGCGTCGGCAACAGCACCGTATCGATCACATGCACCACGCCGTTCATGGCGGGCACCGAGGCCAGAATCGTCGCGTTCTCGACCATCACCTTGTCGCCCTGCACGTGGATGGTCACTTTCTGACCGTCGGACATCGCCACCACCTGCCCGTCTTTCAGATCGCTGAGCTTCAGGATGGGCACGGCGGCATGGTGCTTCAGAATCGCCGTCAGATCGCCCTTCTTTTCGGGCTTGAGCAGCTCTTCGACGGTGCCCTTGGGCAGTTTGTCGAACGCGGCATTGGTCGGAGCAAATACCGTGTACGCGCCACCAGGGCTCGACAGGCTGACCACCAAATCGGCCGCCTTGACCGCAGCGACCAGGGTGGTGTGGTCCTTGGAACCGATCGCCACATCGACCACCGTCTTTTCGGCGTCGGACTTGGGCGCGGGCGGCGGTGCGGGTTCGGCAGGCTTTGCTGGTTCGGTGGCTTGGGCCGCCTCGGGTGCGGCGGCAGCGGCAGCCGGCTGCGGCTCGGACGGCTTGGTACAACTAAGCGCAACGGCGCCCCCAAGGACAAGGGTGGCAACGCGCGGAAAACGAAAGGTAAGACCCACAGTGACCTCAAGACGCAACGGCAGTGTCGCTGGCCCGGTAGCGTAGCCAGCCTCGTCGCTAATCACAAGATCTAAATATCAGTTGATGCTCTCGTAACCATGATATTGATAGATTTTTCACCCGATGCTTTTATCGTATAATCCGACAGAGCCGCTCTTCGACGAAACGCGAGGCCCGCGCACGTCCAACCGGCCGACCGCGATTCGCGCGTTAGCCGGACTGGGCCGGCCGCACCGCCAGCACATCGGCCTGCACGGTCGTGGTGCCCTGGTAGTGGTTGCGCTGCAGCTTGATCACAGCGTCGATGTGGTCGCCCGACTTGGCGCCAGCCCATGGCTCGATCGCCGCAAACGCCGCCACCGCCGGCCGCGCCCAGGCCGGTTGCCGACCCGGAGTATGCAGCTTAGCCCGCATGTATGCCTGCGTTTTACCTACAACTTTGGCATCGCGCACCTCGACACCGCGCAGCAAAAACAGCGGCGCCGGGTTGCCCTTGCCAAACGGCTCAAGCTGCTCTATTTGCTGCAAGGTCAGCAGGTTCGCCTGATCAACCGGCAGCTCGGCGTCGATGCGATAGACCTCGCCGCGCTCACTTTCGGGCAGGGCCAGCGCCACATGCGCCGCCAGCCGCTGCCGCAAAGAATCCACATGCTCTGCAGCCAGCGTCAGCCCTGCCGCAAAGGCGTGCCCGCCAAAGCGCTTAAGAATCGGCGCACTTCCAGCCTCTATTGCGTGCAGCGCCGCCACCAGATCCAGGCCCGACACCGAGCGACCTGAGCCGCGCGCCAGCCCGTCCTCGTCGAGCGCCAGGGCAAACGAGGGCACGCCAAACTGCTCGCGCAGCCGCCCCGCCACAATGCCAACCACGCCCGGATGCCAGCCCTGACCAGCCACCACCACGCAATCCTTTGATTCTACATACATTTGCGCCTGTGCCAGCGCCTCTTGCAACACCAGCGCCGTCAGGTCTTGGCGATGGTTGTTGTGCAGGTCGAGGCGCAGCGCCAGGTCTTCGGCGCGACCGGCATCGGTCTCGGTCAGCAACTCAAAAGCCGTGCGCGCATCGGCAATTCGCCCCGCCGCGTTGATCTTAGGCCCCAAGTGGTAGCCCACGCGGTGCGCGTCGATTCCATCCAGCGGCAGCTTCTTGGCCAGCGCCTTGAGCCCCAGCCGCCCCGTCTTGCCCAGCCGCCGCAGGCCATGCCACGCCAACATCCTGTTTACGTTGCGAAGTTCGACCACATCGGCGATCGTGCCCAGCGCCGCCAGCTCGACCAGGTCGCCCATGTCGAGGCTCGCCGCGCCCGGCCACTGCAGCCCCGCCAGCGTACGCCGCAGCGCTTGCGCCAGCACCAGCGCCACCCCCACCGCCGACAAGTTCTTGTCTGGATAGGTACAATCGTGCCGCTTGGGGTTCAGCAGCGCCGTCGCATTGGGCCAGGTGGCGCCCA
This sequence comes from uncultured Myxococcales bacterium, assembly GCA_903883645.1. Lineage (GTDB taxonomy): Bacteria > Myxococcota_A > UBA9042 > UBA9042 > UBA9042 > SXRM01. Next base: position 40,238 of record CAISBR010000147.1, on the reverse strand, counting down.
GCGTGTGGTGATCGACCACCACGAATTCGCAGCCCGCCGCCCGGGTTTGGGCGATCTCGGCCAGCGCCGTCGAGCCGCAATCGACCGCGATAAACAGCTGCACCCCCTGCGCCACCAGCTCGGCCAGCCGCTCGCCGTGCAGGCCGTAGCCATCGCGCAACCGGTCGGGCAAGAAAATCTGTACGGGATAAGCGAGTTTACCAAACACATCGTGCAGCAGGGCCGCCGCCGTCACCCCGTCGACGTCGTAGTCGCCGTACACACAAATGCGCTGCCCCTGCTGCATGGCGCGGGCGATGGTGGCCGCCGCAAGCTGGGCATCCGCCATCCGATACGGGTCGGGCAGATCGCGCAGATTGGGCGCCAGAAATGCTTGCGCTACAGACAGTTCGCCCAGGTCGCGCTGTACGAGCAACTGCGCCACCAACGGGGCGATACCCGCAGCTGTCAAGCGCGCCACGGCCAACGGGTCAGCTTCTTGCAGCTGCCACAGGGGCGATGGGCGCAAAGGCATAGTCAGGTAGAAAAGGCTTAGCTAGCGGTGGCTTCGACGTGGCGCGCGCGCACCTTGCCGGCGGCTTTGCGGGCCTCGAAGCGCTCGTGCAGCCACATGAACACCGGGCTGGCGACGAAGATCGACGAGAAGGTGCCGACGATGACGCCGATGACCATGGCAAAGGCGAAGTCGCGGATCAGACCGCCGCCAAAGAGGAAGATCGACAGCGACGTCATCAAAGTCGTCAGCGATGTCAGCACGGTACGGCTCATGGTGGTGTTGACCGAGCTGTTGATGATCACGTCGATCGGCACGCCGGGGTGCTTCTCTTGGTTTTCGCGAATCCGGTCAAACACGACGATGGTGTCGGTGAGCGAATAGCCGGCCACCGTGAGCACCGCGGCGACGACGGGCATCGAGAACTTGACCTGCGCCACCGAGAAGGCGCCGATGACCAAGATCACGTCGTGCACCGTGGCGATGAGCGCGCCGGGGGCGTAGCGAATGTCGAAGCGGAGGATGATGTAGAGCACGATGCCCAAGATCGCGTACAAAATCGCGACCAAGCCCTGGCTCAACATGTCGCCGGCGACCGAGGCCGACACCGAGGTCGACGAGATCACGCCGATAAACGCCTTGCCGTACTTGGCCGAGATGCCGGTCTCGAGCTTGCCGCGAAATTCCTCAACAACTACCGTGTAGTGCTGATCGCTGCGGGTCTGCAGCGCGGCGGTCTTGGCGGTGCGCTGCTTGGCTTCTTCGGCGTTGACCTGGTCTTGCTTCTTGCCTTCGCTGGCCATCATCTGCAGGTTGCGGAACAGCTCGACGTCGAGCTTGCTCTCTTCGTCGCAGCCGGTCGCCACCTTGGGGAAGCCGTTGTCGCCAAAGATCTTCTGTAGGCTGTCGTAGGTCTGCACCACGGGCATCGCGGTCTTTAGGCCAATGAACACACGGTCCTCACCCTCCGTCGCCCACTGAATTTCAGCACCGGGGAACTGGGAATTGAGCTTGTCGTCGATGGCCTTGCGGCTGACGTCGGTGACCAGCGAGGTCTTTTCGGTGATGACCGAGAAGTTCTTCTGCACCGTCGCGCCAACGCCCATCGAGAAGTCTTGCACTTCGACCTGGCCCACATCCTGCTTCTTGGTCGCCTCTTGCAGCACCTTCGAAACAACGTCGTGCAACTCATGGCGCTCAATCGGGGTCTTGTCGTCAAAGGCGACGATCAGCTTGGTGCCGCCCTTAAAATCGATGCCCTTGTTGAAGCCGATGGTGGCGAGCGCGATGATCGACGCCACGATGCCGATGCTGGTCAGCGCGTAGTACAGGCGCCGCCGACCGACAAAGTCGTAGTTGGCGTCGGGGTTGAACAAGTTAAAGTGCTTGTGCTCGTTGCTCATTTCGTTCTCGCGTGGCCGCTAGCGCAGGCCGGGCAGATTCCCAAACGTTCGTAGTCGATCCGACCGCGCCGGTTAAACCGAAAGCTGTTCGATCTTGCCCCTTTGAATCATCCAGTCGTAGACCAGCCGGGTGGCGACGATCGACGTAAACATCGAAGTGGCGATGCCGATGAGCAGCGTCACGGCGAAGCCGTAGATCGGGCCCGAGCTGTAGACCATCAGCACGCCGCCGGCCATGCCTGCCGTGATGTGCGAGTCGAAGATGGTCCAGAAGGCGCGGCCGTAGCCCAGGTCGAGGGCATTGCGCACGCCGCGACCAGCCCGCAATTCTTCGCGAATACGCTCGAAGATCAGAATGTTCGCATCCACGGCCATGGCGGTGGTCAGCGTCAGGCCGGCCATACCGGGCAGCGTGAGCGCGGCGTTGAACCACACCAAGCAAGCGAGCTGCAGGATCAGGTTCAGCATCAGCGCGGCGTTGGCGATCATACCGCCCTGGCGGTAGTAGACCACCATGAAGATGACCACCAGCAGCACACCGACGAGCATCGAGACGAGGCCGCCCTTGACCGCATCGGCGCCCAGCGAGGGGCCGACTTCGATGTCGTGGACCTTGATGACCGGGGCCTTGTACGCGCCGTTGTTCAGCACGGTGACCAGGGCTTTCGCCTCTTCCATCATCTGGTTCGGACCCGTACCGCGGCCGAGCGTGATCTGCACGCGCGCACCCAGCTTCTCTTTGATCTGCGGCGCCGAGGCCACATCGTCGTCGAGCATGATCGCCATCTGGTTATTGACGTTCTTCTCCGAGACTTCGCCGAGGATCGACGCGCCGCGGGCGTTGAATTCCAGATGCACCACCGGCTCTTGGCGGCCCTGCTGGGCGTAGCCAATGTTGGCGCGGGTCAGATTGTCGCCGCTCAGCTCCGCGCGATCTTCGACCGCGTACGTGCGCCAGAAGGTCGTGCCCACCTTGCCGTTCATCTCGCGATTTTCGACCAGCTCGTAGCCGATCATCACGCCCGGAGGCAGCGGCAAGTCTTTAATAAAGCGGAGAATTTCGGATTTGTGATCGGCCTTGAGGTAGGCGCCACGGCCATCGGGCACCAGCGTCAGGGTCTTGGCCTCTTCGGCGTGGCCTTTCTTCCACTCGTCGACCGCCGCGGCCTTGTCGTCGAACACCTTGGCTTCGGGCTTGACCATGCGGAAGGTCAGCTGGGCGGCCTGGCCAATATGCTCGCGAATTCGCGACATTTGCGGGCCCGTCAGACCGGGGAGCTGCAAGTCGATGTCGGCATCGCCCGAGGCGCGCACATCGGGCTCGACGAGACCAAAGGCATCGACGCGCTTGCGGATCACATCCAGCGTCTGCGACACGATCTTGTCTTTGAGTTCGATGATGTGCTTGTCGGGCATGGTCAGCGAGACGACATCGGCGCCCTCTGAAGCCAGGCGGAACTCGCGATCGACCGTGTTGACCATCTCGCCGTCGAGCAGGGCCTTGTCGGCAGGGTTCTTGAATTTAACCACGATTTTGTTGAAGCGCTCGCGCTTGAGCTCGAAGCGATCGAGGACCGACTTCTTCTCCGTCTCGCCCAGCGTCGCCCAGTCTTTCTTCTGGGTCTTGGCGTAGGCGTCGCCCAGGCGGTCTTGCAAAGAGTCGAGCAGACGCCCAGTGTTATCCGAGATCGCCTTCTTGTAGTCGACCGTGTAGCGCAGCTCAAGGCCGCCCTTAAGGTCGAGGCCGTAGCTAAGCGTGCGGTCAAAGATCGCAGTATAGGCGTCGGGCAAGTACGACTTCTCGATGCCGCTGGCGTCTTTGTAACGCGCAAACGTAGGCAGCAGCTGCATAATCGCCAAGGCTAGGAGGCCAAAGGTCCAATAGGCCTTCCAGTTGCGCTTGTTCTCCATCAGGGACTCCAGGAAACGCCGGTACGGCGGGCCGCCGACGGGCGGCAGAAAGCGGGGAAGTGTCAGCTGTTAGCGCGGATTCGCCGCGGCCAGGGCGCTCGCGGCCTCAGCCTTGCTGCCGGCGATATTGCTTTTGTGCACACGAATTTCGGTGCGCGGCGCCACTTCGAGGCGAACGATCTGATCTTCGATGCCGACGATGGTGCCGTAGATGCCACCCGTGGTGACCACGTCGGAGCCGACCGCCAGCGCGTCGATAAATGTCTTGTGGGTACTGGCGCGCTTCTGCTGGGGCCGCAGCACCAAGAAGTAGAACACGCCGAAAATACCGAGCATCATCGCCCACGAGATCCAGCTTGCACTGCCACCAGTGCCCACCGCGGCCGATCCCGAAGAGGCCGGAGCCGAAGCCGCCGGCGTCGAACCCGCAGCGAGGGGATCCGCCTGTGCAAGCAGCAGGTTATGCGCAGCCATCAGCCGCATCGCCCCCGCACTCAGCATCGTTTGGAACATAATCTTCCTTTGCCTTCGGACCTGGGGCAATTGGCTGCTAACCGTGCGCCATTGCGAAGGATTTGCCCGCGGACCGGCAGAGGGGCCGGATGCGAAGCCGCAAAGTTATAGCAGGGTTGCCCAAGCCGGTCAATCGCACGCGGGCTAGAGTACGCCTGTGTGCACCGACTAGTCGAGCAACCACAGGCCCTGAGCGGCCATCGCCTGGGCGCCCAAACGGTGCAGGAGCAGCCACTCGATGCCACCCAGCACCAAGAACGGCCCAAAGGGGATGGCCAAATGCCGCAGCGACTGCAGACCGCGCTCTTCGGTCGCCTTGCCACGCGACAAAAGCGCATACAGCAGGGCAAAGGCCAGCCCCTGCAACGCCGCCGCCAGCAGCACCACGGGTACGGCACCCAGACCGAGCAAAGCGCCGATGCTGGCGAGTAGTTTTACGTCGCCAAACCCCAGACCTTCGCGGCCCGTCATGCGCGCGTACAGCCACATCAACAGCCACAGCCCCAGGCCCGCCACCACCGCGCCCAGCACGGCCATCTGCAGGTCGACGCCGCGCTGCTCGCCCACCACAGCCGCGATCCCAATCGCCACCAGCGGCAGCGGCAGGCTCAAAACATCGGGAATCAAAAAGGTATCGGCGTCGATAAGCGCGATCGCCACCCAGGTAAACACCACCGCCTGCTCGCCCAGTAGGGCCAAAAGCGGCCGCCAGGGCAGCCCGGCCGGGTCAAGCAGCGCCGCCGGGTCGAGCAGCGCCGGCAGCCACGGCATGGCGAGCGCGAGCGAAAGCACCGCCACACTGGCCTCGACCGCCGGATACCTGGGCGAAATCGGGGCCTTGCAGGTGGAACAGTGGCCGCGCAGCCAAATCCACGACACGACGGGGATGTTGTGCCAGGCGGCGATCGGCGTGCCACAGCTCGAACAACGCGAGCGCGGATGCACCACCGACAGGCCGGCCGGCACGCGATACACCACCACGTTGAGGAATGACCCCCATAGACTGCCCCACAGCAGCGCGAACACGGCGGCGATCAGCGATAACCAGGGCACGGCAGGGTCCTTGCGGCGCGTGGTACCGCACAGCAAGCGTAGCGGTCACAGTCGCTTTTGACCACCCTGGCGGCGACCGGGCAGACCGCAGTAGCGGCGCGGGCGTCGAATGGGCATGCTGGCTCGACAGGGGGCGCGGAGCAGACGACGAATACGATGCAACGAGTAGGATGGGCGGTGGCGATCGCGGCGATCATGCTTGCGGCGACGGCGTTTTTTGTGCAGGCCGCGCCGCTGGGTACGGTCTTGCATGAACCGCTGCCCGAGGGAGTGGGATCGACGGGGCGGCCCGAGCAGCCGGAGGCCCAGGCGGGCCAGACGGCGCCGCGCACCGACCATACCGAGACGGCGGCCGGCAGCGAGGCACTGCCCGAGGCGATTGTTACGGCGCAGGGCCGCATCGAAAAACCGAAGGTAGAACCGCATAATGCGACCATTCCGACCTACCAGGCCAAGCCGCCGCCGCATGTGGGGCTCGATCGGCGCACGGGAGCGGACCTCGACCTGCATTACCAAGTTGTGTTTGACCCCACGGTGGCGCCGTTTAAGCGCGAGTACGCTTATGACCAAGTCAACCCCGACCTAACACTGGCCAAGTCGGGGCGCGGCGAGCAGATTTTGGCCACGGGCCAGGTGGCGCGCGCCGGCCACGAGCTGTTTTGGGGGCACCTGCGCCTCAAGCTCAACGCCGAACAGAAGATCGCGCTGCCCTCGGTGGCGCCGACATCGCAGATTTTGTCGTGGCAGGCTATCCCCGAGCAGCCGCTAGTGTTTTACCGCGATGCCGCCGGCAATTACAGCGTGAGCAGCCCGACCGAAGGCGAAGTTGACCTGCGCTTCTTGATGGACGCGCCGACCACCTATTTTGCGGCGCCGTTGGGGCAGTGGCAGGGGGGCGACGACCCCGAACATCCTACGTTGCCAACGCAATTGCAGGCGCGGGCTCAGAAGCTGTGGCCGGCGCTGGGGGTGGCACCGGGTCAAGCGCGCGGTCCACTTTTGATGCGGCTGGTCGAGTACTTCCGCAGCTACGAGCCTGGCGAGCCCCCACCACAAAGTGCCGATCCGCTGGCCGACTTGGTGCTGGGCAAGAAGGGTGTGTGTCGCCACCGCACGCTGGCGTTTGTGATCATCTGCCATTCACTCGGCATTTCAGCTCATTATGTGATGAACGATGCCCACGCTTTTGCCGAAGTGTGGGCGCCGGACCCGGCGGGGCGCGGGCAGTGGTTGCGGGTCGATCTGGGCGGCGGCGCCGACTCGCTCGAATTGCACGCGGCCAAGGGAAAACACTTGCATCAACCGCAGTTCGGCGATCCGTTTCCGCGACCGGCGGCGTATACCAACCAGAGCGGACAGGTCAAGATCGACGGCGTGACCATGCCGCAGTCCATGGCCGGAGCGGGCAAGGTCAAGGGCGCCGAAGACCTGTCGCAAGGCCGGCAACAGGGCGAAAGTGGCGAAGAACCAGGCACTTTGGCGACGGGTAGCTTTAGCCAAGACCCGAATGCGGCCCGCCGACTGTGGCTGCAGCAGCGCGCCCAAGAGCTCGCGGCGCCGCGCCTGCCGCCGGCCGTGGCCAAGGGGCAGCCGCCGAACCCGCAACTGCGCACTGCTTCGACGCTGGCGCTCGAGCCGATGGCCGCCATGGCCTGGATTGGCGAGCCCTTGCAGGTGGCGGGGCAGCTGCACAGCGCGGTGGGGGCGCAGCGCCTGGCCGTTGAGGTCTGGCTGATCGACCCGGGCCACCCGCAGCAAGGGCGGCTGCTCGGGGTGCTGCCCACCGACACCGACGGGCATTTTGCTGGAATGCTTGGAATTCCAGCCGATGCCGACCCGCAGACCTACGACGTGGTGGTGCGTTTTCCGGGGGATCCAAAGCGCGCGCCGTGCGACTCGGGGCCGTGAGTTTCGCTAACTCTTTGGGCTACACTGGGCCCGTCGCGCGCGGTGCGGCCGGGGATTCGCATGAGCAATCAGGTCTTGTCGGCCGCTGAGCCATTGACCTGGGTCGAGGTCTCACAAGCAGATCTTACCCATAATATCAACGTGCTAAGACACGCAAGCCGGGCGCGCGGGCAGGCGCCGGTGCTCTGTGCGATGGTCAAGGGCAATGCCTACGGCCACGGTCTGCTGCCCACGGCGCGGGCGCTGCTGGCGGCGGGCGTTGACTGGCTGGGCACGGGTGATATCCATGAAATCGAAGTGTTGCGTGGCAATGGCATCGAGGCGCCGCTCTACAATGTGTGCTACTTGCCGCCGCACCACGCGGCCCGCGCCGTCGAGCTGGGCGCGCGTTTTGTGGTCTACGACGACGATGTGATCACCGCAGCGGCGAGGGCGGCGCGGCAGTGCGGGCGGCGTGCGCACCTGCACGTCAAGATCGAGACAGGCAATAATCGCCAAGGGTTACGCCATGATGCTGCCCTTGCCATGGCCGATCGTATTGCCGCCGATCCGCACTTGCATCTCGAAGGCTTGGCGACTCACTTCGCCGATGTCGAAGACACGACCAACCATGCGTTTGCCCGCAGCCAGTTGCAGCGTTTCGACGCGTGTGCCGCAGCGATTCGCGTGCGCCTGGGGCTGCCGCCGGCGGGCGATCCGCACGACCAACTGCTAACACATGTAAGCAATTCAGCAGCTTTGCTCCTATGGCCCGAGGTCTGTGGCGCCATGGTGCGCTTTGGTATCGCGGCGTACGGGCTGTGGCCGTCAAAAGAGACGCTGCTGTCGGTGCAAATGACGGGTAAGCAACCGCTTGAGCTGCGGCCGGCGCTGACCTGGAAGACGCAGATCGCGCAGCTTCGCGACATGCCTGCTGGGGAATACATTGGCTATGGACGGACGTTTCGCACCGTGCGGCCGACCAAGGTGGCGCTGCTGCCGGTGGGTTACTACGACGGCTACGACCGCGGGCTATCGAATCTGGCGCAAGTTTTGGTGCATGGCCAGCGCGCCCACGTCATCGGTCGGGTCGCGATGAATATGGTGACGGTCGATGTGACCGACTGCCCGGGTGTGGCGGTCGGCGACGAAGTGGTGCTGCTGGGTGCCCAGCGCGAGCCTAACGGACAGCCAGGCGACGAGATCGGTGCCGAGCAGATGGCGGGCTGGCTGGGCACCATCCACTACGAGGTGGTGACGCGCATCGCCGAACACGTGCAGCGGCGCATAGTTGCGTAAGCTGCGACCGCCCAGTCTCACGCGCGTGCAATTGATGGCGCGGAGTTGCGATTTTCGGATGCCCTGCTAGGCTTGCGAGGCGGATTGGCGGCCCAACAGGGTAGCGCGTGTCGCGAAGGCGACTTGGGCACATGGGCCGGACCGCACGATCGACGTCGGCACCTAAGCCGATGATTTCACGGAGGACGCTTCCATGGCAGCAGCCCTGACCCACGACCAGCTTGTCGCAGCCTTCGAGGCCCGGTTCGACTACCTGACCGCCCGGACGATGCTCAGCGAAGTACTTGACAATGCGGGACTTTCAAAGTCGAACGCCTACGATGCCGCGGCTTTGGCCAAGGTGACGGTGGCGGTTGAAAAGATCATCGCGCGTCCAGCCCCCGTGCTCGAGCGCCTGAGCGCCGGCGGCGCCGTTGCGGCCCCCGCTGCGCCGGTCGTGCAAGCGGCACCCGCCCCCGTGGCCGCTCCTGAGCCCGCGCCGGTAGCCCCTGCCGCCGAGGTCGCACCAGCAGAAGCCGCTGCCGAAGCCGCTCCCGCTGCCGAAGCTGCGCCCGCTGCCGAAGCTGCCCCCGCTGGCGACGACGGCCAGGGCGACCGACATCACGACAAGAAAGGCAAGAGGAAAGAGGGCTAAACACCCCGCTTGCGCGGATTCTTGCCCGACTGCCGCACGGCTGTGCTACGCTTGAGTTGTGCGCGGGGCTAGGCCGCACCGGGCTCGCTAAGCTCATTTCGATTTATTGTGCGAGGTTCAGTTGGTCGCTCCTGCCGACGCCGGTGCCGTGCGCGCCGATTCTACGCCGCAACCCGCGGTTTCTCTTGCTGACTTGGTGCACGACGAACCGCCGCGCCCGCCGACTGCGGCCAATACCGTCGCCCTGCCGCGCTCGCTGCGCCAAGATCAGACCGGGCTTGGCGACTTGGGCATCGATCAGATTGGGCCAGCCAGCATTCGCGTGCCGGCGCGCGGCCAGATTCCCGATGATCCCAAAGAACTCGAGCGGCGCATCTCGCACCTGTTTGTTAAGGCGATCAAAGACTTTGGCATGATCCAAGCCGGCGAGCGGGTGATGGTCTGCATGTCGGGCGGCAAGGATAGCTACGCGCTACTGCACTTTATGCAACGGACGCAGAAGCACTCGCCGGTGAAGTTCGAAATCCTCGCGGTGCACTTGGATCAGGGCCAGCCCGGCTTTCCGAGCGACAAGCTCGAGGCGTACATGGCTGCGGCGGGTTCGCCTTACGAAATCGTCCGTTATAACACCTACGACATCGTGATGGACAAGCTTGAGCCGGGCAAGACCACCTGTTCGCTGTGCTCGCGGCTGCGGCGCGGCATCTTGTACGACGCGGCCAAGCGGCTGGGCTGCAGCAAGATTGCCCTGGGCCACCACCGCGACGACGCCCTGTCGACTCTGCTGCTTAACCTGTTCTTTTGCGGGCAGTTAAAGTCGATGCCGCCGCTACTGCGCGCCGACGACGGGGTCAATACGGTGATTCGGCCGATGGCCTACGTGCCCGAGGCGATGCTGATCAAGTGGTCAGAAATGCAGCAATATCCCGTGCTGCCGTGCAATCTGTGCAGCAAGCAACCCGATCTAAAGCGCGCGCAAATGAACGACCTGCTGCGCGAGCTCGACAAGCGCTACCCCGGCGCCATGCCGTCGGCGCTCAATGCCATCCAGAACGTGTCGCCGCGCTTCATGTACGACCGTGAACTGTATGATTTTACATCGACACCCCAGCCAGATGGCGACGAACGGGACGACGATGCCTTTGCCTGAGCACGGCGCGCCCACCGACCGCCAGCCGAGCCCTTGGCCCGGTGCGCTGGATCTGGCGACCCTGCTCGATGTCTTAGAAAATCAGGGCGTTCTTAGCCATGGGCAGGCGGTAGAGGTGCGGCCAGCGGGCGAGCGGCGGCGGCGTGTCCTCGACCGGCAGCGTCAACTCGACCAAGGTGACGACTGTGTGCCATGCAGTGCCGCAGAAGTACTGGCCAGTTTTGCCGTAAGTGCCCTCGACGATGGCGCGTTGGTCACCGAGCTGCGCATCGCCCAGACGCTGGCCAAGGCTTCGGGCCTGCGGCTGCAGCGGATCGATTCGCTAAAACTCGACGCCAAGCTAATTACAGCTAGTGTTTCAAGGGCTTATGCGCGTCGCAATTGTGCCCTGCCGTTGGGGCACGAGGGCGGCAAGCTGCTGGTCGCCGTAGACTCGCCCCTCAGTAGCGACGTGGCCGACACCCTCGCCGCGCGCATCGGCCAGCCCGTGCAGCTGGTTCTGGGGCTGCGCAGCGAGATCATCCCGGCCATCGACGACACCTTTCACTTTCGCGCGACCCTGCGCAGTGCTGCGGCCGATCTGGGCGAACCGCTCACAGATATTGGCAATCTTGAGCAGCTCGTCAAGCTGGGCCAGTCCGGGCGCGAGGTCGAGGGCGACGACAAGCACGTGGTGCACGCCGTCGATTTCTTGTTGCGCTATGCGCTCGATCAAGGGGCCTCGGACATCCACTTAGAGCCCAAGCGCGAGCAGGCCCTGGTGCGGCTGCGCATCGACGGCGTGTTGCATACCGTGCAGCAGCTGCCCAAGCTGGTGTTCGCGGCGATCAGCTCGCGTATCAAGACCATGGCGCGCCTGGATATTGCCGACAAACGCCGCCCGCAAGATGGCCGCGTCAAGCTGTCGCACCACAAGCCGCAGGGGCAGGGCGAGCGCGAAGTCGAATTGCGCATCTCGACCATGCCCACCGCTTTTGGCGAAAAGATCGTGCTGCGCATTTTTGACCCCGAGGTGCTGCTGCAAGACCTGCCGGGGCTAGGGCTTTTCCCCCGTGATCTTGAGCATGTGCAAAAGATGATCCATCGGCCGCACGGGCTGGTGCTGGTGTGCGGGCCTACGGGGTCGGGCAAGACCACCACGCTGTACTCGTGCTTGCGGGCGATCGCCTCGCCGTCGCTGAACATCGCGACCATCGAAGATCCGATCGAAATGGTGATGGAGGCCTTTAACCAGACCGCCGTGCAACCCAAGGTGGGGCTTACCTTTGCTGGGGCCTTGCGCACGCTGCTTCGGCAAGATCCCGATGTGATCATGGTGGGCGAGATTCGCGACGCCGAGACTGCGCACAATGCCATCCAGGCCGCCATGACCGGCCACTTGGTGCTGAGCACGGTGCACACCAACGACGCGCCGTCGACGATCGCGCGGCTGGTGGATCTGGGCGTGCAGCCTTACTTGCTGGCGGCGTCGCTGCTGGGGGTGGTGGCGCAGCGGCTGGTGCGAACGGTGTGCCTGCAGTGCCGCGAAGAGACGGTGCTGACCAAAGAGCAGGCGCTGGCGCTTGGGCTTGAGCTCGGGGGCGAACAGTTCCCCGTGTGGCAAGGCGCGGGCTGTACGGTGTGCCGCGAGACGGGTCTGAAGGGCCGCACCGGCGTGTACGAAGTGATGGCGATGAGCGAGAAATTGCGCAGACTGATTAGCGAGCCGGCCGACTCGGGGCGCATTACCCGCCAAGCCATCGAAGAGGGTATGGTCACGCTGCGCGAGGCGGCGCTGAAGAAAATGGCCCTAGGTCTGACTACTTTTGACGAAGTGCTGCGCGTGACGGCCGAGATCGACGGCTAACCGCGCCACTAGGACGAGCGGATGAGTACTACCCCCAAAGACGATCAAGGCCAGGCCTTTGCCGACCGCCCCGTGGCGATCACGGCCGAGGTGGTGCTGCGCCGGCAAAAATTGCAGCGCGAGCGCGAGGCCCAGCGGCTGGCGCGGCCCACCCAGTACATGGATCCGGCGCCCGAGGTCACGGTCGATACCCTGTGGCGCGGCCTGAGTCGCAATGGCGAGGTGCGCCTGCTGGTGGTGCGGGCGGCGAAGACCGTAGACGAGGCGGCGCGGCGGCTGCAGTGCTCGCCCGATGTGACGCAAGCCTTGGGCGAGCTGATGGTGGCGACGCTGCTGGTGCGCTCGACCCTTAATCCCGATGATCAGCTGCAGGTTACGCTCGATCACCAGGGGCCGGTGGGTCGGGTGACGGTCGATGCCTGGCGCGAAGGCGGCATGCGGGCGTATGTGGCGCATCCCCAAGAAGAGAAAGAGGCTTTTGGCTTTCTGATCGGCGCAGGAACGCTGCAGGTATCGCGCTCGGCAGCGGTGGGTGCGCCGGGCACGCGCAACTACAGCAGCACCACGACCCTCGATGGGAATAATGTTGCAGATTACTTTATGAATTACTTGCTCGACTCGGAGCAGATTCTTTCGCTGCTGCAAACCGATGTGGTCGTGGCCGCCGATGGCACCGTGCAGCACGCCGTGGGCTACTTGGTGCAGCTCATGCCCGAGGGCAAGCGCGGCGATATCCAAACGATTCTAGGTAATTTGGGCCCCTTGCCGCCGCTGCACCAGGCGATGAAGGCGAGCGACCCCGATGGGCGGGCCTGGGCCGATCAGCTGCTGCACGGGCTGGGCTGGGATCAATGTGCGCGCGAGGCCGTGGCTTTTCAGTGCCGCTGCAGCCGCCATCGCATGTTGTCGATGCTGTCGACGCTGCCCAAGCGCGATCTGCACGACCTGGCTTCTGGCAACGAGCCCCTCGAATTGCTCTGTGATTACTGCCAAGAACGCTACGAGGTGCGGCCGAGCGAGCTGCGCAGTTTCTTGACTGAGCCGAGCTAGGCCGGACCGCGGCGCTTGAACGGCGGGCGCGCATTGGCGACACTGCCACACCGGCCGGCGGCCGAGGTGGGGCAAGGCGTGGAGCCAGAGCAAGGAAACGATCCGTTTGGCGAACTTGAGACCGCGCGCTTCCGCGATCATCCGCTGTTGTCAATGCTCAATCCCGAGCAGAAACAGGCGGTTTTGCATACCGAGGGCGCGGTCCTGGTGCTGGCCGGTGCCGGATCGGGCAAGACGCGGGTCATTACCCATCGCATCGCCTGGCTGGTGAGCGAACTGGGGGTTTTTCCTTGGCAAATTCTGGCGATGACCTTTACCAACAAGGCCGCCGGCGAGATGCGCGAGCGCGTGGGCCATGCGGTCGGCGATTCCGCCAGCCAGCTGTGGCTCGGTACCTTCCACTCGGTGGGGGTGCGCTTGCTGCGGCAGCTTGCGGGCTATGTGGGCCTGCAGCCTACCTTTTCGATCTATGATACCGACGATCAGCAGCGCGTCATCACCCGCGTCATGAAGACCCTGTGCATCTCGGACGTGACGCATAAGCCTAAGATGTTCTCTAGTTACATCGACCGGGCCAAGAATCGCTGCATGGGACCCCACGATCCGCGGCTGAAAGAAATGGCCATCTCGGCCTTTGACAAAAAGGCTCTAAGTGTCTACCAGGCCTACGAAAAAGAAATGCGGCTGGCCAATGCCGTCGATTTTGGCGACCTCATCATGCTGCCGGCGCAAGCCCTGGCCAGCGACCCCAACGTGTGCCACAACCTAGCGCAACGCTTTCGCTATGTGCTGGTCGACGAGTTTCAAGACACCAACTTCGCCCAGTTCGAGCTGCTCAAATACCTCACCTCGGTACACGGCAACTTGTGCGTGGTGGGCGACGACGATCAGTCGATCTACAGCTGGCGCGGCGCTGAAGTGGGTAATATCCTAGGATTTCCTAAGATGTTCGACGGTGCCGAAGTGATCAAGCTCGAGCGCAATTACCGCTCGACCGAGACGATTCTGCGCGCCTCGACCGCCGTGGTGTCGCGCAATACCACGCGGCACGGCAAGGTGCTGTGGACCGACCGGGGCCCGGGCGACCCGATCACGCTGCATGTGGCGGCCAGCGACCGTGACGAGGCCGACTGGGTGGCGCGCCAGATCGACAGGCGGCAACACGAGACGCCGCTTGGCGAATTCGCCGTGTTCTACCGCACCAACGCCTGCTCGCGGGTACTCGAAGACTCGCTGCGGCGCTTTCGCTTGCCCTACGTCCTCATTGGCGGCATGAAGTTCTACGAGCGCGCCGAAGTCAAAGATGCCCTGTCGTGGTGCCGACTTCTGGTCAATCAAGACGACTCGGCCGGCTGGGCGCGGGCGGTGACCAGTCCGCGGCGCGGCATTGGCGACACCACCATCGAAGCGGTGCAAAAACACGCCAACCTGATCGAGCGCAGTCTGCCGGCCGCCGCCCAAGACCTTTTGCTACGCGGCGGCGCGGGGCGAGCGACCGAAAAGCTGAGGAATTTTGAGGATTTGATCGTCCGTCTGCGCGATGAGATCCAGCCGATGCGCGCGGATCAAGCGGGCGCCCGCATTCTAGAAGCCTCGGGGCTCAAGAAGGCGCTGCAAGAGGACAAGGACCCGGATGCCGGCGATCGTTTAGAAAACCTTCAGCAATTGCTGGCGGCGATGGGCGAACACGCCGACTCGGCCGAAGATCCGGGCCTGCGCAGTTTTCTAGAGACCGTGGCGCTGGTTAGCGACGTCGACAAGCTGAACGACACCCAAGCGCGCGTGTCGCTGATGACGATGCACGCAGCCAAGGGTCTTGAATTCGATATAGCTTTTGTGATCGGCCTTGAAGAGGGTCTTTTGCCCCACGCCAATGTGCTGGGCGGTTCGGCGGACCGAGAGGCCGATCCCCGCGATCTTGAAGAGGAACGCCGGCTTTTCTATGTGGCGATGACCCGTGCCCGCAAGAAGCTGCACCTGAGCCACGCCCGGCTACGACGGCGCTTTGACGGTCGCGAAATGGCCAGCGAGCCCAGCCGCTTCTTGCAGGCCGTCCCGCGCGAACTCGTGCAAATCGACGACTCGGGGCAGACTTATCGTTCTGCCACCGCCTGGGGCAGCTCGTGGGGCCAGCCCGCAGCCCGCCCACAGGCCGCCACCCCGGCACCGCGCCCGACCGGTGCGTGGGGTCCGTCAAGTGGCATGGGCGCGCGGCCGGCCACAGCACTGGGCGCCTGGGCAGGGGCCAACTCGGCACCGGTCAAGAGCATTCCCGACCACGACGACGATGTGCCAGCCATTGATCGCTCCGAGGGCGAGGGTGGCTTCCAAATCGGCGGCAAGGCCTCCCACGTGCGCTTTGGCGTCGGTAAAATCTTGGATATCGCCGGCTACGGCAGCGAAGCCCAGTTGACCGTGCAGTTCGCCAGCGTCGGCATCAAGAAGATCGTCGCCCGCTTTCTTAAGCCAGCATAGCGGCTGCATTTTTTCGTAGGAGCCCCCATGCGCACCGCCAATGCCACCACTGTTACGCTTCGGCACTTTGCCGCAGCCCGCGACGTCGCCGGCGCCGAGAGCGAAGAGATCGCGTGGAAAGACGGCACCACTGTCGCCCAACTGCGTAAAATCTTGGCGAAACGCGGCGCAAAGTGGCAGCACTTGGCCCGCCACAGCCGCTTTGCCCGCGACGACGACTTCTTGTTCGAAGCCGAAGAAATCTACTGTGGCGAAGAGATCTTGGTGCTGCCGCCCGCCGCCGGCGGTAGTCCGCGCGCCACGCTGCAACATACCCCGATTGATGCGGGCGCCACCGAGCGCCTACTCGACCTCGGCGGCGTGGGCGGCATTGCCACTTTTGTGGGCACCGTGCGCGACCAGAACCTGGGCAAGACCATCAGCCAGCTTGAGTACACGGCCTATGAGCCGATGGCACAAAAGGAAATGGAACACATCTGCGGCGAAGCTCTTGAGCGCTTTGGCCTGGGCGACGTCCGGGTCATCCACCGCTTGGGCGTGCTGCAGGTGGGCGAGGTGGCGGTGTCGATCGCGTGCGGCGCCGCTCATCGCCAAGCCGCGTTTGACGCCTGCCAATTCGTGATCGACGAACTGAAGGCCCGCGTGCCAATCTGGAAGAAAGAGACCAGCTTAGACGGCAGCGAATGGCTGAATGCGACGCCCTAGCCTGCGCAACAGGTTAGAACACCTCAGGGTGACTACCTTTCTTTAAATCGTCGGGCTTTTCGACCGGGGCGGCATCGCGGCCCTTGGGGGCGACCGCATGACCATGCCCCTTGGGCTTGCTGGGCTCGACAACGGCGGCATCTTCCGCGACTTCTTCTTGTATTTCAGCGATATCCTCGGCATCGGCGGTATCGGCGGTATCGGCCGTGTCCGGCGCTGCGGGCGCCACATCCGGAGCCGGGGGCGCCACATCGGGCGTTGCGGGCACGCGCGCGGGCACTGGCGGCGGCGCGGCCCTTTCGGAATCGCGGTGCAGCAACATGGCCAGCACCACACCCAGCACGACAATGGCGATCAGCGCCACAATCAGCATGACTTTGCTACTCTTTTGCGAAACAGGCTGCGGCAGCACAGGCGAAACTGGAGCTGCGCTGGCCGGCTCAGGTGCAATCCCCTTGGGCAGCGGCGCCGAAATGCGCGCAACGTCGGCTGCGGCCAAACGGGCGGCGATTTCGCGCTGCACCGCCGGATTCTTCATGTCGAAGGCCATCGTCGCGCGGTCGTCTTCGCGGTTGGCGGCGCTGATCGCCTCGGCAAAGGCAAGTGCGGTCGCATGGCGGTCGCCCGGGCGCTTTTTCAACGCCCGCTGAATCTCGACCTCGAGGCTAGGCGGCAGGTCGCAGTCGCGCCGCACCATCCGCACCGCCGGCACTGCCGCCGAGGCGTGGCGTTTGCGCACTTCGCTTGAAGTCTGACCCGGGAACGGCACGCGCCCAGCAATCGCCTCAAACAGCATGCAACCCAGCGCATAGACTTCGCTTGCTGCGGTAGCTTGGCTGTGCGGTTGCTGCAGCTCGGGCGCCTCGTACAGGGCGTACTGCAAGGGATCGAGGGGGACATCGGTGTCGGCAAGCGTGGGGCGACCCTTGCCGTCCGGCAGGCCAAACAGCACGTGCCACGGGGTCAACGCGCCATGCAGCTCGCTGCGGCTCTCGGCCACCAGCTTGGCAATGAGCTCAAGCCGCGCCACCGCTTGATCCGCCGACATCGGGCCGCGCGCCAAGGCCGTCGCAAAGGTCGACGCACTCAAGCAGGGTTCGGCAGCGGGGGTCGGCGCACTGGCGGCAAGAATCCCGCCCGCGTGCAACAAAGTGGGGCGATGCGTGGAGCTGGCTTTGGGCATCTCGCTCGACGCAGCCATGGCCGGCCCGGCACCGGGCGGTGGCCGACGCGAACGGCCCGCGGGGGGCGGCGGCGGCCCATCGGTTGGGTCCGTCTGCAGATGTGCGCCATCGAGCGGGCAGAACTCCAGCTCGTCGCTTTGGCGCGAATGGCAGGTTGGGCAGGTCTTGGCCACCGCTAAACTCCGCTAACCTTTGGCCCAGATTCGGGCCTCGCACCGTCCACTTCTGGTGTGGACCTGTAGGCCCGGCAGTATCTACCGCGGCACCAGCGTGCGCAACCCGTTCAGAAGCTGGGATTGGGCGAGCTGGGCGTTTCGGCCGGGGGTGGTGCAGTTGGCCGCGACGGACGGGCGCCTTCGGGCCGCGCGGCTTTGCCAGTGCCGTCGTCGAGGATGGGCACACACTTGATGAGCACGAAATACGCTGAATCATTCGACATAACGTCGCAGTTCCAGTCTTTAACCGGCACAAAGCCTGCAGCACCTTCGTCGCGCAGCTTCTTGCTCTCGCTTTTGACCTTGCTTTCGAGCGCCTGCGTGCGACCGCGCTCGGCCAGGGCATAGAAGGTCTTGCCGCGGTTCATATCTTGCAGGTACGGCGCAAGCTGGGTGGCCTTGTTCAGTGGTCGAATCTCATTGTTTGAGTAGTACGTCTCGCCACGCCACGTGATCAGCCAACTCACGATATCTTCGTTGCAGACGCGCTTGGGCTTGGCGTCGAAGAAGTCTGCAATGAAATTGAGGCCTATCTTGCGCACGAGCGGAGTAAAGGCCTCTTGCACCAGCGGCGGATTGGGGTGCAAGTGGCAGTCTTCGTAGTACTTTTCGAAAAGGTACTTTTGCGACCAGTGCGGCGCGAGGCTGGGCATGTAGTAGTTCAGCGTCCAAAAGGCCACCAGGGCCGCCGTGGCCGTCACCAAGGCGAGACCCCAGCGCCGGCCGCGCACCGGCAACATGGCGACCATGCCCAGGCCCGCTAGTCCGCCGGCGATCTTCCAAAACGTCTCGAAGTGAAACCACTTAATATTCAAAACATTGGCCACCATCGGCCCGACATGGCGGCCAAACGGTTGCTCGGCCCAGCGCAGCAACGGCGCCGCATCCGACGGCCAAGCCACAGTCGCGCCCCAATCAAAGGGCATGTTCTCGGGCATCGGCCGGTCGTACTTGTAGGTGAACAGGCTGCGCAGATTCTGGAAATCGCCCAGCACGCCCACAGTTAGCATCACTAGCATCCCCAAGCCGAGCACCACCGTCAGGCGCGCTTGCGGGCGGCGGTCTTGCACCAGCTTCGCGAGGAAAATCGCGGTCATCGCAGCGAGCGGCGGCACGCCCGGCAGGATGTAGTGGTGGAAGCGTGTCGAACTCAGCGTAAAGACGATGAACGACATGAGGAACCAGAGCAGCGAAAACACTTGAAAATCGCGCAGGGCGCCGCGATCAAAGGTGGCCGTGTCGGTCGGCTCGCCGGCGGGCAGCAGCTCGCGGTCGGTGTCGTCGCGGCGGCTGTAGGCCAGGATCGCCACCACCGCCAATGGCGCGAAGGCGGACCAGGGCCACAGGCCGTAACCTAGCCACTCTACAAAGTATTCAAAGGTGCCCGTGTCGATCTGGTGCACACCGGCGCCCACGCGATTGAAGTGGTCGTGGATAAAGAAGCGCTGGTAGTACGGCATACCGTGGCGGCAGAACATGGCCACGTACCAGGGCGAAACAGTTACGAAAAATAGCGGCACGCCGCGGGCGAGCTCTAAGAACTTGAGCAGACGCCACTGCTTGGTCGCCACCATAAAGAACAGGAGGATCGCGCCGGGCAGCATAAAGCCCAGCAGACCCTTGGCATAGGTCGACTGGGCCAGCAGCATGTAGCTCGACAGCAGCAGATAGCGACGAAACCAGCTGTCTACAAAGGCAGGATCGCTCCAACCTTGCGCCGTGCCGCGCTGCCGCCACACCGGCACCAGCACCGCCGCCAGGATCGCCACCGTGGTCGGGGCATAGAACAGCGCCACGTGCCACACGCCGTTTTGCTGAATGGTCGAGGCCAGATCGGGGGTATTGGCGTCGAACAAATCGGTCGAGATAATGGCGAATTGCGGCAGCAGGTTGGCCAGCACAAAGGCGACAAAACCGGCCGTAGCCCAGCCAAAGCCGCGCGCCGACAGCACTTGCCGGCGACCCAGCACCGCGGTGATCAGCAGCATCAGGCCAATGGTCAGCGTGGCGACAAACGGCATGTCGGTCTGGGCCTGGCGCGCCACCATGTAGAAGAACGGCGACAAAGCCAGCACGATCGTCGACCAAAATGCCAGGCGCCGCCCAGAGATACGTTCTACGCCCAGGTACACCGACGTCGCAGCACTGGCGCCCAGCAGGGCCTGGGGCAAGCGAAAAGCCCAGTCGGTCAGGCCGATGAGCTTGATAAAGGTGCACTCAGCCCAGAAAATGTAGATGGGTTTGCTATAAAACCATTCGCCGCCAATGGGTTCCGTGCCGATCTTGCGCTGATAGCCCCACCACGGATTGACCCAGTCAAAGGTCTCGACCATGTTGCGGGTGACTTCGCCGTAGTGGGTTTCCCATGGATCCCAAAGGCCAAAACTGCCGGCGTTGAGCAGGTACAGGGCGAAAACGGCGAAGATGGTGCCCCAACGCCACAGGCGGTCGCGATCTGCCGGGGCAAACGGCGGAATCGTCAGGGCATCAGCCAAGATCGCCAGCGTGTAGCCCGGCTTGCGAGCCAGAGGCGCTTCATCGGTCACCACGGGCGCGGGCGCCGGTAGTTCGGGCGACTCAGGCACGGCGAGGTCGGCTTGAGCAGGCGATTCCGTAGCCGCAACAGCGACATCCGAGTCAGCCTGGGGATCATGTGGGAGCGAAGTGTCGGTCATGGCGCGGTACCCAAAAGCCGCAGCGTTCTACCACTTTGGGCCAAAAAGTCAAACAGCACCGCAGCTTTTGCCGCCAGAGTTAGCGCCATGCCAGGCCCAAACGCAGGCGCCACGACCAGTCGCCGGCCGCCGCACCTGCGCCGGGCCCGTAGAAGTTGGCACCCACTTCGCCAGCCGCCAAGGCCGACCAATGACCAGAAACCTTTGCTTCGGTGCCTACTTGCAGCACAATCGGCACTTCGAGCGTCGCCCCCGGCAACACGTAAATGCGCAGCGGCGCGGCGAGACCTACCGCCAACAGCAGCGAGGGCGTGAGCCAGGTCGAAGCCTGCAGCGCCGGCACACCTAGATCAAAGGCAAATAGATTCGTGGCTTTATCAGCCTTCGCCTTGACCAGCGGCGCCCAATGCTGCGCCGAACTGTGGGTAAACAAGCCGGGTTCGGCCACTAGCGCCACGTCCCAATCGGCAATGCGGGCCACGCGCAACCGGCCGAGCGCCGCCACACCCACGCCAAAACCGCCCATTGTGGCACCTGTGCCGCCCGAAAGCCGCAGCCGCGCGCCCACATCCCCCACGCTCGACAGGCCAAAGCGCGCCCCACCCTCGATATCGGGGGCACCCAGCGCGCCCCAAGCGCCCCACTGCCCTTGATCGAGCGGGGTGGCTCCCAGCAGGGCCGGCTCGGCAAGGGCCACGGGCTGCCCGGCAAGCGTGCCCACAAGCAGACAAAGACCGATAAGAAACAGGCGGGTCGAAGGCATGGGGGCTCGGCGTGGCGCGCACCGGCGCTGCCTGTAGGGGATGGCAGAACCGACCGCCTGTCAAAAAAATCGCCTGTGCACTTACGCCGCCTGCTTGGCCTCGCGCCAGCGCCGGTAAAAGGTCGCCCGCGACAGCCCGCTGGCCCGCCACGCCTGCTGCGCCGGCACACCGGTGGCCCGCAGCTGATCGAGGTCCGGTGCCCACAGCGGGTCGAACCCCACCTGGCCCGCAAGCAGCGGCACCGGCCCCAGCACCGCCCGCAGGTCGCCCAAGTCGGGAGTGCCAAACCGCGCCCCGAGCTGCAGACGCTGCAAGACATTACGCAACTCGCGAAGATTGCCGGGGAAGCTGTACCCCGCCAGCGCCCCCAGCACCGCCGCACTCAGGCTGCCGTCGGGCCACCAGTGCTGCGCCAAGCCGGCAATATCGGCCTTGCGGTGGCGCAGCGGCGGCAACTGCACTTCGGCCACATTGATGCGATGGAGCAAGTCGAGGCGAAAGCGACCCTGACTGACCAGCGCCACAAGGTCGCGGTGGGTCGCGCAGACAAGCCGCACGTCGACCTTGCGCGTCGGCCCGCCGAGCACCTGGATCTCGCCCGACTCGAGCGCCCGCAGCAGCGCCGCTTGGGCTGCGGCGGGCAGCTCGCCCAGCTCATCGAGGAACAGCGTGCCCCCGTCGGCGCGCTCAAACGCGCCTTTGCGCCGCTCGGTGCAGCCCGTATAGGCCCCGCGTTCGGCACCAAACAGCTCGGCCAGCAGCAGATCGCCGTGCAAAGCTCCACAGTTCACAGCCACCAGCGGGCGATGGGCCCGCGGCGACCGCTCGTGCAGGGTGCGCGCCGCCCACTCTTTGCCCGTGCCCGTCTCGCCGCGAATCAGCACGGGGCACTGCGCCGGCGCCACCAGCGCGAGCTGCGCCAGAATCGGCAGCATAATCGCCGACCACGAGCCCATGTCGCCAATGCCGTACCACATACCGGCCTCATCGCGGCGCTGCTGCACCACCACCAGCGGCACGCGCCCCAACCGCACCACACTGCCCGCCTCGACCGGCAGCGGCCGGCGACTGGCATCGAGCCCGCCCACCCGCGTCGTACCCGGCCCGGCATCGACCACGCAGGCGGTGTCGCCCACACACTCAAAAATACAGTGCTGGGGTGCTACTTCTGGGGCATCCACATGGCCAGGCACGCACGCCGAGCCGACCACCAGCCGCGGCGCAATCGACACGGGTCGCCAGCTGTGGGAAGTAGGTAAAAGTACAGCAAATCCATCGGTCTGAGTGGTCATATTCGGCATAGTTCCCTCGCGGAAAGGCGGGCACAGCGGCCCATAGGGCAAAGCAACACTGCGATCTTTGAGTACAAGGTGTTGATCTTTGAATACAACGTGTTATGCGGCATGGTGGGGCAGCATATCCCCCGCGTCGAAGCCGTCTGCCAGCCCGTCGATGGCCAGGATTTCGCGCAGCAGCTCGCGGCGCCCAGCCTCGCCCCCCGCCACGCCGGGAAGCGCATCGAGCAAGATCAGCGCCGTCTCGCCGCAACCCCACTGCGCCACGCCAAGCGCCACGCCAAACAGCCACAGCGCGAGCGGCCCCTCGCGACCCGCAATGGCTCGCAACCACAGGCGCGGATGCGACTTCGCCACCGCCAAGAAGCCCTCGAGCCGATCGAGCTCGCGGTGCAGGAGGGGCCGCGTACACACCCAATGGCGCGGATCGGCGGCGTGATCGAGGTCGCGGCCCACACGGGCGGGTTGCAGGTTTAGGTCAGCACTAGCAGGCATCAGGTAGGTGTTCGGCATCGGGCTTATCTCCGCGGATCTCGTCTCCGCTATCTAGTTGATCGATGCGAGCCCAGGTTTTGCCGCGGTCTGCAGCCAACTTTTTTGCATGGGGCGCAAAATAAATTTCGCCCACATCCTAACCATTGATTTTTATACGACCCACCACAGAACGTCGGAGACGATCTACACGGACGCCAAAATGGTCTATACTCCTGGGCGTTTTTGCGCGGGCTGTCGCCCGAAGCTGGCGTCGGAGGCAGGGTGTCGAAGAAAAATCGTAAACAGATCGAAGTGATCCGCCCCGATGCACCGAGCGAGGCGACAAGTAGCACCCCGTCGAAGCCGCGAAATGCTGCGGATCAAGACGCTTCGGGCGCATCGCCGCTCGACGACTTGATCCCGCTGGGCATCGGCTTCTTGACGGTGGTGATGGCGCGCGCGGTCGAACCCGGTATCCGCGATTTGTTCCAGCTTCCCAAGCAGTTGTATATGGCCACAGGTGCAACGCTGCTGGTTGGGCTGGTGGGAGTGCTGGCTGCGGCCGGGCGCCCGCTGCGCTTTCGCATGTCGCCGATGGTGTGGGCGGGCGTGGCGTTGATCGCGTCGGTCTTGTTTTCGCTGGTGCTGGCGCCGTCGCACACCGGTGGCGTGCTGTCGATTTTCGCCCGCTACGACGTGCATCGCTGGCTCGCCGGCGCGGCGGTGTTCTGGGTCACGGTGGTCGGTGTGCGCCAGTCGCGGCACGTCGTCTACTTGCTGGGGGGTATGCTGATCGGCGGCCTAGTAGTGGCGCTCATCGGTATTGGCGAACAGCACAATATTGCAAGTCTTTTGCCCGAAAAGCGCTGGACGATCATCAGCAAGCCCGGCTCGACTTTTGGCAACCGCAACATGGCCGCCGAAGTGGTGGTCGCGGTGGTGCCGTTTGCCTACGTAGGCATGGCGATTGGCCTGCGCGCCTTTGCCCACGGCAAGCGCATGACCGGCATGGCGCTGCTGGCGTCGATGTCGATTATTCTAGATTTACTTCTGTATTACCTGATGCTCACGGTGACGCGCTCGGCCTGGGCAGGGGCGATCGCGGGGATTGTCATCGCCGCAGCGCTGTGGCTGACCGGCGTGCTGTGGGCCAAGCGCGATGCCAAGCCGGACGAGAGCGACGAACTGGCGCCGGTGCGCACCCCCGTGGGTCTGTTTGGTCGCTCGGCCAAGGCGGTGATGGTGCCGATCGCGCTGGTGGTGGCGCTCAACGGCGGTATTGCGGCGTTTGCCGACTACAAGAAACCGGCCTCTGAACAGGTCGACGAGGGCGATCAGAAGCGTGGCAAGTCCGTGCCCCAGCTGCTGAAATCGTTCTTCGACTTCAACTCGAGCGCCTACCGCTGGCGTGGCTCAATGCTCGCAGCCTCGTGGAACGCCATGAAGCACGAGCCTTTGGGCGGCGGTGCAGGCAATTGGCGCGTATTATTCCCAACTTACCTACTTCAGCGCGAAAAGAACGAGATGTTCACGATCGCCAAGCAGCCGATTCGCGCCCACAACGACTTCTTGATGTTCGGCTCGGAGTACGGTTTTCAGGGCCTGTTTGCGCTGCTGGCACTGCTGCTCGCCGCCACGTGGATGACGCTGCAGGTGGTGCGCAAGGCGGCCCATTTCGACAGTGATCGTGGCGGCGCGGCGACCTTGGCCTTTGCGACGATGGGTTCGCTGATGGGTATTGTGGGCATCTGCGGCGACGCGATGGCCTCCTTTCCGCTGCAATTGCCTATGCCTACGTTCTTGTTCTGTGTGCAACTGGGCATCATCGCGGCCGCTCACGGTCTGCTGAGCCGGCCGCGCGGCGACGAGCAGCGGCGCTGGACCTCGGCCCAGTCGAGCGGCGCCATCGGCGTGGCCGTGGTGACCATGATGTATTTGCAGGGCTTTGGCAATGCGACTGGCCTGCACGAGCGCTGGATGATCGCCGAGCACGGCTTTACCGATGCCCGCAACCTGCAAAAGCAGCCCCATCGCGCGGGCGAGGCCCTGGTCGAGATTCGCAAGGCGATCGCCATCAATCCCGACGACTTCCAGAATCATTTTATCGAGGCGCTGTGTCTGAACTCGATGGGCAAGACCAAAGAGGCGATCGATAGCCTACATAACTCGCTGCGACTGTATCCGAATCTGTTGAATGCGTGGGTCAATGTCGCGATGTTCTCGGCGCGCATCGGCGATACCAAGAACATGAACGAAGCGGTCGACAAGGCCCTAGAGCTCAAGCCCGACGAGTTGATCGCGCTGAACGTGCGCTTGGGCTACCTGATGGCCCACGATGGCGACGCCAAAGTTGTTGAATTGGTTGCAAAACAGGTACCCGGTTACCAGGCCTACCGCGCTTCGGGCAACTGGCCGGGCGACGACAATGGCCAACTGGTCGGCGCCTACAAGACCACGCTGAATCACGGCATCAACGCCTCGAAAAAGCTAGCGAAATGGTCATCGTACACCGAGTGGCTGCAGCACCTCGACGCTCTAGGCATCCCCGACGATGGCCGCAGCGATGAAGCCAAACGCAAAGAACGCCGCGAGCGCGCGAGCGATATTGCCGATGGGTGGCGCAAGCTTGGCCAGTTCGACAAGGCGCTGCCATGGGCCCAAAGCGCGGCCGAGCTGGCTGGAGCCGAGCACGCCGAGCTCAAGCGGGCATTTGCGGTCGTGCTGGCAGCCAACAGCAAGTTCGACGAAGCAACTCACGAAGGTCGCGAAGCAGTACGCCTGGATCGCGGCGAAAAGCCCAAGCTTCTCGCAGAGCTTGAAGACCTAAAGACGGTGAGCAAAGCGGACCCGGCCGGCATCGCCAAGGTCATCGCCGCGGCCCAAACGTGGTATGCCGAGCCCGCAGCAGCGCCCACGCCCCCGGAGCCCACAGCTCCTTAGCAGGTTTATTTGAATTCTCATGAGCTTACTGAACCTCTTGTGCTGGCCGTCGCCCCGCACGAGTCGGGCATGCGCCTCGACGCTTGGCTGGTGGCCCGCATCGAGGGTATGAGCCGGGCGCGGGCCACCGATCACCTGGCTCACGGCCAGGTAACGCTGCTGCAAGGGCCGCCAAACGCCAAGCTAAAGCCGAGCCTATTAGTCAATAAAACCATGATTATGCAAGTGATCGTGCAGCCGCGGCCCGAGCTGTCGGCCGAACCCGAGGCCATGCCGCTGGCGATCCTGTACGAAGACGACGACCTGCTGGTGCTCGACAAGCCGGCGGGGCTGGTGGTGCACCCGGCAGCGGGGCACGAGACGGGTACGCTGGTCAACGCGCTGCTGCACCATGCGCCACAAATGCAAGGGCTGGGCGGGGTTGAAGTGCGTCCGGGGCTGGTGCATCGCATCGACAAAGACACCTCGGGGCTGCTGGTGGTGTCGAAAAACGAACGTTCGATGCAAAAGCTGGCCGCCGATTTTGCCGCCCACCGCCTTGAGCGCCGCTATGTGGCGATTGCGCTGGGCACGATCCCCGAGCCGCACCTGAGCGTGAGCACACTGCATGGCCGCCATCCCACGGATCGCAAAAGATTTTCGGGGCGAGTTAGCGAAGGCAAGACGGCCGTCAGCCATTTTACCGTGCTGGCGCGATCGCCCCTGACGACGCTGGTGGTGTGCACGCTTGAAACGGGGCGCACCCATCAGATTCGTATGCATTTGGCCGAGATGGGCCACCCGATCGCCGGCGATGCCCTGTACGGTGGCGCCCGCAGCCTGCAGCGCACCGAGCGCACCCAACGCGACATTGCGTGGCTCGCCCAGGTCAAGCGCCAGGCGTTGCACGCGTATGCACTGGGTTTTCGTCACCCGCGCACCGGTGAGCAGCTGCGGTTTGTGCTCGACTGGCCGGCCGATCTGGCGCCGGTGGCCCAAGGGCTATACGGCGAGGCGGCCAAGCTGCCCGGACTCGACGAGCGGGTGTGGCAGGGCCAAGACTCTGCGCAGGGCAAGCCAATACCTAAGAAATAGCTGAACTTGCTACGGTTCCGCCGCATCGCCGCTCGCTGCGGGCGCATCCAGCCGGTCGAAGAAAAGCTCGACCCCCTGCTGGCGATGCAGCTCGAACACATAGCGCTGCGCCTCGCGCTCGCGAATCGGCGTCAGGATGTTGCGGCTGATCTCGGCCCGCACCTCGGGGTCGTTCCACGGCTTGTGCACCGCCGGCTCAATGCGCTCTAAGTATGGAATATGCCAGCCAAATGCCGATCGCACGGGCTCGTGAATCTGCCCAGGCTGCATGGTGACCACCGCCTCGGCAAACTCTTTGATCATCACATCGTAGCCCTTCTGCTCTTCGTAATGCTTGGTCTTATCGTAGTAAAAATGCACAGGTGCGGCACCAAGGTCGGGGCGCGTCTCGCCCAAAATCTTCAGGCGGGCAAACAACTCGGTAGAGCTCTGTGGTGGGTCGGCCATCAGCGCCGCGTACACCGCCTTGGCCCTGGGCCCCGTTTCTTCAATACAGGTCCGGACTTCGTCGCGCTGCGAGCACTGCTTGGCATCGCCCGTGCAGCAGAGCATCTGGCCGTCGATCACAAACCAAGCGTCGACATGGTCGTAGCGCACAATAATCTGCGGAAATCGATAAGCCTTTTGCATGTCGGCCGGCGCGATCGTCTCGGGCGTCACCTTAGCCATCGCCCGCTCAAGCGCCTCGCCAGCCATCGCCCGCCGCTGCGCATCGCCGACCACCGCGCTGGCCCAAAGTCCTTTCTTGGCGGCCGCTTGCGCCAGCAACTCTTCGTCAATCAGGGCCTGCAACAAGGCCGGCGCGGTCGTGCCCGGCTCGGCCGCCGCCCAGGCGCGATCAAAGTCGGCGCGGGTGATCGGTCGGCCAGCCACACAAGCCAAGTCACCAGGCGGCAATGTACTGTTGGTACAAGGTGTTGCCACCCACGGCGCGGCGGGCAGCGGGCCACGGGGCAACTGCGGCGCGGCAAACGCGGGCGGCTTGATCGGCGCCGGCGGCGGTGCAGCGGAACACGCGACAAAAAGCGACGCGACTGCGGTCAAAACAACTTGGCACCAAGCGAGCTTGCGCATCATCCCTGCGCCCCCGTGGCGGTAAGCAGATCGAGTCCCGTTCGCGCCAGCACCCAGGTCAGCACGAGCAGCAGGCCACCCGCAAGATAATCGCGGCGTTCTAGCGCGTCGAGCGCATAGATCATGGGCGCCAATGCCGCCAGTTCGAGCAGCCCTGCCAGCAAACGCCGGGCCATGGGCACCGCAGCATCGCGCGAGTTGTCTAGATTGAGCGCCACCTTACCCCCGCGCAGCCCGAACGGCCCCGGCAGATGCTGATTGTGCGGCGGGCGACGCGACCCGACAAGCCCCGCCCGACCGCTGTACTAGTTGGTCAGCCACAGCCGCAGCAGGCCGCCCACCAGGAGCAACCAGGCGCCACGCCGCAACAGCAGTGCCCGCCACGACGATGCCGGCGTCGCTCCCACCATCGGCACGCCCGCCACCAGCGACCAGCACAGCGCCACGCCGGCGACCCGCACCGCTCGCCCCGACTCGGGCAACAGCGGCCGCCCCGGCTGGCCCCACCACGCGAGCAGCAGCCACAGCGCCCCCAGCGCCGCCAGCCAGCGCCAACGCTGCGAGGCAGGTAGTGTAAAAAATCGAATCAAATCAGCGGTCTTAGCCGACTCAAGCCGCAGTGCTGCATCGACCGCCGCCAGCAGCGTCACCGCCAGCAGCAGCGACGTCCACGGCCGCTCGGCCCCAGCTTCAAGCAGCGGCGGGCAGGCCACCAGCGGCGGCACCAGCCCCAGCAGACCCGCCGCCAGCACCGACCACGGCCGCGCCACCCACGCCGCCACCAGCGCCCCTACAGGCCCCAGGGCGCCCAAGGCCAGCACAGCTTGGCGGTCGAGCCCGTGCTCGGGGTAGTTGGTGGCCATCGGCAGCCCCACCGCCAGCGCCCACGCCGCGATCAGCCACAACAGCAGCCAGCGCGCGTCGACCAGCCGCCGCCACACCGCAGCCGCTCGCTTGAGGATACTGGGCAGTTTGGGCACCATGGAGCGATGCTACCACGCCCCCTTAGCCTTGTCGTGACCGTAAGCCCTTGGCGGCAGGTGGTCTGGCTGGCGCTGATCGCCGGCTTGCTGGTGCCCCGGGGGGCGATGGCCCGCGATATGACTGGAAAAATCGGCGTGGGAGTGGGGATGACCGGCCAGGGCATGCCGATGGTGGTGCTGCGCTACTGGCGGACCAAGCTGGCTTTTGAGGCGATGGTCGGCTGGCAATCGACGCAGCGCAAGCTTGAGCCCGTGTCGGTGCAGGCCGGGCAGGTGCTGCCGCCCAAGTCGGGGCAGGCCACACCCTCGGTGCAAGCGGCGCACGGCTGTGTGGCAGCGGCGCAAGAGATCGGCGCTGCGGCAGCTTCGATTACGGACTGCAGCGCAACACTCGATCTGTCGTATCTACGCTTAGCGTTTGGGGTTTTGTATCGCATTTCCGACGGCCCGCGCGCCAGTTTGTCGCTCGGTGTGCGCCCGTGGCTGCAGACCACCACGCAAACCTTGACCGAAGTCACCGCCAACATCGCCGCCAGCGGCGCCACCACCTCAGCCTCCGCCACACCGATCGTCAGCAGCCCGTCCATGCGCTGGGGTATCGAAATCCCCCTCATGGGCGAGGCCTTTTTGACCGACAACGCCTCGTTTTACGGCCAGATCGCCGTGGGCATGGTGGTCGGCCGCCTGCCCGAATATGCCACCACCAGCATCACCAGCCGCGTCGGCCACAGCGACAGCTGGATCGGCACTTCGGGCAGCTACTCGGGCGGCGCCGGCTTCTGCTACTACTTCTGAACAAAAAGCCTATACATCATGCACATTGCACTCATTGAACCCGAGATTCCCGGCAATACCGGCAGCATAGGTCGCGTCTGCGTCGGCACGGACACCGAGCTGCACTTGGTGGGCAAGCTCGGGTTTTCGCTCGACGAAAAATACGTACGGCGCGCCGGTCTCGACTACTGGAAAAATGTAAAGCTGCATCACCACGCCGACCTGCAGGCCTTGCTGACGGCGCTGCCAGGTCGCCGCACCTGGGCGTTTTCGTCGCACGGTGGCCAGCGCTACGACGAGGTCGCGTATCAGCCCGACGATATTCTGATCTTTGGCGGCGAGACGCGCGGCTTTCCGGCCGATGTGCGCGATCAGCTGGCGCCGTGCACGTTGTGGGTGCCGATTTTGCCGGCGATCCGCAGCCTGAACCTGTCGAACACGGCGACGCTGGTGCTGTTTGAGGCGCTGCGACAGCAGAATTTCGCTTCGATCTTGGCTAAGTAGGGGTCAAAGCACGCCCACGCGACTCGACAGCACGCCCTCGGGGTCCCAAGCCCGCTGCAGCGCCGTCAGCAGCACCTTGGCCGACGTGGGCATACGCTCGCGCCCGGCCGACCGCAGCAGCGAACCAAAACCGAGCGGCGCCGCCCCGGCATCGAACAGCAGCAACGACCGCGCCACCAGCGGGTGCAGCTCGGGGCGCACCGAGCCGAAACTACATCGAAGCAGCACCGAGTCTGCCCCCAGCGCCCAGGTCCGCTCACCCACCTGCCCTACCTCGGCATAGAGCGCCGACGTCAGGTCGTAGAGACCTGGAAGGTCGGGCCAGCTCAGGCGCAATTCTAGGCTCGGCTGGGCGGCCGCCCGCAACGGCCAAGCTCCCGCCTGCAGCCCCAAGCGCACCCGCCGCGGCTCCGCTTCGGGCGGCGGCAGGGTAATGCCAAATTTCATGCCTAGTTCTAGGGCAAGGGTGCCCACCTGCGCCAGGTCGGCCTCGCCGCGAAAGGTGATCAGCCGCAGATCCAGTTGCTGCCCACTCGCCGTCTGCCGCACGAGGCCCGTATCGGCCAGCCGCGCGGAGTACAGCGCCCGCGTCAGCGACGCCGCCCCCAGCAAAGCCTCACGCGTCGGCGGCAGCGCCACACTGCACCACGCCGCCGTCGGCGCGGGATGCAGCCGCAGCGTCACCTCACACAGGATCGCCAACCGCCCCTCGCTGCCAAGCAACTGCCCTAAAGGATTAGCAAACCCCTCGCCGAGCCACGGCGTCTGCGCCAGCATATCCGCCGCACCCACGGCCAACACGCGCCCACCGCCGGTCACGACATGCGCGCTGACCACCTCGCCGAGCAGCGAGCCTTCGCCCAACCCCAGCTCGCCAGGCGTGCCACGGGCCAGCAGCGCGCCCAGTTTTTCGCCATCGTCAAAGCCGGGCATGGAACGCAAACAAAGCCGCGCCTGCCGCGCCACCCGGTCAATCTGCCCGAGCTCGACGCCCACGCCCACGGTTACGGTGCGCCGGCCGATGTCGACCGCGGGCGGGCGCTGCAGGGCCCCCACGTCGAGCACCACCACATCGCGCACTTCTTCGGGTTGGCTAACCGGAAAACGCCCGCGCGGCACCACCACGGCATGGCGGAGGCGCCCAACTTTTACAATATGTTCAACGTGTTCGATGTTGGCTGGCCGGACTACTGCCAGGGGGCCGGCGGCGCCCACTTCTAGACCGCAGGCCTTGCGCGCTTCGTCGGCCACCAAGACGCGCGCGCGCCCCAGCCGGTCGACTAGGTCGGCTTGAACGGCACTGGCCATGGCGACGCGGCCCTCGACCATGCGGCGAGCCTAGCCCGACTGGGCCCCCAGGGCAAGGGGCATCGCAAACGGATTGCAACCTGCTTGAGACACTCAGTCATTTTCGCTACCCTGGATGCACCTGCCGCGGCAGCCCACCGAACCCGGAGTCTCGCCATGACCGCCCTTCGCTGCCTTGCCCTGGCCCTCGCCACGCTCACATTGCTGGCCTGCAGCAACGGCGCCACTAGCAACTCGGGCTGGTCGCCCACCCAGTTCACGTTCAAAGACGTGGGCTCAAACCTTCAGTCGGGCGACAGCAGCGTCAGCGACGTGCCTATCAGCGACGCCGCCAGCGACACGATGCAGGCCGGCCCAGACGCGACATGCAGCTGCGCGGGCCTTGAGTGCGGCGACGTCGCCGGCTGCCCCGGCCTACACTGCGGCGACTGCCCCAAAGGCGCGGTGTGTCAAAACCACGTGTGTGAGGCCGACCCAGACTGCAGCTGCGGCCCACAAGACTGCGGCAAGCTGTTTTGCGGCAAAGACTGCGGCGGCTGCGATCAAGGCATGACGTGCCTGAACAACTTCTGCACCTTTGATTGCTCGTGCGCAGGCATCGAGTGTGGCCAGCTGCCGGGCTGCGACGCGCCGTGTGGCGACTGCGCATCGGGGAAAACGTGCAAAGGTTACCAATGCGTCGCCGACCCCGCCTGCACCTGCAAGGCCGGCCAGTGCGGCGTGCTCACCGGCAGCGGCGGCAAGCCGTGCCCGAACAACTGCGGCAACTGCGGCACTGGCGAGACCTGTTCGGCCAACAAGTGCACTTCGGGCGGCGCAGACTGCCCATGCAACGGCATCGCGTGCGGATTTTCGAAGACGAGCTGCAGCAAGTCGTGCGGCATGTGCCAGATCAACCAGTACTGCTCGGCCAACAAGTGCCTGCTCGACGACCCGCAGGCGAAGAAGAAGTTTGGCGAACCCTGCGGCTCGACCGAGCTCTGCCCCGTGCCACAGCTGGGCGCGCCGCAATATGCGCAGAACGCCTACCAAGCCTGCCTCGACAAGCAGTGCCTCGACGGTATTTGTCTGCAGGGCGTGTGCTCGCGCAAGTGCAAGATCGCTGCGGATTCGCAAAACAATGTGACGGGCGCGCCCGGCCCAGACGGCATCGAAGACCCTGGCCAACCTAGCGATTGCATGGGTGCGGCGGTCGGCCCGGCGGGCGGCAGCTTCCGCTGTGTCGAGCAAAATAGCCCCGCCTTGGTCGCCGGCGGCCTCAGCCTGCCCAAGTGCCTGCCGGGCACCACTTTTGCACCATGCACCACCTCGGCCGACTGCACGCCGGGCGAGTTGTGCCGCGTTGTGCCGATTTACGGCGACTTTCAGGCGCGCTGCGCTCCCAAGCTGAGCAACCCAGTCGGCACCGCCGCGGTCGGCCCGTCGCAGGCCTGCAATCTCGACGTCAATATCAGCACGCTCGCCCTGTGCGAGACCGGCTGGTGCACATGGCAAGGCTGTGTGGCTCTGTGCAACAAAGATGCCGATTGCGTAACGGCTAAGGGCAGTTGCAGCGCAAGCAAGTGCGTCGTCAACGGCAACAAATGCGCCAGCGACGCCGACTGCCCCACCTGGGTCTGCAAGCCGGCCATCGCCTACAATAGCATCAGCAGCGCGGCCACGTTCAAGGCCTGCCAGCCACAATAATCAAGCCGTTACAGCGAGTTCGCCGTAATCCACCAGCGACCGTCTTTCCAGCTCAGCTCGATGGGCCGCGGCATGGCGTCCTTGTTGTGGATATCCTTTAAGAATAGCTTGATCTTCTTGTCGTTTTGCGGCTGTCGCTGGGTGATCTGCGGCGCCGGCTTCTTGGCGTCGCTCACGTACCAGCTGGCCTGCGCGGCGAAGCGCTTGAACTCGTAACGCTGCAATTGCGAACGTTGTTCTTGGCTTTCGCAGCGATCGGGCGCGACCTCGGCCAAGTACTTGTCAAACGCGTTGTCGAGGCCGGCCTGCAGCGCACGCAGCACCACCGCGTCGGCCCCAGCCGCATCGGGCGCAACCTCTTTCGCGGGCGCGGGGTTGGGCGCGCGAATTTCGGCGTGGGCAAGCCCCGCAGGCAGGGAAGCTAGAATCAAGACAAACAGCAGACGGGCGAGCGACATGGCAAACTCCGGGCGACAGGCCGATTGCGAATTGCAGGCCAAGGGGGCCAGCACAATGCACAACGCCGCAGTATGCCCGGCTATTCGCGCCGGCAACAGGTGGGGGTGCTGTAGGTTGCTGTCAAATGTCCGCCGCTATGCGCCGGCTACCGCGGCGTCGGCAAAGACCAACGTGGGCGTGCGCAGGGGCGACAGCAAGTTCGGGTCGTTGCCTAGCGCGGTCAGCTGTTGCCAAAACGTCAGGTGCGAGCCGGCCAAATTCATCTCGCCAAACGGCTCGGCCAGCTTGCCCTGTCGGATAGCAAACCCTTGAATACCCAGCGAAAAATCGCCTGTTGTGGCATTGCTGTTGCCGCCTAAGAAGCCGGTGACGAGCAGACCGTCGTCGACCCCTCGCATCAAGCCTTCGAGGTCGGCATTCCCCAGAATCCACGCCAGGTTCGACGCGTGGCCACAGGTCGCGGGCCAGCCCAGCTTGCGCCCGTAGTAGGTATCTACGAAGAAGTTGGCCACCTTGCCCGCCTGGTACAGGGGCCGCGGCGCGCTGGCCATGCCCTCGCCATCAAAGTAACGCGAGGCAAACCCGCGTACCACAAAGGGATCATCGCGAATATCCAGCAGTGGCGAGCCGATGAGCTGACCCACGTCGCCCGAATAGAAGCTGCGCTTCTGCTGCAGCGACGACGCCGACATCGGCCCGAGCAAGGCGCTAACCAGCCGGCCCGCAGCCCGCGCATCGACCAGCAGCGTTCGCTGCCCCGAAGGCAATTTGACCGCGCCGACCCGTTGCAAAGCCCGCTCGGCCGCACTTTTGCCGACCAGCTCCGGGGCGAAAACATCGGCCAAGAAGCGCGCGCCGTGGTAATCGCTCTCTTCGGGCCGACGCCCGTCGGGGTCTTGCACGCTAACTTCGGCCGAGCGCCAAAACGAGGTGCTATGGCGAAAACCCCTGAAGCCCTGCGAATCACAGCGAAACACCGTCGACTGACTGTCGGACACCGACGTGGAAACCGACAGAATCTTGTCGGCCCCAGGCACACTGCGCGCCGCCACTTCGAGCGCTTGGGCCTGCTCGCGCCGCTGCAGCGCGGTCAGGTCCCCGTAATGCGGGTCGCTGAGCTGCAGGTCGCTGTCGTCGAGCGCACGCTTGGGATCAGGGTAGCGCTCGGGGTCCGCCAACTTGCGGAAAGGGTCGGGCTCGAGCGCCCGCGTCATTGCCACGCCATCGCGCACCAGCGGCTCCAAGGCCTCGCGCCGCAGATCGCTTGTACTTACGCTGGCAAAGCGCCCATCGACATAGAACTCGATCGCCAGACCGCGCGACTGCGCCTCGTGCAACCGCTCGAGCTGCCCGTCGCGCCACGCCACCTCGACTTCGCGCACGTGGCTCACGCTCGCCGCCGCCTGCTGGGCCCCATGGCGCGCCGCCAGCCCCAGAGCGTGCTCGGCCAGTTCGGCCAGCATCTTCTCGGTGGCCTCGCTAGAATGCTTTGTCATCTCATGTCCTTTTGGGCTATGCGCCCCCATTAGCCGCGGCCGCCGACCGTCATCTTGCCGACCCGCACGCTGGGCATGCCTTGGCTGACGGGCACCGATTGGCCGTCTTTGCCGCAGGTCCAGCCGCCTTCGTCGATCAGCAAGTCGTCGCCGACCATGTCGATTTGTTCGAGCACCTTGGGGCCGTTGCCCACCAAGTTCACATCTTTGATGGGTCGGGTGAGCTTACCGTCTTCGATGAGCCAGCCCGAGCGCACGTAAAAGGTAAAATCGCCCGCGCCAATCTGTACTTGCCCGTTGGCAAAGTGATCGCAGAAGATGCCGTTCTTGACCGAGGCGATGATCTCGTCGCGCGTGTGCGGCCCCGGGCGCATGTAGGTCGAGCGCATGCGCGGCAGAGGTTGGCTGCGAAAGTCCTCGCGCCGGCCATTGCCGGTGGGCGCAACCCCGTAATGTTTTGCCGAGATCTGATCGTGCAGAAAACTCTGCAGCACGCCGCCCACCACCAGCTCGGTACAGCCGGCCGGGTTGCCCTCGTCGTCGATGTTGATCGAGCCGCGGGCATGGGGCAGGGTAGCGTCGTCCACGATGGTCACGAGCGGCCCCGCGATGGCTTTACCCAGCTTGTCCGCATAGATTGACACGCCCTTGCGATTAAAATCCGCTTCGAGCCCGTGGCCAATCGCCTCATGCAGCAAGATGCCCGACGAGCCCGCGCCCAGCACCACCGTCATCTCGCCCGCCGGCGCCGGCACCGCGTCAAACAGGATGGTAGTGCGCTCAACCGCCCGATTTACCAAGCGATCGAGGCGACTCGGATCGTAAAAACTAAAGTCATCGCGCGCCGCCACATTGTAGCCGCCCGACTCGCGCCGCCCATTGTGCTCGGCCGTGCACGACAGCGACAGTACCGTCATCGGTTGCAGATCAAAGGCTAGCCGCCCGTCCGACGTCGCCACCAGCATCGCGCCACTCGAGTCGGCGAACGACAGATTCACCTTCTGAATCCGCGAATCGGCAGCAAAGGCGCGACGTTCAAGCTCGCGCAGCATCGGCAGCTTGTCGGCCGTAGCCACATTCGCCCACGGACGCAGAATGGGATAGCGGTTGGCCACGGGTTGCACGGCAAACGCGGCGGTACGCGGCTTGGGCGAGCCATCGGCAATAGCAGCTGCCGTGCGCGCAGCTTGCAACACCGCTTCAATACTAAGATCTTCGCTATAGGCATAACCGGTCTGGTCGCCGCGCACCACCCGCACACCCACGCCCAAGTCCACGCCGGCATAGGCGCGGTTGACGGCTCCATCCTCTAGGCCCAGCGAGCGCACCGTGCGGTGCTCGAAAAACAGGTCGGCAAAGTCGGCGCCACGGGCCGTAGCCTCGCTTAACACCTTAGAAATCAGATCTTCGTCTACGCCAAACGGCGCGAACCACTGCAGGCCTCGGTCGGTCATAGGGGTCTCACCCGGCAGCCGGCCGGTCCGCGCATGCAAGGTGCCGGCGGCCCGCTTGTCAAGTGCTGGCAACTACATAGAACTCTTTGGAACTGCCGCGAATCGATTGTGCCCGCCGCCCCAGCCCCGTATCATCGACTCTGGCAGCCCACTGCTGCAGGCCATCGTCATGCCCGTCTCTCGCCAGCCGCGTATCGCTTTTCTGCAGCCAGGTCAGCTGGTTCCGCAAGATGCGCTCGACGCCCTGCACAGTTTCAACGTGTCGACCACGGGCCTAGCCATTCTAGGCGCACTGCTCGATGCCCACTACGCCGACCTGCACTTCTTGGATGTAGCGTGCGAAGATGGCGATAAATTACGGCCCTGGAACGACAATTTGTTCTACAAGGGCATGGACGACGCCGACGTAGAAGCCTGGTTGCAGGCGCTCGCGCCCGAGGTCGTGCTGCTGACCTCGATGTTCACCAGCGATTTTCCGGCGACCGATCACATGGCCAGCTTGGTCAAAAAGGCCTTGCCGCGCGCGACCTTGATCCTAGGTGGTCGCCACGCCTCGCTCATGCCGCACTGGCACTTGGCCAACCCGGCGGTCGATTGGCTGATCCAAGGCGAGGGCGAGCAGACCCTGGTGGCGCTGCTTGACGCGCTCAGCCGCCGAAGCGAGCAGGATATCGGCAAGCTTGCTGGTGTTTTTCGCGCTGGCCACTTGGAGCCGGCGAGCCCGAAGGCGTGGCCCGAAGCCAAGCTGGGCGGCCGTTTCGCCTGGGATCAAGTGCTCTGGAAGCCGGGCGGCGACTGGCGCTACAAAGAAGTGATCCTGCACGGGTCGCCCAAAGATCACCTGTATAAACAAAATGCTACGGCCCTTCGCTCGGCGCCGCTGCTGCCCACCCGCGGCTGTCCGCTGGCTTGCCGGTTTTGCGGTTCGCACTTTACGCCCGACATGCGCCCGGTGGGCATCGACCGCCTTTTCGACGACATCGTGATGCTGCACGAGCGCGGCGCGCGGATCTTCTACAATATTAGCGAGAACTTCTGCCTGGATCCCGAGGATCGCAAGCTGGTGCACAAGCTCGCCGATTTTCGCGATAAGGTCGGCGGCGAGTTGGTGCTAACCAATCCGAACTCCACGTTTTTGCCCACGTATATGAACGGCAAGGAGCCCGACGTCGAGCACATCGAGCTGCTGCGCCGCGCCGGCACGGATCTCATCACCATCTCGCTCGAGACGTTTTCGCCGCGCTTCGACGACAAGAAGCTGTTCAAACGCTATACAATGCAGCAAGTTGAGTCTCTCTGGCAGGCGCTGCGGCGCGCCGGCTTCAAGGTCCACCTGTACATGATGACCGGCTTTCCGGGGCAGACCGTTCAAGAATTATTCAGTGATGTTCGGCAGATTGATAACTGGCTGCAGCGTGGCCTCATCGACGCCGCCAGTTGGTCGAACCTGCTATACCTGCCCGGCACGCCGTACTACCGCGATGCCATCGCCGCTGGCCACTTTGACGAGGCGCTGTTCCGCAGCTGGATCGACAGCGGTTTCAACTTCTTTGCCGTGCCCGAACGCTTCAACTTTAGCGAAGTGCCCACAGGCTTGTTGCGCGAGGTGCTCGCCAATTTGCGGCGCGGCTGCTACGAACTCCCCGCAAGCTAGTGACTTCACAGCCTAATCTCGCTTCGCAATCACCACCGCTTTATGTCATATTATCGTCAGCTTTATGCCACTATTTGTCAGAATTGACTTTGCGGGGCATGGCGCCGTCGCCGCGTTGGTGCTAAGGTCGCCGTTGGAGGTCGATCATGCAGTTTGGCAAGTCCTGGTTAGCGGTGGTAGCGGCATTGGCCCTTGCGGTGGCCTGTGGCAAGAAAGAAGCCCCCGCGGCAGCACCAACGGCCCCTGCCGCCGCAGTGCAGGCTGACAAGCCCGCCGAGCTGCCGTCTCCGGCCACCTCAACGGTTTGCCCCGGCACGGCGAACGCGCTCGGCGTCGGAAAACCATGCGATAAACAAGAGAATTGCCGCGGCCAGCTGGCGATCGACTGCCCACGCTCGCGCGACCCGAAGGGCTTCGACTTTTGCACCCGCGCCTGCACGGGGGCGGACCCGGCCGAATGCGGCGACGGCGCCACCTGTGTGCCCCGCGGCACCGGCGGCTCGCTCTGCGTGCCCAACGCCTGCTCGGCCGCGCTGGCCCAACCGCTCGCCACCGACGTGCAGGTCAACATCGACTGCGCTTCGGGTGCCACCGAATTGGGCGTGGGCAAAGTCTGCGCCAGCCATGCCGATTGCCAAGACACCAAGGCCGCGCACTTCTGCCCGCGGGTTGTCGGCCCCAAGCAGCCCGGCTATTGCTCGATGCTGTGCAAAGAAGACGGCGACTGCGGCGGCGGCGCGTTCTGCTGGCGGCGCAAGGCCGAAGAGCACGGCAAAGAGATCGTAGTAGCCTCGTGCGCCCCCCTCGCTTGCCGAGTCGCCGCTGCCGTCGCGCCCACTCCGACTACGGCGCCTTAGTCAAAAGGATCAAGAAGATGAATACCCATTCGCGTTGTCGCACCCTGGCTTGGCGCCTGGGGGCGCTCGTCGCGCTGCTGTTGTCGGTGGCGTGCTCAGGCCCACACGGCTGGCTCGAAGACGAGGCCGCCGAGGAGCGCGAGGCCGCCCACAAGAAAGAGGGCAATGCCAACTTTGCGGGCAACCAGTGCGCACCCGGCCAAGTCAACGACAAGGGCGTAGGCAAGCCGTGCCAAAAGCGCGAAGATTGCGCGGGCTTATGGGCCAATTTCTGCGACATCTTGGTCAATCCGCGCCGGCCCCCCATGTGCTCGCGCATGTGCGACAACGACACCGACTGCGGGGCCAACGCCTACTGCGGCATCGTCAACGGCGTGCGCCACTGCTACCCAAGTGTCTGCAGCGCCTGGAAATACACGCCCGGTTGCGAAAAAGACAACCCGTATTGCCGCGACGTGCGCGCCGAACGCCCCACAGCGGGCGATGAACCCAAGCACGTGGGCGCGGCGATCTGCGCGGGCGGTTTCGCTTTCTCGGACGAGGCGTATGGCCTGCGCTGCGACAAAAGCTCGCGCGAAAAGCACGGCGTAGCCTGCCAGGGCAAGCGCGCCCAGTCGTGCCAAGCCACTTTTAACCCCGACGGCCCCGACTTTTGCGAACGCGAGTGCTGGGCCGAGTCGACCTGCGGCAGCTACGGCTATTGCGGATACCAATGGCCACTGAAGACCTTTTCGCTGTGCTGGCCGCGCTGCCCCGAGGATCAGCACCGCACGCTCAAAGAGCAACCCGCCAACTTGGAGCTGTGCCAGGCCGAAAATGGCGTAGTTCCAAAGGGTAACGCCCTTGGTGTGGGGGTGCGCTGCCAAGCCGACGCCGACTGCGCGGGCAACCCGGGCGCCAAGCTGTGTGGCAAGCAACTCTCTGGAATCACACGCAAACCCGACGTATG
>CAISBR010000146.1 GCA_903883645.1 uncultured Myxococcales bacterium | reverse complement strand
TATCGTGCGCAAAGAGACCTGGAATTGCGGCGAAAGCT
Source organism: uncultured Myxococcales bacterium (assembly GCA_903883645.1). Taxonomy (GTDB): domain Bacteria; phylum Myxococcota_A; class UBA9042; order UBA9042; family UBA9042; genus SXRM01. Next base: position 68,749 of record CAISBR010000146.1, on the reverse strand, counting down.
GCCCATCGACCGACGAGCGACCGCTGCGGGCCACTATCGACGCCATCGGCAAGCGCAACAGCGACAACGTCGGGTTCTTTCGCGACGGCGCGGACTTGGTGGTCATCATCCTTAGCAACGAAGACGAGGCCAGCGAGGGCGGCAAGACGGCCGACACCTACGACACGGTCAAAGCGGCGGTGCAAAAGGCCTTTGGTACGCAGAAGCCGCTGACAGGCTTTGGTTTGTTGGTGATTCCGGGCGATGCGGCCTGCTATGCCGCTTCGTCGACCCTGGGCGGCCATTACGGGGCAATCCTAAATGATTTTGCAGTAGCTTCGGGTGGTACGGTGGGCAGTATCTGCGCGGCGGACTACGGCCCGACCTTGGCGAGCATCGGCCAGCGCGTGCGCGAGGGCATCAAGGTGGCGGTGCTGAGCGGTACGCCGCAGCCCGGAACGCTGCAAGTCAAGGTCATGCCAGCGGATCCTACCCTGACTTGGGCGCTGAGTGGCCGCACGCTGACCTTTGCCCACCCGCCCAAGCCCGGCACGCAGGTGGTGGTGTTCTATAAGGCCAAGTAACTAGCTAAGACTCTTGAACTTCTTTAGCCGTGGCGGATTCAGCCTCGGCAGCTGTTGGGGTAGCTCGCCGCAAGGCCGGTCGCACGTTGGCTTTTTCGGCAGGGCTATCGGCCGCCCATCCCAGGCCACCTTCAGGAATGGCAAGCTCGTCGGTGACTTGCGCATTGAGCTCGAGCGGGTCGGCGCGCTTGGGCACACCCATCCAGGCCGCCGGCTCCGCAAAGTGCGGGTCATCTGGTTCCGTCGCGGGCGCTGCCGCATCCACCCGCCGGGGCACGCTGATCCACGACTCGGCCGGCGGCTCGGGCGGTGCCGCGCCATCGACGTCGCGCGCAGCAGTTTCGACCACTTGCCGCACATCGCGGGTGATGCCATCGACCTCGCGGGTGAGCTCGTCCATGCCCTGTTTTAGTTCTGCTTGCGCTAGGTTCGCCGCTCGCCGCAGGTCGCGCAGACCTTCGCCCACCGTCTTAGCCACCTGCGGCAGCTTGTCGGGCCCGACAAAAATCAACAGCACGATCACAATCAGAACCAGCTCTGGTCCACCGATTCCGAACACAGTGCCCCTTGTGGCCTAGACCAACTGCCCAACCCGGCGTGCCGGCGGCTGCAGCGTATGATCGCCCCACCGTGCGGTCAAACCCACAATTCGTCGCCGCAACTTGGCCCTGGTCCGCTTGGTGTGGCAAGGCCCGGTCGCTTCGGTCACTAGCTTCGCACTTCTATATAGTTCTTTGAACAAAGACAAGTTTGTGCATCAAACTGTTGGCAATGTGAGCCTAATGCATGGCGTTGGGGCGTGCACGCATGATTCGTATAGATACCCGAAATTATGCTGTATTTCTTTATGCCGCCAGAGTAAGCTTGGTCCGCCGTCGCCGCAATCGCAGGTGCTTTGACAAGTAACATGTTGAAAACAGGTGTATTACGTTGTTGTGGCACGAGGGCCGCGCGCTTCGCACATCATACCTGTGGAGCCGAGGGCCGCGCTAACTGTGCGACCCGTTTCAGGCGGCCCGGCTCGAGCGCGCCGCCCACCAGGAGAAGACGACATGCAACTGCGAACCCGCATCAACCTGTCTTGGCTGTGGCTGGTGCTGCCCTTGCTCAGCTGCCAGTCCGCGCCGGGCAAGGCCGCCATCGACGGTCCGGATCCCCTGCACAGCGAGCCGCTCAAGCAGGCGCCGGCCGAAGCGGGCCTGCCGCCCAACCCGATCGCGCTGGCGATGCACTCGTCGGAGACGTTTGCGGTGGCCAAGCCGCCGATTTCGGAAGACATGTGGCCCTGCACCACGTGCCACGACGGCAACGACGTCAACCGCAACCGGCGCGTGCTCAAAGAAGAGCACACCAACATCCAGTTGCATCACGACGAAGAGCACCGCTGGTGCCTCGACTGCCACGATGCCACCAACCGCGATTACCTGCACTTGGCGAGCGGTGTGACCATCACCTTCGACGAGTCGTACAAGCTCTGCGGCCAGTGCCACGGCGACAAGTACCGCGACTGGCGTATGGGAGTGCACGGCAAGCGCACCGGCCAGTGGAATGGCGAGAAGCAATACCTGCTTTGCGTCCACTGCCACAGCCCGCACGAGCCGCACTTCAAGCCGCTGAAGCCCGAAGCGCCGCCGGCCCGGCCCACGTCGATTCGCTGAGCGCACGCTTCGCACCCAACTTACGATTTTGGAGGATATTATGGCTGACACTAGCCCCAACCCCCAGGACCTTGACCCGAACGCGGTCCACGGCTGTGCGAGCGGCGGCAGCTGCGGCTGCAGCGGCGGCACCGACGACGTGAGCGAAGCCGACATGGACGCGCCGATGGACGGCAACCAAGTCATGGGCACCTACTACGACGGCGGCAAGATCGAGAACCGCTCGATGGGCGGCCTCGCACTGACGCGCCGCGAATTCGCCACATCGATGGGCATCGTCACCGGCGCCATCGCAGCGGCCGGTTGCAGCGGCGATGCGCTCGAAGTCTTTAAGCAAACGCGTCTGCGCGAGATGACCCAGCCGCAGGTCAAAGAGTTCTTGGCCCGCCTCGAAAGAGAGTACAAGGCCAAGTACAACACCGACATCACCGTGGGCGCCACGCCGCCGGCCGAAGGTGTCAAGTTCGCCTATGCGCTAGATTTGTCGCGTTGCATTGGCTGCCGGCGCTGCGTGCACGCCTGCGTCAAAGAGAACAATCAGTCGCGGCCCAACCCCGAGGGCGAGCACAATAATCCGATTCAGTGGATTAAAGTCCTTGAAATGGAGAAGGAAAAGGGCATCAACCTCGAAGAGGCGGACCCTTACTACAACCCCGACAAGGTGCCGCGCGAGGGTCACTTCTACATGCCGGTGGCGTGCCAGCAGTGCGAAAACCCGCCGTGCACCAAGGTTTGCCCAGTGCAGGCCACCTGGAAAGAGGCCGACGGCATCGTCGTCATCGACTACGACTGGTGCATCGGCTGCCGCTACTGCATGGTCGCCTGCCCGTACGGCGCCCGTCGCTTCAACTGGGCCGAGCCGCACTTGCCGCAAAAAGACATCAATCCGAACACCCACGTGCTCGGCAATCGTCCGCGCAGCAAGGGTGTGGTCGAGAAGTGCACCTGGTGCATCCAGCGTGTGCGCAACGGCCGCTACCCGGCCTGCGTCGAGATCTGCCCGGTAGGCGCCCGCAAATTCGGCAACTTGAACGATCCCCACGGCGAAATCCGCGCGGTGCTCGAGAACAAGCGTGTGTACATCCTCAAGGAAGATCTGAACACGCAACCCAAGTTCTTCTACTTCTTCGGCGTGTAACACCTGGCGTCAACGCGAGGGAGGTTCTCCGTGCTCAATAAACTCTTCCAATTCATCAAGGGCGCCGTGCACCACATCACGCATGGCGGCCGCGTTTACTACATGTGGGTGGCGTTCTTGCTGCTGCTCATCGCGTGGGGCGGCTACGGCTACAGCAACCAGTTCCGCGAGGGCCTGATCGTCACATCGATGCGCGATCAGGTGATGTGGGGCTTCTACATCGGCAATTTCACGTTCTTAGTGGGCGTGGCGGCGGCGGCAGTGGTGCTGGTAATCCCGGCCTACATCTACCACTGGGGGCCGATCTACGAGATCGTGATTATCGGCGAATTGCTCGCAATTTCAGCGATTATCATGTGCCTCGGCTTCGTCAGCGTCGACATCGGCCGGCCCGACCGCTTTACCCACATCATGCCTCTCATCGGCTCGCTGAACTGGCCGCGCTCGATGCTGGCGTGGGACGTGCTCGTGCTGAACATGTACCTGATCTTAAACGTGAGTATCGTCTCGCACATCTTGTGGCGGGCCTTCCACGGGCGCGAGCCGTCGAAGGGCTTTGTGGTGCCGCTGGTGCTGTTCTCGATCCCCGCCGCCGTCAGCATCCACTCGGTCACGGCGTTCTTGTACAGCGGCCTAGGCGGTCGCCCATTTTGGAACGACGCGATCTTGGCGCCGCGCTTCTTGGCTTCGGCTTTCTGCTCGGGTCCGGCTATCATCTTGATCCTGCTACAGATTCTGCGTAAGACCGCCGGACTGAACATCAAGGACGCGGCCATTCAGAAGATCGCCGAACTGATGGCGTACGCGATTGCCATCAACCTGTTCTTCTTGGGCGCCGAGCTGTTCAAAGAGTATTACTCGGACACCAACCACATTACTCACGCCCAGTACCTGTACTTTGGCCTTAAGGGCGCGACTGGCTTGGGGATTTACGCCTGGACCAGCGTGGCGGCCAACGTCGTGGCGCTGGTGCTGTTCTTGGTGCCGGCGACGCGCAACAACTTCTTTACGCTCAACGTGGGCTGCGTGCTGCTCTACGTCGGCGTGTACATCGAGAAGGGGATTGGCTTGGTCATCCCCGGTCTAACCCCCGATACCCTGGGCGAAATCTACGAGTACGTGCCCACCCGCCACGAGATGCAGGTGGCTGCGGGCGTGTTTGGCCTGGGCTTCTTGGCCTTTACCGTGATGATCAAGGTCGCCATTCCGGTGGCCCTGGGCAAGCTGACGTACAAGCCCCGCGACGGCGAAGTGCTGCCCGCCGAGCCAGTCGAGCACGCCGTCTAGTCGATCCAGCCGCGTTTGCGGAGCTGCCGGTCGCCCTGTGATCCCCTGGGCGGCCGGCAGTTTTTTTGGCAGCGACTAGCGGTCGGGCGCAGTGACATCCATGCGAATCACGCGGATGGCCTCGCCCTCGCGAATCAGGGTGTCACACCAATCCCGATCTTGAAAAGCGTAGCGAATTTGCACCCCTGTGACCGTGCCCGCCTGTAGTTCGTCCAGGGCTTCTTGCAGCGGCACTTCGTCCGGCTTGGCCCGCGACTCGGCGCCGCGCTTGACGATGACGCTCTGCAGCTCGGCAATCGACTGCAAATCGGTCGCAAGATCCTGAATTTCTTTTGGAGAGAGTGTGCCTTGCAGCAGCTCGGGTACGTCGGTCATCGCAGCCTCCACCCGCGCGCGGGTCGGCGGATGATGCCTGAGGGCGGGCGAGGGTACTAGGTATGTTGCCGCGAGGGCAAACTAACCTGCTGTATCTAAGGCAGTACGTCAGTTGCCTTGGCCCGCAGCGCCGGCCCGGCACCCGGCTGCACATTGGCCAGCGCGGGATCGCCGCCGTAGTGGGCCCGTACCCGCGGGTCCATCACCCGGCGCCAGAGCGGCGGCACCAGCGCCAGCATCAGCATGGTGGCATAGCCCGCAGGTAGCTGGGGCGACTCGGTAAAATGCCGCAGCACTTGGTAACGCCGCGCCGGCCAAGCGTGGTGGTCCGAGTGGCGCGCCAAGTTGTAGAGCAGCAGGTTCGAGGCGGCGTGGCTCGAATTCCAGCTGTGCTGCGGCGTGCAGCGCTGGTACTTGCCCTCGCCGTCGCGCTGACGCAGCAGGCCATAATGCTCAAGATAATTAATCACTTCGAGCATCGAGAAGCCTACGATGGCCTGCGTGAGCAGCAGCGGCAGCAGCGCCAGCCCCAGCCAGACGAGCAGCGTGGCAAACAGGACTGCGGTCATCGCCCACGCCGTAATTAGCTGGTTATGCAGCGTAAATGGCGAGTATCCGTGGCGCTCGAGCCGATGTTTCTCGAGGAGCCAGGCCGACTTGAGCGACCCAACCACCGTGCGCGGCCAAAATGCGTAAAACGACTCGCCCAGGCGCGAGCTGGCCGGGTCCTCGGGCGTGGCTACCCGCGTGTGGTGGCCCACATTGTGCTCGACGAAGAAGTGGCCATAGGCCGTCTGCGCCAGAGCCACCCGAGCAAGCCAGCGTTCTAACTTCGTTTTCTTGTGGCCGAGCTCGTGCGCCGTAGCGATCGCGACGCCACCGACCACGCCGAGCGTCAGGCACAGGCCGATGCGGTCCACCGTTTCGAGCCCGGGCAGGCGCATCGCCACCCAACAGCCGCTGATAAACGTGCCGTATTGCAGGGGGACAAACAGGTAGGTGCACCAGCGGTAATAGCGGTCTGACTCGAGCGGAACCTGGGCCCACTCGGGTGGATTTTGGGTGTTGCTGCCCGCCAGCAGGTCGAGCAGCGGGGCGATGGCGACCACAAACAGCGGCCCCATCCACCAGCCCGCGCGCAGCCCCAGGCTCAGGGCCAGCCCGCCACCCAGCACGGGCAGCAGCGGCACCACCAGCCCAAGAAGCCACAGCCAGCGCCGGCGATCGCGCCACGCCACGACTTGGCCGTCGATACTGGCCGTTAGGGTCCTCATGGCGCACCTCCAGCCAGGGCGGCGAGCAGGGCAGGGGTCAAGAACACCGCGATGGCATGGGGAGTTTCGTCGGTTGGGGCGATGCCGTAGCTGACCAGCAGCCGCGTCGTCAGCTCGGCCGTGCGCGCGATGGCCGCAGGCTGCGCCAGGGGGAAGCGGTCGGTCAGCATGCTGGCGACCACCTCGCGGCTGAGCTTGGCTAGGCGGCCTTGGCCGTGGGTTACCAAGGGGAGCAGGCTCTGGGGCTCGGAAAGCAGCAGACGACCCAGCAGCGCGTGCTCTCGGGCGCAGCGCAAGGTGGTGGCGATTGCCTCGGCCAGACCCCGTTGCGGATCGGTCTCGGCCTCCATTGCCCGCACCGCGCTGAGCAGCATCGCCGCGGCCTCGGTGACCACCGCGTGCTCGACCAGCACTTCGCGCGACGGAAAGTGCCGGTACAGCGTCTGCCGTGACAGTCCAGCCTGGCGCGCAACATCGCCCATCGACAGGCGCGCAATGCCAAAACGACTTGCAACTTCGATGGTTGCCTGCTGAATCCGCTGCTCGACCGACGGCGGCGGCGGTGGCGAGTCTGCGGGGGCGGCGGGCTGGGCGAGCGGTGTGGGCGGGGTTTGCATGTGAGACATTGTTACAAATGTTGTCTTGTTGTCAACCCCAAGCTGCTGCTGCAGCTGGGGCCGTCGGGCCGGTCGATGCGGCAAATGGGCTTAAACTCGCTATTGACGGCAAGAGGTTGGCGGAGCATCGTAGGCTCATGGCGTGGCCGGGTAGTCCGGTGACGTAGGCCGACGACAGCCCTAAGGGGTCGCCGGTGTCGGTTGTGCCGACGGCGCCCTGCTGCCGGCTCTGCTTTGGAAAGGCAAAGATGAAGGCTTTCATACAGTCCGAGATGGAGCGCGCCATACGGCAACTGCCCCACGCCCGCTGGGTGGTCGAGGGCTCGGTGTACCGGCTGCACAACGGCCTGCGGGCGCACTCGGTGCGGCTCGACTCCGATGGCGACCCGCCGTCAAAGCAAGACATGCGCGAGCTGCTGACCGCCACCATCGCCGACGCCATCGCTTCGGACGCGGTTCACCACGAGTAGCCACCGGCGCCCCACCTGGCAGGCCGCGCGACGCTGCGGCGGCTTGCCGTGCAACGAGGCGGGCTGCAAGTGCATCGAGGCGGGCTGCAAGTGCAGATAATTCGGCGGATAAATGGGCGGGGTCGGGGGCCGGGGCGACTACTTGCCCGCGGCCGCCGGTGCTTCTTTGACGCGCAAGTCGGGATTCTCTTGCTGCATAAAGCGCCAGAAGGTGACCATAAAGCGCCGCTCGAGCTTGCCACGGCGGGTGTCGGGCTCGCGCTTGGGATCGAGGAGCCTTTCGAGCTTGTCGTTGAGCTTGGTTAGCGCCTGCTGCGACTTCTCGAGCTTGAGGGCCAGCGGCTCGTCGAACGGATTGGCGGAATCCGCCTTGCTCGCCTTGTCAATCTGCTGATCGAGGGCGCGCGCCATGATGGCCGCCTGCTCCTCTTCTACGCCGCTGTTCGCCGCCTGGCGCAGTTGCTCTTTGGCGCCCGTCAGCATGTCTTCAAACGCGCTGTTGAGGTTCTTGGTCGCGATGCCGGCGATCTCTGCCGTGTACTCCATGACCATGTTCTCGATGGCGGTCCGCAGCACCGGCGGCAGGTCGGTAACTACAGCGTTGCCCATGAACTTGGCGAGTTTGGGGGCCTCTTCTTTGACTACGGCCTTGGCCGAGCGCTTCCAGTCCGGCAAGCTGGTCTCGACGTAACCCGCCATGGCCGAAGCCAAATTATCGGGCTGGACGATGTAGCGCACGGCGGACCACAGCCAGGTCATGTAGCCGAAAACGACGACCACGAGCACGATGCTGCCGATGGCGACGTTGCGACGCTGTTTGTGTAAGGATTTAAAGTCGTTGACTAGATAGTCGCGGGCGCTTGCGGGCACGCTTTGCGGTGCGGTGCTCATGGCTTGGCCTCCTTGGCGGCGGGCGCGCCGGCGTGGCTGTGAGGATCGTCGAGCTGGGTCTCGCCTTCGGGGCCGTTGATCGCTTCTTCAAAGATTTCGAGCCACATCGCCAGAATCTGGTCGGGCGAGACCTTGTGACCGTCGGCACTGACACCCATCACATCGCCGGGCGTCGCGCCCGCGGGCAGCGCCTTGCCGTCGCCATCGGCCTTGGCCACCGCCGCGAGATCCGAGGTCGCCACCTTTTGCAGCGTGCGCTTGAGCCGATCCAGCTCGATCAGGTGTTTTTGGAACGTCGACGTCAGCTGGTCTTGCGCCCACTTGTGGGTACCCATCGCCAGCGCGTCGAGGAGTTGCTCGTACTTCTTGGGCTGCGCCTTCAGGTCCGGCAGCTCTTGCTGCAGACGCACAAGCTGGGTGGCCCGCAGGTCGCGCAGCTTGACATCGAGGACACCCTTCATCTTATCGGGCAGTTGCTGACGCATTTGCTCGACTTGCTCGTCGATCTTGCCACCAAACCGGTCGATGACGCGGCCAGCCTCCGTCTCGAGCGCCTTGCTCACTTCGGGGCCGGACTCGCTGCCGACCTCTTGCAAAGACCGCTGCAGCTTGGGCACTAGCGTCGACACGCGCTTTTCGATCGCGGAGCCCAGCTTGTCGCCGTCGATAGCCTTGACCGTAGAGCGGATGCCGAGCACGAACAGGGCGATGATGCAGATGACGGCGATGGGCACCCAGGTGCGCAGCAGGCGAACTTGGCGCTGCGCTTGGGCGTGGGCAGTATTGAGCTGCGCGTCTGACCACCCTGAAACATCGGGTGGCCCTGAAAACCAAGACATGGTGACCTCCGGGCTAGAGGGCGATCTACGCGCCTCAATTTGGCGGGAGCGACACGAACGCGAGCGGAATGCCCTTCCGTGGGTTCAGTCGACGCAGCATGCCGGGGAGGTCGGTGGCAGGGGCGGCGTTTCCCGTTGGCTGTCGTGGCCCGGGGGCAGGGCTCCGACGGGTTCAGTGTATACCGAACAGCCCACGCAGCAAGCCCACAGTGGTGCATTTGTGGCGCCGGGCGCGTCGCTGGCCAAAGGGCTGCCAACCGAAACTGCCGCCGCCAAAGGGGTGTAAACCCCGCCGCTCGGTGAACGACTTGCGCGTGGGCAAGGTGCAGAGCCCAGTTGTGGGCGAAATTTTGCCGGCAAGCTAGGTAGAGACCTTGCTCGCGGGTGAAAAGCGAACTTTGCCAAGGGGCGACACCTTGTGCCTAGGTGAAAAACGAGCTTGAAGTAGGGTCCAGACCTAGGCGAGGCGGCGGAGCGAGCGTGTCGACCGAGGTTTAGCTCGCCGATTTGCGCCGCACAATGCCGGTCTTGCTTTTGGGCAGTGGCTCGGGCGCCGCCTCGACCTTGGCCGCGACTTGCTTGGCCGGCGGCTTCTTGGCCGCGGCGGGCTTCTTGGCGGCGGGGGCCTTCTTCTCGGCCGCGGGCTTGGCGACCTTCGCCGCAGCCTTGGGCGCCGCGGCCTTGGCTGGAGCCTTGCGCGCCCCGCCCTTGCCCTTCTTGGCCTTGACCGGCTTGCCAAAGTGCCGCAGGCGGTCGAGCGCGCCCTCGAGAGTCAGCTCGGTCGGCAGGGTGCCGCGCGCCAAGCTGGCATTGATCGCGCCGTTGGTTACATAGGGGCCAAAGCGACCGTCGAGCACGCGCACCGGCTGGTTCGACTCGGGGTCGAGACCCAGCTGGCGACCGGCTTTGGCCGCCGCCGCCGTGTCGAGCAAGGCCACCGCTGCCTCTAGGCTCAGGTCTTCGGGCTTGCCGCCACCGGGCAGTGGGCTCTTTACCGTGGCATTGCGGGTGCCATCGGTCACGTACGGGCCGTAGCGGCCGCTCCACAGGCCCACCACGGTGCCATCGGCCAGCGTGCCCAGGTCGACCAAGTGCTCGCGACCCAGGGCGCCGCGCGGCTTTTCGAGCAGGGCCACCGCTTCGGCTAGGCTTACGTCGATCGCCCAGCGCCCGGGCGGCAGGTTGCGGCGGTCGTCGCCGCGCTGAACGTAGTCGCCGTAGCGGCCGGCGTGGGCGGTGACATCGGTGTCTTTGGCGTCTTTACCCAGGGTGCGGGGCAGCTGCAGCTGGCGCAGCGCGAGCGCCATGTCGACTTGGTCGGGCTCCATGCCCTTCGACAAGCTGACATTCTTCTTGTTTTCGGCCGGCTCGTCGGGCACGCCCGCCTGCAGGTACCAGCCAAAACGACCGTTGCGCAAGAACACCAGGCGACCCGTGCCCGGCTCTTCGCCCATCGGCGCGTCGCCCTTGGCCTTTTGCTCGACGAGGTGCAGCGCGCGGGCCACGGTCATCTCGTCGGGCGCGTCGGTGTCGGGCACGTTGGCGGTGCGGTCGCCGATCTTGACGAAGGTGCCATAGCGGCCGATGCGCACCTGTACCGGGATGCCGTCGGGGTCGATGCCGATGGCGATCGCGCTGGCCAGGGCCGGATCGATGCGGTCTTTGACGTCGGCGAGCAGCGGGCGCAAGCCCGGTACCTTGTGGTCGCCAGAGTCGATGCCGTCGATGTAAAAACCCTTGAGGTAGTTGGTAAAGTGGTCGTCGCCGCTGGCGATCTTGTCGAGCTGCTGCTCCATCTTGGCGGTAAACGCATAGTCGACCAGGTGCGGCATATGCGTCTCGAGCAGCGTGACTACGGCGATGCCCATAAACGTGGGCACGAGCGCTTGGCCGCGGCGGAAGGCGTAGGTCTTGTCGAGCAGATTCTGCAGGATCGCCGCGTAGGTCGAGGGCCGGCCGATACCCGCCTCTTCTAGAGAACGCACCAAGGTCGCGTCGTTGAGGCGCGCCGGCGGCTGGGTGGTGTGGCTCTCGGCGCGCAGACCGGGGTCGCCCCAACTCGGGCGATCGCCCACGGCCAGTGCGGGCAATTCGGCGTCGCGGTCGGCCAGGGCCTGATCGGGGTCGTCGGAGCCCTCGACATAGGCCTTTAAGTAGCCGGGGAAGCGGGTGACGCGGCCGGTGGCGCGCAGCAGGCAGTCTAAGACCTTGAGGTCCGCCGAGGTCTGCTCGAGCAGGGCATCGGCCATCTGGCTGGCGACCGTGCGCTTCCAGATCAGCTCGTACAGCTTGGCCTCGTCGTGGCCCACCGCCCGCGCCACGTCGGCTAGGGGCGGAAACTCGGTGCCGGCCGGGCGAATCGCCTCGTGCGCCTCTTGGGCATTGGCGACCTTGGTCTGGTAACGCCTCGGCTTCTCAGGCAAATACGCCGGGCCGTACTGGTCGTGGATCAGATTGCGCGCGGCATTGACCGCCTGCTCCGACAGGCTGACCGAGTCGGTACGCATGTAGGTGATGAAGCCGTTTTCGTAAAGCCGCTGGGCCACTTGCATGGTCTGCCGCGCCGGCCAGCGCAGCTTGCGGTTGGCCTCTTGCTGCAGCGTCGAGGTGGTGAACGGCGGCGAAGGCCGCATGGTCTGAGGCTTTTTCTCGACTTGCGTCACCTCGACCGTCTGGCCGCGCAACCGCAGCACCAGAGCTTGGGCGGCCGCTTGATCGAGGTGCACCACGTCGGCCTTGCGCTGGCCGGTGGTGGCGTCAAAATCGCGGCCGCTCGCCACGCGCTTGCCGGCGATCTGCAGCAGCGTCGCCTCGAACCCGTCTGTTTTCTGCAGCAAATTGGCGTGCACGCTCGACCAATCGGCCGACACAAACGCCATGCGCTCGCGCTCGCGCTGCACCAGCAGCCGCAGTGCCACCGACTGCACGCGCCCGGCCGACAGACCCGGCTTGATCTTGCGCCACAACAGCTCCGAAACATCCCAACCATACAGGCGATCGACCACGCGGCGGGTGCGCTGGGCCGACACCAGATGCTCGTTCAGCGCGCGGGGATTCTCGACGGCGGCGCGAATGGCTTCGCGGGTAATTTCATGAAAAACCAAGCGCTGCACGGGCACCTTGGGCTGCAACACTTCGAGAAGGTGCCACGAGATCGCCTCGCCCTCGCGGTCATCGTCGGTTGCGAGAAAGAGCTGGTCGCATTTCTTGAGCTGCTGGCGCAACGCGGTGACTTGCCGCTGCTTTTCGGGCGGTACGATGTACGCCTCTTCGAGCTCAACAAAACCGTTCTCGATATTGACGCCGTACTTGACCCACTTTTGATCGCGGCGCGGGTCGCCCTCGGGCAGATCGGTCTTGCGCTCGACCAGATCGCGCACGTGGCCGACCGAGGCCTCGACCTCGTAGCCCTCGCCCAGGTACTTGCGGATCGTGTTGGCCTTGGTCGGCGATTCGACGATCACCAGCGTGCGCAGCGGCCCCGTGGCCACAGGTGCGTTTGAACTCCGCTTGGTGCCTTGCTTTTCGCCCGCATCTTGACCCTTGACCATACCGTCCTCGTCTGACTGTTGCTGCGCCTAGTCGGAATTGACCGCGTAGCCACCGTCGCTGCCTTGTCGCAGGTACCCTGCCAAGGTCAGCCCTAGCACCGCCGCACCTAGCCGCGGGCGACCCATTGGCAACCCTGCGACCATACTCTCGAAATCACTTCGCCCTTGCGCCGCCAGCCACGCCCACAGCGCCTGCTGGTCCGGATCAAGCCCGGATGGCGGCTGCATTGGCGCAGCGCCGGGCCGGTAGCTTTGCCGTGGCAGAGGCTCGGAGTCAACCACGCGGGGCCGCGAATCGAGCGGCAGCGCAGTACCTAGTGGTGCTCGGCGCACGGGCCGCGGGCGGGTCGGCTTGGCGGCGCTACCCAGGGCGACAGCCTGGGCCCAAGCGCGCAGACCGTCGGCGGACGAGAGTTGATGTGCTTGATGTTGCAGCAGGTATTCGGGCAGGGCTCGCCGCGCCGCAAACTCGGGCCAGGTGGGGCAGGCCACGGGCACCCCCAGCCGCGTCGCCACGCCGACCGCCTTGGCCGTACCGCTTTTGATCTCGCCACATACCGCAATAACACCTTGCACTGTCGAGGCAATTAGGTGATTTCGCCGTTGAAATGCCCACAGCGGCACGCGCTCACCCACCTCGGCTAGGCCCACTAGACCGCCGCCGGCCTGCACAATCCGCGCATACATGGGCGCATGCTGAGGCGGAATCGGGTTTTGCGGATGGGCCGGCAAGATCGCCAAGGGCTCGCCGCCCCCGTCTAAGGCGCCCAGAAGCGCGGCACAGTCGACGCCCAATGCGCCACCGCTGACCACGCAGCAGCCCGCTTCGGCGAGCGTTTGGCCGCACCAATGCGCCCACCGCAGCTGTTCGGCGCTGGCTTTGCGGCTGCCAATGACGGCGATGGGGGTGCCTTGGGGCCAGCGGCCGTGGACGGCGACGGCATGGCGCCAGCCCAGGTGGCGAGCCTTTTGCCAAATGGGTAAGAATCCTGGGATGTTTGCTGCGGTCAGGTCGTCGGTCGCGATCATGCTTCACCTTGTGGACACACCGGTGCCCATTAGGGTGATCGATCTGGGCGCAACTTTTGCCGCGGTCCGTGGCGAATTATTTTGCGTCGCGGCGCAAACGGGCTGCAAAAAATCCGTCCATGCTGTCTTGCAGGGGGTGCGTGCGCAGCCAGCCGGGCCCCGTCAGCAGCGGCTGCAGCCAGGGCAGATTGCCGGGATCTAGCTTAAATTCTGAGTGCTTATCCAGGAAGCGCTGGCACCACTGCGGGCCCTCTTCGTCGGTGATCGAGCAGGTCGCCAGCAGCAGCACGCCGCCCGGCTTTACATGGTGCGCCGCTTGATCGGCGATCTGATCTTGGATCGCCTGCAGACCCACCAGATCGGCGGCGCGACGGCGGTGGCGAATTTCGGGCCGGCGCCGCAGCGTGCCCAGACCGCTACAGGGCGCATCGACCAGCACGGCATCAAACAGCTTGTCTTGCAAGGGTAAAGGCTTGGTGGCATCGGCGGCAAGGGTGGCGTACAGCGGCGATCCCAGCTGAAAGGCCAGCGATGTGGCCTCGGCCAGCTTGTTCGGCGCCAGGTCGAGCGCGGTCACCGTCGCCCCCGCCGCCGCTAAGCACGCCGACTTAATGCCGCGCCCCGCCGCGACATCGAGCACGGTCAGCCCCGGCGCCGGCTCGAGCCACTCGGTGATGGCCGCACTCGCCGCGTCCTGCGCGACAAAATGCGCGGCAAAATCGGGATGATGCAAGGCCTCGGACGGCGCGAGCGCGGTGTGCGGCACGGCCAGCTCTTGCAGCGCAATGCCGCTCGCCAGCAGTCCGGCAAACCCGTGCTCGGTCACGGCGTGCAGGTGCAGCGGCGCCATACCCAAGAAAGACTGGCGCAATTGCAAGGGGTCTAGACCTAGATCGCGGGCCAGATCGCCCACGCGCAGGTCGATCCACGGCGGCAGATCGTCGCGATCGGGCAACTGCCCCGCCGCCACCTGCCGCGCTAGCTGCCGCAGCACCGCGTGCACAAAACCCACAGCCTTTTGCGGCACCTCGGGCACCGACTTGCAGGCCTCGACCGTGGCATCCACGGCGGCATAGGCCGGAACCCGTTGCAGCTCGCACAGTTGATAGGCACCCAGCCGCAAAGCCGTGAGCACCGCTGGCGCCATGTCGTACAGCCCGCGCTGGCAGGCCGGGGCAATCCAGCGGTCGAGCGGGCGTTGCCGACGCAGCACTCCGTACACCAGCTCGGTGCACAGGCGGCGATCGGCCGGCGACAGCTGCGGATCGGCGGCAAGGGCTTGATTTAGCGCATATTGACTGCCCTGCTGCTGCAGATCGACGGCCAACAATGCCCGCAAAGCCCGCTCGCGCAGCAGCGCTCCGGCGGCCGGCTCACGGCCCGGATGGTGGTGGGTACCCTCGCGCATCGCTGTCTCCTGTGGTATCCGTGCAAGCTGTGCGCAGGTTTGCTGCCCACCGAGCCCGCCATCATGCCCCAGCCCCAGCCCCCGCGGAAGAACCCCCTGCGCCAATGGGCCCTGCCGACGATTGCGGTGGCGCTGGTCGGGTACTTTGTCTGGTCGACCGACTTGCCCAAGGTGCTTGCGGCGATCAAGCAGGCGAATCTACTGCTCTTTGCCGCGACGGCGGCGGTGATCGCGCTGACGACCTGGGTGTACGACAGCTGGTGCCTGACTTGGCTCATTGGCGCGACGCTGGGCCACCGCGGCAACCCGCAGCCGGTGAAGCTCAGGGCGATCTTGCCGATCAAAGGCGCCTCGTATCTGCTTAATATCGTGAACTATCATGCCGCGGCGCTGGGTATGGCGTACCTGGTCGGGCGGCGCAAGGGTGTGCCGTATTTAGAAGCGGCGGGCGCGATGGCCACGCTGTCGTATATCGATCTGGTGGCGGTCACGGCGATGGCGATGGTGGGTGTGTGGCTGGCGCCCGAATTCTTCGGGCCGTATCCGGCGCTACAGGTGTGGCTCAAGACCGTGGCGCTGGCAGTGTTCGCGGGGGCGCTGACCACGGCGCTGGTGCTGCAGTCGGGGATGAAGCACGCGCTGCTCGATAAATTACGCAATTTTGCGCCCTTGCGGCCCATCTCGGCCCTGGGGCCGCGGCAGATGCTGGTGGGGCTGGCGCTGCGCTCGCTGCTGATTTTGGTCTATGCGGCCACGGCTTACGCGCAGCTCGCCGCGTTTGGCCTGCAGCCGACCTGGGGGCGGGTGTTTGTGGCGGTGCCGATCTTGACCGTGGTGGGCACGATTCCGATTAGCGTGTCGGGTTTTGGCTCGACGCAGGTGCTGATGCGCAGCTTTTACTCGCCCTTTGTGGCGGTGGGGCTGCCCGCGGTGGCGACGATCGACGGCTTTTCTACCTTGTACATCGCCAGCTTTATCGTGGTGCGGCTGTTTATCGCGGCGCCGTTTTTTAAGGCGATCTCGCGGGAACTGCAGGAGCGGCCCGATACCGTCGGCTAGGGGTTGCATAAAGCGACAGAACTTGTCGTTTTAGCCCTGGACCACCGCGTGCGTGTCGTGGAAAAGCCGGTAGTCGATGCGCCGCTTGCCCCCCGGCAAGATGCTGATGATGTCGGTATAGCGATGATTCCACAGGATTTCTTCGGGCCGGTACGACCAGCGAGCGTGCACCGTCTGGCTCATGGTCTCGTCGAGGCCCACAAACGACACGGCGAACTCGGCGCCCTCGTCCATCAAGCTCTGCGCCGTGGCACCAAAAAGGGGCGAGCGCTCGTCGATGGCGTGCATGGCCGTCCAAGTCAGGGCAAAGATGATGTTTTGCTGGCGCACCAGCTCTAAGTCGTAGAAGCGACGCATGGTTTCGCCCTCGAGCGTGCGCTCCCAACGGGCCAGCGCCACTTGCAAACGCGCCTCGACGATCTGGTTGCCGCGCTGATTGGCCAGGCGAAACATCAGGTGCGGCACGCCGTTGCGAGGCGACACCACGGCTACGTTGGCAAATAGCACCCGCGCGGTCGGCTTGCTGAACTTGGCGAACATGAGGCCGGTGGCCAGCGCGGCGGTCAACATGCCCACAAAAGCCTCGCCGGTGACCAGGATGTGCGCGTAGGTGCTGGTGGGCGCCATGGTGCCGTAGCCGATGGTGGCAAAGGTCTGGACACTAAAGAAGAATGCGTCGCCAAATGCGCCCGACTGCGCGCCCTGGATGCAGTCGCCGCCCAGAAGATACAGCAAGGCAAACAGCAGGTTGAGCAGAACGTACCAGCAGAGGATAAGACCCAGCATCGCCGCCCATGAGATCGTCATCAGCGCGTGGTACAGGTCGGACAGGGGGCGCTTGGGCACTCCGATCGCGTCGATACCGCGGCCGGGCTCGCGGGGCACGAGGCGCGAGGGCTGGTGGGTGGGCTTGGGCGTGGCCATCGGCGGGTCCTGGTAGCGCGGCAGGGGCGCGTGGGCAGTGTCGCGCATGTGCGGCGGCGGGTCGAGCGGCGTGCTACAGTAGGCCGGGCCGAGCGAGCGGAGCTGCAGACGGTGACGATTCAAATCCAAAAACGGCTGCTGCGAACCGTACTTGCCACGAGCCTGCTGCTTGGCGGGCCGGTGTATGCCCAAGAGGGGCTGCCCGTGGAGCCCACGCCCACGGCCGCGCTGCCGCCCACGCTGTTTTCGGCGAGTTGGACGGCGACGCTGGGCATCGACACGGCGGCGGAGGAACCAGGCGAAGACGTGCTACTGCTGCGCAATCGCTTGGATTTGGACCTGCAGCATCCGGTGAGCGAGACGCTGCGGGTGCACTTGGCGGGGCGGCTGGCGCATCGGGCGTCGGTGGGGCACGAAAAGGGCAGCTACACGCCGGCTTTTACCAGCAAAGGTCCGGACTTTGGGGCCCGTTACGACACCGTGGCCGACCTGCGCGAGGCGAATCTGCGCACCACGTGGGGGCCGCTGGCGCTGACGGTGGGTCGCGAGGTGGTGCGCTGGGGTGCGCTGGAATTGCAGAGTCCTTTTGCGGTGGTGTGCCCCATGGACTTCTCGCAGGGGCTGGCTGGCGTGCTGGCTGCGCCCGACGAGCCGCCGCTGCTGCCTGCGACGATGCTGCGGCTGGAGGCGCCCCTGGGTCCGGGGCAGCTCGATGCCCTGTTTCTGCCGTTTTTTGAACAACATCGCTTTAGTCCGTTTGCGACCGATGCGGCGCTGGTGCGGCCTGGGCTGGGGCCCGAGCTGCCCGCCGTGCTGGCGACGCAACTGCGGGGCATGGATGTCCGGCTGGATAGAAGTCTTTCGGAGTCGCTGATCTTGGCGCTGGCTCCGCCCTCGGCCACGCCGCTCGATGGCTCGCTGGGGCTGCGCTGGTCGACGCACTTGGGGCAGGCGGACGTGGCGCTGACCGCGCTGTGGGTGTGGGACCGGATGCCCGAGCTGCACCTGGACCCCGACCTGGCGCTGCTGCTCGGGCGCTCGTACGCGGCGGGGTTTGATGCGACAAAACTTGTCGCTTTGGTAGCGGATCCGACCTTTGCGGCGGCGGCGCAGCGGGCAAAAGGCAAGAACTGGAAGGACTTGGCGCGTGCGACTTGGCAGCGGCGGGCCGTGGTGGGCGGTGAGCTGCAGTGGGAGCTGGCCGAAGGTTGGATTCTGCGCAGCGATGTGGCGTGGAGTGATCAAAAAGTGTTGCTTGACACGCAGTTTCAGCCCGTGCTCAGTGGGATGCTGCAGGCGGGCGCGGGGCTGGAGCACGGCGTGGGCAGCGGGGTGACCCTGCTTGGCGAGCTGACTTGGGACTGGGCCTACGACGCGCCCAGCGACCGCACGCTATTGATGACCGCGCGTCACAATGTGCGTGTGAGTGGAGGGGCGCTGGCGCGACTGGGCGAGGCGGAGGCTTGGACGCTACAGTTGCTTGGATTCTACGGCATTTCGCTGCACGACTGGGCGCTGGCGCCACGGCTGGCGTACCAGTTTGCCGAGCGCTGGCGGGCCGGGCTCGGGGCGGTGCTGCAGGGCGGACCCGGCAACACCCTGGGCGGGATGCTAGCGCACGACGACCAGGTCTTGCTGGAGGTGCGGCGCAGCTGGTAGGTAACACGATTGCAGCCATTTTCTACTCCGCGGAATTGCAGGATTTGTGTGTGGGCGCAGGCCAGCGTGGGCAACTCGGCGCCCGGGGCGGGAAGCTCCAGAGCGGGAATGCAACGAGCCGCCCAGGTTGCCCAGCCGCCAGCACCGCCGCTTCGTTTCGCAGTTGCCAGGCCGCCTCGCGGTACTCTTGCTCAAAGGCCTTGCGCTCGGCCAACAGTGCTTCGCGATCGAGCTTGCGCGCCGCGTGCACCGGCTTGATTGCGCCTGCGCGCGGCTCGGGCGAAGTTCGGACACATTCAGTTGTTTCAGGTAGTTCGCTTGGAATTTCCGCAAAACGGCCGGTGGATACCAGCGCCGAGCCGGCCGTACACAAGGCGACTTGAGACGGTGGCTCGTCTGGAGCGGCTCCATACCGCTGGGAAATTTCGTCTGCAATTTGAAGGACCTGCGCGCGCCACTCGTGGTCCGGCCGTCCAGCGAAGCACGGCAGGGGCGTCATTTCGACCTCCACGTCCTGACAATACTTAGCTAAATCGCCGGGATCGCGGCCGTTCCGGCTCGCCAGTGTGATCGCTGTCTGGTCGCGGTGCGTGCCCGTCAGCGCCGTACCGTCGAGCAGCCAGGCCGTGCTCGAAGCGCCAATCCAATCGCGGGGATGCGCCCCTGCACCCGCCTTGACGTTTTGCGCCAGCAAGTAATCGAGCCGTTGCAGCTGCGACTCTTCGTCGCTCGCCACCGGGATGACCGCGGCCCTGCCGTCCCACACGCGCCCATGCCGGTGCCAGTAGCGGTTGGCGATGCGCGCGAGACCGGCATGGAAATGACACAGAAACGCCGAAAACTGTTCGGAATAGTCGAATGAAAACAGACCGTGGTAGTGGTTCGACATGAGGGTAAAGGCGTGCACATGCACCGCAGTCTCGCGCTGTGCCATGGCGAGCGCCCCAATAATTTCGCTACGCATTGAAGGGTTGTGGGCGTCGAACCACCAGCGGCCGTCGATTGTGCGCAGGGTGACTTCGTGGACCAGGTCGGGGCGATACCAGCGGAGCATGGGCACCTCAGCGGGGACGGAGATGCCCCTTCTTAGGGTGATCGATCTGAGCGCCGGGTTTGCCGCGGTTTCTGGGGGTGGCCGCGATACGATTCTTGAAAATAGTTTGGGAGTGCTGTAATTTCAGCGAGTAGAAAATGGCTGCCTGTAATGCTGGGTAGAAAGGCGGTGATCCCTTGGCCGTGACAGGCTGTCGGTCATAACGGCGGCTTCGGGTTGCGTAGCTAGCTGACCTATGCCCAAGTCGGCGCTCCGGGTGCACGTTGGGTCATTGTGGACTTGGGCCGAGGCTAGGCGTGATCGTCGCGAGTTAATCTGCTTAAAAATCAGTCAGTAGAAAATGGCTGCGATCGAGACACGCTGCTGCTAGCTATTTCGCGAAGAACATGACGTCGCCGTGCCACCCAAAAAAACCTGTCATTCCTGATAGATGTTTGGGCTCGTTGCGCAGATGCGCATCCAAGAACGCCTGCATGATCCACGCAGTGGTCGTCAGCTGATTCACTCGGAGCATCGGCGCAAAGTCGCTTGGCGGCGCCACAGCTAGGCACGCCCCGCCACCACCCCATTCGCCGCAGGTCTGGGCCAAAGGATCGGTCGACTGGGTGGGCGACTCGTCGGGGTCGTCGATGTTCAAGTCGGTAAAGTGCATGTGTGTTCCGCCCTTGAGGCCCGCCCAGACGGCTGGCGCGCTAGCCCGCTGAAAGGCACGAAACGTATTCGGATCGTCGGGCACTAGGCGGTCGTTCGTGCCCCCAATCGCCAGTAGCGGCACACTGCGCTGGGCAAAGAACGAGTCGGCCAAGAAGCATGAATCGCCAGCGAGATCGATCGCCGCCCGCACCCGCTGGTCGTGGTAGTCGGGGCGATAGGCGGCCAGCAGGGCCACCGTGCCACCTGTCGAATGCCCCGCGACGGCATAGCCCGCACTCGCGTCGACCAAGCCCGCTAGCGCGTCAGACGGTGGCAGCGTAGTCAGCTGGTCGAACAAGAAGGCCACGTCGCGCACCTGCTCTTCGGCGTGGAAGTCGTTCGGGCCGCCCGGCGAGCTCAGCGCCGTGTTGGGGAAGTCGGCGGCCGCCACCACATAGCCCGCGTAAGCAAGGAAGTTAAGTAATATCGAGTACATCACTGCCGTGCCGCTCGAGCCGTGCACAAACACCACCAGCGGCCTCGAGCCGAACGCGTTGGGCGGCGCGTCGGGCACGGCCTCCCCCTCGAGGTTATCGCTAAGTGTGGGATACCAGATGTGTGTGACCAGCGTCCGCGACGGCTTGTCGGGCGACGTGCCATTGGCCGGAGTGGGGCGGGTGGTATCGACAAAGGTGCGGACTGTGACGCCGCTTGCGTAGTAACCCGGATCTTGGTCTGCATCGCTGGTTGCGTCGCTCGCAATGAAGCCGCCGGGCGAAAGCGGACTGCTGCAAGCACAGGCCACGACAAGGCTCGCAAGTGCCCATGTAGCTACCGTCTTTTGCGCAACGTTGAGCATGTGCGTCTGCCGCTGGGCTATCATCCCCAACCGCCAAGCCTACTTCTCGGCCAGCCATTGCTCAAGTAGCCGCTGCCCCAGCCGCGACAGGCCCGAG
Organism: uncultured Myxococcales bacterium; assembly: GCA_903883645.1. Lineage (GTDB taxonomy): Bacteria > Myxococcota_A > UBA9042 > UBA9042 > UBA9042 > SXRM01. The sequence goes on along the minus strand of CAISBR010000146.1, from coordinate 47,364 downwards.
GTCTGGCCCAGCGCCGCCGCCAGCGTCATCCAGCGCGAGCCCACATAACCCAGCTTGTGCACATCCAATTCTGGCCCCGGCCGCCGCTCGGCGACCACCGCGGCCCCCACCACATAGCGGCGATGCGACAGCAGGTGCACCACCTCAGGCAGCTCGGCAAGATGCTGAATCTCTCTGTCGCCCAGCCACTTGTGCAGCGTCTCACTGGCCTCGTCGCCCTCGACCGTGGGCGGCTCCCACAGCCCCGCCCAGCGACCCGTGGGCCCGCGCCGACCCAGCAGCACCAAGTCGTCCGTCGGCTCGCCCAGCCCATCCTGCCGCGGCCGCAGCACCACCACGGCCCGCGCCTGCACCCCCAGCACGGCTGTACGCTGGCGCACGGGCGGAATTTGCCGCTGCAGCCCTTGCGCGTGCGCCTCGCACTGGCCCTGCACCGGGCACAGCATGCACTGTGGATCCTTGGGGTTGCACAGCGTCGCCCCAAGCTCCATCAGCGCCTGATTCCAGTTGCCCGGCTCGGCGTGGGCGGCCAGACCCGGCTCAAGCTCGCGCTCAGCTTGACTCCACACAGCTTTCTTGCCCGCGCCCTGGCTCGGATCGTCCGCCAGCGCCAGCCAGCGACTCAGTACGCGCGTCACATTGCCATCGACCAGCGCGGCCGGCTGACCAAACACAATCGACCGCACCGCGCCCACGGTATACGGACCCAGACCGGGCAGGGCTTGCAATGCCTCGGGATCGCTTGGCAACTTGCCGCCATGCCGCTCGCACACCGCTTTGGCCGCCGCGTGCAGGTAGCGGGCGCGCCGATAGTAGCCAAGTCCGGTCCATTGCTGCAGAACTTCTTCTTCGGTCGCCTGTGCTAGGTCGGCCCACCCCGGCCAGCGGTGCAGCCAGCGGGCGAAGTAGTCGCGCACCGTGTCGACGCGGGTCTGCTGCAGCATCAGCTCCGACACCACCACCGCATAGCCCGGCGCGAGCGGCCCATCCGGATCGGCGCGCCACGGCAGCTTGCGGTGGTGGGCGCGGTACCAGACCAGCAGGGCTTCTTGGCGGGTCAAATTCATCAACAGACACCCCTGTAGGCTTGGCAGCCATTTTCTACTGCTTGAATTTTTAGGATTTTGTAAAAAAGGCCGGCGTTAGGGCTTGGTCGCGGGGCCCAGCAGGCGCGCATCAAAGCAGGCCTCGCGCCAGGCCTCTTGGTCGGCATAGACCTCGAACGCCACGTCTTTGCCCGCATCCGCCGCAGTCAGGGGTACGGACCACGATTGATAGGTAAAGTCGTCGGTTGCCAAGGTCTTTTCCCAGCGTCGCTGCCCGCCCACGTACACGCTAAAGCGCACCGGCGTGCCCGTGTCGCCGTGCCGTACCGCCCAAAGCCGATTGCCCAGGCGACCTTGCAGGGCCGTGCCCACAGGCAGCGCGCCGAACTCGAGCCGCAGGGTACCGTGGTCGCCGGGCGGATGCACAAAGATGCACTCGCGCCGGGTGCCGCCCACCTCGTGCAAACCTTGCCAAACATCTTGGTATTCGGCCCCGCCGCAGCCATGGCGGCCAGTCAGCGGATCGCCGCGCCACGGGCAGTCGCGCCACGCGGCTTTGTCGTCGCCGATGCGGATCTTGGCGTGGCCGCTGGCCAATTGTTTGCGAAAATCGAAAACCGTCGCCGAGGGTCGCAGTTGGTACAGCGCCAGCACCGTGCCGTGGCCCAGGTCGTCTTTGCGCAGCTGCACGGCGTCGACGTTGGCCTGGTCGAAGCGCCCATGGGTGCCCACGAGCCACAAGCGGCGGTGGTCGCCCGCGGTCCACAGATCGAAGGGATCGCCAAATAGCAAATCGTTGTCTAGAGTTAGACCCTTGCTGCGCCAAACCGTGTCGAACAGTCCAGCCTCGTGCGCGCCCCAATCCGGGGTAAAGGCAAGCGCATCACCCGGTTGCAGGTCCTTGGCCACGCGGTCGGCGGCGGTATGCAGGGTTGCATGGTCGGGCGTCACCGCGACCTCGTGGGTCCGCGACAGCCACGGCACTACCGCACTTACCAGCAGCAGCGCTAGCCCCAACCAAGCCGCCGGAGTGGCGAATTGCGCCCACCGCGACGGCATGAGCGCCGGTGCCGGCATCGTGGTACTCGAGCGATGCGCGACGGGCCGCAGAGCTGCGCCGGGTTGCCGCAACGGCTGGTCGATGTCGACCGCCCCCGATTCGCCAACAGGCCGCGGCGCATAGGTAATCCCGCCGGGCTGGCGTGGCTCTTCGGGCATCGGCGGCGCAGTTCCCGCGACCGGAGCCAGCACCAGAGCTTCGCCGGCCTCGGCAGCACCTTCGCCCGGCACAAACTCGTCGCCGAGCTCCCAGTGGTGGTGGTGGCGGCGATGGCTGGCGAGCGCGACCTCGGCCGTTTGGCCAATGGGTGCAAACTGAGGCAGCGGCGTAGCAATTCGCGGCAGAGCGATGCTGCCTGAGCCCGACTTGGCTGGCAGCAGCGCCGCCACTTCCGTCGCAGCACCGTTGCCTGGGGGCGCCCAATGCTTTAGAACTACTGGTGATTCATCGGATTCTGGGTCTGGACCGCTGCTCAGCTCAAACGCCGGCAACGCGGCAGTCATGGCCACGGCAGCATCGCCCGGTCGACCGTTCGTTATCGGCGATTCATCTTTAGTTTCAGACTGATCGATGTCGTCCGTGCCCAGCAGCGGCGTCGCAGCCTGCTCCGGCTCGGGAGGCTTCGGGTCGTGCAAGTCTGGGCGCTGGTCATCGCTCATGGCCGCAAGGGTAGCATGGCCCGGTGACTGCGGCTATCCTAGCGGCGCGTCAGAGCTCTCTGGCGCAAGGCAGCCCGCCCGCAGGCACTTAGGGCGCCCACCCGGCTTGCCAAGGATTTCGCCATGTCTAGCCCCCTTGCCGTATCTCGCTCGCCCCTGGTCAGCACCGCCGCCCCGGTGCCGCCAGGCTTTGGCTGCCCCGAGCTGCCCCTGCCCGCCGATCAGGTCGCCCGCGCCCGCAGGTTGGCCCGCCAAGTCGCCGCCGAGGTCGATGCCTTTACCGCCCGCCGCTCGACCGTGGCCATCGAGCGCACGGTGCTGCGGCTGCTGGGTGTCGATGGCGCAACCGACGACGGTGTGCCCTGGGTCAATCGCCTAGTTGAGCAACTGCAAGGCGACGACCTGCTAAAAAACGGAGTCGCAGCGCCGTTTTGTGCGGCCATGCTCGATCGCGGTCTGGGCGCCCAAGAGCTGGCGCGCGCGGTGGTAGAAGGGCGAGTCGATCTGCGTCCTTACGCAGCGAACGCGGTGCCGGGTCTACAGCCGGCGGCCCGACAGCTAGGCGACAAGTTGGCGCAACACGGTCTGCAGCGCATCGGTACGCAGCGCGCCACCCGGCAAAACTATCTAGATACGCTGGGTTGTGGTGCGCAGCCGTTGCTGTATGTGATCGTCGCCACGGGCAATATCTACGAAGATGTGGTGCAAGCCCGCGTCGCGGCTCGGCAAGGCGCCGATGTGATTGCGGTGATTCGCTCGACCGGTCAGAGCCTGCTTGACTACGTGCCCCAAGGTACGACGACCGAGGGCTTTGGCGGTACGTTTGCGACGCAGGCCAATTTCCGCTTAATGCGCGCGGCGTTGGACGAAGTTGGTACGGAGCTCGGTCGCTACATCCGCCTGTGCAACTACGCGAGCGGCCTGTGCATGCCCGAGATTGCGGCGATGGGCGGCCTCGAGCGGCTCGATATGATGCTGAACGACGCCCTGTACGGCATCTTGTTTCGCGACATCAACATGCAGCGAACGCTTTGTGATCAGCGTGTTTCGCGGCGTCTGTCGGCGCTTTCGGGCATTATCATCAACACCGGCGAAGACAACTACCTGACCACCGCCGATGCGGTCGAGGCGGCGCACACGGTGGTGGCGTCGACCCTGATTAACGAGGCGCTGGCGCGGGGCGCGGGCCTGCAGACTGAGCACCTGGGGCTGGGTCACGCTATGGAAATCGACCCCTTGCGCCCCGATGCCCTGCTGCTCGAGCTGGCGCAGGCGATGCTGATTCGCACGCTTTTCCCCGGCGCGCCGCTCAAATACATGCCGCCCACCAAGCACATGACGGGCAATATCCTGCGCGGCCACGTGCAAGACGCGCTGTTTGACCTGGTGGGCGTGATGACCGGGCAGGGGATTCAACTGCTTGGAATGGCTACGGAAGCTATGCACACGCCGCATATCCACGACCGCGCCTGGGCACTCGAAGCTGCGCAGATGGTATTTACCGGCGGGCGGGCGCTGGGCTCCGAGCTGGCGGTGCGGCCCGGCGGCGCGATCGAGCTGCGCGCGCAAGAGACGCTGGGCAAGGCCTTAGAGCTGCTTGAAGACATTGCTAATGTTGGCTTGATGCAGGCTCTGTCGCAGGGCCATTTTGCCGACATTGCCCGTGCGCCCGATGGTGGTCGCGGGCTGGGCGGCGTGTTTGAGCGCGGCGAGCACTATTGGGACCCGACCGAGGCGCCCATTACCCACGAACTGCAGGCGCGCGGCTGGCTTACGACCGACGGCGGCCCGGTCTGGCCCAAGTAGGAGGATGCCATGGCGGTACACGGTCGGACCGAAGCGCAACCCATTGATCTTACCCAGGTTCGCGCCTATGGCGACACGCTAAACGACGGAGCGATCGCGCTGTCGTTCTCGCTGCCCGTGCCCTATGGCGACGAGGCCAAAGAGGCGGCGCGCCAGCTGGTGCGGCAGATGGGCCTGCACGACCCGCAAGTCTACCACGCGCACGACCTGGGCGAGGGCTACACGTGGCTTTTGGTATATGCAAAGTCGCCATACTCCGTTGATTTTACCAAGATTTCGGTGCCCAAGGTGTCGAATCACAAGCTGAGCCACGCCGCCATCGAAGACTATTGGCACGAGCACGGTGGCGGCGAAAAGCTCCGGGTGATCGGTGCTTGCACGGGCGACGACGCGCATACGGTCGGCATCGACGCCATCTTGAACTACAAGGGCTGGCGCGGCGACAAGGGTCTCGAATCCTACAAGTGCTTTGCAGTCAAGAACTTGGGTGCCCAAGTCGAAAACGACCGCTTGCTCGCCGAGGCCGCCGCCTTTGGCGCCGATGTCATCCTCGTGTCGCAAGTAGTGACGCAAAAAGACTGCCATCGCACCAACTTAGCAGCCCTGGTCGACCTAGCCGAGGCCGAGGGTGCGCGCGGCGAGCGTATCTTTCTCTGCGGCGGGCCGCGCCTTAGCCACCCGATCGCGCTAGAGCTTGGCTTTGATGCGGGCTTTGGCCCGGGTACGGTGCCCAGCGACGTGGCGTCGTACCTGGTGCAGGCGGTGGTGCAGCGGCGCCGCGAAAATGCTCAGCCAATTTAGGCGTTGCGGGTCCACTGGCTGCGCCGACAGATTTGCCAGCGCCCGCCGTGAAGTTTACCCTCGCGCGCGGCGTTGAACCTGCGCCGCTGCTGTGGTGGCTCGCGCACAACGAAATTCTCTGTTCGTGCAAAGGTGGTGAACGTGATTGCTCGTTTGATTCTGCTTAGTTCGCTTGGTTTGACCTTGGTTGCCGCCCCGGTGCTGGCTGCCCCCGCTGCGCCGCCCGCCGCTGCGCCTGCCGAGGCCGCGGTCAATCCCGTCGAAAAGCCGATCCGTACGCTGATTGGTGCGATTCGCTTTGGCAAATTCCCTATGGCGCTGCAGCAGTTGTCGGGCGATGCCCAGGGCAAAGTCCTGCTGGGCGACGAGTGGCAGAAGGCGACCGAGGCGCAGCGCAGCGAGTTCATCAAGACCTTTCACGCGGTGTTTGCCAAGCAGGCGATGCCGAAAATTCAGAGCAATTTCGAGCATCTCGAAGCCATGGTCTACGAAGCGCCCGAGATTACGGGCGACACCGCGGCGATCAAGTCGGTGGTCACCGTGCTGCACGCGATGAAGAAGCAGGAGTTCAAGCTCAAGTATAAGCTCGCGAAAGTAGGCGCGGATTGGAAGATCGTCGATGTGTCGGTGCTGGGCGACTCGATGCTCAAGGGCATTCGCGACGACCAGATCATTCCGATTATGAAAGAGGGCGGCTGGAACCAGCTGCTACAGTTGCTGCGCGAAAAAGCGAAGTAGCACCTCGGGCCGCGCCCAATCCCTTAAAATTGCAGGTAAATCGTGAAGATCCTTGAACGCCTGATCGCCGCCTACGCGCGCGCCGTGCTGGCCCGTCCGGGGCTGTTTCTTGTGGCCCTAGCTGTGCTTACGGCGCTGTCGGTGTGGGCCGCCAGCTTGCTGACCATCAATACCAACCAGCTCGACCTGATTAGCCAGGACTTGCAGGCGGTCAAAGACGTCAAGCGCGTGGTCGATATGGTCGGCGGCGCGGGGCACCTGATTATCGGCGTGCGCGGGGCAGACGAGAAGAATATCAAGGGTGTAGCTGACGACATCAACGACATGCTGCAGGCCGACAAAGAGCACATTCGCCATGTGACGTACAAGCTCGACACGTCGTTTGTGCGGCAAAAAGCGCCGATGTTCGTCGAAACCAAGGACTTAGAAGAGATTCACACCCAGGGTATGGCGAAAATCAAAGACGCGATTCGCCGCGCCTCGCCGTTCTTTGTGGAGCTCAAGAAGACCGAGCCGTACCAGCCGCACTTGGACCCGATCATCGACAAGTACAAGCGCGTGGGCAAGAAGAGTATCACCGACGACTATTACATCAGTGAAGACAAGAAGATGGTGCTGCTGGTCGTAAAGCCGATGTGGGATAGCAACGACCTGGGCAAGACCGGCGACCTCGTCGAGGACCTGCGCAAGAAGTTCGCCGCCTACGACAAAACCAATAAGCGCGGCCTGCACTTGAGTGAGCAATACGCGCGCGAGCCGAACCAAGACAAGGCGCAAGTCGGCTTCGGCTTTACCGGCAGCTACAAGACCAGCTACGACGACTCGTTCGAGATGAAAGAATCGCTGGCGCCGACCACGCTTATCTCGTTTTCGGGCGTGGTGCTGGTGCTGCTGGCGTTCCTTGGCCGGCGCATCGGCGCAGTGCTGCTGATCACGCTGGGTATGCTGGCGGGCACGGCGATTACCTTTGGTTTTACGTATTTGGCCGTGGGTCAGCTGAACATGATCACCTCGATCCTGGGCGGCATCCTGATGGGCCAGGGCATCGACTTTGGCATCCACCTCATTTACCGCATTCGCTACTACCTGGGCCAGGGCGAGCCGTACGACAAGGCCGTGCAACTAGCTGTACAGAATGCGGGTTTGGCGGCGGTGATCTCGGCCACGGCTAGCGCGGCGTCGTTCTTTGCGCTGCTGTTTAGCGAGTTCCGCGGCTTTTCGCAGTTCGGTCTGCTGGCCGGCGCGGGCACGTACATCATCGGCACGGCGATCTTTGTGGCGACCCCGGCGATCTTGCTGCTTTTGGGCCGTCGCTGGCCGCAATTGCCCATCATTCTGTGCGGTTTTACCCCCAAAGATACCGCGGCCGACAAGGTCGAGCGGCGCATCCCCATGCCGCGGGTGCTGCTGGGCGTGGCGGGCACGGTGGTGCTGGTGCTGTCGTTCTTTGGGCCTGGCGTGCACTTTGAGTATAATACTCGGGCGCTTATGGTCGAAAACCAGCCCAGTGTGCTGCTGCAAGACGAGGTGGCGGCGCGCTTCCAAATCTCGGCCGACCCGGTGGCGGTCTATACCAAAGACCTGAACGATGCGCGCAAAGTCTTCGACGAGCTGTATCCGCTTAATGCCAAGAAATACACGACCATCGACCAGGTGCTGTCGATCTTTACGTTTGTACCGGCGGCCGATCAGCAGGCGCGCAACGCCAAGGTACTGCAGGACTGGAAGAAGGACCTGGAAGAGGTCGACATCGACGCGGTGCCCGACGACTACAAAGATAAGTACAAGATGCTGCTGGGGTATTTGGATACCAAGCCGTACGTGCTGGACGATGTGCCGCCGCTGTACCGCGAGCAGTTCACGCACTTGCCCACCACCAAGGTCGAGAATCACGGCTGGCTGACCTTCATCTACCCCGTGGTGGACCTGTGGGATGGCAAGCAAATGCTGAAATTTGCAGACGAAGTGGAAGAGATTCACACCAAGGACGGTTCGACGTTCCGCGCCGCGGGCCTGCCGATCCTGTTTGCGCACTTGGCCAGGATCGTGTTGTTTGACGGCAAGCTGTCGATGGCGATTACCGCGTGCGTGTTGCTCTTGATTTTGCTGTTGGATTTCAGGTCTCTGCGCAATACCCTGGTGGCGCTGGTGCCGCTGGTGGCGGGCATGGGCGCGATGCTGGGCATTATGGCGCTGTTCGGCTGGTCGCTGAACTTTATGAATATCGTGGTGTTTCCGATTGTGTTCGGCTTTGGCATAAGTCACGGCGTGTACCTGATGCACCGATTCAACGAGGGCACGAGTCCGTACGAGGCCTTGCGCACGGTGGGCTTGGCGGTGGCGTGCTCGACGTTGACCGCGCTGGCCGGCTGGGGCGGGCTGATGTCGGCGGGGCATAAGGGCCTGAGGTCGATGGGTGTTTTGGCCTGCGTCGGTATGACGGCGACCCTGCTGGTGTCGTTTACGGTGATGCCGGCGGTGCTGCAGTTGCTGCACGATCGGCGCAGCAAGAAGGCGGCACAGCCATGAAGTTCAAGCTTTTTATCGCGATTCTGCTGCTGGCTACCGGCTGTGGTGCCAGCGTGCACAGCTGGACGCGCGACGATTACGTGGCGGTCGACCAGAAGCAAGTCAAGCACTTGAGCCTGCAGGTGCGCGGCGTGAGCGAGCCCGTGCACAAGCTGTGGTCGCTGCTGGCGCGGCGCTACGTCAATCAGCACCGCAATTTCATTATTCGGCCGGCAGAGTTGGCTGGTGATGCGACAATCGGTGTCGCTTGTGCCGGCAAAGAGGGTCTGTTGGCGCTCGATGTGGTGCAGCAGGCAAAAGGCCCCGAGATTGCAGTGAATCTGCAGGCAAAGATCCAGCGCTGCCGCGACGGCGAGCCGGTGTGGACGGGCGCGGTACAGGGTAGCTGGGCGAGCGACGAGGCGACCGTGGCCGAGCTGCGGGCGCACTATGTGGCCGAGCTGGGTAAGGGTATCGAAGCCTATGTGGCGCCAGCGTTTTTGGCGCTTAAGGCCCTGGTGGCGACGCTGCCCGAGCCGGTGCTGAGCGACGACGAACAGATGGAAAAGATTGAGCTAGGCGAGTAGCGGTTATCGAGTCGCCACCAGCGGCAGGAGCCCCTGCGCCAGACTTTGTGGGCGCGTTTGGTGCTTGCCCGGCTTGTCGACCAGCACCGCCACAGGGCGCACACCCCAGTTCAGCGGCAGCACATTGTGCCACCCGGCCGGCGTCGCAGGCGGCACGAACTGGTATAGCCACGCGGCATCGGTCGGCGACAGATTAATGCAACCGTGCGACTTCACAATACCAAACTGGTCGTGCCAGTAGGCGCCATGAAAGGCGCGGCCCGCGTCGAAGTGCAGCACATGCGGCACCTCTTCGGCGTAGTAGTAGTCCCACGGCTTGCCGTGCATGGTGCCGTGCACCGTCTTGCCATACACCTCGAAGTGGCCGGCCTTGGTGGCGGTGCCGGGCTTACCGGTCGAGATCAGCGTCGCAAAGACCACTTTGTCGCCTTCATAGGCCGTCAGCACCTGTTCGCCCAGGTCGACGTGCAGCCAGCGGTCGGCCGGCTTGACGCCCTTGGGCCGCTCTTGCGCGGTGGCGATACGGACCAAGCTGCGGGGGATCCAACCGCCCTGAATCAATACCTTTTGCCCCTGCACGGCCTTGACCGGCAGGCGGTCGTAGCGTTGGAACCAGTGCACCGCGGCGGCATCCTTGGGCGGCGCCTTGGCCCCCTCGAGGCGCAGCGCGACCTTGCGGCGTACAAAGGCGAGCACGCTGACCGGGTCCTTCTCGCCCGCAAAGGTACTGGGCGTAAAGAGTTTTATCGCCGTCTTCTGCATGTAGCCGCCGTCGGGCCGCCGCAGCCAGCCGCGCTCGGCCAGCGTCGCATTGGGGGTAAAGGCCAGCCGGAAGCTGCTCCGCTCGTGATGCAGAATCTTCGACTTGACGTCGGGCTGGGCGTAGACCGGCGTGTGCGGCCGCGGCACGGTGCCATAGATGTACGTCGCGTTGGCACCTTCACTTTGCAGCACATCGCTGCGCTCGCCGGTACGCAAATTGGCAAGGGGCAGGGCGCCGCGGGGCTCGAGCAGCGCCCAACCGCGCGGCGCATCACAACTGGGCGTACATCCAAGTACTTGTACCACGTCGCCGGCGCGCAGCATGGCCAGCATCCGGCTGGTCGCCGTTGGCTTGTCGCGAACAAAGCTAAATGATTGGCGAACATAGGCCTCGAACGGCGGTGTTGGCCAGGCGCCCACGCCCGCGATTGGCCGGGCCGGTGTCTGTTGTGGCGGCATCGCCGTGGCGGGCACGGCAACCAGTCCGACCGCGAGCACCAAGCGAAGCACGGCACGCAACCCAATGAACTGGCTGTGGTAGGTGGTGTCCATGGCCCTTGCTCCCGCGGGCCGCGGACCGTGGCGGCCCTTGCCTTCAAGGTAGGCTTTGGGCGAGCCAATTCCAGACGCAACCCGCCAACATGACACCGATGTCATGCTGAGCGGGCGGTGCTGGTGACGGGGCTGTTAGGTGGCGCGGCGCAGGTCGCTCAGGGCCTGCTCAAGGCGGTCGGCCAGGCCCGTAACTTCGGCCAGGGGCGAGGGCCAGTGCGCCGAGAACCGCAGATTACCATTGGGGATTGAGCACGACACGCCCAGCTCGCCCAGGCGCGCTTGCAGAGCTACGACGTCGATGCCCTGGGGCGGCCGGCACGCCAGGATGCCCGAGCGGCGATCGACCTCGGTGGGGCGCAGCGAGGTGAAACCCCAATGCAGTAAGTAGGGTTCTAAGGCGTCGTGCCACTGCTGCACGTGGGTATAGATACTAGGCACGCCAATTTGTTGCAGAATCGTCACCGACGCGGCGAGCCCGGCACAGCTGGCGGCGGCCACATTGGCGCCTTCGACGAAATCGGCGCGATCGCGCACCGGCTTGTCGTAGCGCAGCCAGCCCGGCCCGCGCATCAAAAAGTCGGCCGGGTCGGGCACGCTGAGCCAGCCGGCCAGGGTCTTGTGCATATGCTCGGCAAGCCCGGGCCGCACATACAGAAAACCGCTGCCCTCGGGACCCATGAGCCACTTGTGGCTGCCGCACGCGAGGTAGTCGATGCCCAGTGCAGTGACGTCGAGGGGCACGATGCCCACCGCTTGCACCGCGTCGACCGCCAGCTGGGCCCCGTGGCGATGGCATAGGTCGGCCAGCTCGGCCAGGGGGGCGCGCCAGCCCGTATCGAAGCGCACGGCAGAAATCGCAAGGATCTTGCATGGTAGAAAATGGGTGCAATGTTCTAGCCACGCGCGGGTCGAGGCGAAGGGCTCGGGCGCAGGCAAGAAATCGACCGTGGCGCCAAAGCGCTGGGCCGCCTGTTGCCAGGGCAGCACGTTGGCGGGGAACTCGCCTTGCACGCACAGGATGCGGTCGCCGGGCTGCAGGTCGAGGCCAAAGGCTATCGCGGCGACGCCCATGGTGGTGTTGGGGCACAGGCCGATGTCGTCGCCATGGGCACCAACTAGGCTTGCAAGCTGGTCTTTTAGGGTGCGGCGCGCGCCGATCCACGTGCCGAAGCTGCCGGCGCCGCGGCTCGCCACATCGCGAATTTGCGCCAGCGCGGCCTGCTCGACCGGCAGCGATGGCGGCGAAATAGCTGCAAAATTAGCGTAATACGGCACCTGCAGGTGCGGAAATAGACTGCGATCGCCCAGCACAGGGGTCAATGCACTCACGCGGACTCTCCAAGAGCTGAAAACTTCAGGCGAAATGCGGTCTCGGCGTCGGTCACGCAGCGCACATCTTGGTCGCCGCGCACAAAGCGCCACAGCGGCTCGGCCACCAGCTGGCGGCGCCAGCCATCCATGCCCGCGTGCAGGCAAAAAGCGTCGAGGGTATCCGGAGCTTCGCGCAAAGCATCGAGCAGCACATCGCGCTTAGCTAGTAACGGCGCGGCAATGCGGTGCTTTTGTGCCAGCTCGCCCACCAGCAGCATGCCTAGGGTGGCTACGGCGTCGAGCTCGGGGGGCGGCGGCGCCCGGCCCGGAGCCCGCTGCACCGGATTTTGCAGACCCACGGCCACGGCATCGACCCAGGCCTGGGCAAAGCGCTGCACCACCCGCTGCTGCAGGCGACGATCACCATGAATTTCGCGCGGATGCTTGGGCGCCAGCTTGGCCAGCGACAGCAGCACATCGTCGGGCAGCAAGAAATGGGGCACCACATCTTCGTCTTGCGCCATCTTTTCGCGCAGGGTCGCCAGCGCATACACCACGCCGGCTTCGCGCGGCTCGAGCCGCTTGGCCCCCGCCAGCCGATCGCCAGCGAGGGCAGGGTCGCGCGTGTACTGACCCGTGGCGCATAGCCCGGCGCACTCGGCCTGCACCCACTCCAGCCGCCCCAGCTCGGCCAGCTCGCCTTGCAGAGCCTCGTGTACCGCGAACAGGTGCTCGACGTCGCCCGCCGCGTAAATCTTCAATTTATCAGGCAAAGGCCGCTGCCCCCAGTTGGCCATCTGCTCGCCCTTGGGCAGGTGCAGGTGCAACACGCGCTGCAGCAGATGCCCCAGCCCCACTTGCAGGCCGTGACCCAAAAACGCCGCCGCCACCTGCGTATCGAACACCTGCACCAGGCCCAGGTTGTAGACTTGCCACAGAATCCGCAGGTCGTTACGCAGCGCGTGGCCGATCACGGTGCGACCCGGCCGAGCCATCTCGACCACCAGCGGCGCCAAGTTCAGTGCCAGGGGGTCGACCAGCCAAATCTTACCAGGAATCGCCACTTGCAGCAGCATCAGCCGCGGCGTATAGGTGCGTTCGCTGTGGAACTCGGTGTCGAAGGCCAGCACCGAGGCCGTGGCGAGCTCGGCGATCATGTCGCTTAGAGCCGTTTCGGTGTCGATAAGCGGAAGATTTTCGTGGTCTTTGTTCATGTTTTGCCGCAGTCGTCGCGCAGTCGCACGGCGGAGCGCGCGAGCGTAGCAGAGTTGGCGGCGGCAATGTATACTCCCGCGCGGTAACCCCGCTGGAAACGACCTGTTGGAGCCCCGATGAGCACTGCCGAGACGACGCCACCCGCCGAGCCCAAATTCGAGACGCTGGTTGCTGAACTAGAGAAGATTGTTGGACAACTTGAGGGTGGTCAGCTGTCGCTCGAAGACAGCCTGGGCGCATTTGAGCGCGGTATGGAGCTGCAGCAAAAAGCCGCGGCGATTTTGGATGCCGCCGAGCACAAGGTCGAGCTGCTGACCGGTACCGCCGCGGCGCCGCGCACCGAGCCGTTTGGCAATAGCTAACTAGGCATGATGGCTAAGCTTCGCCGTCGCGCCGACGAGCTGCTGGTGGCGCGCGCCCTGGCCGACGACCTGCGTCGCGCCCAAGCCCTTATTTTGGCTGGGCATGTTGTGGCGGGCGAGCGGCGCGTCGACAAGCCGGGGCAGCCCCTGGCCGAGGATGTGCCGCTGAGGCTGACGGGCCTAAAGCACGGTCGCTATGTGTCGCGCGGTGGCGATAAGCTGCAAAGTGCCCTAGAAGTGCTGAATATTCAAGTAGATGGCGCCTCTTGCCTAGACCTGGGCGCTTCGACGGGTGGCTTTTGCGACTGCCTGCTGCAGCATGGCGCGGCGCGAGTGCTGGCCGTGGATGTGGGCTATGGGCTGCTGGCCGACAAGCTGCGCCAAGACCCGCGGATTACCCAGCGCGAGCGGACGCATGTGCGCGATCTGCGGCGCGAAAGTTTGGAGTTCCCGGTCGATCTTGTGACGGCGGACCTGAGCTTTATTGCGCTGCAGCCGCTGGTGGCGGGCATCCTTGGGCTGGTCGAGCCGGGCGGGCGGCTGCTGCTGATGGTGAAGCCGCAATTTGAGGCCCAGCGCGGCGAGGTGGGCGAGGGCGGCGTGGTGCGCGACGACGGGCTGCGGCGCGAGCTGGTGCAGCGGGTGGTGGGCGAGGCGCTGCGTTGTGGAGCCGAGCTGCTGGGGCAGGCCGATAGTCAAGTGGCTGGACCCGCTGGGAATCGCGAGGTTTTTGTGCTGCTGCGGCGCTGACGTTTCCAGAACAGTCGAGACTGGGTGATGTTGATTCATCGATAGCTGGACTCAAAAAACTCTAAGAAAATACTAGTATTTCGCCGTGGCAAACGCGCATAGTGACTGCGTGGTTCGCGGCGTGGCGCAATCTTGCCTGAGCCTGCGGGCCCGTGTGCCTGGAGACCGAAATGCCAAAAGCTCCAATTAAGACCGATAAGCAAGGTAACAAGCCCAAGCTGAGCACCAAAGAGAAGCAGCAGAAGAAGAAAGACAAGCACGCTGCGAAAGATGGGTCGAAGTCGATTATCTAGCTACACTAATTCGTTGCGCGGGTGGTGGCCTGGCCGGGATATGGGCTGGGCGCTGCCTGGCGGCTGGTCGAGCGGGGGCGGGTCTCTGCGCCCGACTGGTAAATTCACGAGTAGGAACAGCCGGCCGCCGCTCAACCTCCGCCCAGCACAAGCCCCGCGCCACCGGGAGCAAGCACTCTAGAATTGCGCATGAATTCCGTTGGACCGGCGGCCGTGACGGGACGGCGAGGCCAAGCAGTTTTGATTTTTGCCGGGTCTTGCTTGCCGAGCCGGGGCGGCCAATTGCTTACAATTACGCCGGAACTGGCGAAATGATAAAAGAGCAATACCTGACACCCGGCGCCCGCTTGACGCCGCCTGCCTCGCCCGGCATGGTAGCCCTCGCCGCGGCCCCCACTTTCGCACGCCGCGACCCGGAGCGAACTTTGACTCGACACCTGCGCTCGTTCCTAGCCGTCGCCCTCGCTGGCGTGCTCACCGCTGCCGCTGCCTGGGCACAACCCGCGCCCGCACCTGCTGATTTGCCCCTTGCGGCGACTCCTGCAGCCGTTGCAGCCGTGCCTGTCGCCGTGGCAGCCCCTGGGCCTGCACCCGAGTTTGCTGTGGTGCAACTCTCTGCCGCCGCCCGCGCCACCGCCAGCACCGTCAGCGGCTACGCAGTCGACCCCAGCGGCGCCCGGAGCAGCTCGGATCCGCAACAATCAAGCCGCCTTTCGCTCCGTGCGGACCTCGACACCGGCGAACGCTGGGGCCCCTGGAGCGTCAAAGGCCGCCTCGGCGGCGACGTCGCGACCGGCACCTTCGCCGGCAAACCGACCTTGCAGGGCGACCAACTGCCCGGCAGCCGCTTCGACAACGCCCTCGTGACCGACGCGTGGGCGGGGATCGCGCTGAAAAACTTGCTCGAAGTGCGCGCCGGCGTCATGGCCAGCCACTGGGGCATGGGCCTGATCGCCCACGACGGCGGCCAGGCCTTCGACGCGCGGCGCAACGACTGGTTCAGCCTGCCCACCCTGGTCGACCGGGTGGCGCGGGCGATGCTGATCGTGCAACCCTTTGGCCGGCAAGCGAGTTCGCTGCGGGGCTTGATCCTGGCCGCCGCCGCCGACCGCGTCATCGAAGACCCCACCGGCAGCCGCGCCGCGAACGATACTGCCAATCAGGGCCTGTTTGCCGCCCGCTGGTACGCCGCGCACAACCAGTGGACCGGGCTATATTACGTATACCGCGACCAGACTTACGCGACAGGCCGCTTTTTGCACGCCCACGTGATCGACGCGACATTCGACTTCGACTTCAGCCACGACGGCCACGGGCTGCGGCTGCAAGGCGAGGGCGCGGCGATTTTGGGCACCACTAGCCTCGCGCCCACGGCCGATTTTGCACAGCACGATGTACGGCAAGGCGCTTTTGTCGGCCGCGCCCGCTACGACATGCGGCCGATTCGCTTTGAGCTCGACGCCGGCTGGCTGAGTGGCGACGACCAGCTCGACAACGGCTCGCTCTCGGCCTTTAAGGCCAACCCCAACTATCAGCAGGGGATTTTGCTTTTCTCGCAAGTGCTGGCCACCCAGAGCGGGCGCGCGCGCGGCACGGCCTCAAACCTGCAGTACATGGGCCAGCCCGCCCAAGACCTCGACCACTTGGCTACGGGCGGCAGCGTGACGAGCGCGGTCACGGTCTTTCCTAAGATGGGGTGGAAGTGCTCGGACTTGCTTGAGGTTTATGGCGGTGCGCTGTTTGCCTTTGCGCCGGCGATCCCCATCGACGCGTTTACGACGACGACCTCGGGCGGCGGTCAACCGCGCAATTTCTTGGGTAAAGCCCCCACTAGTTCGCAACTGGGCACGGAAATTGACCTGGGCGTGGCCACTACGCTTGCCACGACGCTGCCGCTTTTGCTGCAAGTGCGCGCTGAGTATGCAGTTTTGCTGCCCGGCGGTGCGCTCACGGGCCTCGACTCGCCTATCCACGGTGGTCGCCTGACCTTGGCCCTTGTGCCGCCCGTCCACTAAGTCGCTCGCACCCTCGAATGTTCGCACCCTCGAATGTACGCACCCTCGACCGCTCGCACCCTCGACCGCTCGCCACCCGCTGGGGACACTATGAATCGTATCGCTTTTCTCGCCTTGGGCCTGCTGGCCGCCGCCCTGACCGGCTGCCTGAGCGACGGGGCCGTTGTGCTCGCGCCGGCCGCGGCGGGCAAGGGTCCGGTCGTCAACTTCGACGTTTTTCACAAGCCTTTTCCCGAGATACCGCTGCCCAACGACTTTGCCACGCGCTTTGACGCTACCTCGCCCACCTTGCGGCGCCTGAACGTCAGCATCCTGGCCGCGCCCACCAAGTGGGAAAAAGCCACGCGCGCGCAGATGGATAAGCTGAGCGGCTGGGGCACGCTGGCGCCGATTACCGTAAGCTTTTCGCAGCCTATCGACCCCGAGGTCATCTACAAGCGCCACTACAACGACAAGTTTAACTACCAGGACGACGCGGTGCTGGTGCTCAATATTACGCCCGGTTCGCCGGGGTATTGCGAGGCGGTGCCGCTCGACCTGGGGCAAGGTAACTACCCTCAGGTGCTAGCGAATCCCGTCGTTTTTGAGTCGGACCCGCGCGCCAACCTGCAGACCATGACCGTCGAAGAGACGGAAGAGGATGTCAACGGCAACGGCGTGCTCGACCCGGGCGAAGACACCGACATGGACGGCGTGCTCGATCACCCCAATACCCGAGACGGCAAGCCTACATCGGAGCGGCTCGAGTTCTACGAGCGCGAGACCAATACGCTGACGATGAAGCCCGTGATGCCGATGCGCGAGGCCACGACCTACGCCGTGGTGGTGACGCGGCGGCTGACCTCGCCTGCGGGTGACCCGGTGCGCTCGCCCTTTGCTGGCATCCATCACGCCGCCCAGACCGCCGCGCTGCAGCCGCTGCCGAGCTGCCTGGGCAAGTTTGGCCTGGGGCTGCAAGATGTGAGTTTTACGTGGAGTTTTACCACGCAGAGCCTGAGCCACGACTACAAGCTGGTGCGCGATGGGCTGTACGGCACGGGGCCTCAGGCCAAGCTGGGCCACGACTTTCCGGCCGCGCTGTCGCGCCTCGACGACATCTTAGATGCCAAGCCCGGCGTGACCACTACCAAGGTGGTGCCGGCGTCGACCTTTATTCCCCTGGCGATACAGCTGCTTGGCATGACTGGCTCGTCCGCGCAAGAAAAGGCCGTGTTCAAGGCCACCATGCAAAACATCGACTTTCTGGTCGCCGGGGCTATCAAGTCGCCGCAATTCTATGCCCGCACCGACAAGAATGGCGCGCTGCTGCCTCTGTACGAGCAGGTTTGGGACCTAGACGCGCCGCCGCGGGGCGAAGATGTGTCGTTTTGGATGTTTGTGCCCAAGAACCGCACGGGGCCGGCGCCCGTGGCGATCTTCATCCACGGCCACGGTGGCAGCAAATTCGATGCGTTGCCCTTCGCCGGCCTGCTCGCGAGTTACGGCATCGCCACTATGGGCATCGACGGCCCTGGCCACGGCATTGGCCTGGATGACGCGCAACTAAAGGCAGTTAATACGTTTTTTAACGCGGCGGGCCTGGCGGGCTTGGCCAAAACGGTTCTCAGCGGGCGCGCTATCGACTGGACGGGCGACTTCAAGGTCGATCCTGGCGACGACTTTTGGACGGCGTACGTGTTTCATACCCGCGATATGGTTCGGCAAATTACCGTCGATGCCATGCAAGTGGTGCGGACACTGCGCGGCTTTGACGGCAGCGCGCACTGGGCCTTTGATCCGGCGGGCAAGGGTACGCCGGGGCTGGCGGGCGACTTCGACGGCGATGGCACGGTCGATGTGGGCGGCGCGGCGCCCCTGCACGTCTTGGGCGGATCGCTAGGTGGCATCACGGGTTCAGTGATTGCGGGCCTGGAGCCGCAGGTCGACACGGCGGTGGCGATTGTGCCGGGCGGTATGCTCAGCGAGATCGGTACCCGCTCGACTTTGCACGGCATTACCGACGCGATGGTGTTGCGGGCGCTGGGGCCGCTGTTCTACGCCGACCAGGGCGCGCTGATGCTGCGGGCCAACAGTGGCCAGACCGAGGATGTGGCACTAAAGCTTCATGATTTGCCGGCGCTGCAGCCCAAAGACACAGTGGTGCTGAAGAATTTGACCACGGGCGAGTACCGTTGCGCCGCGGTGCAGGCGTCGGGAACTTTTCGCGCGGCGGTGGCGTGCGATGCGGGCGACTTGTTGCAGTTGCTAATCTACCACGGGCCGGCGGGCAGTAAGACCACCGAAGGTTGCGTGATTCCTACAGAAATGCCCTATGTCAATATCTCGAGTTTTGGCTACGACGTCGCCCTGGATGCCAAGAAGTGGCCGGCCGGCTCGCCGTTCGTGGCGCCGCTCGACGGTTTTGGCTTGCGCCGTGCAACTCCAGACATGCGCAGGTTTTTTGGCCTGGCGCAGATTGCACTCGACGCCGCGGACCCGATGAACTGGGCGCCGTATTGGAACGGCACGCGCCAGCTGACCTATGGCACGGGCGAAACAGTGCATAGTAATGTGATTTTGATGCCTTCGACCGGCGATCCGGGTGTGATGGTGGCCGACGGGATCGCGCTGGGCCGCGCCGCCGGGTTTATCCCCTATGATCACGATGATGTGCGCTACGGCAAGCCGGCGAATCAGCAGCTGATCGACACGGGCAGCGTCGAGGGCACCTATCGGGTCAGCAAGTACAAGAACAGCAAGGGTGAGCCCGTGCTGATGGATGTTGAGCACTTAGCGGGTGTAATGCCGGTCGACGACGGCCTGGATGTGCCGCGCCTCGACCCGCCGCTGCGGCTGATGCAGCAGGGCCAAGATGGTGCGTGGACTGGCTTTATCATGCCCATGCTGTCGGCGCAGGGTAAGCACGGTTTTTCGGCGCCCGACCCGACCCAGGCGTTCGACTTGGGGTCGTATCTGCTCAATATCGCTGGGCGTTACATGAAAAGCGGTGGCAAAGACTTTTCGTGGGACAAGTGCCAGGCGACGTCGCAATGCCCTTGGCCGACCTTTCCGCTGAAATAGCGGCTACATCAGCCCAATCTCGGCCAGCCGCTGCCGCAGGTACGCGCCCGCGGTCACCTGCGGAAACTTCGCGATACCACTGGTCTTTTGCACCGCCGAAGCGCGCGGCGACAGGTCGACCTCGGGCCGCGGATGCACGAAGAACGGCATCGAGAAACGCCGCTCGCGGCTATCGTCGGGGTTGACGACACGGTGGGTCGTTGCCTTGAAATAACCGTTGGTTAGCTGCTGCAGCATGTCGCCCGCGTCGACCACCAGCTGGCCCTGCAGCGCGTGAATGGGCCGCCAAGTGCCGTCGCGCTGGAGCAATTCGAGCCCGCCCGCCGTCGCTTCGAGCAGCAGCGTAATCAGGTTGATGTCTTCGTGGGCCGCCGCGCGCACGGCCTGCGGATGGCGGTCGGCCGGTACCGGCGGGTAGTGGATGATACGCAGGACCGTGTCGCCATACGCCGCAATCGACGGCAGGTACTCGGGTGTCTCGCCCAGGTAGATCGAACACGCGGTCAGCAGATGCACCGAGGTGGCATCGATCTGGCGAAAAAGATTGAGCATCCGCGGCTTGAAGTCGGGCAGTTCGCTGGGCCACACGTTGTGCCACGGCAGCAACATATTGAGCGGATCGGCGGCGTCTTCGCGACCTACATGCCAAAATTCCTTCAGGTCGGCGGCAGGGCTGTCTTTGGCGTGCTCGCGGCCAAAATGGGTGTAGCCGCGCTGGCCGTGCACCGCGGGGTCTTGGTAGGCAAGCTTGACCGCCTCGGGTTGGTCAAAAAACTGCTGGGCCATGTCGTAGGCACTGGCCACCACAGCTTGATCAATACCATGATCTTCTAGGGCAAAAAAGCCGATGTCGACCAGCGCATCGCCCACGGTCTGCACAAAGGCGGCGCGCTGGGTGGGCGTGCCGTGGGTAAAGTCGCGCAGACTGGCGACAGGGATCGTTTGCGACAGGGCGGGCATGGCGGGCTCCAGAACAAGTGCGCGAGGACCAGGGCGCGCGCGGCGCCGCAGAGTATGCGACCGCGGCAAGCTGGCCAAGAGCATCACGGCACTTTTCTGCGACAATTCCGCAGGCGCAAGCCGCGACATCGCCATGACCCGCACGCCACAAGACGCATTGCAATCGCGGGCCAGTGCGCGCGCAATTCGCCGTATCACGGTCCCCCGCCTGGGCCCGCGCGAGGTCGCATGTACCGCATCGTTCGCCGCGAGCAGTTCTCAGACACTACCTTCTTGTGGGACGTAGAGGCCCCCGACGTGGCCCGCTCGGCTCAGCCCGGGCAATTTGTGATGCTGCGCCTGGGCGAAGAGGGCGAGCGCATCCCGCTGACGATTGCGGATTACGACCGCGAGCGCGGCACGATTACGCTGGTGATTCAGGCGCTGGGCAAGACGACCCGCGACATGCTCGAGCACTATGCCGAGGGGGATGAATTTACTGATTTTGCTGGACCTCTGGGCCTGGCTATCCACGCCGACAAGGTGGGGCACGTGGCGCTGGTGGGCGGTGGCCTAGGCGTCGCACCCGTGTATCCGCAGCTGCGCGCGCTAAAGGCCGCCGGCAATCGCACCAGCAGCATCATCGGTTTTCGCAGCGCCGACAAGGTGTTCTGGCAAGAGCGCTTCGCCCGCCACAGCGACACCCTGACCGTTTGCACCGACGACGGCACCCTGGGCACTCGCGGCTTTGTCACCGAAGCGCTGCGTAGGCTGTGTGAGGGCCCCGACCGCCCCGACAAGGTCATCGCCATCGGCCCGCTGGCCATGATGCGGGCTTGTGCAGAAGTTACGAGGCCTTTCGGCATCCCCACCATGGTGAGCTTGAACGCCATCATGGTCGACGGCACCGGCATGTGCGGCTCGTGCCGCGTAACCCTGGGTGGCGAGGTCAAATTCGCTTGCGTCGATGGGCCCGACTTTGATGCCCACCTGGTCGATTTTGACGAATTGCTCAAGCGCCAGCGGCGGTTTGGCGCCGAAGAGGCGCGCGCCTCGGCCGACTATGCGCATGTATGCAACCTAGAACAGGAATTGCTGCGCGACGAGCGGCGTAATTACAAGAAATTGAAAGAACTGGCGCCCAAGGCGACACCGATGCCCGAGCGCGATGCAAGCGAGCGTTCTAAAAACTTCCTAGAAGTAAACCTGGGTTACAGCATGGACCAGGCCATGGCCGAGGCGGAGCGCTGCATCCAGTGCTCGCGGCCGACGTGCATTGCCGGCTGCCCGGTGGCGATCGATATTCCGCGTTTTATTCGGCACTTGCTGGTGCGCGATCTGGCGGGGGCGCTCGAAGTCATCCATCAAAACAACCTGTTTCCGTCGATCTGTGGCCGGGTGTGCCCGCAAGAGAGCCAATGCGAGGCGCAATGTATCGTGGGCAAGAAGCTAGAACCCGTGGCGATTGGCCGACTTGAGCGGTTTGTGGGCGACAATGCCGCGGCGGCCCAGGCCTTGCCCATCCATCCCAGCCGCTCGCTGGGCAAGGTGGCGCTGGTGGGCTCGGGGCCGGCGGGGCTGGCCTGTGCGGCCGACTTGGCCAAAATGGGCATCGAAGCCACTGTTTTCGAGGCGTTGCATGTGGTCGGCGGCGTGCTGCGCTACGGTATCCCCAGCTTCCGCCTGCCGCGGCCGATTATCGATAGAGAAATCAAGCGTTTACAAGACATGGGCGTGCGCATCATCACCAACAAGGTGGTGGGAAAGACCTTTACGGTTCAAGAGTTGCAAGGCGCGCTGGGTTTCGACGCGGTGTTCTTGGGCGTGGGTGCCGGCATGCCGGCGTTCTTGGGCATCCCGGGCGAGGGCGCGGGGCAAGTGTTCTCGGCCAATGAGTTTTTGACGCGGGTCAACCTGATGGGCGGCGACCGCTTCCCCTATCGCGACACGCCGGTGGGCATGGGCAAGAAGGTGGCGGTGGTGGGCGCCGGCAACACGGCGATGGATTGCCTGCGGGTGGCGCGCCGCCTGGGCGCCGAGGTGCACTGCCTGTACCGCCGCACCGAGGCCGAAGCCCCTGCGCGGCATGAGGAACTGCGCCACGCGATCGAAGAAGGCGTGCAGTTCCACTGGCTCCACAGCCCTACCGAGATCTTGCTCGACCAGGGCGGCGACGTGCGCGGCGTGGTGTGTCAGCAGATGCAGATGGGCGCGCCCGATGCGTCGGGGCGGCGCAAACCCGAAGTGATTCCGGGCGCTTTTACCACCTTCGACATCGACACGCTGGTGGTGGCCCTGGGCACGCGCGCCAACCCCATCATCCCGCAGTCGGCGCCCGAGCTGCAGCTGAACAAGTGGGGCAACGTGGTGGCCGACGGCGAGACGCAAGCCACCTCGATGCCTGGCGTTTTTGCGGGCGGCGACATCGTGACCGGTGGCGCGACCGTCATCTTGGCCATGGGTGCGGGCCGCCGTGCCGCAAAGGCCATCGGCTGGTACTTGCACAACCGCAGCTGGCCGCCGCCGCGCGACCAAGTGGCTGCCTTTGTGCCGGGTGGGTTACCCCTTTGC
Organism: uncultured Myxococcales bacterium; assembly: GCA_903883645.1. GTDB lineage: Bacteria > Myxococcota_A > UBA9042 > UBA9042 > UBA9042 > SXRM01. Next base: position 24,326 of record CAISBR010000146.1, on the reverse strand, counting down.
GCCAAATGCCACCTGCCGCTGCAAGACGACGACGACGGCATCTGCTGCGCCGGCCTGAGTCTGCGCTGGAGCTGCGAGCGCTGCCACGCCGTTTCCGAAGGCGCGGTGCTGCCTTGGGGCCAGTGCCCGGCGTGCGGTGGCACGCTGCACCTGCAAGAAGCGAGCGGCGCGACCGAGCACGGCGAGCAGGCGGCGGTGCTGCAGGCGATGGGTATCGAGCTGGGTGGCGGGGCTTTCTATCGCAGTGTCGCGGAGTTGACACCCGATCTTGAGCTGAAGTCGCTGCTGGGGCGCCTCGCGGCCATGGAGGCCGAGCATCTGACCACGCTAGCCCGGCGCTACCACGTGGATCCGCCCGCCGTGCAAGCGGTTACGCCGGCCCAGGCCGCGCTGTTTGCCGAGATGCCGCTGCCCAGTCCGCTCGACGCGGTGGGGGTGCTGCAGCTGGCGATTGGTCTCGAGCGCAAGGCCGAGCGCTGGTTTCTCGAGGCGGGGGCGGCACTGCCCGAAAACGCTGCGGCGCGGCGGCTTTACCTCGAGTTGGCCGCCGAAGAGGTCGAGCACGTGGCGCTGCTCGAAACCGAGCTGCGGCGGCGCTTGCAGGGCAAGGTGGGGGTTTTGTAGTGGGCCGCTAATACCAGCTTCCGTCGGCGGCGCGAAGGGCGCAATTGAAGGTCCGGTTGAGCGTTCTGCGCGCGCTGCGCGGGTTCTGCAAATGAAGGCCGGTGACGGCGGGGGGCCGAGGAAACGTCCAGTCGCAAACCTTGGGGCGCCGGCAATGTTGCAGGCAGTGGATGCCAGTGCGGAGCAACCGATTGGCCTGTTTTTGAAAGCAGCCCGCGAGTTCGCTGTGCAAGCGGCGGGGTACGGCCTGTGTGTCGCCGTCGAGGACCGCCGAGACATCGACGCGCGCGGGATACCCGCCGGGACCGTGGCCGATGGCGTGCCAAAACACCGCCAGGTCTGTGGGCGCGCGCCCCTGCAACCGTCCGTCGGCGGCCCACACGCAGGCGTGCCACGCGTCGAACAGGGCGTAGTCCCACGCCCAGCTTACGGGTCCACGGTGGTCGCAGACTTCGCAATTCGGCGAGGCGTCGGGGCACGGCGCAGGGCGATACGCGTATTCGGTTTGTTTGACCTTTTGTTCAAATTCGCGGCTCATGGCAACCACAAGAGACATCGTGCGGCAGTACGTGTCCTGGCCGGGCCAAGGCCGCGAGTCCGTGGCAGGCTGCCGAAGTGCATCCAACACGCTGAGACCAAAGCTTACCAGTTCCACGATGCTGGACTTGGACTCGGCCAACCACGCCGCATCCAGGGACGGGGCGCAAGTCAGGCCCAACACGAAGAAGTATGCCCAGGCGGCGGCCATCGTTGGTTGTCCTGTCGAGCTGATCTGCCTGCCCCTCGCCTAACGCTACTGCCGGCATTTGCTGCGGTCAACGGCGAACTTCGGCCGAGCTCGGCAGCCAAAGTCTGGGCCGACGCGACCTTGCTCGTGTGCCCAACTGGCATCGCCCTGCGGGGCTGCTGCACGGGAAGGCGGAGCTTCTGTAGGAGTCTTGCCGACATTAGGGCGGGCGTGGCCTCAAGTTGCCCAAGTGCGGCGTGGCGACTAATCTGTGCGTGCGCCTGCTGGAGACCGCAACTCCGAGGGCTGGGGGCCGATGCCTGTTATCTCGATGTTCTACGGACTGATTGTGCAGATGTTCGTGCTGGACCACGACCGGCACCACTTGCCGCACATCCACGTGCTGTATGCCGAGCACAAGGCTTCGGTGGAGATCGGCACGGGTGATCTGCTTGCCTGGCACTTGCCACCGCGGCAGCTTCGCTTGTTGCAGGCGTGGATCGAGATCCACCGCGAGGAGCTTCTCGCCAACTGGACGATGGCGTCTAGCGGTACACAACCTTACAAAATTGAGCCATTGCGATGAATCACCCCGCACCATCGCCGCCACTTCCCGCAGCTGTACTGCCACCATGTGCGCCCGACGTGCTGACGGTGCGGCCGTTGGGCGACCATGCCGTGGCGGTTACGCTCGCCGATGGGCGCAGCGGAACGCTGGACCTGAGCTGGTTGCTCGGCTACCCGGCGTTCGCTCGCCTACGTGAACCGCAGTATTTTGCTCGGGTCGCCATTGCTTACGGCACCTTGGCTTGGCCAGATGGCGAGGATGTTTCGCCCGAGTCGGTGTCGGCGCGGTTGCGGGGGGCCGCATAGGGCTGCTCGGCAGGTGCTGGCCCGCCGGCGCAAATCACCTCGTCGCACAGGGCGTGTTGTCGAGTACGAACTGACACGAGGCGTCGCACGTGGCGCGCAAACTGGTATCGCGCCACTCGAATTGGCGCGCAATCTTCGAATCGCGCCAAATCGCGCCACCACGTGCGGATGCCCGCCATCGCCGGTCTGGGTACGAGCAGGCCTCCGCGCCTGCGACCCCGAAAATGGCCCTGCGACGAGACCAAACGTGCCTGCTGGGGCGGCGGGGGACGAGCCCCACGCCCTACACGAAATGACGGAAGTCTTGGTTAATTCATAGATTATGACAACAAGAGCCCCGCGAGCAGGCTGGTCGCAAGACCGGCCGCGAGGTGGGGCTTCGCAACCCTAGGCGCGGTTTGCAACCGCCGGCCACACACATGACCCGGCTGCGAGGTGGCCCTTGCATCCGCCGGCAGAAGAGCCCCGATCTTCGCGCCCCGCCAGCCAACCGCCTGCCATGGCCCCGCCGCGCCGATGTCCGCGAGGCCATGAACGCCAAGAATGAATGCCAAGAAGCTATGTTTGCTCATCCCCTCGCCGCAATGACAGGTCTGGCAACGTTGCCACACCTCGTTTCTCGTCCCCTACCGCCCAAGCTCTTCCGCACCGCGCATAGGAAACCGTTCAAGAATTTCATGGCATTGGGCGATGATTGGCGGCAGGTAGGTCTGGTCGAACTCGCTGATGAAGCGATGCGATTCGTTAAGGTGGTCCGGTGTTATTTCGATCGTGACGCGAATACGGCCGCCAGTGAGCGCGATGAGTTCGACCGCCAATTCGGGTTCGAGGCAATCCAACTTGGCTTGCCCCTTCAAGCTTTGGTAAAGGCCTCGAAGGTGCCCCAAGAAGGTGTCGATCTCGTTCACCCGCACGTACGGGCCGCTCACCTCGACCGACGACAGGCCCGTCACGTAACGCGCGGTCACCTGCAGCCAGTTGCCGTCCCAGTAATCTTGGGCTTCGGGGAACTCGCGGTCGTGCACCCACAGGCGCAGGTCGCCGATTTCTAGGTCCGGTTCAGCATCCGTATTTCGTGGTCTTGAGGGCATCTGATAGCTCCAAGAAAATGCAACATATTCGGCAATCCCCACCTTCGCCGCCACTCACCCCGTCGGCCCCCGCCGCCAACCCGCCACCGCCAGCCCGCTCAGGCCAAACCGCACCGCGTTGCCTTCGTGCAGCGCCTCCAGCTCGACCATAGCGACCTGCACGAACCGCTCGCGGTCGAGTTCGGCCACGGAATCCCGCACAAGCACCTGGACTTGCGCCTCGTCGGCCAGCTTGCCGCTCGCCACCACCGCGCGCACCACCTCGCCGAGCTGCCGGCGGTACTTCAGCCGCACCGGCTCAGGCGGCACTAGCTGGCGCTCGACGGCGGCGTAGTGCTGGCAGCTGCGCTCGTAGGCCCACACAAACACGTCGCGCATCAGGTCGATGCGGCCCAGCTCGTAAATACCTAAGATCGCATCGGTATAGGCCTGCTCGGGCAGATCCAAGAAGGCCAGCGGCACCAAGTTCTGCCGGACCAGCGGTACGTTGGCCGCCAGTCGCGACACCCGCTTGTTCACGTCTTCGAACGGCTGCAGGTACGGGATGTGGACCATGACGAACAGCGCCTGCTCAAAGGGATCGGCGATGGCGTTCGCGGTGGCGCACACCAAGCTGAACACCTGCTCGAGTCGCTGCGGCAGCGCCATCGGCAAGTATACGCTGCCACCAATCCCCACCGCCCGCCGCCGCAGCCGGCCCGAGGCCGCGGGGTCAGACAGCAGCCCGTCCGACAAAAGTGCGTGCAGATCCAACAGGGTAGCGGGCCCCAGGTCCAGGCCGGCGGCGCGGTCGACCAGGTACTCGATTGCGGCCTTGTGGTTCAGAATCATCTGCGTTTCGATGGCGTCGTGGCCCTGGGCAGTCTCGCCGTAAGCAATCAGGCGCTCGGTGTCTAAGCGCGTGTACGTGTTGCCTTCTAACTTGCTCGACGCCCACGACAGGTCGATCAGGAGGCGGTTCAAGATCTCTTTGGCGAAGGTGCCCGCCACATCGGCCGAATGGGCGCCGCGGCCCAGCAATGCCAGCGATTGCCGAAGCGACTCGGGTAGATACCAGGTGTGGCCCGGGCGGTAGGCCTCTAGAAGTTCGATCTGGTAGCTCACCGGCTCGCGCAGGGCCAGCGGCCGACGCACGGCAGCGGCGATGGCGAGCGCATCATGTGAGAGCGGCAAGATGGCTGCATAATCAGGCAGATCACTGCGAAAATCGCTTATAGGGCCTGGGGTAGAAGGCTGGGCGAGGGCATAGCGTGTGGCGCGGCCAGTCCCAAGGGGCACCAGTTGGTCGGCACGGACCAGCGCGGCCACGAGTCGTTGCAGGGTTCGCGTGGCGACACGCTCGGGAAGCCGGAGTTGCAGTTGCGACAGCGACAGCCCTGCGGGCTGGCCGTGCAACAATCTCAGCAGATGCAGCGCATTTGGGTCATCGCCGGAGTTGCTCATGGCGCGTATCGGCCCTTTCGCGCCAAAATAGTGGCGCGCAAAGCCAGTATCGCGCCACTCGGCTTGGCGCGCAACCCGCGAATCGCGCCAAATCGCGCCGCCACGTTCGGATGCCCGCCATCGCCGGTCTGGGTACGAGCAGGCCTCCGCGCCTGCGACCCCGAAAATGGCCCTGCGACAAAGCCGAACGTGCCTGCAGGAGCGGCGGGGGACGAGCCCCACGCCCTACACGAAATGACGGAAGTCTTGGTTAATTCATAGATTATGACAACAAGAGCAGCACGAGCAGGCTGGTCGCAAGACCGGCCGCGAGGTGGGGCTTTGCAGCCGTAGGCGCGGTTTGCAACCGCCGGCTGAATACCTAACCCGGCCGCGAGGTGGGGCTTTGCAGCCGTAGGCGCGGTTTGCAACCGCCGGCTGAACACCTAACCCGGCCGCGAGGTGGGGCTTCGCAAACCTAGGCGCGGTTTGCAACCGCCGGCTGAACACCTAACCCGGCCGCGAGGTGGGGCTTTGCAGCCGTAGGCGCGGTTTGCAACCGCCGGCTGAACACCTAACCCGGCTCTGAGGAGGCCTTTGCAACCGCCGGCCAAATACCTAACTCGACCGCGAGGTGGCCGCTGCAACCGCCGGCTACACAACTAACCCGGCCGCAAGCTGTGCCCATGCATTCCAAGCCTGCCCCGTCAGCTCCCGCCAGAAGTCCCAAGTTCAGCCACCGTCAGCACCAACTTCCCCACCGTAGCCCCCGTCTCGAGCGCCCGGTGCGCCTCGCTCGCCTGCTCAAGCGGAAAACTCTGCGTTGCCAAGGGCTTAAGGGTCCCGGCCTGGGCCAGCGGCAGCAAGAACTGCAGCGCCTCGGCCAGCACCTCAGCCTTATCGAACAAAAACGAAAGGTTAAAGGCCATGACCGACTTGTTCTCGGTCGTCAAGTCCAGCGGATTGAAACGCGGCGTGCGCAGCCAAGTCCACACCAGCTTTGGCCAATTAGGTCGGCCGTTGCCGCCGCGTTGCAGCATCGTCGCAAACCCGTAGACTACCAGCTTGCCCGCGGGCGCCAGCAGCCGGTACGAGTCGCGCAAGGTCTCGACCCCATTGGCATCCAGGGCGATATCGACCCCGCCGGGCGCGGCTCGTTGCACCGCGGCCACCCAGTCTTCTGCGCCCTTGTCGATCACCACATCGCAGCCAAGCTCTTGCACGGGCTGGACTTTATGGGCGCCCCGCACCACGCCGATCACAACGCAACCGACCGCCTTGCCCAGCTGCACCAGCGCCTGCCCCACGCCGCCCGCCGCCGAGTGCACCAGCACCACCTGCCCCGGCCGCGCCCCCGCCAAGTGGCACAGCCCGTACCATGCGGTCAGGAAAGGCACCGCAAACCCGGACGCCTGCTGGGGATTCCACGCCGGCGGGTAGCGCACCACCTGCGCCCGCGGCGCCACCACTTGGCCCGCATAGGCGCCAAAGCGCACGAGCGCCAGCACCGGCTCGCCCACCTGCAAATCGGTAACGCCTTCGCCTAGCTCGGCAACGGTGCCCGCCACCTCAAACCCAGGGGTAATCGGCCAGCCCACGTACTGCTTGGCCGAGGCATAGAGGCCCATGCGCACAGCACAATCTGCGAAATTGACGCCGATGGACTGCACTGCCACCCGCACTTGCCCAGGGCCCACGGCCAGCTCGGCCACCTGGGCCAAGCGCAACTGTTCGTAGCCGCCCGCGCGGTCGATTTGGATCTTGTGCATGGGCCGCACCTACTGGTCGTATTGGGTCGAAAGTGCTTGAAACAACGGATGATTACTGCCCTGTAGCGCTCTGTGCACCTGCCGCGCATCTACGGCGACTCGGCACACCGTCGCGTTGACCAGACCCGTCGGGCTGCACTCGACCAGCGCGTACTCGGCATACGGCATCAGCGTGGGCGCAAGTCCACCCACGAACTCGCGAAAAGGCGCGCCGCAACTGCCCGGATTAACAAGAAGCATACCCTTATGCTGCCGAACCATCGCCACGTGGGTGTGCCCGCCCGCTAGCACCGTCGCGGTGCGCCCCGCCAGCATCGCGTCGAGCTCGCCCGGCGGCGTGGTCGCCAGCAGGTTTGTCATGTGCGACGTCGGCGTGCCGTGAAACAGCTGTAGCGCGGCACCACCGTCGAGCTCAACGCGTTGCTCTGCCCTGAAAGCACGAATAAAGTCGAGGTCGTGCTCGGTCATCCGCTCTGCGCACCACTCGACCGATTGCATCACGACCGGTGCCTCGGTGTAGGTCTGCAGCAGGTGCGAGTCGAGCAAGAACTCGTCGTGATTGCCCAGGATCCAGCCGTGGCAATGCTCGCGCACCAGCGCCAGTACTTCGCGTGGCCGCGGGCCTAGAGTGCACACATCGCCCAAACAGTAGATGCGGTCGCTGCCGCGGCGTTCGGCGTCAGCAAGTACCGCGCGCAAGGCCGCTTCGTTGCCGTGCAGGTCCGAAATCAGGGCTACGCGCACGGCTACCTCGGTCGCAGGGGGGCAAAGGGTTCGCTAGCGGCGCGCAGTGTACCGCCAAAGCTGCGGTTTGAAAACGTGCGCAACGGCACAGTTGCCCGGTTTGCCGCCCCTAGGTACTTGACCGCCACCCGCGCCGGGGTATGGTGAGCAACCCAACAGGTGAGGTGACGCAGTGAGCTATTGGCAACCCTTCGACGCAGCCGAGACGGCGGGCCTGATCGCGTGGCGGCGCGCGCTGCACGAGCAGCCGGAACTTAGCCTGGTCGAACACGATACCCAGCGGAGCTTGGTGGCGACGCTGCGCAGCTTTGGCCTCGACCCTATTCCGGTGGGCGGTACGGGCTTGGCGTGCGAGCTGGGGCGCGGCGAGTCGGGGCAAGTGCTGATGCTGCGGGCCGATATGGATGCGCTGCCGGTGCAGGAACAGAGTGGGCTGGCGTTTGCCTCGCAGCGGCCGGGGCGGATGCACGCGTGCGGCCACGATGCGCACATGGCTTGTCTGCTGGCGGTGGCCAAGCGGCTGGCGACCCATGCGAACGCTATCGCCGGCAAGGTGATTTTGGCGTTTCAGCCGGGCGAAGAAGATGGGCAGGGCGCGGTCAAGATGATGGCCGATGGGCTGCTCGATGGTACATGGTGTGGCCGGCCCGAGCTGGCGGTGCAGGCGGCGCTGGGGCTGCATGTGTGGAGCAAGCTGCCGACCGGTACGATTAGTGCGGTGGCGGGGCCGATTATGGCGGCGGTCGACGATTTCCACATTGTAGTCAAGGGGTGTGGTGGCCATGGCGCCCTGCCGCACCAGACGCGCGATGCGGTGGTGGCGGGTGCGGCGGTGGTGCAGGCGCTGCAAACGCTGGCTTCGCGGCGCATCGATCCGCTCGACCCGGTGGTGGTCACGGTCGGCAGCATCCAAGGCGGCACGACTTTTAACGTAGTGGCAGAGACGTGCGAGCTGCGCGGCACCGTGCGCACCTTTTCGCCCGACCTGTACGAGCGGCTGCCGGCGATGCTGACCGAGCTAGCGGCCAAGACCGCTGAAGCGTATGAATGTACGGCTAAAACTACCTACCGGCGCTATGCCATCGCCCTGCACAACGATCCGGGCGAGGTCGAGCGCGTGGCGCGGGTGGCCGAGGGTGCGCGCGGCGTGGTGGCTATCGACCGGCAGATGCGGATGATGGGGGGCGAAGACTTTGCTTTCTTTGCCGAAAAGGTGCCGGCCTGCTTCTTCTTTGTGGGCTGTGGGCCGCTGGGTACAGCGAGCGAGCCGCACCACTCGCCGCGCTTTGTCATCGACGAGGCCGCCCTGCCGATCGCCGCCGAGGTGATGCTGCGCGCAGTGGCTGATTTCTTTGGATAATTCTGTGTGTCACGGCCCGTAATAGGTAATCTTGACCCAGCCGCCGCCACCGCCGCCCTGGGCGCCGCCACCGCCGCCGCCTGCGCCTGCCGTGCCCACGCCGCCAAAACCATCTTTGGCAAAGCAAGTTCCGCCATTGCCGCCGCTGCCGCCGCAGTCGCACCCCGCAGTGCCGCCGCCGCCGCCCGAGGCCCAGCCGCCGCCGCCACCGCCGCCGCCGCCGCCATCGCCCGATTTGTTGCCGCCGCCGCCGCCACTGGCAAAGCCTGCGCCGCCGCCGCTGCAGCCCGGTCCGCCGCCCGCGCCGCCCGTTGAGCAGCCGCCGCCACCGCCACCGCCGCCGCCGCCCGCGACCACAAGGGCATTGTTCGCGCTGATATCACCTAAGAATACGCCCGACATGCCGCCACCGCCGCCGCCGCCGCCCGAGCAGCCTGCCGGCCCCGCTGCGCCGCCGCCCGCTCCACCCAAGTAGGCGCCTGGGCCCTGGCCGCCGCCGGCGCTGCAGCCCGTGCCGCCGCCGCCACCGCTGCCCACAACAATCGTCAAGCTTTGTCCGGCCTTTACGGCGATGCCGCCGGCTAGCATCTTGCCGCCCGCGCCGCCGCCCGCGCCGCCCTGGCAGTCGTTGCCGCCGCCGCCGCCGCCCGCCCCGGCGACTTCTACGCTGTCGAGCGCCACCACGCCGCTGGGCACCACAAAGCTCTGCGTGCCGCCGCTGGGGTCGAACTGTATGGTTTTCTTTCCAAAACACGTAGCGCCGTCGCCCACGTACGGCAGCTTGCACGTGCACGCGTAGCCGCCCGGCGTGTTGCCGCAGCTGGCGTTCGGGTCGCACTTGGCGGTGCCGTTGGCACATTCGTCGATGTCTTGGCAGCTTTTGCCGTCGCCCAAGTAGCCGGCCAGGCACGCGCACGCATAGCTGCCTTGGGTGTTGCTGCAGCCGGCGTTGGGGTCGCAAATGGCTGTACCAGCTTTGCATTCGTCGATGTCGCTGCACAATTTGCCGTCGCCCGCCCAGCCGCCGTTGCATTCGCAGCTGTAGCTGCCCGCGCTGTTGACGCAACTGGCGTTGGGGTCGCACTCAAAGGTGCCCAGCTGGCACTCGTTTAGGTCGCTGCATTGGCTGCCGTCGCCCGTGTAGCCGGCGGTGCAGGTGCAGGCAACTAGGCCTTTGTCGCCCATGCTGCACACGGCGTTGGGGCTGCAGCCGGTGTTGGGCTTGCTGCACAGGTCTTCGAACACGCCAACTTTGCGCACAAACCAGCCCGCGCCACTACCGCCACACGGGCCCGAGAACCGCAGTTGCACCTTGAACTTTTTGCCCGCCCACGACCCTAGGCTCAGCTGCACCTTGCCCCAGGTCGCGCTCGCCGGCACCTTGCTCAGCAGCGTCCAGGTCAAACCATCGGCCGACACGTAGACCTCGGCCATATCGGTGGCGGGCCAGCTGCCGGTCGACTCAAAGCGCAACAGCAAGTCGCTGCCCGGCGCCAGGGTCGTGCTGTCGATCTCGGGCGAGGTGGCCATGGCGTACACCTCTGATTGGCCGATGCCGCACTGCAAGCCATTGCCATTGTTCACATTTAACTGACAGGTTGTGCCGGCTGGCGAGCCATCGGGCTGGGTGCCATCGAGCTTCCAGTGTACCCAGCCGCTGGGCGGTGTGCTGCTGGTGCCGTCGGTGGTGAGCAACCAGGCGCTGCTGCTGGGGTCGCCGCACGTCATCGCGGCAAAGGCCGGCAAGCTGCCCGCCGCGCAGACCGATTCTTGGCTGGGAGCATAGGTGCAGCCGATCGCCGGGGCGCACACATCGACCGTGCAATACACCCCGTCGTCGCAGGTGACCGCTTGGCCCGTGCACGCGCCACCCGTGCAACTGTCGCCGCTGGTGCAGACGTTGCCGTCGTCGCACACGCTGGCCAGCGGCAAGTGCTGGCAACCAATGGTGTCGATGCACGAATCGGCGGTGCATGGATTGCCGTCGCTGCACGCCTTGACCGTGCCTTCGCAGGTGCCGCCGCTGCAGGTGTCTTGCTCGGTGCAGACCTCGCCGTCGGTACAGGGCTCGCTGTTAAAGGGGCCTTGGCAGCCGCCGCCTTGGCACTGGTCGGGGCCGGTGCAGAGCTTGCCGTCGTCGCACAGGGCGCTGTTGCCGGCGTATAGACAACCCTGGCTAGGGTCGCAACTATCGTCTGTGCATGGGTTTTTGTCGTCGCAGCCGACCGCTTGCCCCTTGCAGGCCCCGCCGCTGCACGTGTCGGCCTTGGTGCAGACATCGCCGTCGTCGCACGGGCCCGTCGCGAGCGGGTGCACGCAGCCTACCTTGGGGTCGCACACATCGCTGGTGCAAGCGTTGCTGTCGTTGCAGGCGGCGGCGGTGGGTACGCCGTTGCTGTTCATGGGGTTGTCGACCGTGCCATCGCAATCGTCGTCGAGCCCGTTGCACACTTCGGCTTGCGGTGTGCCGGGTTGGCACGGGCCTAACACCGCGGTGGCGCAGGTGCGTGTGCCGGCGCAGGTGGGGCTGGTGGCGCTGCCCACCGTGGCCATGCAGGTGGTCTGTTTGGCGGCGGCGATGGCGAGCGGCGTGCAGCCGCAGACTTGCGACTTGGGCAGACACTGCTTGGCGCTACCGCCCTCGCGCAATACCGCGTCGCTGCACGCGAAATCGGGTGGGCAGTCGCTATCGGCGCTGCAGCCGGGTGCGCAGAACCAGCCGCCACTGCCGGTGCCGTCGGGTGCGGCGCAGCGCGCGTTGCTGTCTTGGGGGTCGCTGCAGTTGGCGCTGCTGAGGCACGGGTCGCAAGCCGGCACCCACTTGGCTAAACAGACGGGCGACAAGGTGTTGCCGTTGGCCTTGGTCCAAGTGCCGCAGACAAAACCGCCTTGGCATTCGCCGTTGCTGCAGGGGGCGATGCACACCTTGCCGGCGCGGGTGGGCACGCAGGCGCTGGTCAGCGGGCACTGGTCGTCGCTGGTGCAGGCGCAGCCTATGCCGCCGGGGCACGGGGTCGAGGTGTCAATTTCTGCTGCAATTTCGGGCGGAGCGTCGGCGCTGCTGTCGGGTAGGGCGCGAAACGATACGTCGAGTGTCGCGTCGGCCATGCCGACCGAAGTGGCCGGCCCCTCGCTAGAACAGGCAGCGGCGCCCAGCAGAATTGCGGTCCGGGCCCAGTAGGCCAGCGCAATGGACCAAGAAGATGTGCGCGTTGCGAGCGAAGTGGTCACCGGCGGCCTCGACCCGCAAAGCGGGATGCTGCCTTAGAGTGTAGGCCTCGCGTGGCAGTGGGTGCAAATGCTGGCGGGGTGTCAGGTATTGCTCTTTTACTATTTCGGCAGCCCATGCCGGCGAACGCAACACGCAGGCTGACTTACGTCGAGTGCGCCTCGGTTAAAAGGCAAACGACACCGCCGACATCGCGTCTACCCCGCCCAAAACCGCACCTGCCGCGGCCACACCCGCACGTGGTCACCGGGCTGCGGCGCCGCGCCGTGCTCGCCCACCAGCTCGACCCGCAGCGGCAGCGCCCCCGGGCCCACCCGCAGGGTCACCGTGAGCCGCGGGCCACTGCTGTGCAGCCGCTCGACCTGGGCCGGCCACCCCTCGCTGGCCCCGGCCGGCAGCAGATCCACATCGTGCAAACGCAGCGCTGCCTGGGTCGGACCCGCGGCAAGCCCATGCGGCACAGGGAGTTGCAGGGCGCCATCGCGCGACCGCCACTGCTCGCCCGCCACATCGCCGTCGAGCAGCTGCACATGACCCAAGAACTTCATCACAAAGGCGCTGCTGGGCTCGCGGTACAGCTGGTCGGGAGTGCCCACCTGCTCGATGGCGCCATCGCGAAAAAGCACAACCCGATCGGCAAGTTCAAAGGCCTCTTCTTGGTCGTGGGTCACGAACAGGCAGGTGGTGCGCACCTCGTCGTGTAGCCGCCGCAGCCAAGCCCTCAGATCTTTTCGCACTTGCGCATCCAGGGCCGAGAACGGCTCGTCGAGCAGCAGCACCTTGGGCCGCGCCGCCAGCGCCCGCGCCAGGGCCACCCGCTGGCGCTGCCCGCCCGAAAGCTGAGCCGGCAAGCGATGTTCGTAGCCATGTAGCTGCACCAGCCGCAACAGCTCGTCGACGCGCGCGCGCACCTCGGCTTGCGGTCGCTTGCGCACGCGCAGGGCAAAGGCAATGTTTTCGAACACATCTAGGTGGCTGAACAGCGCAAAATGCTGAAACACAAAGCCCACGTTGCGCTCGCGCACCGGCTGGCCGCTGACATTGTCGTCGTGGTGCCACACTTGGCCGCGGTCTTGGCGCTCGAGCCCAGCAATTACCCGCAGTAGCGTGGTCTTGCCCGAGCCCGACGGCCCCAGCAGCGCCACCAGCTCGCCCGACTCGACCCGCAGGCTGACATCGCGCAGCACATGGAAAGCATCAAAATGCTTATCAATATTCTTTACTTCGATGGACATCTGCCCTCCTTGCTAGTGCGCGCGGCCGATGCGGGCGCCCACAATCCGCCGCGCCACCAGCCCCAGCAGCCCCACCAGCGCCAGCAGCGATGCCGCGGCAAAGGCCGCTTGGAAGTGGTACTCGGCGTGCAATACTTCGATATGCAACGGCAAAGTGTTCGTCTCGCCGCGAATATGCCCCGATACGACCGACACCGCACCAAACTCGCCCAGCGCCCGCGCCGCGCACAGGATCACGCCGTACACAATGCCCCAGCGCAGCCGCGGCAGCACCACCCGCCACAGCAGCTGCCAGGGCGTCGCACCCAGGGTGATTGCAGCCAATTCCTCTTCGGGGCCAAGGGCTTGCAGCAGCGGCAGTAGCTCGCGCGCCACCAGCGGCAGGGTGACAAAGGTAGTGGCCAGCATGATGCCCGGAAAGGCAAAAATAACAGGATAATCATGATCTTGCAGCCACGGCCCCAGCCAACCCTGCGCGCCGAACAGCAGTACGAACACCAGACCCGACACCACCGGCGACACCGACAGGGGCAAGTCGAGCAGCATGAGCAGCAACCAGCGGCCTTTAAAGCGAAAACGCGCTAGCGCCCAGGCCGCCGCTAGGCCCGCCAGGGTGTTGATGGGCACCGCCACCGCCGCCACGGCCAGCGACAGGCGAATCGCGGTCAGGGTCTCGTCGTCGAGCACCGCGTCGCCCCAGGCCTGCCAACCTTGTGAAAATGCTTCGATCAGCACCACAGCCAGCGGCAGCGCCACCAGCACGCCGAGGCCGAGCAAGGCCGCGGCGATCAGTAGCCAACGCACTGCATAGGGTTCGCGCTCGGCCATACCCACCCCTTAACCGTGCGCCTGCCAAGCGGTTTTCTGCCGGGCCTGCAGCCAACCCACCGCCAGCAGCACCGCCGTCGCCAGCACCAGCAGCCAGCACGCAATCGCGGTCGCGCCCACATAATCGTAGGCCTCGAGCTTGGTTACGATCAGCAGCGGCGCGATCTCGGTCTGCCCGGGCAGGTTGCCACTGATGAACACCACCGAGCCGTACTCGCCCACCGCCCGCGCAAACGCCATGGTGGTGCCAGTGACCAGCGCGGGGCGCAACTGCGGCAGAATTACGCGCCAAAACACCTGTGCCGGCGTCGCACCCAAGCACACCGCCGCCTGTTCGAGCTCGCGGTCGAGCCCCTGCAACACCGGTTGCAGCGTGCGCACCACAAACGGCAGCCCCACAAAGGCCAGCGCGATGGCAATCCCCGGCGGCGCAAAGGCCACCTTTAGGCCAAGATACCCTTGCAGAATATGGCCTAACCAGCCATCGGGTGCGTACAGCGCCGTCAGCGCGATGCCCGCCACGGCGGTCGGCAGGGCAAAGGGCAGATCGACCGCCGCATCGGCAAGTCCGCGCCCCACAAAACGATAGCGCACCAGCACCCACGCCAGCAGCAGCCCCAGCGCGGCATCGACCAGGGCCGCCACCGCCGCCGCACCCAGCGACAGCCGCACCGCCGCCACCACGCGCGGATCAGTAATAATAGCAAGCCATTGCTGCCCACTTAGCTGCGCAGCCTTGCTCACCAGGGCCGCCAGCGGCACCACCACCAGCAGCCCTAGCCACGCCAAGGTAATGCCCAGCGAAAGTCCTAGACCCGGCAGGGGGTTATGCGGTCGCGCCATTGCCAGCCCCTAGCGCGCCGTAGCCTGGTCGAAGATGCCGCCATCGGCAAAATGCTGGGCGTGCAGCTTCTTCCAGCCGCCCAGCTGCGTCACCGTGTCGAGCTGTAGTTGTTCGAAATCATGGCTGAATCGTGCCGCTACCGCCGGATCGCGCGGCCGAAAGTGGTGGCGCGCGGCGATCGCCTGGCCCTCGGGCGTATATAGAAAGAGCAGATAAGCTTCGGCTAGCTTACGGGTGTCGCGCCGATCGACCACCCGATCGACCACCGCCACGGGCGGCTCAGCCAGGATCGACGTCGCCGGCACCACCACCTCGAACTGGCCGCGACCGAGCTCGCGCTGCACCAGCAACGCCTCACTTTCCCACGTGAGCAGCACATCGCCGATGCCGCGCTGGGCAAAAGTCAACGTCGCCCCGCGCGCACCGGTGTCGAGCACGGGCACGTTAGCATAGAGTTTCTTTAGGTAATCCTTGGCCAGCTGCTCGTCGCCACGGTACTCGCGCAGCGCCCACGCCCACGCCGCCAAGTGGTTGTAGCGCGCCCCACCCGACACTTTGGGATTGGGCGTCACCACTTGCAGCCCCGGCCGCACCAGATCCGCCCAGCCGTGCACAGCCTTGGGGTTGCCCTTGCGCACCAAGAACACAATCGTCGAGGTAAACGGCGTGCTGTTGTTGGGCAGCCGTGCCTGCCAGTTTGCGCTGATCTGCTTGCCCTTTTCGGCGATCGCATCGATGTCGTGGGCCAGCGCGAGGGTGACCACATCGGCCGGCAAGCCATCGATGACTGCGCGCGCCTGCTTGCCCGAGCCACCGTGCGACTGCTGCACCTTTAGCGTATCGCCGGTGCGCTGCAACCACTGTTTCGCAAAGGCAGTATTGACCTCTTGGTACAGCTCGCGGGTGGGGTCGTACGACAGGTTCAGCAGCCTGACCTCAGCCGCCTGAGCCACGCTCGCGCCCAGCAGTACCGCCATGATTAGAGCTTTTATGAACAGATTCAACATGATGGTTCCAGGGGCGCGGGCTGTGCTCAAACGGCGCCCAGATGTCAATATTCCTATCGGAATAGTAGAGATAAACTGCCACTGCCGGTCGAACGTGTCAACTTTGGGCCAAAAGTTTGCGCGTAACTCGGGTTTATCGAAGTTAATTCTTGCCATTCTGGCTGCGGCTCAGCTACCGTAGCCGCGCCCGGATTGCACGCCGCCGCTGCACTGCGGGCCATCGCCGCCGCAAGGAGCCCAATGGCACAACCCTGGACTGTAGTTGATCAATTGCCCACGCCCGAAGGGGCTCTCGAGCTGCGGCAGCGCGGGCCCAAAGACTTCTTAATTGTGGTGGGTGGCCGAGTGCTGATGAGCTCTTCGGCCTTTCGCTCGGAGCTTGCCCTGGCCGAGTTCGCATGTAAGCCGCTGATTGGCAAAATAAAACCTCGCGTACTGATCGGCGGCCTGGGTATGGGCTACACCCTGCGCGCGGCGCTGGACATGCTGCCCGCCGATGCCGAAGTCACGGTCGCCGAGATCAACGAGCGCGTGGTGCAGTGGTGCCGTGGGCCTCTGGCCGGGCTGGCGAACGATGCGCTTGGCGATGCGCGAACCCAGCTGCACGTGGGCGATGTGGCGGCATTGATTGCACAAAGTCGTGCATGTTGGGACGCGATTGTCCTCGACCTGTACGAGGGCCCGCACGAAGCGTCGCAACGACCCGACGATCCGTTTTGGAGTAAGCCTGCACTTTCAAGGACATATGCTGCTCTAGCGCCGGGCGGTGTGCTGGCGGTGTGGGCCGAAGACCTTGACCCGCACTTTGTTCACCGCTTGCAAACCGGTGGGTTTGGTACGGTCGATGTGCATCACCCCGGCAAGGGCGGGCGGCGGCACACGGTGTATGTGGGGCGGCGGCGGCAGGCATCCAAGCCATAGATAGATATACATATTTCTCAATATTGCCATTCTTGGCCTTGGCGTGTCTGGCCCAGGCCTAGGAGTCCGATGACCGAGCCCATCCCTCGCCCGCCCGCCGACGATGCGCCCGTGGCCGATCACGATCGCTATTGGCTCGACCATGTGTATCAAGGCGATCGGCAACGGCAATTGACCGTGCGCGCCGTGCTGACGGGCTGCGTGATCGGCGGCGTGATGTCGATCTCGAACCTGTATGTGGGGCTAAAGATCGGCTGGGGTCTGGGCGTGGCCATTACCTCGGCTGTGCTGGCGTTTTCGCTGTTCTCGGTGCTCGAAAAGGTGTTTAAGCTCGAACACTTTACCCTGCTCGAGAACAATACCATGCAGACCGCGGCCTCGGCGGCCGGCTACATGTCGTCGGCGGGGCTGGTCTCGGCGATTCCGGCGCTGTTCTTGGTGTCGAAGACTCGCCTCGAGCTCGGTCAGATGATGGTGTGGGTGGCGGCGATCTCGCTGCTGGGCATTGTGGCGGCGATTCCGGTTAAACGAAAGCTGATTAATCAAGAGCGCTTGCGCTTCCCCTCAGGGGTGGCGGCGGCGGAGACCTTGCGCAGCCTGCACGCCGAGGGCAGCGAGGGCACCATCAAGGGCCGCGCCCTGGCCGTGGGCGGAGTAATCGGCAGTATTTTAGCGTGGATGCGTGAGGGTATGCACTTGCTGCCCGACAAATTCGCCGCGTTTGGCCCGGCCATGGCGCTGCGCTCGATCGCCTTCGAGCCCTCGCTGGTGATGATTGCCGCCGGCGCCATCATGGGCGTGCGGGTCACGTTTTGGATGTTCGTCGCCGGCCTGGGCTCGCGCTGGCTGCTCGCAGATTGGCTTCTGGATCAAGGTTTTATCACCTGTGGCAAGCTCGCGCCTGGGGTGGTGTGTGGCCACGACACCCTGCCGTATGCCCCCATCAATGCCTGGACGCTGTGGCCCGGCGTTGCGCTGATGGTGGCGCACAATCTGATGGGTCTAATCCTGCAATTGCCCAAGATGATTACTGGTATTCGCCATACGCTGAGCGGCAAGGCGCCGCCCATGGACCCGCGGCTTGCCGCCGTTGAGGTGCCCAGCAGCTGGTTCTTCAGCGGCCTCGTGAGCGTGGGTGCGGCATGTATTGCTTTACAATACATGTGGTTCGGCATCCCGCCGCACTGGGGCGCGCTGGCAGTGGCCCTGTCGATGGCGCTGGCGTTTGTGGCGGCCCGCTCGGTGGGCGAGACGGATACCAACCCTGTGGGCGCGATGGGCAAAGTGACGCAGCTCGTGTTCGGAGGGGTGATGCGCGGCCAGGTCAACGCCAACCTGCTCGCGGCCAACGTCACGGCCGGCGCGGCGTCGCACGCGGGCGACCTGCTCACCGACATGAAGGCGGGCTATTTGGTGGGCGCTCGGCCGCGTTATCAAGTGATTGCACAGGTTTGTGGAGTGGGTGTGGGCGCGGTGTTTGCCTCGCTGGGCTACGTGTTCTTGGTGCAGCCTGAGCAGCTGGGCGGCGAGAAGTGGCCGGCTCCCGCGGCGATGGTGTGGGCCAAGGTCGCTGAACTGCTTAGTAAAGGTATTGGCAGTCTCGAGTTCCACAAGCTCGCCGCCATGGAAGTCGCCGCCGCAACGGGCGCGATTCTGGCCATTGCCGAAGTGCTGGCGCCGGCCAAGTGGCGCAAGTTCTTGCCCTCCGTCGCGGGCATTGGCATCGCCATGACCGTCGGTTTCTCGAGCAGTTTCTCGATGTTCATGGGCGCGTGTCTGGCCTGGTTGGCGCAGCGGGGCTGGCCCAAGCTGGCCGAGCGCTTTACCGTGGTGCTGGCCTCGGGCTTTATCGCCGGCGAGACGCTGATGGCGGTGGTGCTCATCGCCTGGCGCGTGTTAAGCGACAAGATGTGACGCTTTGCGCCCGTATCGAGCGAATGCGATCACAGTATGGCTAGCACAGCATAGGGCTTCAGTCTTGCGATTGGCACGCCCGGGCGAGTGGGATGTGGCGAGTGGCTCTCTGTAATGCCATGAAGTAGTGGGCTATATATAGTTCTTTGCATAGAGGCAACGTGCGATACGGAAACAAGGATTGTGTGCTCGCGCCGATCCGGCCCCTGTCTACTTGTTAATTCACACCCCGCCAGTTGCAGCAGGTCTACAGTGCAGATAGCTCCGCAGTCGCGGAGTGCAGGCGCTCATGCCGACCTTCTGCCCAACCCATCGCCAGTTCGCGCGCCTTATGGCGACTTTGCTCCTCAGCGTAGCGGTCGCGTGTCAGTCGGCGGCCCCAAGCTCGCCGGCCAGCGCTGGCGACGACTCCGCCGTGCAAGTGGGGGACCAATCCGGGTCTGCAATCGACGCCGAAAGCGCCGCAACCGTTGCCGATACCGCCAGCCCCGACGCTGCCGCCGCGCAAGAAGTTGCGGATAGTGTCGAGATTGTCGATAGTTCTGCGAACGATGCCGTCGATAGTGATGCCGTCGATAGTGATGCCGTCGATAGTGATGCCGTCGACAGTGATGCCGGCGATAGTGATGCCGCGACCGCAGACACTGGTGTGGTCGACACCGCCACCCAAGACGCGCCCAAGGCTGTAGAAGAGCCAGAAATTCTGCAGTTTAGTGACGTATCGGCCCAAGCTGTACCCAACAATCCGCTGGCGTGCCGGGTGACTTGGAAGACGAACCTGCCGGCGTCGTCGCTGGTGCTGTTTGGTCCGGTGGCGCCGACGATGCGGATGCGCGACGAGGCGCTGGTACTGAGCCACAATGTGCTCGTGCTGGGAATGCGGGCCAATCAGAGCTACACCCTGCAAGCGCGCTCAAAGACTGCGAAAGGTACAGTGCTCACCGCCTCGCCGCTCCAGTTCGTCACGCCAGCGCTGCCCAGCTACTTGCTGCCAGGCACGGTCAAGGCCCAGTGGAGCGACCCGCAAGAACCGCACTTTTTGGTGCTGGCTGGGCTGCACTTGAATCTGCCAGGTGGCTATAATCCCTACGATTTTCCGCCAACTGCGGTGATGTACGACGACGAGGGCCAGATTGTTTGGTACCACAGCCAAGTCAAGGGCTCGAACATCTTGGCGTGGATGTCGCAAGAGAATAATGCGGTGCTGGTGGCGGGCGGTGGCCCGACCGTGGTCGAGAACATGGACGGCGACGTGCTCTGGCAGGGGGCTAGCACCGTACCGGTGGGGCCTGAAACGGGGCCGCCGCAGCCCGAAACCGGCATGATGCACGGCGACTTGCGCCTTCTGCCAAACGGCAACTTCTTGGGCATCGAGTTCGATGTGCGCGAGGGGGCGTGGGGCGATCAGCTGGTCGAGCGCAAGCCCGACGGCAAGCAGGTGTGGCTATGGAGCACGTTTGATTACTTTACGCCCGTTGTTGGCGACTGGACGCATGGCAACTCGTTGCAGCCACTCGATAATGGCACGGCGGTGCTGTACTCGCCCCGCAACTTGAGCATGGTGTACCGCATCGACCGCGCCACCGGCAAGATCCTGATGAAGCTGGGGCAAGGTGGCGATTTTGCACTGCAAGCCGGCAGCGGCGACGACTGGTTTGCCCTGCAGCACTCGGCCGAAGAGCTGCCCAACAACCGCATCTTGCTGTACGACAACGGCACGCTCGAGCGCGGTTACTCGCGGGCGGTCGAGTACCAGTACGACCTGAACACCAAGAAAGCTAAGATTATTTGGCAGTACACGGGCGAGCCTGGCCAGCCGTTCTTCTCGCCGGGCCAGGGCAGTGTGCAGCGGCTGTGGAATGGCGACACGCTGATTAGCGCGCCCGATTGGAAGGCCGGCTGGGCGATGCCCGCGTCGCTGCGGCGCGTGGGGCAAGTGGGCGGCCTGAAGTGGCGGCTTGAGCTGCCGGTGGTCTACGACTACCCGACGGTGGCTTACCGTGTCCAACTGGCGACGCTGCCGGGTCTTGAATTCATCCCGCCCGGGCAGGTGCCGTAGCGGTGGCGGCCGCAGGCAAAGTAGCCGCGAAACGGAGCGGTTCTTGGCTTGCTGTGGCCGTTTTGCTGGGATGTTCAGCCTCTGCAGCCGGGCCGGACAGTGCAGCCGGGCCGGACAGTGTCGCCGGGCCGGACAGTGCAGCCGGGCCGGACAGTGTCGCCGGGCCGGACAGCAGCGCGGCAGACCAGGCTCCAGACCAAGTTGCGGTGGACGCGGCGAGCGATGTGAGCAGTGCGCTGCAGTGTAAGCCCGGATGGTTGCAAGTGCTTTCGCAGCAAGGGCCGCTGTGTGCGCCCGATGTGCCGGCGTGGGGGGCGCTGCCGGCGATGGCGACCCCGGTGCAAGCTGCTGCAGACGGCGTGTACAGCGACCCGCGCACCCAGCGGCAGTGGCTGCTCAAGACCGCGACAGTGCTGTACAATTGGCAACAGGCCCAGGCGGCATGCGCTGCCGAGCAGTCTGCCGGCCAGAGCGACTGGCACTTGCCGACGGCCGCTGAGCTGCAAACTCTCTGCAATTTTAAGTATATGCTGCCGGCCAGCGACCTGCCGCTCGCGCCAACGGCTTGGTATTGGAGTGCTTCGCCCGTTGCCTCGGCGCCCGACAAGGCCTGGGGGGTGGCGATGGCTAGCGGAATGGCCACGCAAGTCCCTGCAACTACGCCAGGTTTGGCGTTGTGTGTGCGCGCAGTGGCGGAGCAAGTGCCGGCGAAAACTGCCCGTTTCGAGTCGGATGCCAAGCACGAGACTGTGCTCGACCACTTGACGGGCCTGACTTGGCAGCGGCAAGGCGACGCATCCGGTTTGCAACCCTTTGCTTATGCTCAGAGTTACTGCGAGAAGTTGCCGTTGGCTGGCGGTGGTTGGCGCACGCCGTCGCTGCAAGAGCTAGCCGGTTTGGTCGACCGCAGCACCGCCCAGCCGGCTGCCGACGCCGTGGCACTGCCGGGCACCAAAGCGGCACCCTACTGGACCAATACCGCTTACAAGGGCGCCGCTATCTACGCGTGGTATGTTGAATTCTTTGCGGGTTCGAGCAGTTTTGACGGCGATCAGACCTATACCTATGCATGGGTGCGCTGTGTGCGCTAGGGCGGCGGTTCTGCTGGCTGCGCTGGCGCTGGCTTTGGGCTGTAGCAGTGACCCGCAACCTATAGAAATACTTGCAATTACTGGACTGGATGTGGCGGCGAATCCGCACTCGAGCCTGGCCTGCCGCGTCACCTGGCACACGGCGCAACCTAGTACTTCTGTAGTACAATTTGGTCTGGGTAGCATGGCCGCGCCCACCTGGCAGCGCCGCGACCCCACGCTGCGCACCGAGCACCAACTCGACGTGTACGGCCTGCGCGCCCAGAGCACCTATCGGCTGGTCGTCAAGTCGCAGCTGGGGTCGCAAGTGGTCAGCCAGACAAGGCAATTTACTACCGGCGCTCTGCCGCTCGGGGTGGCGGCGGCGGTGGTCGATGGGGCGGGAAGTCCGCCCGATGGCTGGATTTTGGCCAGTACCCACCTGGGCTGGGCCGAGCTGGGTGGGCTGCCGACCGAGCCGCCCGCCGCGGTGATGTACGACGGCGAGGGCCAGCCCGTGTGGTACTACCAGTTGCCGGCTGGTAAAACCGTGTACGCCTCGCTGGTTGACGACGGTGCGGCGGTGCTGCTGGGTTCATCGACTTTTGGCGCAAAAGTGGACCTAGCCGGAGATTTTACCTGGCAAAAGCCCGTAAGTGCGATGGTTCTGCCCGACTTGCAGCCCGGCGGCGTGCTGGTGGGGATTACGGGGATGGCCCACCACGAGCTGCGGCAGCTGAGTAGCGGTAATTTCGCGGAGTTGCGCCTGGATGTGCGCGGCACGGGCAGCGAGCAGGTCACGGGCGACGAGCTGGTCGAGATGGCGCCCGACGGCAAAAAGCTCTGGAGCTGGAATACCTTTGACCACCTAGCCGCGGGGCAGGGCGACTGGGTGCACGGCAACAGCCTGCATATCGACCCGGTGGCGGATACGGCGCTGTATTCGGCGCGCAACATCAGTCAAATCAGGCAGATCGATGTGGCGAGCGGCAAGGTGCTGTGGGCGGCGGGCACGGGCGGCACGCTGACCCTCGACACGGCCAACGGCGGCAGCTGGTTTGCGCTGCAGCACTCGCCCACGCTGCTGCCCGGCAATCGCCTGCTTTTGCTGGATAATGGCGAGCCGGCGCGGCGCTATTCGCGGGCGGTCGAGTACCAGCTGGATCTGCAGGCCCAGACCGCCAAGCAGGTGTGGGAGTACAGTGGGCCTACAGAAGACCAATGGTTTTCGGTGGGTGAGGGCAGTGTCGAGCGGCTCGCCAACGGCGATACCCTGATCGGCGGCCCCGATTTTGTGACAGGCCAAGGGCTGCGGCCGACGCGGATCTTTGTGGTGGGGCACGACGGCGCGCTGAAATGGCGGCTGAAGCTGCCGACCATCGCCAGTTTTCCGCAGATGGTGTATCGGGTTACGTTTGCGGGGCGGCCGGGGCTCGAGGTGGTGGGGCCGTAGGCGGCGGTTGCCTGGGCCGCGTGGCCGCCAGGGCTTCGAAGTGCTTCTTGCCACAGTGGATCTTGGCTCGTTCCGTGTTGCGCAGGTCCGTCAGAAACGCGCTCGGCTTGGTCTCGACTACGAAGTAGAGGCGCTCGCCCTCGCCGTTGTCCATGAGCACGGCCCAGTCGGGGTTGTAGGCGCCAAGGGGCGTCGGCGCTTCGTGCGACTTCGCAGCCTGGCACGCGGCTAGCACCTGCCCTTTGATTTCGTCGGCGGGTGTTGTTATTCTCTCCAACATGAACGCGGATCTCCTCCTGCAAAACCGCATCGTCTACACCAAGAACGCTTTCGCCGAGTTGGTGCTTTGGCGCGTGCCGCAGCCGCTGGCCGGCTCGCCGCACAACTTCAAGTATCGACTGGCCTACGTGGTGGGCGGCTTGTGCGTGCTCCGCTACGACAACGAGGCCGGCAAAGGCGACCACCGCCACTACGACGCTGCCGAGGCCGCCTACACCTTTACCACGGTCCAAGCGCTGATCGCCGAGTTCCAAACAGACATTGCGAGGTGGAACGATGAACACAGTCACACTTGAAGTCCGCGAGCCCGCTGACCTATTGGCCGATTTTGCCCAGGCGTGGAACACCGGCGTGCCACAACAAGGCGCACATATTGGCTTTGCCACGCCCGAGCTGCTGTGGCAGGTGCTGACGGCCAAGCGTTGGCAGTTGCTGCGCGCCCTGTGCGGCGCCGGGCCCGTGTCGATTCGCGAGACAGCGCGGCGGGTTGGCCGCGACGTCAAGGCGGTGCACGGCGATGTGGTGGCGTTGCTGAAGGCCGGGGTGTTGCAGCCGGCCGAGGGCGGCAAGATTGTGTTTCCGTTTGACTCGGTGAAGGTTGAGTTTTTGTTGCGGGCGGCTTAGGGGCGGCGGGGTGGCGCCATTCGGGCCGGTTCAGCGGGAGGGGCCGGTGGTTGTGGCTGTGGAGCCTTGCCGGGCTTCGCGACAAGATCGCTATTGTGCGCGGCCGAGGGTGGCTGCAACGTCGGATGGTTGCCGGGATTCGCAAAAACGTCTTGGGGCGGTTGCAAGCTGCGGTTGTGCCTAGGTTGTGGTGAGCCGGCGGTTGTGGTCAGCCGGCGGTTGCAAACCGCGCCTACAATTGCCAAGCCCCACC
>CAISBR010000145.1 GCA_903883645.1 uncultured Myxococcales bacterium | reverse complement strand
TTCTGCCGATTCGGGGGCCCGGCCGCTGAAGCAGCGGGCTATCATGACGCCGCCCTTCTCCAAGGACGGCTAGGTCAAGCGGCAGAGAGTCGTGGGCAATTCGGCAGCTTTCGAGCTTGCCCCCAATCCTGGTCGAGCAAGTTGCAGGATCCGTCCGTAAAAGGGCGAAATGGCAAAGCGCAAAAGGTCGGCGTCGAACCACCCTCACCGCACGCGGCCGTAGCTGTTGGTGATGTTGTTGACGTCTGTTGCCGTAGCTGAAGTAGACGTACCAGGCGTTAGACGACCCGCCCTGAAACGGCGTGGCCCATGGTGGTTGATAGTCAAGCCGAATTGCGGCACCGCAACGGCCGCACTGCGAGGCGCCGGGCTCGACGAGGCGATGGCAATTACTGCAAGTGGCGGGTCCGTTCGTCATGGCGCAGCGGCAGCTAGCTATGGTGCTGGGTACAGGGTTTCATGGTGCTGGGATGGCGTCAAATGGGGCGAGCTGACGGGCGCCGTGTCGGGCGGCACGAAATACACGCAACAGCAGGCGCTTACGGGTCGACTGGGGCGGTGACCGCGACAAACTCGGGGCGAGACCAAAGCGATCGAAAGTCCTCGTCGGTGCGCGCACGAACTAGGCGGCGCCGGCAGTCGTCTCGGTCGCAACTCCGAAACTGGGCAAGGACAGCGACAGCACGCTTGGCGTCGCCCCGCAGCGCGTGTGCGCAGGCTAAGTTGTAGCGCGCAAAGATATATCCGGGGTCAAGCTGCCCGGACGCCCAACGCACCCCGCAGGGCACTACCCCACTGACACTGCCAATCCGGTTATAATGTAGATATATCGAGCTATTATCACCGCAGCCCGGCGTTTAGCCTTGATTTCGTGCGTGGCAACTGCTTACCCTGCGCGAATCCGCGGCGCGCCGCCGAAGGCTCAAGCCATGACCCGACCCGTAGCCGCGCCAGATACCGAGCTCCTCGAAGTCTTTACCCGCTATCATCAAGCCTACTTCCAAGACCGCGATGTGCGACCGGTGCTTGACCTGTTCGACCCCATGCTCAGTGTGATCGGCACGTCGCCCGACGAATTCACCTCGGATTTTGACGAGATTCGGCTGCTCTATGCCCGCGATCTCAGCGAGGCGCCGATGCCCATCCGCATCGACGAGCGGCGGGTCGATATTCGGCGGCTGACGAGCGATTGCGGCATCATTGTCTACCGTTACGGCCTCTACATCGACACGCACGACGTACAAGTGGCCCTGCCCGACTTTCGTGGCACGTACGTGTTTGTGCGCCGCGCCAGCGGGTGGAAGCTCGTGCACAGCCATGTCTCGACCCCCATGGCCGGGCTCGACGAACCGGCAGCGTGGCCGATCAAGGCCCTGCAGCAGCGCAATTCGGAACTAGAAGCGCTGGTGGCCGCCCGCACAGCCGAACTGGCGCAGGCGGTGCAAGAGAAGGCGATATTAATCGACGAGCAAGAGGCCAAAATTCTTGAGCGCACCTGCGAGCTTGCGCTGGCCCGCGACGAGGCTGAGAGCGCTGGCCGCGCCAAAAGCGCGTTCTTGACCCGCATGAGCCATGAAATGCGTACGCCGCTGCACCAAATCAAGGGCATGGCCTACTTGATGGCGGGCGACCTGGCCACCCAACGCGGGCAGAAGCACTTGGCGACGCTGGAGCGAGCGTCGTCTGAGCTACTTGAAGTGATGAGCAGTGTGCTCGACTTTTCGCGCACCGAAGCCGACCGAATCACTTTGCATAACGTCGACTTTGACATGCGCGACATGATTGATGGCGCGGTGGGCGAAGTGGTGCAGGCGGTGGATAGCCAGGTCGAGGTACGGGTTGAACTCGAGCCTGGCTTGCCGCTGGCCCTGCGCGGCGACCCCGTGCGGCTGGGGCAGGTGCTGACCATTTTGCTCGACAACGCCGTGCGGTTTTCGAACCAAGGCCATGTGCTGCTGCGGGTGAGCCACGGCAGTCCGCGGCCGAGCGGGGTGCGGCTGCGGGTCGAAGTGGCCGATTTTGGGCCCGGCATTCCAAGTGAGCAGCTGCAGACGGTTTTTGAGCCGTTTCGTCAGGGCGACGAGTCGCTAGCCCGGCGCCACGGTGGGATTGGCCTGGGCCTCGCGCTCGCGCAGCGGCTGGTACGCCTTATGGCCGGCGAGATTCGCGTAGACAGCACCCCTGGCGAGGGCAGTACCTTTGCCTTTGATGTGCAGCTGCAACCGGCCCGGGCCGCTCTGCTCAATGCGACCGACAATCGGCAGCGGGCGCTCGAGACTCTGCACTACCTGCGGGCCTTGCTGGCGGACGACGACGCCAAGGCGCACACGCTGTGGCACGAGACCCGCGCATCGCTCAAGAAGCTGCCCGGTGTCGACTGGCGGGCCTTTGAGCTGGCTGTAAAGACATATGATTTTGACATGGCCGTCAGCCTGCTGGGCGACCTGGCGTAGCGCTGTGCCGCGCGAAGTTGTTGGCAGCCGCAACCGTGTCTCGCGTGCGATTGCTCGCGGATGCCCGCTGCCGCTACACTGCTGCTG
Organism: uncultured Myxococcales bacterium; assembly: GCA_903883645.1. Taxonomy (GTDB): domain Bacteria; phylum Myxococcota_A; class UBA9042; order UBA9042; family UBA9042; genus SXRM01. The sequence continues at coordinate 30,298 of CAISBR010000145.1, read as the reverse complement.
CACGGCCCTCGGCTGGTCGCGCAGTACAGGTCAACCACGATGCGCACGGGCGATGCGGCTCCTAGGCCGCTTAACTGGTGGATCACGCTTGCGTATGCGGCGGCGGCACTGCTGCCTATCGCGTTGGCGTGGTTCATTGCGGGCTACCACGAGGTCGGTCTCGACACCCCGCGCCTCGACAGCGGCGATGTGCTGGCGCCGGCCATCGGCTTTCGCGCCATTCTTGAGCAGCCCTGGTACCTGACGATTGCCAGGCTCGGTGCGCCGAATCAGCTAGAACTTCATGACTTTCCGGTGATCGATACTCTACAACTCGCCTTGCTGTGGCCGCTGCGTTTTGTAGTCAGCGACTGGGCTGTGCTGTTTAATCTAGCCTATTTGCTGGGCTTTGGCCTAATCGGTCTGGTTGGTTTCGCCGTGCTGCGAGCGCTCGCCGTGGGGCCGGCGCTGGCCTTGGTGATAGCGACTTTGTTTGCCTTTTTGCCCAAGCGTCTGAGCGTGGGCCAAAGCCACTTCTCGCTTACGCAATTTTGGCAGGTGCCGCTCGCGGTGCTGGTGCTGGTGTGGCTGTGCGATGCGGAGCGACCGCTGTGGCCGCAGCAGCGGTGGCGGCAGGCCCTGCGCGACCGTCGCTTGCTGGTGGCGCTAGCGGCGTGCGCGGCCGTGGCGACAACTAGTCCGTATTACACCTACTTTTTTGGTTTGCTGCTGGGCATGTTGGGCGCTTGGGCAGCGGCCGAGCAGAAGCGTTGGGCGCCCCTTGCCACGGCCGTGCTGCTCGCCGCGTGGACCGGTGTGATTTTTGCTGTGCAATTAGCACCTTCGCTGGCCTACTGGTGGCTGCACGGCGCCAATCAGGTGGCGGCGCTGCGCAACCCAGGCGAGGCCGAGCTGTACGGGCTCAAGCTCATCCAGTTGCTCATGCCCATCGAGTGGCACCGCGCGCCAGCGTTGCACCTCGTCAGCAGCCACTACATGCTCAATGCCCCGCTCGTCAACGAAAACCAAGCAGTGGCGCTGGGTGCTGTGGGGAGCGTGGGCTTGCTGGGCCTAGTGGGCCGGGCGGTGGTGCGCCGCGATACCCGCACAACGCCGATGCTGACGCTGGCCATGCTGGTGTGCGCCTGCTTGCTACTCGCCTCGGTCGGCGGCCTGGGCGCCATGATTAACCGCTGGATTCTGCCCACCTTTCGCGTCTATGCGCGCATCAGCGTCTTTATCGGTTTTGCCGGGCTAGCGGCGGTGGCGCTCGCTCTGCAGCACCTTGAGCGGCGGCGGCGCTGGTTGCCCTGGCTTGTGGCGCCTGCGCTGCTCGCCTTTGGCCTGTGGGACCAAACGGCCCCGGTCGATGCAGCCCAATTGCACGCTACACGCGACCACTTGCAGGCCACGCGCAGTTTTGTCGCCCAAGTCGAAGCGCAATTGCCGGCAGGTGCCATGGTGCTGCAGCTGCCGTTTGCCCACTTCCCCGAGCAAGGCAAGCTAGTTAATATGCACGACTACGAGCACTTGCGGCCGTGGCTGCTGGGCAGTCGTCTGCGCTGGAGCTATCCGGCGTGCAAGGGGCGCATCGAGGCGCAGTGGGCCGAGCAAGTGGCGCAACTGCCCGTGCCCATGCTGCTCGAAAAGCTGCGCGACAGCGGTTTTTCGGGCATTTGGCTCGACCGCCGCGGCTATGCCGACCAGGGTGAAGACCTAGAAGGCCAGTTGCGCAGTCGCGTGACGCAGCCACCCCTAGTTAGTGCCGATGGCCATTATAGTTTTTACGTGTTGCCCCCGCCCAGCAGCGATACTCGGCTTCGCGACTTGGCCCAGCATCCGCTCGTGTTGCAAGTGCGCTCGGGCTGCTACGGGGCCGAAACGGAGCCGCAGCAGGGGGTTGTCTACTGGTGTCGTCGCCGCGGTCAGCTCGAACTAGCCAACGATGCGGCCGTACCGCGCCACGCTCGTTTGCAGTTGCTGGTCGAAGCGGCGGCGCCGCCGTGCGCGTGGACGCTGACGGGTGCGTTACTGGGGCAGCCCGTCCAGTTTGCCCAAGGCCGCGGTCAGGTCGACCTGTCTTTGACCCTGCCGCCTGGCCGGCATCTTCTCGACTTTACAACGCAATGCCAGGGCGAAGCGCTCGCCACCGACACGCGCAACTTGGTGTGGCGAATGCGGCGGCCCACCTTGCGCGAGCAGCCCTAAGCGCCCCAACAAGATCAACTCGATTTTGTTGGCACCCTATGCGTTGCTGGGTGGGTCGCAAGTGCACGTCCCCTATCGAGTCCGTGGCACCGCTCCGTAAGATCGGATGTTGACTTATCTTTGTCGAAGCTCTAAGCGCCGACGACGCTTCTGCAAAGGTCGCCAAAAGCCGCGAACCCGCCGCTACCCCCGCCGAATCGGCAGGCGGAGTAGCAGCGGGTTGCGCAAACTTAGCAGAGCCTCCAGCTAGAAAGCTTAGGCGCGGCCGCCCTTTTCAGCCCATTCTTCGAGCATCGCCGTCGTTACCGACTTGGGGCGCTCGAGCGCGTAGCCCAGACCGCGGTCCCATGTGATGTTGGCGAGCACGCCGATGGCGCGGCCGACGCCGAACAGCACCGTGTAGAAGTCGTACTCGGTCAGGCCGTAGTGCCACTGAATCACGCCGCTTTGCGCATCGACGTTCGGCCAGGGGTTCTTGGTCTTGCCCTGCTCGGTCAGCACGCCCGGAGCCACCTTGTAGATCATGTTGACCAGCTTGAAGAGCGGGTCGCCCGGCAGGTGCTTCTGGCAGAATTCCATCTGCGCCGTGTAGCGGGGGTCGGTCTTGCGGAGCACGGCGTGGCCGTAACCCGGGATGACGTGGCCGGAGTTCAGCGTGTCCCACAGCGCGGCCTTGACGTTGTCTTCGGTCGGCTCCACGCCGCCCATCTTCTTTTGGAAGTCCTTGATCCAGCCCAGCACTTCCTGGTTGGCCAAGCCGTGCAGCGGGCCGGCCAGGCCGTTCATACCGGCGCTGAAGCTGTAGTACGCGTCGGACAGAGCCGAGGCCACCAAGTGCGTGGCGTGGGCGCTGACGTTGCCGCTCTCGTGGTCGCTGTGCAGGATGAAGTACATGCGCGCCACGTCGTCGTACGGCTTGGCGATGCCCATCATATGCGCAAAGTTGGCGCCGAGGTCGAGCGCGGGGTTCGGGGCGATGATGTCGCCGCCCTTGTACTTGTAGCGGTAGATAAACGCCGCAATCTCGGGCAGCTTGGCGAGCAAATCGCACGAATCCTCGTACATCGGATCCCAGTACTCGGTCTTCTTCATGCTGTGGTACTTGGCCGCGAACTTGCTCTCTTTTTGCATCGCGAGCACGGCCGTCGAGAACATTGCCATCGGGTGGCTGTCTTTGGGCATGGCGCGCAGCACGTCGAACACGTAGCTGGGCACCTTGGCGCGCTGGGCAAAATCGGCCTGCACTTCGGCCGCTTGCTCGGCGGTCGGGATGTCGCCGGTCAGCATAAAGAACCAGAACGACTCGACGGTGGGGTACTCTGCGCCCGCGAGCTTGGGCAGCGCCGCAAACGTCTCGGGGATGTTCTTGCCGCGGAAGCGGATGCCCTCTTGCGGGTCGAGGTACGAGATGTCGGTGACGAGCGCCTTGATGTCGCGCGCGCCGCCGATGCACTGATCGATGGTGACCTCGTCGATCACAACCTTGCCGAACTCTTTGGTCAGGCGGGTAATGCGCGGACGATGCGCCTCGATCTTCGCCTGCAGATTGGACTTGAGCTGACTCACGGTGGCCTCCATCAACATGATATGCCTCCCTTTTTGTTGCCAGTTGCTTTCTTGCGATTGGCTGCGTGGGAGGGCGCGTGTGCGACGACGGCGAACGGCCCGGGTGGACCAGGAGGTTCGAATCCGCTCGCTCTACTCGTGTGCCTCGGAACCCGAGGAAACTCTTTAGGAAATGCCTTGCGGCAACGCGGCTGCTGGACCTTCCAGCTGGGGCGCCGTCGCGACGCGCGATGGTTCTACGCCTCGCCGCCCTGCCGCGTCAACCGGGTCGGGCGCCGCCTCCGCAGCCTCGGATGCCCGAAATGAGCGGCGAGGCGCTTGCCCGCAACGCCCCGCCACGGTCGAAACACGCCCTGTGACAGAGCCCGTGACACATGCAAACCATGCGGAATATCAGAAGTAATCTAAGGTGATTGCACAACAAGTTACGCTTTATTCAACCCCTGTACCGTCAAGGGATGACCGGGCTGCGCGGGCGGGTTCCGCTGCTGGGCCCGCTGCGGACGCCGCCGCACAGCCCGCCGAGGCGACACGGCCGTGACGATTGTGACAATCTTGGGACGCAGACCATGGCGAACGGGGCCTGGCGCGCGACTAGGCCACACGCCGGCAAGCGCTGGCGCCGCCTACTGTAGCTGCCGCTGACAACCCGCGGGCAATACCTAAAGATGAAATGGAGTCATGCACTTTGATCCTGTTACCGGCTATCTAGGCAAGCAAGATCGCGGTTGCGGTTTCGGCCTGATCCTTTATCCTCGGCGCATGAAGCTGACACCTGCCCTGCTCCGTTTAGTTGCGCCCAGCCTGACCACGACGATCGCGATAGTATTCATAATTGTTGGGCAGTTGGGCTGCTCCTCTGCCAGCACAACCAGCGCCACTAGCCCCACCGATACGAGCGGCGGCTTTAAGTACGACATCCAGAGCGTGGCCGACGCCAGCGCCGAAGACGTCGTACCCCTAGACAGCGCCAACGCCGACGCGGCCAGCGCGTGCCCCGGCGGCGCGGCGTGCCCCTGCAGCAAAGACTTAGAGTGCGACAGCGGCATCTGCATCGAGACCCGCGACGGCAAGCAATGCGCCCGCCTATGCAACGGCAACTGCCCAGATGGCCTGACTTGCAGCATGGTTACAGGCAGTTCGGGCGACAACATCACCATCTGCCTCGATCGCGCCGCGCACTTGTGCGACCCGTGCAGCACCGACGCGGACTGCCAGGCGCTCGGTTTTGGCACCGCCCAGGCCTTGTGCATCGACCAGGGCGCGGCCGGGCACTTCTGCGGCATTCCGTGCGCAGAAAACATAGACTGTCCAAACAGTTATGCGTGTGCCGATGTGACCGCGAGCAGCGGCAAGCCAGCCAAGCAGTGCCAGCGCGAGCCCGACCAAGTGGGCGGCTTACCGGGGCTATGCCCGTGCTCTAAGGTCGCGATTACACACAAACTTTCTACGACTTGCTTGTCGGTGGCCAAGGACTCGGGGGGCCAGATCATCGGCCAATGCCCCGGCGTGCGCATGTGCGACACCGCGGGCCTGACGGGCTGCAACGCGCCCCCCGCCGCGGTCGAGGTCTGCGACGGCCTAGACAACGACTGCAACGGCACGACCGACGACGCCGCCTGCGACGACAAAAACGGTTGCACGAGCGACATTTGCAAGCCCGGCAGCGGCTGCAGCCACACGCCCAGCAGCGGCCCGTGCGACGCCGACGGCAATGCGTGCACCGTGGGCGATGCCTGCGACGGCGCCACCTGCGTGCCCGGCAAAGCCAAGGCGTGCGACGACCAAAACCCTTGCACTATAGACAGTTGCAACCCCAAAAGCGGCTGCGTGCAGGCCCCCGACGACGGCGCACCGTGCACCGACGATAACCCTTGCACTATCGGCGACTTGTGCAAGTCGGGCGAGTGCGCGGCCGGCAAACCCAAAACCTGCACCAGCACCGACATCTGCATGGACGCCAAGTGCAACATGGCCGACGGCGCGTGCAAATACACGGCAATCCTTGGCTGCACAGGCACTTGTGTGGCAGGCCAATGCCCCGACGACGGCAATCCGTGCACCGCGGTGCAGTGTGTCGCGGGCCAATGCCAGGTCAGCTTTACCGCGGCCGCGTGCGACGACGGCAACCCTTGCACCAGCGAGCAGTGCAGCGAGGGGCAATGCAAGTCCGCGCCCAGCAACGGGGATTGCCTGGTCGGCGGCGATTCGTGCAAGCCCGGCGCGTGCCAAGCGGGGGCGTGCGTGGCCCTGGGCGCCGGCAAGGACTGCAATGACAGCAACCCGTGCACCGACGACGGCTGCAGCAAGACCACCGGCGCGTGCACCCACAGCAACAACAGCGCGCCGTGCGACGACGGCCACCCGTGCACCAGCGGCGACGCCTGCAGCCTAGGGGGGTGCAAGTCTGGAACTCCGCTCTGCAAAGTGGGCGACCCGTGCCAAGGCGACAGCGACTGCGCCGAGGGCCAGTGCATCGGCGGCGTCTGCAGCAAGCCAGCCATCAGCTGCGGCCCGGTCGGCCAAGCGCCCAAGGGCATACTCGGCGACTTGGTACTCGACAAGGCTACAACCATCGACACCGACAGCGGGATCATCGACGCGAGCGGCACCGTACTGGTCGCACCCGGCGCGCCCGGCGTATTCGAAGTGCTGCAAGCCAATGCCGGCCTGCCAGTCAGCGCGCCGCCGATCTTGGTCTTTGACGTCAAGTCATTAAAAGTATTGCCCGGTGTGGTCGTCAAAGTCACTGGCAAGCGCGCGTTGGCGTTCGCGGCGGTGGGCAGCGTCACCATCCAAGGCACGTTGCAACTGAGCGGTATTGCTGGAACATCTGGCGCGACCAACGCCCCGGGCAGCAAGGGCCTGGCCGGTGCGGGCGGTTGGGACGGCGGTGGCTTTGTGGTAGGCATCGGCTGCGCCTCTGGCAATGGCATGGCCGCCGGCCCCGGGGGCGCTCCAGCCGGTTCATGCGGCGGCGGCGGCGGCGACGGCGGCGAGGGCAGTAGCGGCGGTGGCGGCGGCGGCGGGGGCGGCGGTTGCGGGGGCAGTGGCGGCGGCGGCGGAGGGCGCAGCGCCGATGGCACACCCGGCGACGGTGGCGCTGCAGGCTCTGCGGCCAGCAACGGCGTGGCGTACAGCAGCAACGCGGGCGGCACCCCGGGCTCGACGTGCCAATCGGCACCTGGCGCAACACAATCTGGCGTAATCTTTGGAGATAGCAACATACTGGCCGGCGGAACGGGCGGCGCGGCGGGCGGTTTTGGCGGCTTTGCTGGCTTTGGCGGCGCCGGCAAAAGCAGCAAGGGCAGCGGCTATGGCGGCACCCCTGGCTACGCCGGCGGCCCCGGTGGCGGTGGCGGCGGCGGTGGCGCCCTGCTCCTTTGCGGCGGCACCTCGGTCACGGTGGCGAGCGGCGCGGTCCTCGACGTCGGCGGCGGCTTGGGCGGCGTAGGCTCGGGGTCCGCCTTAGGGGGCAACGGCAAGTCGCCGCAAATCTATACAACTCCCGTGCCCGCAACGGGCGGCGGCGGCGGTTCAGGGCGGTCTGGCGCGGGCGGCGGCGGCGGTGGCGGCGCGGGCGGCATCGTCTGGCTCATCGGCACGAGCGTAGTTAACCAAGGAAGTCTTCTGGCAAAAGGCGGACTTGGCGGCTCGGCGGGCTCGGTCTTTGGCTCAGGTGGCATGGGGGCGACCGGCGCAGGCGGCGGCGCGTCGGGCGGCAGCGGCGGCGGCGGCGGCAATGCGGGCAAGGGCGGCGCGGGCGCGCAAGGCTGGATTCGTGTGCAATCGTCTACGCCCTTTGCGGTTGGCGGCACGGTCCAGGGCAAGCTCGACGCTACTGGCCTGTAATATCGCACAATACCAGATACTTACTGCCACTTCACTCCGACCAAGGTCCGTTCGGCGTTTGTCACGGCCTTGTCGAGCGCGCGGCGAAGTGCTAGCGTCGCTTTGGGTGGCAAACTGGGGGCGCTTATGGCAATTCAAGCAGGTAGAAGTAGGTTTTCGCGGTGGGCCGGCGCTTGGCTCTTCGCTTGCGTTGGGCTGTTGGCGGCGTGTTCCGACGATGCTGCCAATCCAACCATCGTGGCCGTTGGCGACGCTGCGCTTGCGGACACGGGCTCGGACATCGCGGCCGACACCGGCAAGCTAGATGCGGTAGATGGCGTTGCTACCGATGCCACGCAACTGACTGACGGGGCTAGCCAATTTGGCGATACCGTGTTGACAGACACCCAGGCGGACACGGGCCCCGAGCTGCCCGCGCCGCCCAAAGGCCAGCCCTCGGCGACCGTTACCGCGCCAGCCAAGGGCACCGTGATTGAGTTTGGGCAAGTCATTGATCTAGCAGGCATGGTCTCAGACACGCTGGCGCTGCCAACCGAGCTAACGGTGACTTGGACGTCGGACAAAGACGGCCTGCTGGGGGCTTCGCCGCCCGATGCGCAGGGGGTGGTCAAGCTGAACGGTGTCAAGCTGTCGGCGGGCAAGCACTTTATTCAGCTGCAAGCTACTAATAAGCAAGGTATTTCTGCAGTCGACGGATTGTCGATTGGCGTGTGCGCCTGGGTCAAACCCGAGTCGTTCGACACCAAGCTCGACGGCGCCAAGTGGCAAACTTCGGGCGATGCCTACTGGGACCCGGGCGGCTGGCTCGAGATGACGGGCAATGCTCAGTCGAAGTTCGGCAAGATTTGGAATGTAGTAGATCACGTTTCGCCTGGTGACGTGCAGATTTCGTTCAAGATTCAGACAGGCGGCGGCATGAACGGCGGCGCCGACGGCTTTGCGATGTCGGTCATCGACGCTAAGGATGTGGTTGAGTTGCAAAGTATTTTAGACAAGGCCGGCAACGGCGGCTGCCTGGGCTATGGCGTGGCGGGCGGTTGCGGGACGCTCAAGATCTCGGCCTTCCACCTAGAAATCGATACCTTCGACAACACGGGCGATCCCAACACGGACCCAACGTACGATGACCACATCGCGGTGACTCTTGACGGCGACGCGAGCAAACACTGGCTTTGGGCGGCCACGCCGACTATCGAAGACATGCAGTGGCACACCGTGACCATTGAAGTAAAACTTGACGTTGTGCGTGTAACCCTAGACACCCAAGAGCTTTTTAACGCGGCGATCCCTGACTTCAAGTTCCGCGGCGGCTATATTGGATTTTCGGGGTCGACGGGCTGGGCGAGCAACTACCACCGCTTTGACGACCTGCAGATCCTGCAGCAGTGCTTGGTGCAATAGATTGCGCTATGCCAAAAAACTACTCGAATGCAATCAGCAAAGCGGAGACTTGGTAGTACGGCTCCGTGTGCGAACCGCCGTCGTAGGCGCACGCCGTGCCCAAGGTGCAACCGCCGCAGGGCTTGGCGTCGGGCCGACAGGTGTTGGTCCAGTCTTCGACGCTCCAGCTTAGGTCGGCGCTGGTTTGTCCGGCAAGATCGGCCGTTACGTCGACTTGCCATGGCACCACATCGGCACCGGGGCACCACCCCGCACGCGAATACTGATACGTTCCCTGTTGTTTAGGGGCGCCGCTGGTCGCGCAATCGGTACGCCACAGCTTCTGCGTATGCGCTACGCCAGCCGCGGTAAGGGTGTGGGTCTTGGGGCAAAACTCGGCACAATTGCTGGCATTACCCTGCCCGTGGCCGGTCAAGATCGCCCGCAGCTTGTACGATGTGGCACCGGTCGGCAGCGGCAACGTCTGCGGCGGCACCGAGTCGCTGAGCGGCTTGGCCGGGTCGCCGAACACGGCACCGCGCGGCGTCCACACGGGCAACACCGCGATCGGCTTGTGTTCTGGCACGCCGCCCTTGAACTCAAACTGCGTCGTCAGCAGCCAGCCATCGCCATACGGACTGCCCGGCCCCACCCAAGTATCGATAAATGCGCGCAAAGTTGCATCACCAACCAGCAGCGGCCGCAGGTCGGTCACATCGAGGTCCCAGCTGGCGCCCACATGAAATGGCGTAATAAAGCGGGCAAGTTCAACGACTTGATCGCCCTGCCCATCGGCCGGCTTCTTGGTTACGAGGCCCAGCGAGCCAAGCCGGTCGTAGGGGTCGCAACCGCCCGCCGGGCACGCCAGCGACAAGTGCAGAATAATTTGGGCATAACTACCCGTAGTCGGAAAACTGGCGGGCGCGTCGACCGTGCGCTGGTTGTCGGCCCCCGTAAAGTAAATGGGGCGTTTGTCGAAGGGCGTAACCGTAGCATCGGCACCCGGGTCGGCAAATGGTCCAACAGAATCGGCAGTTGCATCTGCTTGGGTGCCCGAGTCGGCCAAGCTAGCGGCCGCATCACCGGCGTCGGTCGCCGCAGCGTAGCCAGCACCTCCCGAGTTTGTAGAAGTGCCGCAAGCCGTGGCAAGGCTTAGAAAAAATACCAAAGTCGTGGGTAGAAAGTTCTTCATGCCGGCGATTGTAGCGGCGCACGCCGCGAATGGGGAGGGTGCAGCAGCCGTTGTTTGTGCGAATTGTGCCGAGCGCGCGGCCGTGGCATACAGCGCCGCATGATTCGATTCGACGCCATCGGCAAGCAACACGGTAAGCAGATTCTGTTCCTCGAGGCCTCGGCGGTGGTGAACCGCGGCGAGAAGGTGGGGCTGGTGGGGCCCAACGGCGCCGGCAAAAGCACGCTTTTCCGCATGATCTTAAAGGAAGAAGCGCCCGACGAGGGCCAGGTCTGCGTCGACCGCGGTGTGACGATTGGCTACTTTAGTCAGGATGTGGGCGAGCTTAGCGGTCAGACCGTGGTGCAAGAGACGATGGACGGCGCCGGGCCGGTGTCAAAGATCGCCCGTGAATTGACAGAGTTGGAGCACGCGCTCGCCGACCCCGAACAAATGGACGACCTGGACCGCATCTTGGAGCGGTTTGGCGAGGCCCAGGCGCGGTTTGCCGAGCTGGGGGGCTACGGGCTCGAGGCGAGTGCGCGCGAGATCTTGGCTGGCCTAGGATTTGACCAAGATGTCATGGACAACGACGTGGGCAGCCTGTCGGGCGGCTGGAAGATGCGGGTGGCCCTGGCGCGGATTCTGCTCATGCGCCCCGACGCGCTGCTGCTCGACGAGCCGACCAACCACTTGGATATCGAGTCGATCATCTGGCTAGAGAGCTACTTGAAGGGCTATCCGGGCGCCATCTTGATGACGTCGCACGATCGCGCCTTTATGAACCGGGTTGTGAACAAAATCATTGAGATCGATAGCGGTGAGCTAAGCTCGTACTCGGGCAACTACGATTTCTACGAAAAACAGAGCGCCGAGGGCGACCGCCAGGCCGAGGCGCGTTTTGCCCGGCAGCAGGCGATGCTAAAGAAAGAGCTGAAGTTTATCGAGCGGTTCAAGGCCCGCGCCTCGCACGCCTCGCAGGTGCAGAGCCGCGTGAAGAAGGTCGACAAGATCGAGAAGGTCGAACCGCCCAAAAGTCGCGAAGTCGTCGAGTTCGAGTTTCGCACGCCGCCGCGCTCGGGCGACGACGTCTTGTCGATGAAAGATGTGCACAAAGCCTATGGCAACAAGACGATTTACGATGGTTTCGATTTCTTGATCCGCCGCCGCGAGCGCTGGTGCGTGATGGGCGTAAACGGTGCGGGCAAGTCGACGCTGCTCAAGCTGGCGGCGCAGGCGGTGCAGGCGGACCGGGGCGTGGTGACGCTGGGTGGCAGCGTGAAACTGGGCTATTTTGCGCAACATGCCATGGAGTTGCTGCAGCCCGAGCTGTCAGTGTGGGAGACGCTGCAGAACGCCTTCGCGCTGGCATCGGTGGGCAGTCTGCGGTCGCTGGCGGGTTGCTTTGGCTTCTCGGGCGACGATATCGACAAGAAAGTGCGCTATTTGTCGGGTGGCGAAAAGGCTCGGCTGGTGATGGCGGTGATGCTGTTTGACCCGCCGAACTTCTTGGTGCTCGACGAGCCGACCAATCACTTGGATTTGCTGACAAAAGACATGTTGGTGCGCGCCCTGAAGAAGTTTGAGGGCACCATGCTTTTCGTGTCGCACGACCGGCACTTCTTGGCCGAGCTGAGCAGTCGGGTGATCGAGCTAACCCCCGAGGGCGTTCAGGTTTTTGGCGGCGGCTACACCGAGTATGTGCAGCGCACGGGCCACGAGGCGCCGGGGCTGCGCAGCTAAGCCGGGTCGCTGAGCCGGGTCGCTGAGCCGGGTCGCTGAGCCGGACCCTTGCGCCGCGCCGCAGCGGGCGAATCCGTACCTAAATCGCAAATAAGTGTTAAGCTTGCCGCAGATTTGGACAGCTCCGCTTGGCTGCGATTGCTGTGCGATGTCGCGGCTGCCGGGCGCACTGCTTGGCGGCCCTTGGCCCATTTTTCGGGCCATAGGCAGTACAGTCATGAATACAAACAAGATTCTGGTGCATGGTGCTCTGGTCTTTGCCCTGCTCGCCACCGTGGCCTGCGGTCCCAAGGCGTCGGAGCGCATGATGGGCAAGTGGGCCATCGACGCGGCCAAGACGGAGGCGCTCGAGGACATCAAGGCGCTGCCCGAAGACAAGCGCGCGGCCGCCATGACCGTGGTGCAAGCGCTGGCGCCGACAACGACTTTTGAGATTGCCCCCGGCAAGATGACCATCGACAGCGCCGGCCAAAAGAAAGAGCGCGCCTATACCATCAAAAGCGAGACCGGCTACCAGGTGGTCTGCGAGAGCAAGGTCGATGGCAAGCTTGAGCAAGGAACGCTGACATTTCAAGGGGATATCTTGGTGATGAACCAGAGTAACCCCAAGATGACTGTGGCATTGGTGCGCAAGTAGCCACCCCAGCGGCCGGTGCTAGCCTAGGCGAAAATGATTCTGACTCGCCTGGGCTTGCACGCTGATGGTGCGGCCCAGCGGGTCGGCGGCGAGCAGCTGGCTGACGGTCGCACTGTCGCTGGCGATGGCCACAAACCGCCCTTGATTCGAGTGCATACGCCCCACCGCCACCGCGTAGTCGGGTTGCCCTTTGGCAAAGACCACGGTCGCCGTCTCGATTGTGGCGGAGCCGTTGGGCGCAGACTCGCGCGGCGGCGCTGGCACCGCATCCAATTCCTGCTGTAAAGATGCACTGTTATGTGCCTGCCACCGCTTTGGCGTCGTCGTGTACACCCCCACCGAGTACTTGGACAAAAAGCCGCCGTTCGCGCCCACAAAGCCAAAGGTGCCCGGCGCGGATCGCAGCTTTTCAGCCATAGTTGCAATGGCATGCATAGAGTAGTTGTTGCCCGGACCGCCAAAATACGGCAGGCCCCCCGTCACCGTCAGACCGCGCGGGTTGTCGGCCGCGAGGCCCAAGCCATCTTGGGCGACGCTCGACACCGCAATCGGAAAACAGCTGTAAAAATCCCAGAATTGCACGTGTTCTGTGGTGACGTGGGCCGCACGCAGCGCAGCTTTGCTGGCCGCCACGCCCGCGGGATAGGCGCCCAGGTCGGGCCGGTCCAGCACATCGCGCTCGACAAGGTCGGCATAGCCGTTCAGATACAGCCACTTGCGAGGATCGATTCGCAGCGCCCGCGCCTTAGCCACCGTCGTCAAGACCAACGCCGCGGCCTGATTGACCTGGTCGCGCGCCACCAAGTGCAGCGGATAAGGCTCGGCGATCAGGCGGTTATGCTCCGTCACCGTGGTCAGCTGGTGCGCGGTGGCGCCGGTTTGCCGCGTCGCACTATACGGATTGGCCGCGGCGACATGGGTCAAAGGAGCAAATAATTCGCCCATTTGCAAAGCGTAGTCGCTACGGTCCAGCTGCAGCCGGGCGCGGCGGGCATTCTCGAGCAGGGCGTACGCCGCCGGAATATTCGCCAAGCGATGCGCCGCTAACTCCGCAGTCAGCAAACGATTCCACGCTGACCCCTGGTCGTCGACGGGCTCGCGCAACCTCTCGTTCCAGTCGCGCCTTTGCCCTGTCGCCAGCAGGTGTCGCACCGTAGAAATCGCCTCGGCGCCCGCCAGCAGCACCAGCGTGCCCTGCCCGCGCGCGAGCCGCTCGGCGAAGTGATTCACCAGTTGCTGCGGGGTATTGCCCCCCATCTGCTCCCAATAGGCCTGGGCCGGGGCACTGCCCAAGTGGCGGGCCAGCGCGCGCGGAAAGTTATCGGTTTTGCCAAAGGGCGCGGGCTGCGGCAGCGAGTCTTCAAAGGTGCGGGTTGTGGCTACCACATCGACCGCGAGCTCGCTAACCCCACAATCGCGCAGAGCTTGCCGCGCTGCCTGTACCGCGAGCTCGACCGGCGACAGGCCCTGGTAGCCCGCATCGCCCACCCGCTCGGTAAACTGCCCTACGCCAACAAGAATCGGGGTATTGTCCATGGCGGCATGCTCCCACATTGCGGGGTGGGCGCCAAGCACCTGACCCATTTGGACACGCGAGACCAGCCCTTGACGGCCACCCGTAGCGGCGGCAAGGTGCCGGCCATTGGAGCCCGTATGCCCCCGCTGCCGCGTCACAATCACCTAGACCCGTGCTGCCAGCAGCTGCCGTCGGGGCCGTGGCTGCGGCTCGGCGACTACCTTCTGCAACAGTTCTATGGGATTAGCGAGGATACTTGGCGCGAGCGCTTTGCTCAGCGGCGGGCCGTAGATGGCGCGGGGCAGCGACTGGACTGGGACATGCACTACCCGGCCGGCAGCGCGCTTTGGTACTACCGCGAAGTGGCCGACGAGCCAGCAGTGCCGTTTACCGAAGAAATCCTGCACCAAGACGAGCACTTGCTGGTGGTCGACAAGCCGCATTTCTTGGCAGTGGTGCCGGCCGGGCGCTTCTTGCGCGAGACGCTGCTGGTACGGTTGCGCGAACGCACGGGGCTGGCCGAGCTGACGCCGCTGCACCGGCTCGACCGGCTGACGGCGGGCTTGGTGCTGTTCAGCGTGCGCGCGTCGAGCCGAGGGGCGTACACCGACCTGTTTCGACAGCGGGCGATTCGCAAAGTGTATCATGCGATTGCGCCCTATAGCCCCCAACTTAACTTGCCGCTGGTCTACCGCAGTCGACTGGTGGCGGGCGAGCCGTTTTTTTGCATGGCCGAGGTGCCGGGCCCGGCCAATGCCGAGACGCACATCACGCTTCTAAGCGAAAACAATGGCGAAGGTCTGTATCAGCTTGAGCCGCTGACCGGGCGCAAGCACCAGCTACGGGTGCACATGAGTGTGCTGGGGCTGCCGATTCGCGGCGATCCGTTGTACCCCGCGCTTTTGCCCGAAAGTGCGGCAGAACGCTGGGACCAGCCGCTGCAACTGCTCGCGAAAACGCTTGAATTTGCTGACCCGCTGACTGGCCGCGCGCGGCAGTTTGCGAGCCGGCGAACGCTAGTCTTGGCCTAGAACACTTGGTCTGGAAAGCAGAAGAGCAGGTAGCGCGGCGTGCCCGACAGCGGCCGCACCAAGATGGCGCCGTCGTAGCCGTAGCCGTTGCGGTGCACCAGGTGGGCGCCGTCGTGGCCATACCCCGTAGCAAAGATACTAATATGATTGGCATCTTTAAGCTCGACCTGCAGCGCGGCGACCAGCTTGGTCTTGTCGAGCGGGGCGAAATCGCCAAAATGCTGGGCGAGCATGGCGGGGTAGTCGAGCTGGGCATTGGGGTGCCAGCCCTCGCTCCACGCCGTGCCAACCGCAGGTAAATCGCGGGCTTCGTACAGCACGCCCGAGCCGCCGCCCACATTGACCGCGATGTCGTACACGGCCCCATGGTTCTGCACTTGCAGGTGCAGGTGATCGGTATCGGCGTTGCAGCCCTTGTAGGTGGGCGGCACAATGGCCACCAAGAAGCCGTCTAAGCGCCCGTGAGCACTGGTAAGTGCTGAGCCCAGCTTCGACGTACACGCCTGGCGAGTCGGCGGGCCGTCGTCGGGTTCGACCACTTCGGCTAGGTGGGCGGAGTCGTCGCTAGTGCTTGTATCTACACTGGTTATCGCGGTCGTGCCACTGCTGCCTGCGGTACTACACCCGGCGACGGTGAACAAAAGTAGTGTTAAGACAATACTTTGACGCGAGAGCAGCATGTTGGCCTTGGTCCACGGGTCAGACCCGGGCCGCCTGTGTACCGCAGGCGCGAAGCAAAGGGAATACGCAAAACGCCTGCTAATTCTGCAGATAGCGGGCCTAGAACGACCAACCGTAGGCGAACGACAGCCACGGCAGCACCAGGCGACGCGCCACCTCGGGCCCAAGGGCAATGTGCATCGAGCCGCAACTGCCGGCGCCGGGCGCATCGACCGCGATGGTATCGACGTTGCGGCACAGCGGCTCTTGGTTGTTGGCCACGTTGAGCATCGCGCCCAGGGCCACCCGCACAAAGCCGCCCCAATGCCAGCGCACCTCCCAACCAACGCCGGCGTGCAGCCACAACACGTAGTAAAGGTCGGAGTCGCCTACCAAAATGCCGTCTTTATGCGGCACCGCAAAGCCCACCGGCTTGCCAATCAAGCCCAGCGACGGCCCCGCCTGCAGCGTGAGCGAGTGCCGCGTGGAGCCGAGAATGGGCATGTAATACTTAGCTTGTGCCGCGATTTGCATACCGGTCGAGCCCAAACCGCCACCGACCTCGACGACCCACGGCTGGTGTGGCAGCGTGTAACCCAGCGTCATGCCGAAGAATCCTGTGGGGGCGCCCATACCGCCTTCAAACCCAATCGCGATCGGACGGTGCACAAAACTGGGAACTGTGGGCGGTGGCGGCTCGTCGGCAACGTCGTCGGCCATGGCGCGCACCGGCACGCACAGGGCGATAGACAGCAGAATCGGCGCAAAAACGCGATGCCCCAGGGGGGTCAGCTTGGCGAGAAGGTTCATGCTGCTCCGCAGATTCGGCACAAGCCGCTGCTGCACCCTACGGAGACTGGGGGCCGCCGGCAAGTCGGTGCGGCGCAGGTGTGCCACGGCTTTGTCGCCGACCTAGAGCGCCGGCCAATTCCACGCCGCCGCTGCAATTTCGGCGATAGTCGCTCGGCACTCACTGTCGCTGTCGCCACGGGTCATGACGCACAGCAGGAATGGCGCGCCCGACCGCTCGACAATGCCGCAATCGTGCAACTGCACCCGCTCGTTCTTGGGCCCGTCGAGGTGGACCCGCCGCCCCCACTTGTGCGCCAGCCGCGTCTGGGGCGGCAACCCGGCGCGCAGCCCGTACTCGAAGTCGGTTTGCGCAAGCATATCGAGAAGATAACTGGTATCCTTGGGTTCGAGCACCCGGCCGGCTTGCAGCGCCGTGAACAGCCCCGCCATCTGGCCCACGGTAACCGCCGGGTCGTCTTGCATGACGGCTTGCTCGGGGTTTAGGCCCAACAGCTCGTACGTCTCGGCCAGGGCGTGGGGCGGTAGTGCGCTGACCAGCAAGGCCTTTGCGTCGTTGCGCGACCAGCGAATCATGCGCTCGAGCATATCAGTGGGCATGTAGCTCTGACCGACTTGCAAGGCGTGCGGGTCGGTGTAGGACTCGCGCACCGCCGTCATGGTAAATCGTAAAAGCTGCGCCCGCGCCTGGGGTTGCCGCTCGACGTAGCGAAGCCACGCCACCGCCGCCGGCAGCTTGAGCATGCTGGCCGGGTTAAACAAAAGCTTATCGCCCAGCTGAAACTCCTCGCCAGTGCTCAGGTTCTGGTAGACCACTGCCACCTGCGCCATGCCGGTCGCGAGGCGGCGGGTGGCGATGGCTTGCACCTCCCGCTGCAGGTCGCCCACTACATTGGCTGGGTGCGCCTGCGGGGCATGGCGGTCCACAGCCGCGGCGGGTTCAAACAGCGGACGTAGAAAAAATCCCAGCAATATCAGTGAAATGGCCAGAGCAATCCGGCCTGGATTGCGACGAGTGGGGCCACGGTGTGTGTGCAAAGGGCTTGCAGAATCGCGGTGCATGTTGGGTTTGCCGGCGCCCGACTTTGGCTGTGCCCAGCGTAACAAACTCTGCGGCGAAATGACCACGAAGAATTCGAACTTTCACAAACACACATATACATAACTTGCTAGTTAAGCTTCATGAATCTAAATATCTAGTAGCAATTGCAAACGGCTCGGTGCGGGCGACTTCCGCTCCGAACCCGTTCAGCGACCCCCTGCCACTATGGTGCGGAAGAGTCTTGGCACGATCCAGGTCATGGCCGATGCCGCAACCGCTTGCCCGCCAGGCGATGCCAAAGCAGATTGGCCAACGACTGCCGCGAATCGCTGAGGTCGTCCGGCATGGCGCGTCCTTGGGCGCGATTCGTAGGCGGCGCCGGCTACCCCAGCGCCTTGTCTAGGTTAACTAGGAAATACATGGACCTTTGCCGGCCCGCCGCCGGCCCGGGGCGCCCAAGCGCAACCACCGCGCCAAATCAAGGTCTTGCCCGCCCACAGCTAGACGCGCAATCGCCGCCCCCGCTATCCTGCGCGCCAAGCGCACCCTCGGGTGCCCCACGGAGCCCTGCATGTTCACCCGCATTCTACGCCGCACCCTGCCCCACGCCACCGCACTTTGCCTAGTCGCCACGGGCTGCTCGGCCGGCACGACCACCATCCCCGCCGGCGCTTGGGACGGGCTCGCCACGGACAGCGGCAGCGATACAGCCAGCACGGACACGGCCAGCACGGACACGGCCACGAGCGACACTGGCACGAGCGACACTGGCACGAGCGACACTGGCACCGCGGATACGGGCACCGCCGATAGTGCGAGTACCGATACGGCGAAAACCCCAGCTTTCTTGGAGGTGACGGCGATCTTTGAGCAGCGCTGCGTTACCTGTCACCGCGCTGACGCCCTGGGCCTGCCCGGCTATGCCAAGCTGCCGCTAACGACCGATGTCGCTTACAGCAAGCTCGTCGGTCAGCCCGCCAACGAGACCTGTGGCGGCACGCTGGTGGTGCCCGGCAAGTCGGCGCAGAGCTACTTGTACCAGAAGATTACTCAGCAAACGCCGTGCGAAGGCAGTCGCATGCCCATCGGTTTTGAGGTCATGCCCTCCGTACCGCTGACCGCGGAGCAGCTCGCGAGCATACAGGCGTGGATCGATGGCGGCGCCAAGCCCTAGCGCCCTGCGCATCTGCACCGCACCTGCAAAAAGCCCTTGACCGAACGGCGGCTTGGCGGCATTGTCGGGCTCAGCGAAACCGCGCGGGTGCGGCAAGCGAGGCCGCCGATGACGCAGAAGAGCAAAGGCTGGCTACTGGCCGCGATGCTCACTGCGCTGGGGCTCACTGCGCTGGGCCTCGCCGAGCCGGCACTGGGCCGCGACGAGGATGTGCTCTTTGCCACCGCCGAGCTGGCTACGCTGGGTATGGCCGCGCAGCATTCGCCCCTTTACTGGCACGACGACCACAGCCCAGTGCCCACCGACAGCGCCTGGGGGCTGCGGGCGCGGGCGCGTTTCGCTAGCATGGATGCCGGGTTGCGTCTGGACCTGGCGTCGCAGCCCACCGACCACCACTACGCGCGGCTGATGACCGAGGTGTACAGTCGCTATGCGGCGGGCGGGCTTGGCCTGGGCTTGCTGCCCGTTGGTCGCAACGACACGGCTGTGCGCCTGCCGCTGTGGCTGCAAGTGGGCACGGCCGACGTGCACGTGCGAGCCCGGCTGCGCGACGGCGGGCCCCTGGTTGACAGCAGGGATCTCGCGGGGTTAACGGTCGGCACGCGGCAAACGCTGGCGAGTTGGCGACTGGCGGGCGACCTAGGCTGGAGCAGTACCACCGTTGGCTCAGGCCCAGAGGTGGCGCTTTCTGCCGGATATTCGCATGTTTCTGCCCTACTGCAAGTGCGACAGCTGGGCGAAACGGACCACGGCGCGCGCGTGTGGCAGGTGGGCCTAGCGGTACAAGTCGACTTTAGTGTGGCGATTGCCGGCGAAACTGCCCCCTATGTGGCCGAGGTGCTCACGGCAGCCGAGACCGCGACGCCGGAGCAAATGGCGCAAGTACTGCAGCCCGGTACGCTTTTTGAGCTGGGGACCAAGGCGACCGGCCCCGGGGCTACGGCGCCGCTGACCAGCGTGTGCATGGCCGACGAGGTGACGCAAGCGGGCGACGAGACCTGGTATCATCTGAATTGTGAACCGGAATTACCAAGCAGCAGCCCACCCACTTGGCGCAGCGGCTGCTATGTGGTGCGCCCCGAGGGCATCTGGCGCATGCCCGCGTGCCCCGGCGAGAGCCGGCCCAGTGGCGCACGGGCCGAATTGCTTGTACCGGCCAAGACTTCGGCGGCAAGTTCGCGGTTTATCGACTTGGGCGCCAGCGCCGCTTTGCCGCGCAAATTCCGCATCGGCGACGCCACGGTGAGCGCCACCTGCACCCTGCACGCCACCGACCGGGTCAGCGAGGCCTGCTATGTGCCTAATTACGGGCTAGTTTGGTCGGCGTGGTACTGGCCCAAGCGCGGCGGCGGCGGCGGTGCGGCCAGTGCCGTCAAGCTGCTGCGGGTCAGCCGCGACATGCCGGTCGACAGCGAGGCGCCCCACTTGCGCGGCCTGCGCAACGACAGCGCGCGCTGCCTGTTTGGCGCCAGCTGCGCGATGTTCGGCCAATGCAGCGTACGATCCGGCACATGCGTGGCCCTCAGCCGCGCCGACTGCGGGCAAAGTGCGGTTTGCGCGCGCTGGGGCCGCTGCACCGCGAGCCAAGGCGCGTGCGTCACGGGCGGCACTGCCGATTGCGCAACCTCTTCTAGCTGCAAAGAAAACGGCGCGTGCACTGCCGACAACGGCCGCTGCGTGGCCCGCGGCGACAACTGCACCGCCACCGCCGGCTGCCGCCTGCTCGGCCGCTGCACCCCCGTGGCAGGCCGCTGCCGGCTGGCCAGCGACGGCGACTGCCAAAGGTCGCAACCATGCCAAAACGAAGGGCTTTGCCACTTGCGCGGCGAGACATGCTGGGCCAACGACGACCAAGACTGCGCCGGCAGCGAAGCGTGCAGCAGCTTTGGCGAATGCCGCGCCGAGGGCGGTCGCTGCGTGGGCGGCAAGGGCGAGGCGCCATGAGGCAAGACGGGATAAAATGGCTGCTTTGCTTGCTAATTCTGGCGGCGTGCGACGGGATTACGGGGCCATCGGCGCAGTTTAGCGAGGACCCACCGCCGGTGCCGCCGTGGCAGTGCAGCACGAGTGAAGGTGCGGCGAATCCGCTGCCCTTAGAGCTGTTTGTAGCGGGCAAGGCGCCGGCCGACAAGGCGGTAATTACGCTTAATGTGAGCAAATTGCCGTTTGGCGAGCCGGTGTTGGTGTACGGGCTGGTGCGGCATCCAGGGCCAGATGATGCGAAAGGGTGGACCATCGAGCCACTGCTGGTCGATGCGCCGGCCGTGTGCGAGGCGAAAGCCCACTTCTCTGGCAATTATTGGTTTGCTATGAATTTTAGAATCTTACTGTCCTCGCCGGCGCTGGCAGCGTGCCCAGAGAACAGCGGGGCGTGGGCCAAAGACTCTGAACTGCTATTCCGTATTTCGCGCCTATTTGACGGCCCACTGCACGACACGCAGCTGCAGTTCAGCCTGCAGGCAAGCGCAGATTGGACCACGTATAGCCGCAATCTAACGGTGAAATTTGTGGATGTACCCAGCACAGTGCAGTACTGGCCCCAGGGTCCGCTGCAGCTGGTACCGCGCGCCGACGGCCCTTGCGCCGATGCGTTCGTGCACGCCGTGAACCTGGGCACCGGGCACGCGCCGCTCGCAGGGTTGCAAGTACATCATGGCAGGCCTAGTTTTGCGGTGCGCACGACCTTGGGTAGCAGCACGCTGCTGCAGACGAATAAGGCCGCCGATACGGTGATCGAGGGGCACGCCGACGCGGTCGCCCTGCCCGCAGGCTGGCTGCTCGACGCGCACACGGAGCAAGTATGGCACGTTGAGTATTGCCCGACCGAGGGCGAACCCAAGCTCGATACTACGGTTTCGCCCCTGGATGAGCTGGGCATCGGCTGGTCTATCGACGCGAGCCCGACCACGGCGCACACCGGCTGCTTGCGCATCGCCCAGGGCGACCCCTTGGACCTGAGCGCCCCGCCCTGGATCGACCTAGCGGGCAGCGGCGGTCTTCGGCTCGATGTGTACAACGTGTGCGCGCAAGGGGTGCTGGTCGGCGGGTTTGCCAGTTTTGGCTCGCCGCACATCCAGTTTTCGGCGCGGCCGTTTGCGCCGGGCTTGCTGGCCATGAATTTCAATTTTAATGGGGCTCTTTGGATTGCCGCCCATCACTCGGCGCCGCTCTACGTCACCTACGACTTCGATGGTGCGGGCCTGCCCAACGAAATCACCGCGGTGTTGAGCATTCCGCACAGCCCAGGCAAGACCGGGAATTTTACGTTTACGGCCCAAAAGCACTAGTTCGGTAGGAAGGCAATGTATCGCAGTTACTGGCTATTTTGCGCCATGCTCGTCGGATGTGCGGCCGAAGCGCCGGCACCCGCCGCCACTGCCGACGCCGCCGCCAGCGACACATGGGCGCTGCGCCGATGGTCCGCAGAATTGAGCGCGCCCCGCACAGTTGACGCACCCCCCTGTTTCGCGCTACTTGGCAAGTCGGATTGCCGAGTTGACCAAGGCGAGCAAGGGGAAAGCGATGGCGTACAAGCTGCGGCAAAAGCGGACAATGGCCCGTAGCATCTTGATTGTGATTGGGATTGTCACAGCAAGCTGCAGTGCTGCGCCCACCGCGCGCGAGGCCGCCCTTGAGGCGTGCAACCTGGGCGAAGTGCGACGCTGCGGCGAGGTGGGCCGCTGGTACGAAGAGGGCAACGGCGTGCCGCTCGACACCGCCAAGGCGCAAGCGATGTACGAAAAGGCCTGCGCAGTCGAGGACCCCCTGGCATGCGGTCGCTTAGGTCGCATGCTGATGGAAGGGGGCGGTGGACGCCGCGACGATGCTAGGGCTTCAAAACTCCTTACGATTGCCTGCCGCGCCAGCCACATGGGCAGCTGCACGCTCGCGGCGATCTTGCTCGAATCCGGCCGCGGCGTACCGCGCGACGGACCGCTCGCTGCCAAGTTCTACGGCGCGGCCTGCAACGATGGCGACGCCCGCGCCTGCGCCAACTTAGGCACTATGTATGTAGACGGAACGATTGTAGAACGCGACGAAGCCCGCGCCTTGGGCCTATTCGCCCGCGCCTGCGACGCCGATTACGGCCCCGGTTGCTCGAGCCTGGGCCTAATGCACGAAAAAGGCCGCGGCGTCGACCTGTCGTGGACACGCGCAGTGACCTACTACACCAAGGCGTGCAGCTTGGGGGCAGGCTCGGGCTGCCTACTCATGGCCTTTGCCTGCGAAAAGGGCATGGGCATCGAGACCAACGCCGGCCGCGCCGCCGGCTACTACGTGCAAGCCTGCGAAAAGGGGCACGGTTTGGCCTGCCAGTACGCCGGCTTGGTCTATGAACAGGGCCGCGGCGTAACGGCGGACCGGGCGCGCGCCCTAGAATTGTTCGACTTTGGCTGCGGCCTGGACTACGCCGCCGCGTGCCTAGCCGTGGGCGAATACTACGAGCAAGGTTTCGCCAAGCCGACCGAACGCGCTGAGAGCTACTTTGACCGCGCCTGCACGGCGGGCCACACGGGAGCCTGCGTAAGGCTTGGTGAATTGCTGAATCGCGGTGCCAAGGCCGACCCAGCACGCGCCAAGCTGTATTTTGGCCGAGCCTGCGCACAAGGCGACAAGCTGGGCTGCGCGGCGCTAGGTAAGTAGGCGGCGCTGTGCCGCTGCGGGGAGGCTGCTATGCGCGACTCAACTTTGTGCCGCTCGATCGGGATCAACCTACTGATCTCGCTAGCGATAGCCTGCAGCAGCCCTGCGAATCCCGGGACCCAAGTGGGCACGGTGAGCGGCGCCGCGGATACCGATGCGGGCAGTGTAGCCGACGCAGTGGCCGACGTGGCCGCCGACTTGACGGCAGATTCGACTGCAGATTCGACTGCAGATTCGGCGACGGAAACGGCGACTGCGGATAGCGAAGAGGTCGCGCAACCTGCCGACACGGCGACAGAAACGGATGCTGGGCCACCGCCTGAGCTGTGCCTAGGCGTGAAGCCGGCCACTTTGCAGTTTGGCGGAGCGGTAGTGGGCAAGACGCTAGGTAAGCAGTCGGTCTCGCTGTGCAATTGCGCCAAGATTGCCGCCGAGGTCACGGCGATTGAAGCAGTGCCGACCCAGAGCACGAGTAGCGAGTTCTCGGTCGATGAAGACGCGCTGTATGCCGCTAAGCTGCTGGCGAATCCGCCGCCGCTCAGTGCTAGCAATCCGCTAAAGCTCGCGGCTGGTAAGTGCCAAGCGGTGACGATGCTGTACAAGCCGACGGATGTGACGCCGCAGCCGGGGCCCGACGACCTGGAAACTTTTGTTGTGAAGTTGAATGCTTGGACTGGACCTTCGTTTGTGGTGCACGGTGTGGGCGTGGCCGATAGCTGCCCGCAGGCAGTGGTGAACGTGCTAGAAGGTCCGCAGGTCGTGCCGCAGACGCTGCTGCACGCGCAGGGGAGCAAGTCGGTGGCGATGAACGGCGGCAAAATCGCCAAGTACCTGTGGGCGGTGAAGCAGCCGGCCGGCGCGAATCAGCCGCTTTTGCCGAGCGCGACGATGGCGAACCCGACCCTTTTGGCCAACGCGGCGGGCGACTACGTGTTCTGCCTTACGGTGTGGGATGATCAGGGGAACCAAAGCTGCAAAATGACTTGCGAAACGGTGAATGTTGTGCCGGACGGCGCGGTCCACATCGAGCTGCTGTGGGATACGCCGGCGGACCCCAACCAATACAACACAGGCCCGGCGGCAGGCTCCGACTTGGACTTGCATTTTGCCCACCCAACGGCGGCCGAGCCGGACCTAGATTGCGATGGCACGCCCGACCCGTGGTTCAGTAACCCATGGGATGCCTTCTGGTTTAATGCAAGTCCGAACTGGGGCAGCGCGTCGAGTAGCAGCGATGACCCGGGCCTGGACCTCGACGACACCGACGGCGCCGGGCCCGAGAATCTGAACCTGCTGCAGCTCGAGGGCGATGTGGCCGACCCGGTGGGCTATGCGGTGGGCGTGCATTACTGGAATGACCACGGTTTTGGCACTTCGTATGCCTCGCTGCACATCTGGCTGATGGGCAACCCGACCGTGCAGCTATTCAAGGTAGAGATGCATCCGCTGGATATGTGGTACGTGGGCAAGCTGTGGTCACCGGCTGCGCTGGGCGGCGGCGGCGGCAAGAAGCCGTTCGAGATGTGCTACCAGTCGGGCGATTCGTGCGCGGCCAAGCAGAACCTAATGTGGCAACCCAAGGGCGATTACTGCATTACGCCGTGCTACGTAAACAAGGTTTTTGTAGGCGGGGTGAGCGGTGGTGCGACGGGGGCGTGTCCGTAGCGGCGGGCGGTGCGCGGCGAGGTTTTGAACTCTGAATATTTCGCTGACATCGGGCCGGGCGTGCCACGCCGGCAGGCCATTGCTCGTCGGCACGCCGGGGAGCTTGGGCCCAGAGAGCAGCTGCTGGAGCAAGAACCGCGCCGCAAACGACGGACCCGGGGCGATAGGCCCCAAATCGTCAAGAATCTTTTGGATTTGCCCAATCGAGTGCGCCACCCAAGCGCCGGCGAACACCATCTCGAGCTCGGGCCACTGCCGCGCCACCCAGTCTTCTTGCTCGCGCGACACGGCGTACGACTCGGGCCCACGGTTGACCGGCGGAATGCTCGGCGTGGCGGTCGCGCTGTGTGGGTCGCTGCGCTCGAAGCTGAAGGTAAAGGGGCCTGCGTTGGCGGCGAGGCCTGGCAACTGGTCGATTTGGAAGCTGATGGTGGACATGGAGCTCCCAGAACGCGGTACGAGTCGAGCGCCGCTAGCCGGCCCGCGGCCCAAGCGTGCTGCCAAGCGCGGCGGCACAAAACCCGCGTGGCAGTGAGCCACGTCGCTGAGCAAAGCAAGCCAAGGCGGGAT
Source organism: uncultured Myxococcales bacterium (assembly GCA_903883645.1). Lineage (GTDB taxonomy): Bacteria > Myxococcota_A > UBA9042 > UBA9042 > UBA9042 > SXRM01. The sequence continues at coordinate 4,650 of CAISBR010000145.1, read as the reverse complement.
ACGGTGCAGGCTTGCGAAACAAGATCTTGTGAAACAGGATGTTGACGAGGACCGGCAACTCTGCAAGCCTTGGCTCGGCGGGCGATGACGCCTCAAGTGAAACCAATGACCCAGTCCTCTGCTGCTTCAAACACCTTTGCCCCAGCGCTGTCGCACGGCCCCATTGTCGAGGTATTCGCCGACATCTTCCAAGTAACGGGCAGTTTCCGCATGGGGCCCGGCGTGGTCATTACCCGGAACATGACGATTTTGCGCCAGGCAGGCGAGCTAACTCTGGTGAACTCGGTGCGACTGACCCCTGCCGGCCTCGCCGAGCTCGACAAGCTAGGCAAGGTGACGAACTTGATGAAAATCGGCGCCTTTCATGGCATGGACGACCCGTTCTATGTCGACCGCTACCAGCCGAAGTTCTGGGCACCGCCGGGAGTGCGCCACTCTGCGGGCCTACAACACACTGCCGACCTGACCGACGGCCTCGAACCGCTGCCCAATACCAGCGTATTTGCGTTCGCCCATGGCAAACATCCCGAAGTGGCTCTGATTATCGCCCGGCACGGCGGGCTGCTGCTGACCTGCGATAGCTTGCAGAATTGGACCAGTTTCGCCGGCGCGTCGCTACTGGCAAAGGTCGTCTTGAGCGTACTGGGCTTTGGTCCCAAGCACATCGGTGGCCCGTGGACCAAGGCGATGGGGCCAGGGGTGCGGCAAGACCTGGTGCGCCTGCTCGATATGCCGTTTGCGACGCTGCTACCCGCCCACGGCACTGTGCTGCGCGACCATGCGAAAGAAGGGCTGCGCGAAGCGATTACCAAGCGTTTTGGCTAGCTTATCTGTGTTGTGCAGTTGGCGGGCACTCTACTCGACCACCAGCTTGGCTAGGGTACCCACAAAGAATTCGCCGCACCGCGCCAGGGCTTGCGCCTTGTCACCCAAATCGTCGGTCCCCAGCACTTCAAGCGTGGTCAGCGAGTGCGCCAAGTCGGCAGCGTGCACATACAGCGTGCCACGCCCCGCCAGCGGCCCGCGCTCGTCGCGCCCGTTGTGCAGAGTGACCTGCAGCGTAGTACTTTCGCCCAGCAAAGACAGACCGGCGCCGTCGTGCAAAGTCTTTACGCCATCGAAGTACCAAGTCTGCCCCTCTTGCGACACGGCCACGAACTGGTACTGCATCAAGCGGTTTTGTGGATCCTGCGGGTCGACCACTAGCATCGCGCAGCGGCCTGCCTCGATCTGCAGCGGCTCGGGCGACAGCAGCGCACAGCTCAAGGTGCCACTTAGCGCCGCTAGGTGACCGGACCGGTCAAGAACTGCTTCGAGATCATCGGCTTGCACGCACACCACGAACGATGCGTCGCCGCTGAGCACCGAGTCGGGCATCAGCTCGGGCTCAAAGGCCGCCTCGTCGCCTAGGCCCAAAGTACCTGACATCTTTTCGGTAAACCGCACACCGATGGTTGCGGCCGGCGCGGGCGGCTCGGCGGGCACGCTGTTGTCGAGCGTCCAGCCGCGGTCGGCCAGCAGGTGCGCCATGCTGCGCTCGGCCATGCCCGAAATCGTGAGCAGCGGGTTTACACCCAGCGAGCGCGGCATCACCGCGGCATCGGTCACCAGCAGACCATCGTACACTTCTTGCCCGCTAGTACCGGCAAATACATGGCCTTTGTGGTTGGTCACCCCGTGGCTCGCCGCGTCGGCCATGTGGGCTCCGCCCAGGGGATGGCAGGTAATCAGCTTGTCGATCAGGTGCCCACCCCAGGTGGGATTGGGCACGTGGATGCCACCCAGCGCCTTGGTCGCCTGGAACAAGCGATCATCGACCACCTGCAAGTACGCGTCGCGACTGGCACTTGGCCACACCGTGCGCACCCGGTCGCCATCGTGCAGCTCGAGCTTGCCGCCGCTGTCGTCGTGGCACATCACCAAGTAAGTCTGGGTGTTGCGCACCGCTGGCGAGGTGCCCGGCAGCAGCCCCTCGGCCTCGCGCAGCAGCTCACTGGCCGTCTGGGCCAAGCCCGGCTGGGTTTCGCGGCCGCGCAGGGTCGCTTCGGTCGCCATGACCGCACCAAAGAAGGGCGCGAAGGTCGCGGGCACTACGCCCTCCATAATCACCATACCCCACTCGGGTTTCGCTTCGGTTTCGCGCAGATCGATGATGCCCGAGATGCACGGCCCGGGCGGATTCGTCGGGTCGGGCTTGTCTTCGCCCGTGCCCAGCGCGTCGATCACATGGTTGGTATTGTAGCCAAAGCCCAGCGCATCGCCGTTGCCCGAGAAGCGGTGCCCCAGCTGGTCCGACAGCGGCAGACCGGCGGCGCGCGACCGCAGCAAAATCTCGTTGGTGCCCTGGGTACCCGCGCCCAACACCACTAGGTCGGCCGAGACACAGGCCAGATCACTAGTAAAGTCGCTGCGGTCGCCCACCAGCGAGGCAAAGTGCACGAACCAGTGCTCGCCCCGCCTCTCTAGGTGGCGCACTTCGCACTGGGTAAACAGCTGGGCCCCGTGCTTGTGGGCCAGCGGCAAGTAGTTGTAGAGCGTGGTGTTCTTGGCGCCCTCGTTGCAGCCCATGACGCAGTCGCCGCAACCGGTGCACGCCGCCATGTCGACGCCCGCGGCATTGCGACCCTCGGTAAAGGTACACGCGACGTCGGCGGTAAAATACTTGGCGTTCATGGTCTTGGCCGACAGCTGCAGCGCCGCCAGCTTGCCGGGCACGGGCCGGTCGCTGGGATACGGCGTCAGCCCCAGCATGGTGTGCGCCGTGTCCATACCGTGGAACAGCGCGGGCAGGTCGTCGCGCAGGCCCTGCGGCCAGATGGGGTCGGCAAAGACCCATGGCAGCGGCTTTATCGCCACGCCAGCATTGATGAGCGACGTGCCACCCAGGCCGCAGGCCGAAATCGTGGCCAAGTCGCCGTTGGCGCGGAAGTCGAACAGACCGTCGCGACGCCCCACCACCGTGTCGAGGGCGGTAAACTGGGCCTCTTCCATGAACTTAACGGGCGTATTGGGATATTGCCCCGGCAGCAGCTCGCGACCGCGCTCGAGCAGCGCCACCTTGAGCCGCGAGCCGTCGGGCCGCCGCGCCTGGGCCAAGCGACAGGCCGCAATCGCGCCCCCGTAGCCCGAGCCGACAACAATCGCGTCGTAATGGGCCGAAAGCTTTGAAATATCGGACGAAATCGGGCGGTACATGCGGTCCTCGTGGGTCGGGTTCAGAGCCTGTGGCGCGCCTGTGTGCTGGGCCCAAGCCCAGAGGCGCGGAGTGCAAGAGTCGCGAAGATTCGGGGAGTCGCGCAGCGTTGTCAAGATTTGCAGCACCGCAGTCAATTCGCGCTTGACGCCAACTGGTTGCATGGGCATGGTGGCCCGCGTGGCAAAGCTGCCGCCCTGGAACGAGCATGAGCGACACCCTAAGCCGCTGCGGCTGGTGCACCCGCGACGAGCTGTACATGGCCTACCACGACAGCGAGTGGGGCGTGCCGGTACGCGACGACCGCACGTTGTTCGAATTCTTGGTGCTCGAGAGCGCGCAAGCCGGCCTGTCGTGGCGCACCATCTTGGGCAAGCGCGAGGGCTATCGGCGCTGTTTCGCGAACTTTGACCCCCAAGCGGTGGCGCAGTTTGGCGAGGCCGATATCGAGCGGCTCGTGCTCGACCCCAGCATTGTGCGCAACCGGGCCAAGATCAAGGCGACGATTGGCAACGCGCGGGCCTTTCTACAAGTGCAAGAGAAGCACGGCAGTTTTGCGGCGTGGCAGTGGCAGTGGGTGGGCGGCCAGCCGGTGGTCAATCCGTGGCAGAGCCTGGGCGAGCTGCCGGCGCGCACCGACCTATCGGACCGCATGGCCAAGGAGCTCAAGCGCCTGGGCTTCTCGTTCTTGGGGTCGACGGTGGTGTATGCGCACCTGCAGGCCACGGGGGTGGTAAATGACCATCTGACTAGCTGTTTTCGGCATGGGGCAACGCTCGAACTGCCGCTTGCCAAGCCCCGCCACGCCACCTAAACTGGCAAGCGGAGGCCATGCCATGTACCGAGCCCTTTGCACCTGCTTGTTCTTGTTCGCCGCCGGCTGCACCTCGTCGCCTGCGGCCACCAGCACCCTGCCCGCCTGCGTCGTCGCACATCCCGTGCCCGCCGGCAGCAGCCCTAGCAGCGAGGCCCTGGTGCAGCAAGGCAAATGCCAGACCGACAAGGGCAGCGGCTGCACGGCCAGCTTGTTCATCAGCCAAGACGCGGCAGTGTGCGTGGCCACGGGCGCCGGGCTCGCCGCCGGCATCGCGCCCCGGCAGGTGCAGATTGTCTACCACTACGGCGACAAGGTGGTGTACTGGCAGGTGCGCAATACCCTGCACGACGACGGCCACGGCGCCATGGACGGCGAGGGGGTGGCGGTTCATGCGACCACGGCGGCGGTGGGCGGCAAGTATGGGTGGGGGCAGATTCCGTAAGGATCTGTCTTACATGAACTTGGCCAATTCTCCGCTGCTGGGTGGGTCGCAAGCTCGCCCGTTGGGACTCGCCGCGACGTCCAACTCCCTCGATTCTTGTTTGTGGTTTGGTGTCGTAGGCTGGGTGGGTCGCAAGCTCGCCCGTTGAGACTCGCCGCGACGTCCAACTCCCTCGATTCTTGTTTGTGGTTTGGTGTC
>CAISBR010000144.1 GCA_903883645.1 uncultured Myxococcales bacterium | reverse complement strand
TCGACGCCTTCGAAGAGGCCTACAGCGCCGCGCGGCAACTACTCAATCAGCAAGTACATTGTGTGAAGGGGTCGGTGCGCCTGCGGCTGGTCAAGTTCCCCCAGTACGCCCTGGTCGGAGGCGGGGTGCTGGGCGAGTGACGCGATAGCGCCATCCACGCTGCAACCTTGTAGCATCAAACTAGGCGTGGCCGAGTCTAGACGCGGTTCGTCAAGAACCCGAGACAGTCCACAAATGGACCGAAACCTCAGCCCAGGCGCCCTGGACCCTACGACTCTGCGAGGTGATCGCAGGCACACGGACCTCAAGACAGGCAGCCAGCACTGTCGTTGGCTCGACCCGTTACCCACCCGGCGGCGACAGGTGCAGCGAGAGAGGTGAGGTTTGCACGGTGCGGTGGGGCGAGGATTCTCACTACTCCTTGCTGCACGGTGTCGATGACATTCGCGCAAGGGTGCGTCGCTCACAGCGCCGGCCGCCCAGCGACTGCGGACGACGTTGGCTGGCAAGGACCAAGGCGCGCTTGCTCCTAGCAAAGTGGCGGCCGCCCGGCCCGCGGCAGTTGCAGTCAGGCCCGCCTATGCGTTTGAAATGGAAGCTGTAATGCGGCTAGGCCGGGATTCAGCGTGCAGACAGCAGCACCGACCGGCGTGCCCCAAATTCGGGCCCGTTCGTGCTCGAGGTGGTTCCGAATGCGCTGCGCGAGGCAACCTTCCAAAGGTGTCAACTACTTCTTACCATTGCTCTGGTTCGTGGATGCCGCCTCCGGGCATCCCTTCGCCACAGAGCTCCTCGACTCAACCGGTCGCGGCGTCGTCGGTGACATTGCAGAAGTTGGCTGCTGGCTTGCTTTCGGCTCATCGGCAGCACTCGTGGTCTCAAGCGGAGACGCAAACGGTACAACCATAACTACATGCAATTATAGGTTATTTACAGACTCAGTGACCCAGCCGGGCGCACTGTTCACCTCGACCCAAGAACTAGCTATAGTTCTAACGACTTCTGCTCAACACCCCATGGCTATCACGGCGGCAAGCGCGCCCGGAGTCAGCTCGGCCAAGTCGTCAACCACCAAGTGAGCGTGCCCTAGCATTTCGCGCGGCTGGGAGCTCGTCAGGGCCACCACCGGGATGCCTGCGGCCAGCGCAGCAGCGACTCCCTGCGGCGCGTCTTCGAGCACCACGCACTGCCCAGCTTCGACTCCAAGTCGCTCCAGACACAGCAGAAAGATATCGGGCGCAGGCTTGCCGTGCACGACATCATCCCCGGTCACCACCACGTCAAGATCGTCGGCAATTCCAAGAATCTCAATCCCAAGCTGCACATTTCGCCCGGGCCCCGACGAGCCAATCGCCACCTGCCACCCCGCAGCCCGCAGCGATCGCAGCAGCGGCACCGCACCGGGAATCGGCAGCAGCAATTCGCGCGCAAGTTCACGATAATACAGTTCTTTCTTGTTCGCCAACGTCACGATTTTCTGCGGAGTCAGTTCCTCGCGCAGCAGCATCGGAAAGATCTGGTTGTTGTGCATCCCGAACGTACGCCGCAGTTCGTCGTCGGCAAACTCGCGCCCCAAGTCGGCTGCAATACGGCGAAAGGCCTGAAAATGCGCCCAATTTGAGTCAACGAGCACACCATCGAAGTCAAAGATCGCTGCGTAGCCCATGACACCCACAACCCGCGCTGGCGAGACGAGCAGAGTACCCCAACACCGCCACCGATTGCCACCGCAACAAGACGCACCCTTCTGTCTATTATTTGATATTAATAGATTTTTTCCAATTACGCACTATTTCCCCGCGATGCCCTGACAGCCACGACCGCCGCGGCATTTGGCAAGTAACGGCGCGCGAAACACCGCGGGGCCGAACAAGGAGTGCCCGATGAAGAAGTTGCTGATCCTAAGCCTGGTCACCTCGACGCTCGTTGCCGGCAGTGCGTTGGCCGACCCCACGGCGCCGCCGCCTGGACCGCCGCCGCATATGCACGGGCATGGTGGGCCGGGCGGTCCTGGTGGCCCTGGGGGGCCGCAGCACCACGCACAAATGCAACAAAAGATGAAGGAAATGCGGGGTCAGCTACTGCGCCATGAGGCCGGGCTCGACGAGACGTCCGCGGTCAAGGCCGAGAAGGTGCTCGACGGCTTCGATACCGAGCGACAAAAAGGCCATCGCGAGCTCGGCGAAGCGAAGCGCGGGCTCGGCGACCTAGCCGCGAGCGACTCGAAGGACGAGGCCGCGTACAAGAAGGCCCTGGATGCGCTACTGGCGGCGAACCGCGCCCAGCAAGACCTGCGCGGCCGCGAACTCGACGAACTGCGCAAGGTGCTGTCGCAACGTGACACGGCGAAAGTGATCTTGTCGCTCGAGCGGATGCAGCAGGTCATGCGCCAAGAGATGAAGAAGGTGCGCAAAGCGTGGCTCAAGTCCGAGCTCGACCGCATGGACAGCGACGACGGCGATGAGCCGATGCCCCCGCCGCCTCCGGGGCCGCCGCCGCGCGGTCCAGGCAAGGGGCCAAATAAGTAGTACATTCATTGATATCAGCACCTCGACTGGCACAGGGCGGTCCGCAGCGGTGTGGGTCGCCCTGTGGCGCATGGGGGACGCGGAGGCTACGCCCCGGATGAGCTTGCGCAGCCGGCGCACAACCGCCAAACTCGTGCCCAAAGCGGCCACATTCCGCATGGAGGCACCTTGCCTACCCTAATCGTCCACGAGCTCAATCAGGCGGCACGCAAGGCCCCGTTCTTGGTCAAGTCGTTCCGCATCGGCCGCGACCCGCAGAACGAGTTGGTGTTGGCCAGCCCCACGGTGTCGCGCGAGCACGCCCTCATCCGCATGGACGCCGCCTCGGGCAACTGGTTTATCTCGTGCACGTCGCATACCAACCCCGTAGTGGTCGACGGCCAGCTCGTCACCCAGACCGCGTGGGTGCGCGAAGGCAGCGAAATCCTGATTGGCAGCGACCACTTAATCCTCTTCTCTGAAAATGAGCAGCGCGCTGCAAGCTACCAGGCCGGCCAATCACGATTCGTAAAGAATGTGTGCGACAGCTGCCACTGGTCCGGCATGATCAGCACCCTTCGGCGCGACGCCATCTGCCCCAAATGCGGCAGCAAAGGCCTCCACGCCGCGGACGCCTATATTAAAGCCATTGACGCCTCAGTCGGAGCGCAAAATGACACGTCGGCCATGGACTTGGACCAGGTGCGGGCCTCGCTGCGCCAACTCAAGACGGCCAAGCGCAGCCACATCGAGCGCACCGACGCTTGGACCGCGGGCGGCGAGCGCCAGGACCTGATCGAGACAGAGCCGCTATTCATCTCGCGCAAAGACGAACTGAAGTTGCGGGGCTTCGTGTTCGGCCGCGTCAAGGTCGCTTGGACGGGCCGGCGCTGGCAACTGACGAGTGAGCTAAAATTCGGCGCCGTGCAACTGAACGGCAAACCCGTGAAAGAGACGCTACTTCGCGACGGCGACGTCATCGACATTGGCAACAGCAAGTTTAGAGTGGTTACAGAATAGCCTGCTGCGCTACTGCACCCGCGCCAATGCCACGTGCTTAGCCCCTGTTGCCACCTGCTTGGGCAGCGACCACCCCGTGCCCGCTTGCGTCGCGTGCCAAACGATACCCGTACCGTCGACCCACACAAGTTCGACCTGCCCGCTCAGCCCGTAAGCGACGGCTGGCGAGCTGGCAATGCTACCTGCGGCGGCCACTTGCGCAGGTGTCGCCCAACCTTTGCTGCTGCTGTACGAGGTGATGTACAACTTGTCGTCGGTGCCATGGAAGGCCACCCACACTAGGCCGCTGAGGTCGCGGGCCATACCGACCGGAAATTTCGTCCAAACTTGAGGCACATCGCTTGCGCCGCTCCAACTGCCGCTGCCAAATGTCTCGAACGCCGCTGAACCGCCGGCCTTGGTGTAGACTGCGAGTGCGCTCCCGCTACCGGTGCCGATAGCTGCAGGCGCGACGCTGAAGTCCGGACCCGCGCCGCCATCGAGAAGGCCACCCCAACTTCCCAAAAATACTTTTCCGCTCAAGTGGTTGCCGTTACTCCCGTCGATGTACACCATGAGCGCAGAGCTGCCCAGCGTGGCGGCGGCGGGCACCATCGGTCCATACGCCTGCGGATTGCCGACCCAGGCGACCGGCGACCAACTGCCTGTAAACAACGAGCTGTAATACTTGAAATCGTTGCCGTGATACATCAGCAGTACCGTGGAGCCCACCAACGCCAACGCGGGCCGCCCCTGCGTCGTAACATCGCTACCTAGGACGCTCGGCGCGCCCCAACCCTGGTAGGTCCACTTGAGCGCTTGCACTTGATTATCCTGCAAATCCCCGTTCTTGGTGTACCTTAGCGCCGCCATGCCATAGGTGGTGCCGGCCACGATACTGGGCGCATCGACGCTTGGAGTGGCAAAGGTCTGCAACTTCCAGGTGCCCGCCTTGCCCAGCTCGCCGGCCACGGTGGCACCGCCGGTGGCGACCAGCAACACGGTTGGGCAGGCCATGCAGCTTGGCCCGCCGCAGTCGATGTCGGTCTCGTCGCCGTTTTGCACGCTATCTTGGCAGGTTGCGGGCGTACAGGTGCCGCCGCTGCACACCTTGCTGACGCAGTCGCCGGCCCCGCCACAGCTGCCGCCGGCACCGCACGCCGGGCAGGCTGCTAGGCCGCAAGTACCCGTACCACCGCAGTCTTTGTCCGTCTCACTGCCGTTCTTGAGCCCGTCGCTGCACGAGGGCGGGCTGCCCGCCACGCACGAACCGCCGGCGCATACGTCGACCAAGGTGCAGGCGTTGGCGTCGCTACACGCCGCCGAGTTGTTGCCGTGTTTGCAGCCGCTCGTTGGGTCGCAAGCATCGTCTGTGCAAGGGTTTTTGTCGTCGCAGCTTATCGCCACGCCCGCGCAACTGCCGCCGCTGCATTGGTCGGGGCCGGTACAGGCACTGCCATCGCTGCAGGCGACACCGTCGGTAACCGGCTTGGCTGCGCACTTGCCCGTTGCCTTTTCGCACGCGGACTTGGCGCAGGTCGTGTCGCCGCTGGCGTCGCAAACCACGATGGTCGCCGCCTTGACTTGGCACGAATACGGCACGGCACCCTTAGCACAAAACAGCGTACCATTGCATAGATCGCCATCCTCATTGCTCGCGCAGTCCGCGTCTTGCTGGCAGCCGCAGATGTTGCTACCGCCGGCGCACCCGCCCGCTTTGCAGACGTCGCCCGCCGTGCACGGGTTGCCGTCGTCGCACACCACGCCGGTCACTGGGCTGGGGGCGCACTTGCCGGTCAGGGGGGCGCAAGTCGTCTTGATGCAAGCTGAATCGCTGCTGGTGTCGCACGTGACTACAGTCGCAGGGTCGAGCTTGCACTTGTACGGCGCGGCCGAGGTGTCGCACACCAGCGTGCCGTTGCACTGGTCCACATCCTCTTTGCTAGCGCAGTCGCTCGTGACCATGCATTCGCAAATGTTCGTTCCAGCAGCGCACTTACCACCCATGCAGGCGTCGCCTAAGCTGCAAGCATTGCCGTCGTCGCACGCGGTCGCATTGGCTACAGGCTTGGCCGCGCACGCACCGGTGGCGGGGTCGCAAGCGGCCTTGCTGCACACGGTATCGGCCGAAGGGTCACAAGTGACCGTGCTGCCTACCTTTTGCTTACACTTGTAGGGCACCGCGGTCAGGTCGCAGTACAGCGTGCCGTTGCACAAGTTGCCGTCTTCCAGCTTGCCGCAGTCGGCATCCGCTCCACATTCGCACACGCTGACGCCGGCCTCGCACGCCCCCAACTTGCACACATCGCCCAACGTGCACGGGTTGCCGTCGTCACACACAAGGCCGATCGCGGGGTTATGGGTGCACGCCTTCTTGCTACTGTCGCACGCGTCGGCGGTGCACGGGTTGCCGTCGTCGCAGCCGATCTCGTCGGTCTGGCCGTTGCAGTCGTCGTCTTGGCCGTTGCAGGTCTCGGTCGCCGGCGCCGGGGCGTCGCAGTCCGCAAGCCCGCCCATGCCCTCGACTTTGCACACACGCGTACCGCTGCAAGCGATGCCGGGCGCTGGATTGTTGCTGCAGATGGTCGATAAACCCAACGATACAGCGCGTTTGGAGCACGGGCACATTGGCAGCGCATTCTTGTTGTCGATCACGACGCACTGCTTGCTTGTCGTACCCTCGACGCTCGTGGCCGTTTGGCACGTAAACCCGGGTCCGCACTCGCTATCTTGGCTACAGATGCTGCCGCAGAAGGCGCCTTGAGTGCCGTAGACCACGCAGGCAGCGGCATTTTGCCCGGGTGCGGTGCACTGGCTCGAGGCGGTGCAGGGCTCGCAACGCCAGCCGAACTGGGGTGCGCACAAGTTGGTGCTGTCGCCGCCTCCGCCCGAAAACTGCGTACAGACAAAGTCTTTGGGGCACGACGTGGCGCAGTTTTGCGCGCAGATCTTGCCGTTTGGGGTGTCGAGGCATACGAGCAAGTCACACTCGCTGTTGCTCGAACAGGGGCAACCGGGGCCGCCGGGGCAGTTGGCGACCACATCGGGGCTGGCCACGTCGCTAGAGTCGGCGCTGTCGGCTTCGCTCGCGTCGCTGTCGCTGGCGTCGGCGGCGTCAGTCTGCGAAGTTTCGATTGTAGTATCGGGCTGTTGCTGAGCATCGCCGCCAAGGTCGCTGCCGGCAGTGTCGAAAAGCACGCTGGTGTCGCTGCCACTATCACCGTGGCTATCGGCGCCTGCGGTGGCGGTCTGAGTGGCGGGGCTGCTGCAGCCAAAGGCAGTCAACACCGCCAAACTACATGCAAATAATAGCCACCGGCCCAGGCCCGCACTCGACTTTAAAACCGCCATCGCCGCCTCGCCGGCGCAAAGCGCGCCACCCCTAGTTTTTCGGGCCCTTGCGATGCCGTCAAGCCTTCGACCCCAAGCTCTTCACGCCGCCGTCGTGGCGCGGCATGATACGCACGCGCGGCGCCGACTTAGACCGCACAGGGCGAACGAGATGCACAAGCGATGGATAGCGGGGGCTGCGGTGCTGACACTAGGTTGCGGCGGCACGCAGACGGCGGAGGTCAAGCAAGTAGCTGCGCCGCCAGCACAATTGCGTGTGCAAATTTCGCGCACCGAGTTCAACGCCCGGGCGGTCGCGGCGGCGGTGCCGCTTTTCTGGCGCGCCGACAGCAACGCCAATCAGGTCATCGAGCCCAGCGAGCTGGCGATCTTGCACGGTGCGCCGGGTGGGCCGCGCGACCGGTGGCTGATTGGGCAGGAGCCGACAGGGCTATTGCGCAGTACAGTTATGGAGTTAGGAAGCACTGCCACGCCGACTGTCGCTCAGGCGCAGAGTGAACCCGAGCGGCTGCGGCAAGCGGCGGTGCACGCCGAGCTCCGCCAAGGTCGCGCGACCGTCTTGTACAACGATTTGAGCAGTTTGACCGCCGGCGAAAAGGCCATGGTCGCCAAGCTGCTCGCGGCGGCCGAGCTGGTTGAGCAACTGCACGCCCGCCAGCTGGGAACCGCCGGCCTGGCGCAGAAAATCCCAGCAATTGAACCCGCTTCGCGCGCCCTGCTGCACCGCAACCAGGGGCCGTGGTGCGAGGCGCCGGCGACCGAGCGCGATCCCAACTGCAATGCGTTAGAGAACAAACCGGCCAAGCTGTCGGGCCTGTATCCCGCTGATTTGCAGGCCGATCCCAAGTTCTGCGAAGCGCTGGCGGCGCGCAAGGACCACGAGGCACTGCTCGATCCGTTTACCGTGGTGGTTCGCGACGCCGGTGGTCAGCTGCAAGCCCAGCCGTTCCATGTGATCTATGCCAATGATATGACGGCGATTGCTGCCCTTCTTGACCAGGCCGCTGCGGCCGAAGACCAGGCCGACGAGGGCCCGCTGCGCGCCTACCTCAAGGCGGCGGCGCAGGCTTTTCGCGACGGGCAGTGGCAGCCGGCCGACGAGGCCTGGGCGGCAATGAATGCCAGCAATTCCAAGTGGTATCTGCGTGTCGCCCCCGACGAGGTCTACTACGAGCCGTGTTCGCGCAAGGCGGGTTTTGCCTTTACTTTGGCGCGTATCGATCAGGGCTCGCTGCAGTGGCAGCAAAAGCTCGACCCGCTCAAGACGGAAATGGAGAACACCCTGGCTAAGCTGGCCGGCAAGCCGTATGAGGCGCGCAAGGTTAGCTTTCATCTTCCTGATTTTATTCAGATCATCCTCAATTCGGGCGAGGCGCGCGCGCCGCTAGGGGCGACGGTGGGCCAAAGCCTGCCGAACTGGGGTCCGGTCGCGAATCAGGGCCGCGGCCGCACGGTGGCAATGTCGAATATCGGTACCGATCCCGACTCGCGCGCCCAGTGGCAGCAGCAGACCGCGAGCCTGTTGTGCAAGGCAACAATGGCTGATTTCGTCACAGATCCAGGGCCTTTGCAGATGTCGACCGTGCTGCACGAGGCTGGCCACAACCTGGGCCCGGCGCACGAGTACATGGTCAAGGGCAAGAAGGACGGCGAGGTGTTCGGCGGTGGCCTAGCGTCTACGCTCGAGGAGCTCAAAGCCCAGACGATTGCTCTGTATTTGACCGATTGGCTGGTCGGCAAGGGGGTCATCGACGCCAAGACGGCGCGGCAGGCGCACTTGGCGGATATCGCTTGGGGTTTCGGGCACATCAGCAACGGCATGGTCGACGCCGAGGGCCGGCCCAAGCCGTACAGCCAGCTCGCCGCGATCCAGCTAGGTAGCCTGGTGCAAAGCGGCGCGCTGATTTGGAAATCGGCCGAGAAGGCCGCAAATGATCGCGATCTCGGCTGCTTTGACGTCGAGGGTGCCAGGCTGTCGCCCGCGATCACGGCGCTGATGACACAGGTGGCCGGGCTGAAGGCGCGGGGCGATCGCGACGGGGCCGTGGCGCTGCGCAAGGTGATGGTCGAAGATGCCGGAAACTGGTCTGATCTGCGTAAGATTATTGCCGAACGTTGGCTTCGCGCGCCCAAGTCGAGCTACGTGTACGCCATCGACCTCTAGTGGCGGCACCACGGCGTCACAGGTGCGCCACAGCCGACCCAACCCGCCCTGACAGCGGCAAATCCGGGTTCTATCTTGGCCGACACGCGCGCCCATGCGCCGCCTGCCGAGACCACCATGCCGACCGTGCCGCCCCCCTACATTGTTCGCCCCAATACGGCTGTACTTACCCGTGGTTTTGACCCGCGCCTGTCGGTGGGTTCGGCGCGGCCGGCGGTGTTTCGCTCGTCGACGTATGTGTTTTCGAGCCCCGAGATGGCCGAGCGAGCATTCGACATCGCCCTGGGCCGCGCAACTCCAGAAGCCGGTGAAAGTATTGATCTTATCTACTCGCGTCTCTCGCACCCAAACGCCGAGATTCTTGAAGATCAGATCGCGCCGCTCGAGCCATGCGCCGAAGCTGCTGCAGTGTTCAATTCGGGCATGGCTGCCATCTCCACAATTTTCTTAACATTTTGCCGACCGGGTGCTCGCTTCATCTACACAACGCCCCTGTACGGCGGCACGCAGCACCTCATCCACCAAATGCTCGAACCGCTGGGTATGACCGGCATTCCGGTGGCCGCCGGCGATGCCCACGCAATGACGCAGGCTATTGTCAACTGCCCGGATTGCAAGCTTATTTTCATCGAATCGCCCGCCAATCCCACGCTGGTGATGAGCGACATCGCCGCCGCGGTCGAGGCCGCCCACATGCACCCCGATCGGCCGCTGGTGTGCACCGATAACACCTTTATGGGCCCGGTGTTCCAGCATCCGCTAACCCTTGGCGCCGACCTGACGGTGTACTCGGCCACCAAGTACCTGGGCGGGTTTTCGGACATGCTCGGCGGGGTGGTGATGGCAAAAAACCGTGCACTTATAGACACTTTGCGTGGCACGCGCGCTATTCTTGGCAACATCTTGCAGCCCGACGAGTGCTGGCTGCTCGACAGCCGGCTGCCCACGGTGAGCCAGCGCATGTATCGGCAGAGCAAGAATGCCCAGCGCGTCGCCGAGGGCCTGGCCGGACACCCCAAGATTGCACGGCTTTTGTACCCGTCGCTGTTTACCGACCCCGAGCAAGTGCGCATCCGCGACGCCCAATGCAGCTACCCCGGCGGCATCGTCGCGTTCGAGCTGGTGGGCGGCAAGGTGGCGGCCTACAACTTCTTGCGCAACCTGCACATTACCAAGAATGCGGTTAGTCTGGGCGGAGTTGAGAGCCTGTCATGCCACCCCGCCAGCACCACCCACAGCGAGATGAGCGCAGACGAACTGGCCCAGTACGGCGTATCCGACGCATTGGTGCGGATCTCGGTGGGCATCGAGGACTGGCGCGACCTGCTCGCCGAGTATCTGGCGGCGCTCGATCAGGCGTAAGGGCATATAACACTTAACTAAAGCCAGCATTTTGCCCAACTCGCGAACCTGCGCGCTGGCCGGTTCAGTCTGGGGCGCCGACGCTCGACCAGCAGGCCGCCAAGCGTGCGGCGCCAGAGTCGACCAAAGCGGCAAGTCTCGCGAGCACCACCTGCCTCAAATCCGTTGATATTGCTCAATAATATCCAATTTCTGGCAACGGGCCGATTTGACGGCGTGTGGCGTGGCGCATAGTCTGAGTGGTTCACGACACAGCCCACGACACGGCAGGGCTACGAGGCAACGGGTGCGGGCAAACCGAGTGCATACTGCGAAGATCACGTTTCTGCTGAGCCTATTGCTGGCCCTAGCCACTATTGTCGCGGTCGGTTGCGGCCAGGACACGGCGGCGGTCAACGGCCCGCCTCGCGACGCCGATGGCCTGCTGCTGACACCCGTGGCGCAAAAGTACAAGTACCAATTCCGCGCTTCGGCCAAGGGGTTCGATGTCAAGCGCAACGCCGAGGACTGGCAAAAGGTGTGGCCGATCGGCATCAACTTCGGCCTCGCGCTGCCCGGGCGCTCGCCTGGCGATTTTACCGCGAGCCGCGACGAGATTGGTCGCTGGCTCAAGGCGGCGGCCGACATGGGCGCCAACACTATCCGCATCTACACGGTGCAGTCCCCCGAATTTTATCGCGAATTTCGCCGCTACAACCTTTTACACCAAGACAAGCCGCTGTTCTTGCTGCAGGGGGCGTGGCTCAAGGAGCCCGAAGAGGATCCGGCGACGGAGAAAGATCCCGACTACCTGAGTGCGCCGATTCGCACGTGGTTCGAAGACGAGATCGACAAAGTGGTCGACGCGGTGCACGGCAACCGCATGATTCCACAAGCCTCTTCGGCTGCGCCGCTCAACTATGGCCGGGCCTGGGGCAGCTTTGATGCCGACTGCTCGCCCTGGCTGCTGGGCTACTTGGTCGGCCGCGAGATGGAGCCCTATACGATCGAGTATACGCTCAGTAAGCACATGAGCGACAAGGAGAAAAGCTACAAGACGGGCAAGTACTTCCGCATCGAGAATGGCACGCCGGTCGAGGCCTTCTTGGTCGAGCACCTCGATCGCTTGATGGCGCGGCAGGTTCAGCGCTATGGCGCCCAGCACCCGATCGGCTTTTCGAACTGGCCCACGCTCGACCCGCTGACGCACTATACCGAGCCCAAAATGCCGGTTTCTTCAGAAGATACCTACAGTATCGACCTTACCAAGATGCAGGTTCAGCCGGCATTTACCGCTGGCACCTTCATGAGCTTCCACGCCTATCCGTACTACCCTGATTTTATTATGTATCAGCCCGAGTACACCGCGGTGTCGGACCAAGATGGGCCTAACTCGTATCTGGGCTACCTGCAGGATCTGCGCAAGTTCTATAAGGATTATGCGGTTATCATCTCAGAGACCGGCCATCCATCGTCGCAGGGCTCGGCGCACTTTGCGCCCTCGGGCCTAAACCACGGCGGCTACAACGAAAACGAGCAAGGTTGGGCGGACTTGCGCACGCTGCGCACGGTGGCCGAGTCGGGGCTCGACGGGGCGTGCCTGTTTTCGATGATCGACGAGTGGTTCAAGCGCGCCTGGATTACCGACCGGGTGTCGCTGCCGGCGGATCGGCGACGGTTTTGGCACAACACCATGAGCCCTGAGCAGAATTTTGGTGTGGTGGCGCTCAAGCCGGGCGCCGAGGGCAGCTACCATCAAATCGACGGTGACGATGCCAGCGACTGGAAAGGCAAGGCGCCGCAAGCGGTTGCGACCGTGCCGCTGGCGCACCCACTGGGCGACGGCTACGACCCGATGCGCGATCTGCGCGATGTAACCGTGGATCACGACGCGGGTTTCTTGCATATCCGCTTGCGCGTGGCGAGCCTGGACCCCGATGGCAATGGCAAGGTCGAGTGGGATAAGGTGGATTACCGAGTCGCTATCGATGTTTTGGACCCCAAGCGCGGCGATAGCCGGCTGCTGCCCTCGGGCGCGGTGCAGCTGGGCCGGCGCGCCGAGTTCCAGGTGGTGATCCGCAGCCAAGACGACGTGCAGCTACTGGTCGATCAACCCTATGATCTGTTTGGAGTTTGGCACAAGATCAAAGAGGACTGGCAGCTATACCACACTGCCGCCAACGACGACGGGGTATACAACCTAGTGCACGCGCTGACTAACGACTTTTATGTGTGGACTCGCCAAGTTCCAGGCACGCAGAGCCTGAGCGAAGTGGTACTTGGGCCGCGCATGGAGCAAGAGACGGGGCGGTTTCGCACCGGCCGCGAGCAAGACAACTCGAGCAGCAACTTTTGGTTCGACAGCAAGACCGGCGTGATGGAGCTGCGTATTCCCCTGAATTTGCTAAATATTACCGATCCGAGTCAGCGGCTGGTGGTTGACGACGATGGCACAGGGGGCAGCAAGCAACACGAACTGAACGTTGTAGAAACGCCAAGTTTAGGCATTGCCGCAGTGGCGCTGGGCGGCGCGTCCGACGAGAAGGGCGAGGGCCAGCTTGTGAGCGCACTGCCTGCGCCGCAGCTGTCGGGCGCGGGCACCTGGACGCTGCCGGGCGACAAATTCATTGATTATACGTGGGAAAAGTGGGAAGTGGCGCCGCCTTACCACGAGTACCGCAAGCGCTCGTACTTTATCTTGCGCGACCACTTGCCCGAGGTGCTGCCCAAGACGATTGCGCTGACGCCGCCCAAAGAGGTGCCGTGATGCATGGCAAGCTCCTGACACTTTGGGTACTTTTGGCGGCGACACTGGCTGCGTGCGACGTGAGTACGGGTCCGGTCGAAGAAGTCGCGGCCGATCCGGGCGAGGATGGCCGCACCTATCCGGCGGCCGATGTGGCGCAAGGGCCCGCAAACGACTTCGACACGATCGGCGCGCGCGATCGCGGCAAAGTCCGCACATGGATTCCGGATCCCAGCGCACCCGCGGCGGCGGTAGCCTTGGCCTGCGACGGTGCAGCGCCCAAACCCGATGGCAGTTGCTGTGCGCCCGGGCAGGCGTGGTCGGCGTCAGATCAAGCGTGCGCGCCGGTAAACGGCGGTTCCTGTGCAAATGCGGCGGATTGCGCCCTGCCCTGGTGCTTCGACTGGCTCGACGGCGGCGGTGCGGCGTGCGCGGCGGGCTCGGCCAGTTGCCGCGTTGTTCCAAGGGATTGCAAGGCAAGCGACACCGGAGCGGACCATCGGTGCGTGGTCGGGCAAGCCCCGCAAGCGAACGGCTGCGCCGCAGTGGCGAGCACCGTGGTCCAGCCCTTTGGCGGCAGCGTGGCGGCGACCGACCAGCTGCCTACGAAACCGCCAGAACTAGCCGTCGATCTTGTCCCCGCCTCGCTACCCGACGTGCCCGCAGTGGCTCTGCCGAAGTGGTGCGCCAATGCCGTGGGCCAAGTGGTCACCTGTCCGGCTGGGGCGGCGGGCTGTGATGTGGGTCACATCGTTGACAATAAAGGTGATTGCCAACCATTGGCCAGCGCCCTGCCCGCTTGGTGCCCGGGTGGATTTGTAGGCGCGGGCGAGCCGGCACTGTGCACGCCCGATCCTGCCGACTGCGGCAGCGGCCCATGGGGTAACCTGCCGACCGGACAGCTTATTTTTGTCGACAACAGCGCGGCCTCTGCGGGCAATGGCACTGCGGCGGCGCCCCTGCAAGATCTGGCCAAGGCGTTGGCGGCTGCCGTTACCGATACTAGCGTGGTGGTGGCCGCGGGCATGTATACACTGCCGCCACAGGGGCTTACGGTACCGGCGGGCGTGACTTTGCATGGGCGCTGTGCACAACTGGTCAAGCTGCAGGCCGACGCGACGGGCAACATTGCCCTGAAAATCACCGGCAAAGTCGAGAAGTTGACGGTCACGGGCGGCAATACGCCGCTGCTGGTCAATTTTGGCGGTGTGGCCGAGCGCCTGCTTGTTGCGGGCGGCAAGATTGCAGCGGTAAACCTAAACGGGACGTTGCGCGACACCTTGGTGCTGCCCGATGCGCATGGTATTGAAATTTCTGGCGGAACTGCGGTCAAGCTCGAGCGGGTGCGCATCGATCATGCCGTGGAGCGCGCGTTTGCGGCATACGGGGCGGCGCAAGTACAAGTTGTTGATCTGGCGATTACTTCGACGCAAGCCAAGTACGGCAATCAGGGCCGAGCCGTGGTAGTGGCCGAGGCGGCACAGGTGACGATCGACGGCCTGCGCGCGCAAGATCAAAGTGATGTCGCGGTATTGAGTACCGACTTGGGCTCACAACTGACGCTGCGGCGGTTTTTGATTCAAGCCACCTCTGCGCAACCCAGCGACGGCACAGGTGGCCAGGGCGTGGCGGCGACCGGGGGCGGACAGGTGTCGCTGTGGCACGGGCGCATCCTGCAGGCGACCGCGGCCGGCGTGCTGGTCAGCGGCGGTAGCCTGGGAGCTGAACTAGGCAACCTCAGCATCGAACAAACCCAAGCCAGCAAGGATGGTTACGGCGGCGAAGGCGTGCGCGTGCAGGGCGGCGGCAAGCTAAGCGGCACTGGGGTGGTCGTCAGCAGCGCCCACAGCCACGGCGTGTTGGGCACCGGCAGCTGCGTCGTGAACCTAGAAAACGCCCTGATTAGCGGGACCGAAGTGCGCGTCGCCGACGGGACGGGCGGCCACGGCATGTGGCTCGAGGGCAAAAGCAGCGGCAGTTTGAAGCACGTGCGGATAAACGCCAATCGCAGCGTAGGCTTGGCGATCGCCGGCGCCAGCCAACTGACCGGCAGCGACGTCTTAATCGATGGCACCCAGGCGCAAAGCGTCGACGGCAAGCAGGGTTTCGGCCTAATGGTCGCAGAAGGCTCGAGCGCAAAGCTGCAAAGCCTGCAAGCCACGGGCAACCGCAGCGTGGGCGTACTCGTCGCCGACCCGGGCAGCGCGCTCGAGGTGCAAAACCTGCGCGTCGACAGTACGTTACCGCGACAGAACGACGGATCGGGAGGCATCGGCGTCAGCGTCGAGGGCGGCGCGAGCCTGGTCGCCACCACCTTGCGCGCGTCGAAGAACCGCACCTTTGGCGTGCAGATCGACGGCGACGGCAGTAGCGCCGACCTCGGCGGTGGCGGCGGTGTAGTCGTCGACGCCATGCAAGTCAGCTCGGCATCACAAAAAGGCGGCTGGGGTATCTCGGTAGCGAGTGGCGGCAAGCTCAAGCTAGTGCACGCAAACATTGCCGAGGCCCGCGAGGTGGCATTGGCCGCCAGCGGCACGGGCACGCAGCTCGATGCCTACCAAGTCACACTCAGCGATACCATGGCCGGCCCCAAGGGCGAGATGGGCCGCGGCTTGGTCGTCGAAGCGGGCGCCGTGGCCAAGGTGCAGCAGTTGACCGCCTTCTTTAATCACCAGGCCGGCATCTCGGTGCACTCGGCCCAGCTCGATGCAAACGACACGTGGATCGGCGGCACCCTGCCCGACCAGTCGACCGTGTCTTCGGCGGGCAAAGGCCAGTACGGGCGCGGTATTACGGTGGCGGGCAATGCCAAAGTGAGTCTGCTGCGGGTGCGCTTGAGCGGCAACTCGGAGGCGGCCCTGTCGGCCTACGACCAAAGTACGGTAACGGCGGACCACTTGACGATCGACGGAACTCTCGCGCAACCCCAGGGAAAGGAAGGTGGTCGCGCCATCGATGTGTCGCATCAGGCGCAAGTCGACGTGCAACACGCCCTGCTGCGCGGTCAGGTCGAGGTGGCGGCGGCGGTGAGCAGCGCCGGTGCGGTGCTGAAACTGGCTGATGTTGCGGTACAAAACGTGTCGCCCGATGCAGATGGTCACGCGGGCATGGCGCTGGCGGCGCAGTTGGGAGGCAAGCTGGTCGTAGCGGGGGCGACGCTAACGGGGCTGCAAACGGCTGGAATTACAGCACGCTCGGCAAACATTGCTCTGTATGGGGTGGCGCTCGACGGGGTGAAGACCGGCAGTAATGGCGAGCAAGGCTTTGGTATTTCAGGCTATTTGGCTGCAATCGGCACCTTGCGGGCGGTACGCGTGACCGGGGTGCACGGCAGCGGCCTGTTGTGGCGCGAAGGCACGCTCAGTGCAGACCAACTGGGCATCTTTGGCACCGCGGTCGCCAGCTTCGCCTGGGGCAAGTACACAGTCGCCGCGGCCGATGGCGCCACGCTCATCGACAGTCAAGTCAGCTTGGGCCATAGTCATTTCGACAGCAACGCCCGCGCCGGCGCGGTAATCAGCGGCGGCAAGGTCGCTCTGGCACAGGTGTTGAGCAGCAGCAACGGCATCGGCTGGTGCTTGCAAGGCGCCGGGATGCTGTTAGGCGATATGTTCGCGGCGGTCGGCAATACCGTACAAGTTTGGCTGGGTTCGTCGCTGCCGCTGCCACCGCCGCCGCAGCCAGTCGCGCCCCGCTGGGCGCTGTATCCGCTAACGATCTAGCCCGCAGGAAGTCTTGGGCCCCGGCGTGTGTTACCTTAGGGTCAGCAACCGGCGAGGATGCCCATGCTACCTGCCCGTAACCACCCAAGCGTGCTCGTGTTGTTGGCAGTGTGCTTGCCGCTGCTGGCCCACGCCGCGCCGCGCGACGCCAAGCCCAGCGAGCGGGCGCATAGCGTGCCGTCGGCCGTGGTCTATGCCGATGACTTTGCCGCGCTGAGCCCAGCCGCCCGCGACATGCAGCGGTCGCCCGCTGGGCGATTTTCGTATTGTTTGCGCAGTACTGCGACCTACGACTGCCTCGCCTACGGCCAAGACGGCACGGTGCGCCACAAGCGCCACGACAAGACCGCCCACGGCACCACCTTTGCCTACCGTCGCGCCGGCGGCGACACATTTTTGGTCACCAACGAGCACGTGGTCAGTTGGCCGGCGGTCACCACCGAAGACACACCGGTCGACGACGTGCCCTTTGGCTGCAAGCGCGTCGATAGCGCCCTGCGGATCGTGGCGAGCGAGTCCGACCAAGACGATCGCGACGATGTGCCGCTGACAGTGGTGGTGGCCGACTCGCTGCTCGATGTGGCGGTGCTCAAGACCAAAGCGCAGTTGACGGTGATGCCCTATGCGATCGGCCGCAGTGCCAACCTAAGGGTCGGCAATGTGGTTACGATTCAAGGATATCCGCTGGGTGTGATGGAGACGACCAATACGGGCAAGGTCATCAACACGGCCGACCACGACACGGCCAACGATCGCGACCACCTCGACTTTGTGGTGGATGCGCCGCTGTCGCCGGGGAACTCGGGCTCGCCCGTGCTGGCGGTGGGCAAGACCACGGGGCATCTTGAGCTCGTTGGTATTTTTCATGCTGGATATACGCGCGGCGAGGGTCTGAACGTGGTGGTGGCCATCGATCAGGTGCTCGACCTGCTGATGTGGATGCGCCGCAGTACCCGCCCTGAAGCCGAGTTCGACCGCCTGGGGCCGGGCGAGCGGCGCGAGCTGGACCAGTGGCTGCGGCAGTCGGGTCGCAGTATGTTCTTTGGTCTTGGCAACTTGACGGCCTCTGCCCATTTGATCGAAGGTGGAGCGCTGCTTTTCGAGCTGTTCGACAAGGGCCTACCGCTCACCGAGGACCGGCTGCTGCTCCTGGTCGACGACGCGGATCCGGTGGCCTTTGGCAGGGTTGAACACGCCTTCTTTGGCGCCAAAGGGGCAATGTATGCCACTGAAGGGCGCGAGATCGGGCCTGATTTGCGATCGCAGCTCTTGCGCATCTCGCAACGCCTGCGCGCGGCGGCGGTGTGGACGATGCGTTGGCGGGCGACGCGCTTTACGGTGGGCCAAGACCGCGACCAGCGGGCGCTCGAGCGGTGGCGGCACAAGAATGCAGGCCCCGATGCGGATGCGGCGGCGTCGGCGGTCGAGGTAGTGAGCAAACTACCGGTGCGTCCTGGAGAACTGGGCCTGGCGCCCGGAGCGCTGCTGGCACAATTGCAGGGCTTGCCGGCTGCGGCGACGGCGACTGCGAAGTAGTGTCAAACCACGACGCGCACCCGGCTGCCCTTGCCGTCGGCGCGCACTTCGACCTCGATCCCCTTGGCCAAACGCGCTTTCAGTTCAGGGACATGCGAAATCACGCCGACCAGGCGACCCGCCGCGTTGGGCCCTGCGGTGAGTTCAACCAGCGCCTTAATCGCCAGTTCGAGCGTCTCGGGGTCGAGCGTGCCAAACCCCTCGTCGATAAACAGCGCGTCGAGCCGGATACCACCCGTATACCCCTGCACCACATCCGACAAACCGAGCGCAAGTGCCAGCGACGCCAAGAACCCCTCGCCGCCCGACAGCGTGGTCGCCGGCCGTTGCTGCCCCGTGTATGCGTCGAGCACTTCGAGATCGAGGCCAAAGGCGCGGCGCCGATCGGTGATTTCTTCTTTGCGCAGCAGGGCATAGCGGCCGCGGGTCATGTGGCCCAGCCGCAGGTTGGCGGCGCGCAGCACATCGTCGAGCAGCCCCGCCAGTACAAAGCGCTGCAACGGCAGACCCTTTGGATTCTCGCCATTGCAGTTGGCCGCCAGATGCTTCACCACCGCATAACGCGCCTCTAGATCGCCCGACTTGGCTGCCAAATCGTCAAGAATCTTATGAGTATCATTGAGTTGCGCAACCTTGCCTTGCCATGTAGCGCTGGCGTGCTGCGCTTCGTTGTCGGCTGTCTTGGCCACCTCGGCCGCCGCACCCAAGGTTTGCAGGTCGGGCTCAGCCACCCCCGCTGCCGTTTCCGCTGCCTTTTCAGCAAGCCCGTGCAGTTGGTCGAGCTTGGACCGCCACACGTCGATGGCCTGCTGCAGGGCCGCCAACGCCGCGGATTCCTTCTGCGCCTCCTGCCAGGCAGCAAGGGTCGCAAAGCCCTGATTGCGCAAAGCTTGCTCCAACTCCACCGCTGCCTTGGCCGCTTCGTGCTGGGCAGTCGCGTGCGCCAGTTCTTGAGTCTGCAGTGCGCCTTGCGCGCCAGCGAGCTGGGCCTTGAGGTCCGACGCCCGCAGCTCGGCCGCAGCCAGGGCCGCTTGGATCGACTTGGCCGCACGATCGCACTCGCGTTGCGCCGCCTGAAGCGCTGTTGCCGTGCGCAGTTGCTCGGGCAGGTCGGCTTCAAGTGCGTGCACGGCCTGCGTGGCCATAGCAGCTTTCGCGCCCAGATCAGCAGTGAATGCCTCTGCTTGCGTCTGGTCCTTGCGCGCTTGGTCGAGGTCAACGTTGGCCTGCTCAGCCTTGGCATGGGCACTGGGCAGATGGTCCTTTGCCGCCTTGGCCTGAATCACCGCGGTCTGAGCCCGCTGAATCGCCGCCTCGCTGGCCAGCTGCGGGTCTAGATCCTCAGCTGCCAAAGCTACTTGCGCCTTGGTCTGCGCCTGCTGGGCCGCTTCGAGCTTGGCGGCCAGGGCAAGTCCGGTGGCACGGCGCTGACTGACCAGCTCAAGCGCTTGATCATAAACCTGTTTTGCAGTATCGAGCTGTTGGTCTGTCGGCAGCACGCCGTCCGCCACGGCAGGCGCCGGGTGGTCTAGACTGCCACAAACCGCACACGCTTCATGGTCTTTGAGGCCTATCGCCAGACGCGCCGCCTGCCCGCGCACCCACGCCCCGTGGCACTGGTCGTAGGCAGCCAGCGCCTGCTGCGTGTCTAGCGCCGCGACTTGCAAGGCCTTTTCGGCGCTCGCGGCCTGCACTTGCAAGGACTGCACCTCGCGCATCACCTGCTGCACATCGCCATGCAACTTCTTGACACGCAACAGCTTTTCGACCGCCGCTTGCTGTCCGGCCAAACCCGCCGCCAAGCCGTGCAGCCGCCCGTGCTCGGCCAAGAGCTCCGGCACCACCGGCTCGAGCTGCTTGACCTTGGTCTGCGCGCTCAGACTCGCGGCCTTCGCGCTGGCATAGTTCTGGGTTAATTCTGCACTTTTGGCCCGCGTCGCGTCGAGCACCGCCACCTTGCCGACCAGCGCGTCGAGCTGCCCGGCCTGCGCGAGCAGCTTCGCGTGTTCACCGCTGCGACCCCGTTGCCGCTCGAGTTCATGCGTAGCCACCTCAGCCTGTGGTTGCAGCGTATTGCGGGCGGTCTGCGCTGCCGCCATTAGGTCGTTTGCCCGCTGCTGTTGCTCGCTCGCCGCCGCCGCCAGCCGCACCTGGGGCGCCGCCTGTTGCGCCCGATGCGCCGCCGCCACCACCGCCTCTCGCTGCTGCTGCATAGGCGATTGCGCTTGATGCTCCTCAAGTTTTTGCGCAGTGTTCGTCCGCTCGCGCAGTACCTGGGCATCGGCCTGCCCCACGCGCAGCGCCGCCTCGCTCGCCTGGCGCAGCCCGGCACTGACCAGGGTGTGCGCCTGGGCCGCAAGCAGGTTTTCAGCCGCCGCGACCTGCAGTTGCGCCAGTTCAAGGGGAGTTTGCACCCCCTGCGCCGCCAACAGCGCCTGCCGTTTCGCCGCCAGCAGCTTGAAGTCGCGGTCGAGCGAGTCGGCCTGTTCGGTCAACGATCTCTGAATCCTCTCATATAGATGCGTCCCAAATAGCTGCTTGAGAATGCCCTCGCGTTGGGTACTGTTGGCCGTGAGCAGCTGGCGAAAGCCGCCCTGCGGCAACACCACAACTTGGCGGAATTGCTCGACATCAAAGCCAAGCAACTCTTTGATTTTGTTATCCACCTCGGCCACGCGCTGGCCACACGGCTGCCACTGATTCGCGCCGAGCTGCCGGTCGAGCTGCCGGTCGAGCTGCACCGACTGCGCCTCGCTCCGCCCATCGAGTCGCCGCCCAGGCCGCCGCGTCACCCGCCACGTGTCGCCGCCGAGGGTAAAAACCAGAGCAACCTCGGTAGGTAACTTGTCGTCGGCGTGCTGACTGCGCGTTTCGGTGGCCTTGCGCTCACCGCCCGACGTCTCGCCAAATAGCGCCAGGCACAGCGCGTCGAGCACCGTGGTCTTGCCCGCACCAGTCGGGCCGCTGATCGAGAACGGCGCCCGATCAGGAAAGTTTGAAAAATCGATAACTTCGCACTCGGCAAACGGCCCAAACGCCTGCATCGTGAGGTGAAGTGGCCTCATAGGGCACCTCCATCGCGCCGGCTCAAGTCGGCCAGCAGTGGCGTCAGCACCTCGCGCGCAGCGACAGGCAGGGCCTCACCGACGACGGACTGCCAAAAGTCATCAAGAATATCGATTGGTTGACGTTTACGATGATCGCCTTGCAGCAGCGCGCCATTGCCCGCCTGCAGCTGCGGTCGCTCGATGTGCAGCACGTTGGGATAGCCCTCGCGCAACCGCCCCAACGGGTCGTGTAGCACACTTGAGTCGAGCAGCGTCGCGGCGATAAAGTCGTCTCGTTTCGGGTCGTTGAGCCCCTGTGCCACCAGTTCGGCTAGGGTACCCTTTACGGTGCGGAGCGCACGCTTGGGCACCAGGGGCAGATCAAAAGTCTGCAGCGTACCGTCGGCAAAGAGCTCGACGAGCGTCGCGGAGCGCGCCTGATTGGCCTCGGCAAACGAATACTGCAGCAGCGACCCGCTGTAACGCACCGCGTGCGCACCCACTCGCGCCGTGCCGACCCGCTGCGGCTGGTGCAGGTGCCCCAGGGCCGTATAGGTAAACCCATCGAATACACTGGGATCTACCACCGCCGTGCCGCCCACTGCGAGGGGACGCTCGATTTCGCTGTATTCTTGGGCACTGTGGTCAACCACCTTACCGCCCTGCACAAAGGCGTGCGCTACCGCCACTGCCAGTTCATCGGGTCGCAAGTGCTCGCGGATTCTAGCTATTTGCGCCCGCAATGCCGCCTGATGGTCGGGAACAGCACCCCGCGCATCCTCGCCAAGCAGCGACCGCACCGTAGCCGGCTCAGCGTAGGGCAATGGGCATAGCGCCACGGTAATCCCGTGTGAATGCAGGCGAATTGGCTGAGCATCCAAGTCTACCGGCCCACGCACCGTCAGACCTGCCCGCTGCAGCAACGCGGCACCAAAGCCCAAACGCTCGGGCCCGTCATGGTTGCCGGCGATGACGACCACGGGCGTCTGCAGGTCGACCACCAGCTTGGTCAGGGTCTCGTCGAGCAGCTGCACTGCGTCGGCCGGGGGCACTGAGCGGTCGTAAATGTCGCCCGCCACCACCACCGCATCGGGCTTGTGCGCGCGCACGTGGTCGAGAAGTTGCGCCAGCACATGGCGCTGGTCATCCAAAAGTGAGAGGCCAAACAAGGTCTTGCCAATGTGCCAGTCGGCGGTGTGCAGCAGGCGAAACGGATTTAGCATAGCAGGCGACCTCGGATGGATGGGGGGCCGAGGCTACCAGGGGTGCGGCTGCGTGCAAGGGGGCTGGGCCTGCCGCGCGCGGCATTGCGACAACCTGTGTCGCTTTGCAGTGTTCATACAATTCTGTTTTAAAACCAATGATCTGACACAAGAGTGCTTCGTGTCGGATGCCCATTTCCCAAACCGCCGCGAAGGGTCTAGGCTGTTGCAAAACCTGTGTACTGAGGAGGGGTCTCGCCATGAAGTCCAAGCCCAAGTCGCCGGTGGCTCCGGCCGCCCGCCGCGCGCTGGCACAAGTCGACCGCTTTGCCGCCGCCCTTGACGACGCCGTCGCGCAGCACGCGGCCGAACCGCGCACGCGCACAGGCCATTTCTTGTACAAGGCCGACGGCCGTACCCCCATGTTCTACCTGCAGGGCATGGCGCGCGTGAGCCAGGCGACGGGGCCCGACCGGCAGCTCTGGCGGACGTGGCTGCCGCGCTTCAAAGAGGTCGAAGATCGCATCGGCGCTTACGATTACTGGTTCGACCTGCAGCACCGCGGGCACGCCTGGAAGTTGCCCAAGCCGATGCTTGCCTACTTTGGCGAGCGCGCGGAACAGGCGATGGGCGCACTAGAATACGCGCTGCAGCGCGCCGGCTGGTGGGTCGAGCATGAGGGTGCGCCGACCGGCCCCGGCCCCATGCTGGCAGAGCTGCGGACGGCGCTGACCGCGCTCGGCGGCCGCAAGCCCAAGAAAGAGCGCAAGCAGATTGCCGCCTTTCTTCGCGACGAAGTAACTGAAATTATAGACAAGCTTGCGGATGGCCGCATCGATCTCGACGAAGTGGAACTGGGCATTCACGAGCTGCGGCGGCACCTGCGCTGGCTGCCCATTTACGGCCTGGCGTTGGGCGGCAAGATTGTGCTCGACCCGGCGACGCACGACGGTCCGCTGGCCCATTACCTGACGCCCGATCGGCTAAACAACCGCTTTAACCAGCTGCCGGGGCACGACGACGAGCCCGAGCCCGTGCAACTCGACACGGGGGCATTCTTGGCGGTAAGCCTGCTGATCGCCGAGATCGGCAAGCTCAAGGACCGGGCGCTATTCACGCAAGAAATCGAGCGCTCAAGCCGCTTGCTGGGCCTCGACGCCGACAAGACCGCGACTTTGCTCGGCGAGGAGCGCATCGCCCACGGCGAGGTGGTAGCCGGCGTCCGCGAACTGGTGCGCCAGGTCATCGATGGCGACGCGGTGCTGCAGCGCCTAGCGGACCACCTCGCAGCCCAGACTTGACCGGGCAAGATTCGGGCAATTTAGCTTATTAATCAACAACTTGACACAAGGGTGCGTCTTGTTGGGCACCGGTCCGCATTCGCCGCAACACAGCCATCGCCAGCGGCGCGCCGTGCAGGTACACCCCGGGGAGCCAGAGGGGCACGGTCCACAAGTCGGGCTGGTTGTAGTGAAAGGCGCCGGTCGCCGCGAGCACAGCCTCAAAGCTGGTGCCGCCGATGGCGAGGCCCACGCCGTGCAGGGCCAACCACGGCGCGTCGGCACGCGGCAGCACGCGCCGCAGAAACAGCAACCCGTAGACCAGCGCCAGCAGCTTGGGCTGCCCCTGCAGCAGCGCGGATGCCACGTAAGCGCCCAAGAACCAAGCAGTATGCTGAATGACCTCCCGGTCCGTCACCGGCCCCGGTTGGGCGCGCTCGCAGCGACTCGCCCACAGCCACGTCGCCGCATACATCACCAGCGTCGCGAGGCCAAAATTTGGCCCGACCCACCACGCCTGGCCAAACACGTCGTGACGAGGATAGGCAAGCACTCCAAATTGCACGTGAATCTGGTCACACAGCGCGCCGCCGACGCTACCGGCCAGCAGCAGCAGCGCCACACGGCGCCAAGTCAACAGCAGGGGCAAACGCGCTTGCAGCATGAGTACACGTTAGATCTTGATGATAAAGGGCAAAGCCGCCAGCGTGCTGCCCAGGATAATCGACAGGGGGATGCTGTCGACAAAGTACGGAAACACCATGAGGCCTATGCCGGCGGCAATGAACACGGGTCGGGTCATGCGCTTGCCGTAGCGGAAGTAGGCGTAACCCACGGTGCCGGTCACGAGCGAGGTGAAGATGGCCGACATGCTCAAATTCATTACAGACCACCGCGACCAGCGCGCGGGCTGACCTGCGGTGACCATAGACCGGATGCTTGGTGCTGGCAATTGGATTGTAGCGAAAGGCCCAAGTGCCGCGTGCGTCCACGCCAACTTGACCATGGCCCCTTGCCGGTGCAGAGTGCGGCCCCTGGCATCGCCGACGCACGACGAGGAGAGGGAAATGAGCAAAAGTACAGCCAATCAGCCAGTCTTAACGATCGGCGAGAGGGCGATACAGGCGACGTTGGTGCGCAGTGTGACGCTGCTCGAGTCGCCGGCGTGGCTCCGCGGGGCGCCGTGGCTGATAACGGGAGCGGCGCTGCTGGCGGGCTTGGTGGTGGCGTACGCGACGCTACTCGTTGTGCAGGCGCCCTTTCCCGTTGAAACGATGGAGACTGGCATGGCCGAGATGGCCACCAAGGCTGCGGCGGGGCAGCCGATTTACGCCGCGCCAGCCATGGATTACATCGCTTATCCGTACGGTCCGCTCGGGCCGCGCGTGGCCAGCTGGCTGATGGGGCTGTCGCTGGGTTCGCTGCAGGCGATGCGTGTCGTGAACGCGGGCGGCATGGCTGTGGCCGTCGTGCTGGTCTACCTGCTGGCCAGAGCTTGGAAGCTGCCGCGCGTGCTGGCACTTTTTGCCGCCGCATGGCCGCTGCTGGCGAACGAGATGACCGGCTACTTCTTTGGCGTCGGCAAAAGCGACGGGCTCATGTTGGCGCTCATCGTCGCGGCGATGCTAGCTATGGCGCGAGGCCGCAGTTGGCCAAGTGCCGCGCTGGCGGGGGCGGCGCTGGGGCTTGCGCTGGCGGTCAAGCAGTCGGCGTTGGCGTATGGGCTGGTTTTGGCCGCTGTGCTGGCGCTGACGCAATGGCGCAGAGCGCTGGTCATGCTGGGGGCCATGGCATTGGCGGCGTGGCTCATGATTGGGCTGCCCATTTTACAGGGCGACCACTGGATGGCCTTCTACCTGTTCGAGGCACCGTCGCAGTATCCGCACGCGCCGGGCTCGCCTCTGGTCATGCCCCGTGCGTTGCTGGCCCGCGACTTGGGCGTGGTGGCCCTGGCGCTAGCCGCTCCACCCTGGCTCTGGCTGATAGGCGAGCGGCGGCGGGCGGTACACGTGCTCGCGGTGCTGCTGGCGGGGGTAGTGCCGTCGCTGCTGCTGCTGACGCAGGGTACGTTTGCGAACAGTCTGATTCCCGCGACTGCAGTGCTCGGCGTGGTGGCGATGATGACGCTGCAGCTGGGTATCGCGGCGCTGACCAAGCCGGGGGTGCCGCGCTGGCACGCCGGGCTGGTCTGGGCCGGTATGGCCTTGCAACTCCTCGCAATGATTCATAATCCATTCAAGTCTGTGCCGACCGCCCAGGCCCGCGGCGAATGGCAGGCCATGGTGAACTGGATTCGCGCCGCACCGGCTCCGGTGGTACTACCCGATGAGCCCTTTACCGCGCGGCTAGCGGGCCAGCCCTTCTTCGCCACCGACTCGTGCGTCACGGTTCTGGCTGGAGCGACCCAAACCGGTCGTCCGCTCGCCAATGCGGTGATAGCCCAGATGTTGGGGTGGATTGACCGCGAGCGACCGGCCGCAGTCGTCACCACATTTTACCGCGGAGCCATGCGCGACCGGCCGGCGTACGTCTACATAGGGGCGCTAAACGGCCCCGGCGGCTGGGACCGGACCGTGGGCGGCTTTGCGCAGCAGTGGCATGTCTTCGTGCGCCGCGACCTAGCCCCGGCCGCCAGCGCTACCCCGGTGATGGATCGCCTTGTGGCCGGCGAGACGGTGGGGTGGCCGGTGCCGCAGCGCTAGTCCAGAATGCAGCCAGGGTCCCCCACTAGGGTCAAGACCTGTCTCGCGTGTCGAACCGTTCGCTACCTCCATCGGGCTCAACTGCCGAAGAAGGTACCCACCGCAGCCGCCACGGCGTCGATATCGGTCGGTTGTAGCTTGTGATGCAGTGGCAAGCGCAACAGGCGGGCCGCCGCCGAAAGCGTTACCGGCAAATCTTGCGGCGCATACCCCAGACGCGTGCCCATCTCCGACGCGTGCAGCGGCACATAGTGGATAGTGGCCTGAAAACCGCGTCCGACCAAGTACTCGCGCAGCGCATCGCCCTGCGTGCCCGTCTGCGCCAACAAGAAGAAGCAGTGTCCGTTGGCCTTGCTA
>CAISBR010000143.1 GCA_903883645.1 uncultured Myxococcales bacterium | reverse complement strand
GAGGGGTAATCGACCGCGCTAGTACGCCGGCCGACCCGACTTGATACACGCCTGCTCAAACTCGTCGATCATGGCCACAAGCCGCGGCGCAGTCGGCCGCTCCCCGCGCTCGATGTAGGCGGCAATCTCGGCGGCCACATCGGCAAAACCAAACTTCTTGATGGCATACTCGTTTACCGACAGCGGCTTGCCCGGAATGTAGCGCGCGAAAGGCTTGACGTTCTTCGTCACCGCCGCGCCCATCGCCACGATGCTGTAGTGGCCCACCACCGAGTACTGATGCAGCGAGCTACCCACGGCTAGATTGGCGCCGCGCAGCACCCGCACGATACCGCCCATCACGACCATCGGCGTAATCACCACATCGTCGTCGAGCACCGCGTCGTGCGGCACATGCACGCTTTGCATCAGAAACACCCGGTCGCCCAGCTTGGTGACGTCGCCATAGCAGGGCTTTTGAATCGCCGTGTACTCGCGAATGATGCAGTCGTTGCCGATGGCTATGGGCGATTGCGAACTGTCGTAGTGCGGATTGCGCGTGTCTTGGCCGGGCGTGCCGATGGTGACATGCGGGCCGATCCAGTTGCGATGGCCAAGGGTCAGGGGCCCGTAAAGCACCGAATAGGGGCCAATTTCATTGTCGTCACCCAGCTGGATCTCGCCTTGCAAGATGGCGGTGGGGTGGATTCGGTTGGCCATTGGCTCCTCGCCCGTGGCTGCGTTACCCGGCCCCGGCTTCGGCATGATAGCGAGGCTAGGTCACTTGTGCTACATTGCGGGGCTTTGCGGAAGCTGGTCGGGCCGTGGCTGCGGCAAAAGACTGGCCCGGGGACGAGGCGAAACCTTGGGCGCCTTGCGCGCTTGCCCAGTTGAGTCGGAATGTGCCCAGTGGGATCAGAACGATGAACGTATTCGTTACAGGTGCGACCGGGCTGCTGGGCTCGTCGCTAGTCGAGGCACTGCGCGGCCGCGTGGGCAGTGGCGACCGCTTGCAGCTCTTGACCCGGCGCGACTTGCCAGCCGCCTGGCTTGCCGACGAGCGCGTCGTCGCCGTCCGCGGATCGCTACAGAATTTAGAGGCTTGCGCCCCGATCTTGGCCGAAGCAGACTTTGTCTTCCACGTCGCCGCCAACGCCACCTTTGGCGACGGAGCGGACTACGACGCCGACAACCTGGTGCCGACGCAAGAGCTGCTCGCGCTGCTCAAGGGCAGCCAGCGACTGCGCAATTTTGTGTTTATCAGCACGATTGGCGCCCTAGACCGCGCTCCCGGCGACCACGCCACGCAGCCCCTGCAGACGACCGACGCGTTTGCGCCGCGCTCGGCGTACGGCAAGTCGAAGATGAAAGCCGAGCAGGCGGTGCAGGCGGGGGGCTTGCCCTTCACGATCGTGCGGCCGACGTGGATCTATGGCCGCGATATGCGGATGAATTCGCACATCGCCAAGTTCGTGTCGATGGTGCTCGATGGCAGCCCGGCGCTGCGCGTGAGCTTTCCCGGCCGCGTGTCGGTTATTGCGGTCGACGATTTGGCCTGCGGTCTGGCGGCGCTGCTCGATACGCCGGCGGCGGTGGGCAAGACTTACTTTGCGGCCACCGAGTCGATTGCGCTAGGCGACCTTATGGCGCTGATCGAGACCAAGCTGCACGGCAAGCGGCCATCGCAGCTGTCCCTGCCGAATCTGGGGCCGCTATTTGGCGCACTGCACTCCAAGCTTCCGATTACATTATCGAACCTGTTTGTCGACTACCTGACCGCCGACGGCAGCGCGTTTCAGCGCGACCTGATCCGCCGGACACCGATCGCCATTGCCGACGGCATCGACGCGGTGCTGGCCGGCCACGCACGCCTGCACGGTAGCTTTGTGATTACAGGCGCCAACAGTGGCATCGGCCTGGCACTGGCCCGGCGCCTCCATGCTCTGGGCAAGCCCCTGGTGCTGGTGGATCGCCAGGTCGATCAGCTGGCGGAATTTCCGCAAGATCGGGTGATTCAAAGCGATCTGTCTAAGCGCAGTGCCATTGAAGCCCTCGCAGAGTCGCTGGCGGATCTGCGACTGGGGGCGCTCATCAACAACGCCGGGGTCGGCTACCGCCGTGCGCACGAGGACCTGTCGCAGAGCGAGCTCGACACCACCGTGGATGTGAACATTCGCGCGCCGGCCATGTTGACATCGCTGCTCATGCGACAGCTCAAGCGCGACGAGGCCCTGATCGTCAATGTTGCCAGCAGTGTGGCCTACAACCCCTTGCCGAACATGTCGATGTACGCCGCGTCGAAGGCCTTTGTCGCCAGTTGGTCCGAGGCGCTGTCGTACGAGCTGCGCAAGACGAATCGCGTGCTGACGGTGTCGCCTTCGGGTACGCGCACGGGCTTTCAGTCCAACGCCGGCGTCAAGGTGCTGCGCGAGGGCAAAGGGCTGATGACGCCCGAAGCGGTGGCCGACGAGATCTTGGCCGCCATCGAGCGCCGCCAGTCGATCCTGATCCTGGGCGCAAGCACCAAGATTTTGCTGGCCGTGTCGAACTTTTTGCCGCGGCCGGTCAACGTACGCTTTTGGGGCCTGCTGTTTGGCGGGATGCGCTGACCGCCCACACGTCCGCACCCGAAGCCCGCGCAGGATTGAGTGACGTCGATCATGACCATGCCGCAAAGCAATTTCGCCTCGCAAAGCACCAGCTTGAGGCCCACCGGCTGCCCTATGTGCGGTGGCACTGAGCGGGTGCGCCGCCTGGCCTACTTGCGCTGCACGTGCTGCGGTCACGAAGTGCTTGAGACGCCACAACAAACGTTTATTACAAACGAAGTCTTGAACGCCGCACGGATTCGCGCTACCACCATGCTGGATCGCCACCAGGTGGGCTTGGCGCGCCGGCTGATGCGCCGCCCGGGCGCGGTGGTCGACGTGGGCTGCGGACCCGGGCGGTTCTTATGGCACATCCAGCGCTACGGAATACCGGCCGTGGGGGTCGAGATCACTAGCACTTGCGTAGACTTTGCCACCAAGACCTTGGGCCTTGACGTGCGCACCCGCTGGCCCGCCGACATTGTTGCGCCGGCATTGGTTACGTTTTGGCACTCGCTGGAACATATGCCGCTCGATGCGCTGACGGCGACGCTGCAGGCGGTCAGCCAAACCGCCGCAGCCGATACGGTTGTGCTGGTCAGCGTGCCTAACGCCGACAGCTGGTTAAGCCGGGTTTTCGGCAAAGAAAACACGTACTACGACAACCCAAACCATGTGCACCAGTTCACGCCGAGGTCGCTCGACGCGTGCATGGCCAGCTGCGGCTTTGAACGATGCGGCAGCCATCCATCGTGGCTGTACAGCTGGGTCGGTTGGTCGCTCAGCTTGCTGTCGGCCGTGGGCCCAGGGCACAACTACTACTACTACACGCGCAAACGCGGGACCGATTTTGGCTTTTCGCCCGCCAAGCGACATGCCTGGAATGCCGCGCTGACCGCGAGCGCGCCCGTAGCCGCGGCCATCGGCGGGATGCTCACGCTGCTCGACCTTGCCGTGCCGCGGCATGCCGCCGTGATTCAACAGAGCTATCAGCTGTCTTCGCATGCACCTGCCGCCGATCGCCCACGGCAGCAGTCACCAGGGAGCCCCGACCATGTCGCACCTTGAAACCGCGCCCGCGACGCCCGAGCTTTCGATTGTCATTCCCTGCTACAACGAGTCGGGGAACATCCAGCTGGTGCTGTCAACGTTTGAGGGTCTGGCGCCGGAGCTGCCGACCTTTGAGATCATCTTTGTGAACGACGGCTCGCGCGACGACACCTCGGCGCAGATCGCCAGCCAAGCGCAGCGCCAGCCGGCGTGGCCCTTTACGATTCGCCTGCTCGACCTGTCGCGCAACTTTGGCCACCAGCTAGCACTGCTCGCCGGCATGGAGGTCGCGGTAGGCGAGGCATGCGTGTCGATCGACGCCGACCTGCAGGATCCCCCAAAAAAGATTGTTGAAATGGTGCAACTGTGGCGGCTGGGGTACGACGTGGTGCTCGGCCAGCGCGTCGATCGCACCACCGACACCTGGTTCAAGCGGTCGACGGCGCAGATGTACTACCGGCTGATGACGCGCCTAACCAAGGGCCAACTGCCTGAAGATGTGGCTGATTTTCGCCTAATCAATCGCCGTGTGCTCAGCGTGCTGATTGCCTTGAAAGAGCGGGCGCCGTTCTGGCGCGGCTTGGTGGCGTGGGTGGGCTACAAGACGGCGATCGTCACCTACTCGCGCGCGGCGCGGCAGTTCGGCGAGACCAAGTATCCGCTCAAAAAAATGCTGGCTTTTGCCCTAGACGGCGTGCTGTCGTTTTCGCGGGAGCCGCTGCGGATGGTGACGCACTTGGGGCTGGCCATCAGCGCGATTTCACTAAGCTTTGGATTCATTTACGTATGCTTGCGCGTATTTGGCCTTGAGCTGGTGCCGGGTTGGACGGCGCTGCTGGCGATGATCACGCTGCTCGGCGGTATTCAAATGATCTCGCTGGGTATTATTGGCGAATACGTGGGCCGCATCTACGAGCAGGTACAAGGACGCCCGCTGGTGCTGTACCACACGCCGCAAACGCTGCACGATCCCTCGGTGGCCAAGGAGTAAACATGTCGTCCCCAACCGCGCACGATGGCGACCGCCTTGTTGCAGAACAGAAATTTCACGACGAGTGGGCCAAGTCGACCGATAGCGCCGACATTGATCCCCTGACCGCCAACGAAGCCTGCACCGCGCCCGAAATGCGCTGGATTGTCAAGCAAATTGGCGATTTACACGGCAAGACCGTGCTCGATGTCGGCTGCGGCCTGGGCGAGGCCAGCGTCTACTTTGCGATGAAGGGCGCCCAGGTTACGGCGACGGATCTCTCGCAGGGCATGCTCGACGTAACGGCGGCCCTAGCCAAGCAAAATGGCGTAAGCGTGACCACCCACCAGGCCAACGCCGAGTCGGTGGGCCTGGCCAGAGATGTGAAATTCGACGTGATCTACGTAGGCAACCTGTTTCACCACGTGGAGATCGACGCCACGTTGCGCGATCTGGTGCAACACCTCAAGCCCGAAGGCGTGCTGGTCAGCTGGGACCCGATTGCCTACAACCCGCTTATCAACGTGTACCGCCGCATGGCCACCCAAGTCCGCACCGTCGACGAGCATCCGCTGACCGAGGCGGACTTGAAGCTGTTCGAGCGCTACTTCGGCAAGGTCGAGACCCGCTTCTACTGGCTGACAACTCTTAGTATTTTCATGATCATGGCCGGCATCCTGTGGCGCAATCCCAACAAGATCCGTTACTGGAAACAGGTGGTCAAAGAGGCGGACATGTGGCGCCCCCTCTACCTGCCGCTCGAAGCCCTGGATGCCAAGTTGCTGAAGTGGATTCCGCCGTTGCGCTATCTGTGCTGGAACGTTTGCATCGCCGCCCGCGCCCCGCGCGCTTCGTAACGCCCCCCGGAGCTCCATGTTCAGCACCTCGACCAAGCTCTCGATTGCGCGCGCAATTTTGACCAAGCGCAGCCCATACTACGTGCAGTTCTACATTGTAGGCCGCTGCAACCTGATGTGCCGGCAGTGCAACATCGTCGAGACCAATTCGCGCATCGGCGAGATGACGCTCGACCAGATCAAAGATACTGCCCGCAGCTTGAAAAAAGCCGGCGTGGGCATTGTGCTGCTGACCGGCGGCGAGCCGTTTTTGCGCGACGACTTGCCGCAGATCGTAGAAGAGTTCTGCCGACTTGGCATGAACGTGCGTCTGCAGACCGCCGGCACCAAGGTCGCCACCGAAGACAAGCTGCGCGCCTGTTACGAAGCCGG
Organism: uncultured Myxococcales bacterium; assembly: GCA_903883645.1. Taxonomy (GTDB): domain Bacteria; phylum Myxococcota_A; class UBA9042; order UBA9042; family UBA9042; genus SXRM01. The sequence continues at coordinate 26,226 of CAISBR010000143.1, read as the reverse complement.
CGCCCGCGACATCAACGTCTCGCTCGACTCGCTCGATCACCCCACCTTCGACTACATCAACGCCGTGCCCGGCAGCAGCGTCAACGCCATCAACACCATCGAGCGCATTTCGCAGGTGTTTCGCGGCAAGTCGGCGATCTTGAGCCTGGGCACCGTGATGAGCCAGTTCAACTACCGCGAGATCCCGTCGATTGTTGAATTTGCTAGACAAATCGGCTGGTTCGTGTCGCTGGTGCCGGTGCACATTTCGCCACCGTCGAAGGTCAAGGGCTTTCGCTCGTTCGACAGCAATTTCAATTTTCGGCAAGAGCAGTGGCCCGAGCTTGAGCGCGCTTGCGACGAGCTGATTGCGCTAAAGCGCGCCGGGGCGCCGCTGTTCGACTCCGAGCGATTTCTGCGCAGTTCCATCGAGTTTCTAAAAGGTCGGCCGCCAACGTGGCGCCACAACGGCCTGTGCGACAGCCCCAACCTATACTTTGCCATCCGCCCCAACGGCGACTTTACCACCTGCTGCGACTACACCCTCGACAATGCGCCCAAGGTCTACGACGCCGATTTTGCCCAGCGCTACAAGAGCCGTGATCTCGAAAAGCGCCGCGATGTTCAAGATATCGTCAAGAATTGCAGCGGCTGCCACTACGGCTCGTACCCCGAGGTCACACTGTCGGTGCGCGACCCCAAGGCGCTGCTCGAGCGCGTGCGTCTGGTGCTGCTGTCGGGCAAGGGCAAGCTGGCCGAGGCGCCGGCGCGGAGCGATTTCTTGGGCGTGGTCGAGCGGGTCAAGGCGCAGTATCCCCTGGTCTACCCCAAGACTTGGATGGATGCAGAACTGACCAAAAATATTGATGATTGGCAGAAGACGGAGCGTCGCAAGAACCTGCTCAAGGCCGATCAGCTGGCGCGCAAGGCCCAGGGTCGCCTGCGCGGCGCCGGGCCCGATGTGCTAATTGGGCCCGAGTAGCGGTCAGGGCGCCGCCTTGGCGGGGGGCTTGGGCCGGCACACCTGCAACTCGGGCACCAAATCAAAGAAGGTTTGCAAGCGCTTGTGAGCGTCGCCCAAGTCGGCGGGCGTGCGGCGCGTTTGGCATTGGTACGTCTGCAGCAGTTGGACCACAGCAGTGTGGACCGGCGCCGACGTCTCGGCCGCGACAAGAATCACAGCAGGCCGGCGCTGCAAAAGCCTAGCACCGAGCAGCTCTTGGCCCTCGATGGCACTGTAAGGGTGCATAAAGATCATGTCGGTGTCGGGCCACAGGTCTAGGGCCTGGTAAAGCCAAGGCTGGGCGCCGACCACCATCACGTGGCTGCCCGGCGCCACATCGCCCAGTGCCGCCCGGGCCGCCGCGACCGCCGCCGCTTTTTCGGGCGTGACATACAGACCCGCGAGCGCAGGCGCACCGACCACCGGCTGAGTCGAGCGGTACAGCGGCTGGTCCCCATACGGGTGCAGAAGAAACAGCTCGAGGGCCAGGGCAAGCGACGACGCCGTCAGCAGAGGCGGCGCCCAGCGCCACGGACCGCGCCGCGCGGCAGCTATCCGCTCACTGTGCAGCCACAACAGCCCGGTCAGCGCGGGCACGGCCGCCAGCGACGGCCACTGGATTTGGCGAAAGCCGTTGCCACTGGTCACCGCCATGGTGGCGCCCGCGGCCACGTACAGGCAGGCAACCCAAGCCACGGCAGGCACTTGCATAGGGGTCACCGAGACGAGCAGCGCCGCTAGCGTGGTCAGCACGAGCGCGAGCGCCGCCAGCGGAAACTGCCACTCGGCCCGGCCCCCAGCGAAAGTGCACGCCAGTCCAGCCCCCAGCGCCACCGCCGCGAGACCGAGCCAACGCAGCACCGGGCGTTCGAGCCACCCCGCCAGCCGCCCCGACCGAGCCAAGGCCAGCCCCGCCGGTACACCCACCAGCACAAAGGCCAGCACCTTTAGATAGAAGCGCTCGCCGCGAATCACCTGGGCGACGCCAAAAGCTTTCGAAAAGGCCAGAGCTTGGCCCAAGTCGGCCAGGTCGGCAAAACAGAAGTACAGGGCCAGCAGCACCGCCGAGGCCAGCGCGCCGCGCCAAAGTGCCGGCCACAACCACGCACGCTGCCCAGCCGCCAGCAAACGCGCCACCGCCACAGCCGACACCACCACGCCAAGAGGCGGGTACACCAGCAGCATCAGCGGCAGCACCACCGCCCAAAACCACAGCCGTGGCCGGCCATCGCGGCCCAGCCAGTCGACGAACTCAGCCAGGCACAGGCCAAACAGGGCCAGCGAAACCGTGTTGTAACTCACCGAGTACACGTTGGTCAGCGGCAGCGCAAACGTGATAGCCAGGCCCGCTAGCGCGGCGGGTATGGCGGCCGTACCCACGCTGCGCAAACTGGCATAAGTGCGCCAAGCCACAGCCAGCACCAGTGCAGCAAACAGACCGCGCACCGCCACGATCAGGCCCCAGTGGCCGGCGAGCAAGGTGTACGGCTTGAGGATCGGATACAGCAGTAAGTCTACGTTTTGCTGCAAGAACAGGTCGGTCGCAAACAGGCGGTTGTGGTCGAGCAGGCTGACCAGCTCGCCGTAGTACTGCATCTCGTCGTTGAAATCGAGGCCACACAGAACCCGCCAGAGCTGCACGGCGATCGTCGCGAGCGCGATGGCAAAGAGCGCTGGCGCCGTAGCTGCATGAGTCTGACGCTCCACCTGCTCCCCTTTGCCCAGCCGGCCCAACGGAGCCGCCGGCAGATTGTGCTGGACCTGCGGGCCCTGTCAACCGAAGCGGCCGGTGCGCTGAAGTCGTTGGCACACACGAAAAACCATTGTATACACGCCCAAATATCGGAAGAAGTCCCAGATCCGCCTAGCGCTGTGCTCTTGACGTCGGCGCGACCTTGCGGGCACAGTCCCGAGCGCCGCCCGCCCGAGCACGCTGCGGTATTTTCCGGTATGCTTGCCCGCGCGCCGCCCGCGCCCACCCTTATGGATCAAGGCCTGATGACTCCACTTGTTCATACTCCGCGCGCCGTGCTGATCACTGGTGCAGCCGGCTTTATTGGCTCGAACCTAGTGCACCGTCTGCTGCAGCTGGACCCGCGCGCGCATGTGGTGGGGTTCGACAAGCTGACCTATGCCGGCTCGCTGGAGAATTTGGCGGACGCCGATCCGCAGCGCTTTACGTTTGTGCAAGGCGACATCTGCGACGGCACGCTGGTGGCCAAGCTGCTGCGCGAACACAAGATCGACACCATCTTGCACCTTGCAGCCGAGTCGCACGTCGACCGCTCGATCGATGGGCCGGCGGCGTTTGTGCAGACCAACGTGGTGGGCACCTACGCCATGCTCGAGGCGGCGCGCACGGTGTGGCTGCTCGAGGGTGCAGCGAATAGGCTGGCCGAAGAGGGCCAAACGGTGCGTTTCCACCACGTCTCGACCGACGAGGTCTACGGCGACCTAGACCTGCACGAGCCCGGTTTTACCGAGACTACACCCTACCAGCCATCGTCGCCCTACTCGGCGAGCAAGGCCGGCAGTGACCACTTGGTGCGGGCTTGGGGGCGCACGTACAAGCTATCCGTGACCCTGTCGAACTGCAGCAACAACTACGGGCCGCGCCAGCACGCCGAAAAGTTGATCCCGACAGTGGTGCGCAAGTGCCTGCAGCGTCAGCCAATACCGGTCTACGGCAAGGGCGAGAACGTGCGCGATTGGCTGTATGTCGACGACCACTGCGACGCCCTGCTGCACATTGTGAGCCACGGCAGCCAAGGCGAGACGTACAACGTCGGCGGCAACAACGAGTGGAGCAATCTGCAGCTCGTGCAAAAGTTGGCGACACTGACGGCACAGGCTGTCGGCACGCCCGCTGAAGAGCTGCTTGATTTGATTACTTTTGTGACCGATCGACCAGGACACGATCGTCGCTACGCCATCGACGCGAGCAAGCTGGCCGGGTTGGGCTGGCAGCCCACGACGGAGTTCGACGAAGGCCTACTGACGACGATCAACTGGTATATTCATAAGTTTCGCAGCGAAGGCCTTGTCGAGCCGGGTCGACTGGGTTTGCATTCTGGTACGGAGGGCCCATGAGCTGGGGAATCGCAAGCTGCGCGCCCATCACCATCCGCAGCCACTTCGACGCCGGCGTGGGCTTGGCCTTTGCCGAGGGGCGCCGCGACGTGCCGTTCGACATCGCGCGCGTGTATTACCTGTGGAACTTGCAGCCAGGCATCATTCGGGCGATCCACGCGCACCGCGAATTGCAGCAAGTTTACCTAGCGTTGCATGGCAGTATCGATGTGTACTTGCGCGACGACCAAGGCCAGCGGGTGGTCACGCTCGACACCCCCGACCAGGGCCTATACCTGGGGCCGATGGTGTGGCGCCACATCGAGGCGCGGACTCCTGGGGCGGCGTTGCTGGTGCTGGCTTCCGATATTTACAGCGAAAGTGATTACTTCCGCGATATCGATACCTATCTGATGGCGGCCCGCACACTGCGCCAAGGTGAGCCATGATCCCCTTTCTTGACCTTGCCGATGCCTTTGCCGCCCACGCCAGCGAATACGATGCCGCTTGGCAGCGCGTGACCCGCCGCGGCTGGTTTATCGCCGGCGAAGAGTTGGCAGCTTTCGAGCAAGAATTCGCCACGTTTGTAGGCGTCAAGCATTGCATTGGCGTGGCCAACGGGCTCGACGCCCTCCACTTGGTACTGCGCGCGTGGGACATTGGGCCGGGCGACGAGGTTATCGTGCCTTCGCAGACTTTCATTGCCACCTGGCTGGCGGTGAGCTGGTGTGGCGCCACCCCCGTGCCGGTCGAGATCGACGAAAACTGCTTGCTCGACCCGGAGCGCATCGAAGCCGCGATTACGGTGCGGACACGGGCGATTGTACCGGTACATCTGTTTGGTCAGCCGGCCGACATGGGCGCGGTCCTGACCGTGGCGCGCAATCGCGGGCTACGGGTGCTCGAAGATGCGGCGCAGGCCCACGGCGCGCGCTACCACGGCCAGCCCTGCGGCAGCCTGGCCGACGCGGCGGGGTGGTCGATGTATCCAGGCAAAAATCTTGGTGCTTTTGGCGATGGCGGCGCGATCACCACCGACGACGATGCCCTGGCGACAACGCTTCGCAAGTTGCGCAACTACGGCTCGTCGGTCAAGTACCATCATGATCTAGCGGGCTTCAATAGTCGCCTGGATGAGCTGCAGGCGGCCCTACTGCGAGTGCGACTGGCGCATTTGGTCGACGACAACCTGCAGCGCGCCGATCACGCCCGCCGCTATTTGACCGCATTGGACGGTTGTCCGAACCTACTATTACCTACAATTCCAAAGGGTACCGAGCCGGTTTGGCACTTATTCGTGGTCCGCACGCCGCGCCGCGACGAGCTGGCTCGCTTCTTGGCGGACCGCGGCATTGCCACGCAGATCCACTACCCGGTGCCGCCACATCGCGCCAAGGCCTATACAACTACGCATGGCCACTTGGAATTACCCCTCGCCGACGCCTGGGCGAACACCTGCCTGAGTCTGCCGATGAGTCCGCAGCACACGGCCGCACAGATCGACGAAGTGGCCGCTGCGGTGCGCGACTTCTTCGTCATGCCCAAAGTCTAGGGGCCGATGAGCCAATTTCTGCGCGTGACCATGCTGCTCGGCAGCGTCACCCTGATCAACTTGCTTGTACAGATCGTGCGCACCAAGATTGTGGCGCTGCATGTGGGCAAGGCGGGTATGGCCGTAATCGCCCAGATGGCCGATTGGCAAGCTCTGTTGGCTACGTACGTGCTGCTCGGCACCGAGCAAGGGCTGGTAGCGCTGTCAGCCGACGCCTGGGCACAGGGCAGCTACGCCAGCATCCACCGTCTGTTGCGGCTGGTACGCCGCAAGGTGGCCCCCATTGTTGCGGTGGTGCTTTTGGTATTGGCCCTGGCAAGTCCGTGGTTGATGCCTGCGCTCAGTGGACTCAATTCCACGGTCTGGGCCGGCGCCGCGGGCACGCTGTCGCTGTTACTGCAACTCTGGGTGCGTCCAAGGCAATCGGTGTTGAACGGCGCCAAGGCATTCGGGCTAGTGGCCCGGTCGCGGCTCATCGAGTCGTTGACCGCGGTCGCCATGGTCATCCCGCTGGTATTGGCCTTTGGCCTGCCGGGGGCGCTCTGGAGCCTGGCTGCCGTGCATGTCAGTTCGCTGATTGGCACGGCGTGGGTGTGGCGGCAGTTCGCCCTGCCAGCAGCGGTGGATGCGCCGCCCGCATCCGCCGACGCCGACGCCACGGACATGCGCACGCTGCGGCAATTTGCGGGCGCCCTCTTGATCAGCGGCGGCGCGGCCAGCCTGCTGGGCCTGCTGTTGCGGCGGCGTATCATCGACTTGCTTGGCCTTGAACAGGCAGGGCTGTACCAAGTCGCCTACGCTTTGACCTTGCAGTACTTAGGCTTAGTGCTTGGCGCCATGTCGGCGTACAGCTTTCCCTCCTACCGGACGGCGTCGCAGCAGCCCGGCCAGCTGGGCGTTGAAGTCAACCAGACGCTGCGCAGCGTGCTCCTTTTGGTCACACCGATCATCATTGGTCTTCTTACGGCGCGCGAACTGCTAATCTGGCTACTGTTTTCGCGCGAGTACGTGGGGGCTGCCGATCTCCTGCAGATCCAGTTGGTGGGCGACCTGTTCAAAGTGGTGGCCTGGGCTACTGGCCTTACCGTCCTGGCATCGGGGCGGGTGCGACTGCATGTGCTTCTCGATCTTGGGTTCTACGTGACCTGGATGGTGCTGGTCGAGGTGCTTACCCGGTCGCTTGGGCGCTACGGCCCGCCAACAGCGTTTCTTGCCAATCAAATTCTGATGTGTGCCGTGTACGCCTGGGTCAATCGGCGGGCGTTTGCCATCACTCCACAACGCGACAACATCGCCCTGCTCACTGTAAGTGCGTTAGCGGTGGGTGCCGCGGCATGGCTTGGCTTGGCGGCGCTGCCGCTGCGACTGGCGGGCAGCGCGGTGGTCATGGCGGGGTGGGCCTTGCTCAGCGTGCGGCGCAGTGAGGCTAGTGCGGCGCGGCAGTGGCTACAGGGGCGACTAGCTCGTTTTCGATGACGCCGCGTACCCTTACCGCTCCGCAAGGTCCGGCAGCCCCTGCGCGCCCGGTGCTAGCTGGCCAGACCACAGGGCCGTCCGCCACTGCGCCAGGCGCCGCACGCCGCGCTCGCTCAGCGTCTCGGCCAAGGCCTGCCAAGTCTGCTTGGTGCCTACATGTTCTACCACCGGCCGCCACAGCCGCCGCACCGGCAAGTAGGCCAGCTGCTTGCGAATACGCCCAGCCCGCAGCTGCTCGCGGTCGTGCGCGCTCACCTCGGGCCGGTTGAGCAGCGCCAGGTAGAATTCGTCGACGCACTTGGCAACCTTGGCCTCGTGTTCGTGGGCCGCCGACAAGCTGCCGCGATGGGTGCGGTAGTGCAGCACGGGACGATCGATAAGCGCAAAATCACCAGCGAACGTCATAAGATACCACTGCAGCCAGTCGTGACAGAGGGTATTATCGATCGGAAACGGCGGCACTTGCTGGTGCACCGACGTGCGGATCACCGTGCACACCGCCGGCACCACGTTGTCAAAGGCCAAGCGGTCGCGCAGGTCTTGCGCCGGCAGGATGCGCACCTCGACCGACGCCCGCGGCGGCTCCGGCACGAGCAGTCGCCCGTCGACATCCACCGGCACATGTCGGCCAAACACCGCGACCACGTTTGGGTTTTGCTCGAACACCGCCACCGCGTCGCGCAAGAAGTCCGAATCGACCAGCGTGTCGTCGGCCGACATCAGCAGGTAGTAAGGCTGCTCAACCCCAGCCACCAGCTGGCGAAAATGCGGCACTGGGCCCAGATTGTGCGGCGGCTGCTGAAAGTGCACCCACGGAAACTGCGGCGCAAGATCCCAAAATGCTTGGGTATGTGGCGCGGGCGAGCAGTCATCCGACGCCACCACCTCGGCCGGCATCACCGACTGCATGGCCAGGCCGCCAAGGCTCCCCGGCAGCCAAGCATCGTATTTATACGATATAATACGAACGCTTAGCGGCACACGCGGCTTATCGGCAAAGGCAAAAGTGGCCACGGGCTTGGTCCTGGCGTCATGGCGCCGCGGCGGACTGTGCGACCAGCGGGCGCCACCCGTCAAGCACCCCTACAACTACCGCATATAATGGCAGGTATAGCCACCGGGATTCTTCTCTAGATAGTCCTGATGGTAGTCCTCGGCCGACGTGAACGGCCCCGCGGCGGCGATCTCGGTCACCAACTTGCGCGGCCACTTACCACTTTTATCGACGCGGGCTTTGACCGCCTCAGCCGTGTCGCGCTGCACGTCGCTCGTGTAGAAGATAGCCGAACGATATTGAGATCCTACATCATTACCCTGGCGATTAACGGTGGTCGGGTCGTGCATGCGGAAGTACCATTTCTCGAGCAAATCCGCGTAGCTCAGCTGCTCGGGGTCGAACACGACTTTTACAGCCTCGGTGTGCCCCGTGCGACCGCCATGGACCTGCTCGTAGTTGGGCTTGGCGGTGGTGCCGCCGGTATAACCCACCTCGGTCTCGACCACCCCTGGGATTTTCCTAAGGATATCCTGCATGCCCCAAAAACAACCGCCGGCCAGATAGGCCACTTCGAGCGTGGCGGCACAGCCCGGCTGCTCACCCGGCTTGGGCGACGCGCAGGCATTGTTCGTATCGGCCTGGGGCGCCGCCGCCGACTTGGCACCAAAGCGCGCGGCGTAACTGCCATAGCCCTCGGCCCCTAGGCGATCGACCGCCACGAAGCGCAATGCCGCAGAATTGATACAGTAACGCAGCCCGGCGGGCGCTGGTCCGTCGTCAAAAACGTGGCCCAAGTGCGACGCGCCAACCCGCGATACCACCTCTACGCGCACCATGCCGTGGCTGCGGTCCTCGTGATTGATGACCGCCCCCACATCGACCGGTCGCGTAAAACTAGGCCAACCTGTTCCAGAATCGAACTTGTCGCGGGCTGAAAACAGCGGCTCGCCCGTCGCCACATCCACGTACAAGCCGTCGCGATGCTCGTTCCAGTACGACCCCGAAAACGCCGGCTCTGTAGCCCCTTCTTGGGTGACCCGATACTGCAGCGGCGTCAGCCTTTTCTTTAGTTCTTCTTGACTTGGCTTGGTATAGCTCGCCCGCCCTGGACCCGAATCTGCGTACGCCACCGACACGCCTCCCGACCCCAACAGGGTCTCCGTCGCCGCATTCTTGCCGCAAGCCACTGTAGCTGCTAGCAAAATCACCCCTACCGCGATGCGCATCCACCCGTTCATCCCTGCACCTCGCCACGGCCTCTGCGGACCGCCTGATTTCAGCAAGCGCCTTGCCTGGCGAACGCGCAAGCTAGCGCGCCGCAAGCATGGTTTCTGCCAAAGTTTTTTGACGAGGATCTATTCCGCCATCGACCTATTCTATCGTTCTTACATATACAATCGATTAGCTCAATCAAAGGGAGTGACCTACATTTGCTCTACCGCCCGCAAGCAAGCACGGCGCCAAGGACCCCGATGAGCACGACCCACAGCCCGACCATCGCCAATCTAGAAGCCGCCTTTGCGGGCGAGAGCATGGCGCACATCAAGTACCTGCACTTTGCCAAGATTGCCCGTGCACACGGCGACTTAGAGACCGCAGCCCTGTTCGAAGAGACCGCCAAGCAAGAGGTGCAGCACGCCCTGGGCCACGCCGACCTGCTGTTCCCCGCCGCCAAGCTGAACCCGCAGCAGGTGCTGCAGCTGGCCATCGCCGGCGAGACGCACGAGTACACCGCCATGTACCCCAAGTTCCACCACGCGGCGGTGCAAGAAGGAAATCACCTGGCGGCAGGCGAGTTTGCCGAGCAGATCGCCGAGTCGCAGCAGCACGCCGCCGAGTTTGCCGCCCTGCTGGCCAAGGCCGCCAAGCGCTTTGCCGCGCTCGCCAAGGTCGAAGAGCGCCACGCCAAGCAGTACGAAAAGCGTCTGGAGTCGGCCCGTTAGAACACTATCCCCCAGCCCAAGCTATTCGACACCAGTTTTGGAGGAAATCATGTGGACCTGCATCGTGTGCGGCTTTGAGTACGACCAAGAAAAGGGCTTGCCCGACGACGGTATCGCCCCCGGCACCCGCTTCGAAGACATCGACGAGGACTGGTGTTGCCCCGACTGCGGCGTAGCAAAAGCCGACTTCGAGTTCGTCGCCAAGGCCGGCTGAGCCTGAGAACCTGCGGGTTTTGCTTGACCCACTGCCCGGCGATCCGGGATACTACTGCGCCCCCGATGCCGGCCTGCCGCCGGTGGGGTCGTGGCCGATGGCGCAGCGCAGTCCGCACAGCACAATGCCCAAGCAAGTCAAGCGATTGACTGGGGTGTTGCTGTGGCTGGCCGTCGCGCTGACCCTGCTGGCCTGCGGGCCCGAGGTGGCGCAGCCGGTGGGCTCGGAAGCCGAGACGCTGTATCACGAAAGCATGGAGCACTTGGCGGGCGGCTCGATCCTAGAGGCCGAGCAAGAGCTGCAAAAGCTCGTTAAGATGCCTAGTTACGTACAGCTGACGGCGCTGGCGCGGCTGCGGCTGGCCGACGGGCTGTTCCAATCGCGCAAATACGACGAGGCTATCGAGGCTTACCACAACTTTGTGCAGCGCCACGAGGGCAACGACAACGTGCCCTATGCGATGTTCATGATCGCCAAATCGCACTACGAGCTGGCGCCCAGCGACCTGTGGATCTTGCCGCCGGTGTACGAGCTCGACCTGAGCCCGGTGCAGCACGCCCGGACGGAACTTGAAAAGTTTGTGCGGACTTATCCCCGCTCGCGCTTTGCCACCGAGGCGCTGGGCCTGCGCGATCATTGCATCGACCTGCAGTATGCCCATGCCCGCTATGTGGTGAAGTTTTATGCGGAACGCAAGAAGTGGATGGGGGTGGTCTATCGGCTGCACCTGGCCATGCAGGCGTTTCCGGATCGGGCGCATACGCAAGAGCATTACGAGCTTTTGGCCAAGGCCTACGAGCGCATCCTGTGGCGCCAGCGCGCGGTCGAGATGTGGCAAGCGGTGGCCCAGCGCTGGCCGCAGAGCCCGGCGGCGGTGTTGGCACCCGGCGAAATCAAGCGAATCCAGGCTGAAATCGACCAAGCTGGCCAAACCGGCGGCGATGGTGCGATTCCGGCCGATACAGCGCCCACCGCGGCGATCAAACCCGAGACCATGGGCGAAGGCGACGGAGCCTAGTGTCCAGGGTACCCGCTGATCAGACAGACTGATCGGCACAACCGGAGCGCGCCCCGTGCCGCTCCACCCGGACGTCGGCCACAAACCGGCGATGCGAGGAAGTCATGAGCAATAAAGTAGAAAAGGTTATCGGTCGCAACAGCAAGAAGGGCACCAAGCAGATCAACCCCGCTACGCCCAAGCAGAAGATGCTGAAGCAGCACGGCAGCAAGGATGCGCTGGTCGACGCCATCATCGCGCTGTACGACGCGCCCGAGGGTAGCAAGGGCAAGCTCAAGCAGGTGTCGAACAGCAAGCTGATGACCCACTTGCACAATACCAAGCGCATGGTCGCGCAGTTCAGCACGCGCATCGGCGTCATCGACGCGATCCTGGCCGCGCGCTACCCCCACGGCAACGCGCCCGCGGGCGAGAAGACCAAGCTGCTGGCCGCGCCGCCGTGGCGCCTGATGGACCTGCATCGCCAGGTTACCGGCACCGTTAAGTAAGCCAAGAACCACCAGCGTGAGGGCCGCCATGAAGAACACTTTCAACAGCCAAAACAAGATGTTGATGTGGGCCATGGCGGCCCTTACGTGCGTGTGGGCAATCGCCGGATGCTCGAGCAGCGCCAGCACCGGCGGCGGCACCGTCTACTACGACATCGCCGGCGAAGACGCCAACACGGGCGAGCTCGGCGGCGGCGACGCCAGCAAAGGCGACACCGGCAAGACCGACACCGCGAGCGACGTCAGCGACCTGCCCGACAGCAGCGGCGGCGGAGACACGCTGGCCGACACGAACCCCACCGAAGACGTGGATTGGTCTGAGCTTTTGGACCCCGCAGACACCGGCAGCGACGCAAGCGTCGAACCCACCGGCCCGGTCGGCCAGCTCTACGCCCAGACCGCCACCGAGCTGTACCGCTTGGACCTCGCCGACAAGAAGTTCTCGCTGGTCGGCATCTTCAGCTTCGACAAGAACAAAGACGATGTGACCGACATGGCCCTAGACCAGGGCGGCGCCATGTACATCTGCACACACAAAGACCTTTTTCAGTGCGACGTCAATACCGCCAAGTGCAAGTGGCTGGTCAACTTGGGCCAAGAGTTCAACGGCATGACGTTTGTGCCCAAGGGCTCCGTCAGCGCCACCGAAGAGACGCTCATCGGCATCGCGCAATCGGGCGACTGGACCAAGATCACCATCAGCGCCGGCAAAGTCACCCTGAAAATCTTGGGCAGCTACGGCACCAAGTGGCTGAGCTCGGGCGACGCATTTTCGGTCGAGGGCATCGGCACTTACGCGACCCTCAAGACCGCTACGTCGACCAGCGACACCTTGGCCAGCATCGACCCCAAGACCGGCAAAATCGTTACGATCATTGGCGACACCGGCGTGGCCAAGCTCTTCGGTTTCGCGTGGTGGTCGGGCGTGTTCTACGGCTTCTCGTCCGACGGCGGTGTCTACACGCTCGACGTGAACACCGGCAAGGCGACCCCCGTGGCCGGCATTGTCACGCCCAAGGGCGCCAAGTGGTGGGGCGCGGGCGTATCGACGCGGGCGGCGGGCAAGATCCTCAATCCGTAGACCTCGCGTTGGCCTGTCGCAGCAATCCCTGCAATTTCAATATGTAGAAAATGGCTGTCGTCTTTCAGGCGCCCTCGTGACAATCCCTCGACGCCGCCCCGTGGCCCGCTCGTGACGATCGGCATACACTTTCGCGGCGCGCCCGCTGGCGCAGCGAGAGACGAGCATGGCCGAGTTCGCGTTTTCTGAGATTTTGCCGCTGGATCATCACGATAGCACCCCTTGGCGCCTGCTGAGCAAAGAGGGGGTCAAGGTGGTCGAGGCGGGCGGGCGCACGTTCGTAGAGGTGAGCCCCGAAGCGCTGACGCTGCTTAGCAAAACCGCCATGCGCGACATTGCCCACCTGCTGCGGCCCGGGCACTTGGCGCAGCTGCGGCGGATCTATGATGACCCCGAGTCGTCGGGCAACGACCGGTTTGTGGCGCTGGATCTGCTGAAGAACGCTTGTATTTCGGCCGGTGGCGTACTGCCGATGTGCCAGGATACCGGCACCGCCGTGATTATGGGCAAGCGCGGTGGCCAGGTGCTGACCGACGGCGACGACGAAAAAGCCTTGGCGCTGGGCGTGTTTAAGACCTATGCCGAGTCGAATTTGCGCTACTCGCAGATGGCGCCGCTCACGATGTACGACGAAGTGAATACCGGCACGAATTTGCCGGCGCAGATCGAGCTTTATGCGACGCCCGGCGACGAGTACAAGTTCTTGTTCATGGCCAAGGGCGGCGGATCGGCCAACAAAAGCTACCTGTACCAAGAGACCAAGGCGCTGCTCAACCCCGCGTCGCTAATGCGATTTCTAGACAAGAACCTGCGCACGCTGGGCACGGCGGCCTGCCCGCCCTACCACTTGGCGGTGGTGGTCGGCGGCACATCGGCCGAGTATGCCTTAAAGGTCGCCAAGTTGGCCTCGGCGCGCTACCTCGACAGCCTGCCCAAGGCCGGCAGCGCGCTGGGGCACGCCTTCCGCGACTTGGAACTCGAAGAGCAAGTGCACAAGCTGACGCAAAAGATGGGGATCGGCGCGCAGTTTGGCGGCAAGTGGTTCTGCCACGATGTGCGGGTGATTCGCCTGCCGCGCCACGGTGCCAGCTGCCCGGTGGCGATCAGCGTGTCGTGCTCGGCCGATCGGCAGTGTCTGGGCAAGATCACCAAAGACGGCGTGTTTATTGAGGAACTAGAAAGCGATCCGGCGCAGTACCTGCCCGAGCTCAAAGGCGAGATGCCGGCCGACCACTTCGTCAAGATCGACCTGAACCAGCCGATGGACGAGGTCCGCAAGGAACTCAGCAAGTACCCGATCAAGACCCGCCTGTCGCTCACCGGGCCGCTGGTGGTGGCGCGCGACATTGCCCACGCCAAGCTCAAAGAGCGGCTCGACGCGGGCCAGGGGATGCCGCAATACCTCAAAGATCACGCGGTGTACTACGCGGGGCCGGCCAAGACCCCCACCGGCATGGCCTCGGGCTCGTTTGGCCCTACCACGGCTGGGCGAATGGACAGCTATGTCGCAGACTTCCAAGCTGCCGGCGGCTCGATGGTGATGCTGGCCAAGGGCAACCGCAGCAAGGCCGTCACCGACGCGTGCAAGCAGTACGGCGGCTTCTACCTGGGCTCGATCGGCGGGCCGGCGGCGCGGCTGGCGCAAGACTGCATTACCAAAGTCGAAGTGCTCGAGTACGCCGAGCTGGGCATGGAGGCGGTGTGGAAGATCGAGGTCAAGGACTTCCCCGCGTTCATTGTGGTGGATGATAAGGGCAATGATTTCTTTGCGGAATTGATGGGGTCACTGCTGGGGCATTAGGTCGGCTGGGCTGTGTCCATACTGGCTAGCCACCCCCGCACCAACCGCTCCTGCCCTACCGGCGGCCGCGCATTGCGCACCCCGTTCATCTCGCCAAAATGCCAGCGTTCGCCGCAATGTACAAGGTACACCGTCGCCGGCGCCGGGCTGCTCAGGTGAAACACCGCCGCCCGCCCGGCCCGCAGCTGCGCCACGTACTTGCCGGTGGGATTCGCAATGCAGTGCTGCATCTTGGCCCCCTCTTCGGCCAGGTCGCTCTCGTCTGCCAGCCGGCGCGCCCCCAGCTGCGGCGGCGGTGGCGGCAGCGGCGGTGCGGGCAGCCAACGCTCGCAAGTCCTTGCCATCGTGCTAAAACCGCACCAAGCCGACCAATGGGCGCGCTCAAGCTCGGCCAGCGTGCGCACGGGCTGCACCTCAAGACCGGCCAGCAGCGAGTGCTGCAACACGCGCCAAAGCTGGGCGGTTGCCGAGTCGCTGTTGCTCGCCCGCAGCGGATCGGGCCGCAGCGCCAGCTCGCGCAGCAGACCGGGGCCCAACAGCCGCCGCAGCTCGGGGGCACTCAGCAGCGCCAGCATGTCGCCATCGATGCGCGGCAGGTGGCTAAGTTCGCCCAGCTGTTGCATATCTAGCCCCTGCAGCGCCCACAGCTCGCCCACGTGGTCAAACGTAGACAGCTCGAGCTTGCGCAACAGATTCAGCACGCGGTTCTCAGCCGGAAAGTCGAGAAGCTGTAGCAGCTTGCGACGTCCTCGCCTCAGAGCGCGCCGCACCTCGCGCAGCCCGCACCGCGGCTGAAACAGCTTGGCGTTGGCCACCAGCCAGGTCAGGGCCAGGTCGTGGCAGGCCAGCTCGCGGGCCCCAGGTACCCGCGCCAGCAGCGACAGCATGGCGAAGTGCTGACTCGGCACCTGGGTTAGAACCGCTTGAATATCAAGAGGAACTAGCTCGTCAAACTCCGGCAGCGAGAACACGCCAGCCAGCTTCCACACGCCGCAGAAGGCACCGCGCCACGGCCCACCCTCGCGCCGCACCCAGGCCCGCACATCGGGCCAGGGCCGCACGATAAACACTTGATCGGCATGGCCAAAGGTGTTCTGCCAGATGCGCAACTTGCCGTCGCGAAACACGACATTGACACCCTCGTGCTGGGGCGTGTGGTAGAGTTCAGACTGCATGACTGCTCCTGCATGTTGCAATTCCGCCTGAATGTGCTGCTACCACCGCCGCCTATGCCCACTGCGCGGCGAGCCGCTAGAAAGACCCAGCGAGGCCAATTCCTCGCGGCTAAGCAGATACTCCTCACCTTCTTTCAAGTACTTGGCAAAAAAGCGCAGTTCGACCTCCTCGTTCTGGTGCTGGTTGTAGCCGTCGCTCAGCGCCTCGACCGGGTTGCCACCGGTGTAGTTCATGGGCTCGATCGACGCGCCCTTTAGGTTCTCGATCTGCTGGGCGTAGGTGGCGGCGCGCTCGGCATGGTAGTCGGCGGCGGCTAGGCACAGTTCGCGTAAGTCGGCAGTGGGGATGCAGATTTTCAGTCCCTCAATCATGTTGGTCCTCATCGAAATGCTAGCTTGGATGCCGGCCGCGCCCCTTTGACGCGCTGGCGAAACTAGCCTAGCAGGCCCATGCGACAAGCTGTGTCGCTTTGCGACGGGTGCGCAAACTGGCCCCAACCGATGCAGGCCCATGGCGCGAGTGGACCCAAAGCGATCGACGCATAAGCACCTAAAATTCTACACAAAAGTGCGGCTTGACGACGCCACTGGGCCGGCGCAAAGTACCCCCGCCGAGCCCATCGGCACACCGGGTCGCAGGGCTGCACGCCGCGGCCGGCCCGCAAAGGAAACACCATGAAAGCCCTAGTCAAAACCAAGCGCGAACCCGGCCTAGAAATGCAAGACGTGCCGGTGCCGACCATCGGCCCCAACGATGTGCTGATCCGCGTCCACAAGTCGGCGATTTGCGGCACCGACATGCACATCTGGAACTGGGACGCCTGGAGCCAGCGCACCATCCCCGTGCCGATGCATGTGGGGCACGAGTACGTTGGCATCATTGAGAAAGTGGGCAACGAGGTCGAGGGCTACAAGGTCGGCGACCGCGTCTCGGGCGAGGGCCACATCGTCTGCGGCCACTGTCGCAATTGCCGAGCGGGCAAGCGGCATTTGTGCCCCAACACCCAGGGCGTGGGCGTCAACCGGCCCGGCTCGTTTGCCGAATACTTGAGCTTGCCGGCCTGCAACCTGTTCAAGGTGCCCGAGGGCATCTCAGACGAATTGGCCAGCATTTTCGACCCCTACGGCAACGCCACCCACACCGCGCTGTCGTTCGACATGGTGGGCGAAGATGTGCTCATCACCGGCGCCGGGCCGATTGGCATCATGGCGGCGGCGATCGCCAAGTACGTGGGCGCGCGCAACGTGGTGATTACGGACGTCAATTCTTACCGCTTGGACCTGGCCAGGAAGCTGGGCGCCACCCGCGCCGTCGACGTGTCGCGCGAGAAGCTGGGCGATGTGATGCGCGAGCTGGGCATGACCGAAGGCTTCGACGTAGGGCTCGAAATGAGCGGCAACGCCTCGGCTTTTCGCGACATGGTCGCCAGCATGGCCAACGGCGGGCGCATTGCCCTCTTGGGAATCCTGCCCGACGACGCCGGCATCGACTGGAGCAAGGTCATCTTCAAGGGCTTGTTCTTAAAGGGCATCTATGGACGCGAGATGTTCGAGACGTGGTACAAGATGGCCGCGATGATCCAGGGCGGACTGAACATTGCGCCGGTCATCACCCACCGCTTCGCGATCGACGACTTCCGCTTGGGTTTTGAGGCGATGGGTAGCGGTCAGTCGGGCAAAGTGATCTTGGACTGGGGTGTGAAGTAGGAACTACGGCACCGAAGTGGGCGGATCATTTAGAAATTCTGCATACCAGCCAAAACTCGCCGCCATGATGAGCACGCCCGGCTGCCCTGGAGGCTGCACCAGCACCGGCCGAAAACTGTCAAAAAGTAGCTGGTTGACAGGCGATGGGTATTTCTTCCACCACCCCTTCTGGTCGAAAAGCTTGCTCCAGCTCGAGTCCACGGCACTTTGCGCATAGCCGTCGCCGGCAACGTTCAGCCAACCCGTGGCGTCCGCCTTGCCGTAATGACATGGTAACACAAGGTTTTCACTTGCAGTTTGATACGATCCGCCCGCACCCGGTTCCCACGACGCGGCCAGCGTAAGCGTTAGCGTGCAAGCATCGCCGGCCTTGGCCGTTTCGGGCGGCGGCTGCACATCCAACTGAACAGCAGTAAGCGAAATCGTGTGTACTGGTGCGAGCTTATCGGCCGCCGTCTCGTGACTCTCTTTGCGGAAGAACGGCCCGCCCGGCACCTTGCGCGCCAGCGCCATCACCGTCAGCGCCCTTTTGCCAAGCTTATAGCTGGGTTGCATGTCGGTCGCGCCGGTGCTGGTAAAGTTCTCGACCACCGCCGCGGTGCGCTGCCACAGGTGGTAGGCCGCCTTGTCTTGGTACTGCATCCACAGCACTTGGCCGGGTAACACATTGAGATTACCTACGACTTTGCTGACGGCGTGCGGCCCGCAGGCGTTGCGGTCGACGATGGTGCGGGCTAGGCTGTCGGGGAGCAAGAATTGCAGCCACTCTTCGAGGTCGATGCAGTTGCCGATACTGCGCTGCATCCAGTTGCCGGTTACCGAGGTCGACAGCGGCACATAGCCGGGATTGACCCAGGTATCGCCAACTTGCGAGCCGTCGCCGCTGCCGTCGAGGTTGCTGTGGGCATCGCCGCCCGCGCCGGTGGTGGTCAAGCTGGCGTCGCTGGCGGTGTCTGAACAGCCCCAAACCGCAACAAGGGCAGTTAACAGCAGACAAATCCTCAGCATTTTAGCCTCCGGTTACTCGGTCGGCAGCTGCATGCGCCACAGCCGATGCACAGCGTGGTTACGAAAATCGGGCGGAATGCTGCGCGAAGTCCAGTCCTCGATCTCCGCCGGCAAACCGTCGAATTGGGGCTGAAATTGCTGGTGATTAGCCGAAAACCACAGCACCCCGCCGGGCTTGAGGCGACCCAAGACCCTACGCAACAGGTCGGCATGGTCGCGCTGCACATCCCAGTCGCTGCCCGTGCGGCGCTGCGAGAACGAGGGCGGATCCACAATCGCCAAGTCCCAGAACTTGCCCTGCTTTTCGGCCCATTCTAAGAAGGTGTCGGCTTCGATCTGGTGGCGACGGTGCGGACCCAGCTCTTGGCCGTTGAGGCGCAGGTTGTCGGTCAGCCAGTCGAGATAGTGACCTGAAACATCGACCGAATCACTGCTGCGCGCCCCACCCACCGCCGCCGCCACGGTAAAGCCACCCGTATAGCAAAACAGGTTGAGCACGTCGTCGCCGGCGCAAGTGGTGCGGATAAGCTTGCGCGTGTCGCGGTGGTCCGAAAACAGCCCGGTATCCAAGAAATCATCTAGATTTACAAGGAACTGCAGGTCGCGCTCGCGCACAGTCAGGCGCTTGCCGGTGGTATCGAGGCGCCGATAGCGCGACCCCGCCTCGGGCCGAGTGCGCCGCTGCCGCGTGTGAATTTGCTCTGGCGCAATGCCCAGTTTCTGCCCTACCGCCGCCGCCATCGCCTCTAGCCAGCCGGGCAGCTCGGCGGTCTGGGTACGCGTGAACTCGGCGACGACGAGGTGGCCGGCATAATAGTCGACCACGGCGCGGATCTCGGGGATATCGCGGTCGTACAGGCGGTAGCAATCGATCTGCTGCTGGCGAAAATTGGGCGCCAACTTGCTGTAATTCTTGGCGACACGATTGGCAAGCATCTCGGCTTGACGGGCGATGATGAGCTGGGGGTTGGGGAAGTCCATGCGGCCATGCTACGCGCCGGCGGGGCGGTTGGGCAAGCGGCGTGTGGAGTTGCGGGCGATGTGGGGCGCGGGCGGTCGGGGTAGAGGCTGGGCGTTCCCCGCCGCGATGAAATGCCATGCAAATGTGACAGTTCCGGCGCAGCGGGTCGGGCTGGCGTCGCGGCGCGAACAGGGGCCTGGCGAGCAACCGAGGAGCCTGCGCGCCGCGATGGCGACGCCGCCTGCAGTGGCAAGGCCCCGCACGGCCTGGGCGGCGCCGCCACCCTGCGGGCGGCCATCCCTAACGCAAGTCCTTTATTTTCGAGGAGTAGAAAATGGCTGCGTTCTACTCCGCCCGTTCTACTCCGCCCGTTCTACTCCGCCTCTGCGCAGGGCCCGGGCTGTTCCGTGCCGCGACTGCCCAAGAGACCCGACGCCACACGCCCGCAGCCAGCCCAGGCCCACGCCAAGATCTGGCCTGAAGCCGGCTATTCCGCTACACTCGCGCGCCCCCGACAGCGGGGTTCGCCGCGCCGCGTTACGCCCAGTTCGGACCAAGTTGGAGACCACGATGCCCACGCCCGCCCAAGTGCCCCAGACCGTTGCCGAAATCCGCAAGGCTTTTCTCGACTTCTTCGCCGAGCACGGCCATGCCGTGGTGGCCTCGCACTCGCTGCTGCCGCCCGCCGACCCCACGCTGCTGTTCGTCAATGCCGGCATGGTGCAGTTTAAAGACTACTTTACCGGCGCCCGCGCCGCGCCCTACAAGACTGCGACGAGTACGCAGAAGTGCCTGCGCGTGTCGGGTAAGCACAATGATCTCGAGAATGTGGGCCGCACGCGCCGCCACCACACCCTGTTTGAGATGCTGGGCAACTTCAGCTTTGGCGACTACTTCAAAGAGGGCGCGATTCGCTTCGCCTGGCGGTTCTTGACCGAGTGGCTGCGGCTCGACCCCTCGCGCCTAGTGGTGACTTGGTTCGGCGGCAACGACGCCCTGCCCGCAGACACCGAAGCCCGCGATTTATGGAAGGTTATCTCGACTCTGCCCGAGAACCGCATCCTGCCCCTGGGCGAAAAGGACAACTTCTGGTCGATGGGCGACACCGGCCCGTGCGGACCATGTACTGAAATTTATTATGATCTCGACCCCAGCCAGGGCCCGGGCTGCAGCCTGTACGCCGACGACGGCCGCTACATGGAGATCTGGAACTGCGTCTTTATGCAATACGATCGGCAAAACGGCCACTTAACACCCCTACCGGCGCCGTGCGTCGATACGGGTATGGGCCTTGAACGCATCGCCTCGGTGGTGCAGGGCCAGAGCTCGAACTACGCGACCGACCTGTTCTTGGAGCTGATCGCGGTGACGGAGCGACTGGCAAACACCAAGTATTGCGGCCAGTTCGACCCCGAGAACGTGGTGTCGGGCAATGCCGACGTCGAGCGCGACGTGGCCTTCCGCGTCATCGCCGACCACGCGCGGGCCGCCGCATTCTTAATCGCCGAGGGCATTTACCCCGACAGCGAAGGCCGTGGCTACGTACTACGTCGGGTCATGCGCCGCGCCATGCGCTACGGCCGCAACCTGGGCATCAAGGGGCCGTTCCTCTGCGAAGTAGCGGTAAAGTCGGCGGATCTGCTGGGCGGCATCTTCCCCGAGCTGCTGACCCAGCGGGCGGTGATCGAGCGGGTCACGCGGCAAGAAGAGGAGCGCTTTGGCCAGACGCTGGAGTCGGGACTGCGGCTCATCTCTGCGGAAATTGGCCGGATTGCCGCCGAGGGTGGCGCCAAGTTGCTGCCGGGCGCGGCGGTGTTCTTGCTGCACGATACCCACGGCTTCCCCACCGACCTTACGGCGCTGATTTGCAGCGAGCACGGCTTTGAGCTCGACATGCCCGGCTTTGACCAGGCGATGGCTGAGCAGAAGGCACGCGGCAAGGCGAGCTGGAAGAAAGGCGGCGGCGACCTCGTCGAGCTGGCCAAAGAACTGGGCGACGAAGGTTTGGCGACCGAATTTGTCGGCTATGAGCACGATCACGCGGCGGCGACGGTGCTGGCGGTGATCCAAGACGGCGCACGCGTGGCGAGTCTGGGCGTGGGTCAAGAGGGCCTAGTGGTGCTGAATCGCACGTGTTTGTACGGCGAGGGCGGTGGCCAGGTGGGCGACAAGGGCGAGCTTGCACTGGTCGAGGGCGGTCGCGCGGTGGTGCTGGATACGCTGAAGGCGGGCAAAGGCCTGCACTTTCACCGGGTAAAGATCGACAACGGCGCGGTCACGGCGGGCGACAATGTGCTAGTGCAGGTCGAGGCGCCGCGGCGGGCGTCGATCCAGGCCCACCACTCGGCGACGCACCTGATTCACAAGGCGCTGCGCGATACGCTGGGTGTGCACGTCAAGCAGCGCGGGTCGCTGGTCGAACCAGGACGTTTGCGCTTTGATTTCTCGCACTTTGCGGCGCTGACCGCCGACGAACTGCGCGCGGTCGAGCGCCATGCCAACCAGCGGGTGGTGGCCAATCAGCCGGCCGAAGTCGAAAACACCAGCATGGACGTGGCAGTTAAGCGCGGCGCGATGGCGTTTTTTGGCGACAAGTACGGCGACGTGGTGCGGGTGATGAAGCTGGGCGACTCGGTCGAGCTGTGCGGCGGTACGCACGTGGCGCGGACGGGCGACATTGGCTTTATCCAAATCGTGAGTGAAAGCGCGGTGTCGGCAGGTGTGCGACGCATCGAGGCAGTGTGCCATCTGGCGGCGGTCGAGCACGTGCAGAGCACCACACAAATGCTCGAGGGCCTGGCGCGGCGGCTGGGCTCAGGGGCCGACCAGGCGGGCGAGCGGCTCGAGCGGGTGTACGAGCAGCTGAAGGCCGCGCAGCAAGAAGTCGAGCGCTGGAAGCAAAAAGCGCTGTCGGGTAGCGGTGGTACCGACGCTCAGGAGCGCACGGTCGCGGGTATCAAGGCGGTGTTCCGCACGGTCGAGGGCGCCGACGCGGTGGTGCTGCGCAACCTGGCCGACCAGACGCGCGACAAGCTGGGCTCGGGTGTGGTGGCGCTGCTGTCGCTGCAAGAGGGTGGCAAGGCGTTGCTGCTGGTGGCGGCGACCAAAGACGTGTGTGGCAAGGTGGCGGCGGGTCCGCTGGTGGCCGAGCTGGCGCCGCTGCTGGGCGGCAAGGGCGGCGGTCGGCCCGACATGGCGCAGGCGGGCGGGAACGCGCCGGGCGACGTGGCCGCGCTAGCCGAGGCGTTTTTCGCGGGTGTGGCGAAGCGGGCGGGCTAGGTTGTGCTTGTGATTCTTAGTGAATCCGCGCTACGCTTGCCACCCGCGCCCACGCCGCGACCGGAGCGCTCTGAATGCCGAGAATTTCGCCGAGTTCGGTGTCTCGCAAGCGGTGCGTCATCTTGGTGGTGGCGCTCGCGGCCGCCGGCTTTGCGTGGGGTACACCCAGCCGCGCCGAGGCCCGCTGCTTCGACTTTGCCGGCAAGGTGGTCACACCCCTAAAAGCACCGATTCCTGCTGCGCAAAAGGGCGATGCTTACAGCGCGGGCGAAAAGGGCGACGGCCTGATCTGGACGCAACTGCGCGGCACCATTGCCAAGCCGGCGACGCGGGTACTGGCCCTGCTGCTGAACCACGACACCATGCGCGACCCCGAAGTCGACGACATGCAAGTAAAAAAGCAGACTTCACCCCTCTACGTGGCGCGCCATGCGGTGGCGTACGAGGTGCGGCCGTTTCCGATGGTGAAGATTCGCTGGACCGAAGAGTGGGCCTATGCCGCCGCAGAAGGACCGGCCGAGGCGCCGACCGCGTGGGTAATTTCGTACGAAAAGACCGAGGGTACCAGCCATATCGAGCACTTCTGCGGCAATATCGTGCTGCGGCGGCTGTCGGATACGCAGACGGACATGTACCAGTACGAAGAGTCGAAGATCGACCGCCACGACCAGGCCGACCAGACCAAGGGGCTGCGCGAGCTATTGGCAAAGCTCAGGAAATTACCTTGAAATTTATCGCTATGGCCGCGATAGCTGGGCTTGCCTGGGCAGCAATCGCGTCGGCCGAGCCGTGTGCGCCACTGGCGGGCTCGGCGACCGAGCTACAGGAGCAAAGTCCCCAAGATCGCCTTGATTTTCTGACCCACTCCCTAGAGAGCGAGGCCCATCGCGTGCGGGTATACGATAGCATTTGGCGCGGCTCGTATGCGGCGCTCACCGTGGGGCAACTGGCGGTCGCGCCGGCCTTGCATGGCAATGACCGCTCGGTCGACCTGGTCGGTGCAGGCAGCTCGCTGGTGGGCGTGCTGGCACTGACGGTGGCGCCGCTCGATGTGATGACCGATGGCAAGGACTTGACGAGCAAGGCGAAACAGCGCGCGACCACTCAGGGCCTGTGCCCGACACTGGCGGCAGTGCAAGAGCTGCTAATGGCCAACGAGCGCGACGAACGCGAGTGTGTCGGCTGGCTCGAACATGCCGGCAATGCGGTCTTCAATGTGGCCTTGGGCGCGTGGATTGCGTACGGGCTGCACGACAAAACCTCGGGTCTGGTCAACGCTGTAGCAGGCACTGCCGTGGGCGAGCTGATGTTTGCCACCCAGCCGCGCCGGCTGACCGATGTGCTGGCCCAGTACCGCCAGGGCCACCTCGCCTTGCGCACTCTGTGACCGCGGCCACCAAGGAAAGCGATGCAAAACGAACGCAATGCCGCCATCGACTTGTTTCGCGGCCTCGCCATCTTTGTGATGCTGCCGGTCAACTTTGCCGAGCGGATTCGCGCGGTGCCGGCGTGGTTTAAGCACGCGCCCGATGTGGGCCTGACAATTGCGGATTTGGTGGCGCCGTGCTTCGTGTTTGCCATTGGCCTGACGGCGGCCCCAGCTTTGCGGCGGCGACTGCAGCGCGAGGGGCGGCAAAAGACCTTTGAACACGTGCTGAAGCGGTCGATGGCGCTGGTGGGCATTGGCGCGCTGTTTAGCCAGGGCGAGTCGAACTACGGTTTTGCCCACGAGACTGGTCAGTGGGGCACGCTGCAAGCGATCGGCACGGCGGTGGCACTGTCGGCGCCCACGCTGTTTCTTAAGAAGTGGCCGCGACTTGCGCTGGCTCTGGCCTTGCTGGGGCTGTACCAGTACCTGGTCGAGACCATGTGGCTGCAGACAGTGGTGGCGTCGTCGCACGCGGGCATCCAGGGGTCGCTGAGCTGGGCGGCGCTGATGATGCTGGCAACGGTGTATGCAGACCTGTATCGCGACAGGCGGTTGCGGGCCTATTGGCTGCTGGTGCCGGCGATGGTGGCGGCGGCGCTCGCCCTGGCGACGGTGTATCCGATCAGCAAACACCGCATGTCGATTAGCTTTGACCTGCTGGTGGCGGCGGTGGCGGCGACGCTGTTCGGTGCGACCGACTGGCTGGTGCGGCACCGCGAGCGGCCGGCGGCATTCTTAGAAGTGTGGGGCAAGAATCCTTTGGTTCTGTACTGTTCGCACCTGTTCTTGCTGGGCGCGTTCTTAGAGCCGCCGTTTCCGCGCTGGCATGTCGAGGCGCCGCTGTGGCAGGCCCTGGTCCAAGGGCTCGCGTTCATGCTGGTGCTCGACCAGTGGGCTCGCTATTTGGCGCGGCGCAACATCTTTATTTCACTGTAATTGCACATTTATTTGGAGTTCTCGTGACCGTCTTCTACTATCGCGCGGCGCATGTGGCAGCCGTGGCCACTCTGGCAATTTTCGCTGCGTGCAGTTCAGAAACCCCTCTGGCGGCTGGAGTTACGCCCCTTGAGGCCAACACAGCGCCGCTGCCCACGCTGGCCGGCGACCCGTATCCCGAAGTGCAGGCGACAGTAACGGGAACAAAAAGTGATTATGATTGGGCACATGGCCAAGCCTACGTCAAAGCTTCTCCGGCGGCGGTGTGGCAAGCGCTGCACGACCCCGAGGTGGTCACCGATCGCCATGGCACGACCTCGCACAGCATCAAGCTGAACAGCGAGCCTGCGTATTCATTCAGCTTTCGTATCGACTACCACGCGGGTGGCGTCGAGTGGTTTGAGGATTGGCGGTACGCGGTGCAGGCGGGCAGCGAGTCGGCGCCGGAGCAGGCGATGATACGGTCGCAAAAGACGGACGGCACCACGTTTATCTCGCTGATCGAGGGCGAGATTGCGGTGCGCGCGGTGGCCGGGCAGAGCGACGTGACGCTGGTGCAGCAGATCGCGCATATCAAGTCGGTGGGGTCGAACGCGCAGACGGCGAAGAAGACGCTGGACGACCAGTACGCGAGTCTGCTGGCGAAGGTGAAGGGGCTGCCGCTGCCGTAGGGGTGGCGACTACTTGGGATGATTGGCGAATCCACGCTGCGCGCGGACCGGGTGCTAGTCGCCCTGGGCTGGCGCCCGGTCGACCAGCGGCTGCGGCGGCCCTGCGGGCCGCGCTGGCCACTGCCCATGCGGGTTGCGCCCCCTTTCGCCCGGCCGGTGATACCAGTATCACGGTATCACGCTGAGACCGCTGATACTGGGGCATGCCTAACAAGCCAATGAAATTACATCTGTTTGATTTGGCACACCCCATGCATAAGCCTCACCTGCCCCGGAGTGCCGCTCTGGGGACCACGGCCGCTGCGTACGGGCGGCTGCGGACTACACCAGGCTCCGGCGGACACATCGCCGGGCCGAAGGCTGGCCGGGGGTTGGACATGGCCCCGGGGGGCGCCCATGGGCTGCGAAAGCGGCCGGCGGGCGTCGGTGTGGTGGTGCG
>CAISBR010000142.1 GCA_903883645.1 uncultured Myxococcales bacterium | reverse complement strand
TCGATCAGCTCGGACGACTCGACATGGTTGCGCTTGCCGACACCCAGTGACAGCCACACGCGGCCTAACGGGGCCGCCGGCAAGCGATTGTCAGGCACAGGGTACTGCGGCGGTGGCGGGGCGACCTGCACGGGCGCCACTGGAGCGGGTGCCACGGGAGCCACAGTCCGCTTCGGCGCCACTGGGGCGGGTGCCACGGCCTGCGGTGGCGCAACATAAACCGGTGCCACAGGCTGCGGCGGTGCAACGTAAGCAGGCGCAACGTAAGCAGGCGCAACGTACGCGGGCGCAACCGGCCGCGGCGCGGCAGCTGGCGGCGGCGGCATTGGTGCCCTAGGCGCGGCTCTGGTCGCAGGCTGAAAGGGCCGGGGCGGCGGCGCGGCCAGGGGCGCAGGTTGGCGGTAGGGCGTGGGCGCCGGGCCGGGCTCACTCCAAATCGGCGGCGGACGATCGCCCCAGGCCAGCGCGACCAAGCCGGCGGCCAAGTCGGGATGGGGATTTTTCCACAGTTCCTCGGCCACCTGGCGGAAGGGCACCAGGTCGTCGCGGCCAAATTGCCGTTGCACCGCCGACACAAAGCGATTGACGCGGGCGCGTTCGACCTCTTCGAGCGTAGGCAGCGGCAAGTGCACCATCGGCTGGCCGGTAAAGCGCTCGAGCTCGCGCAGGCGCCGCTCTTGCCGAGGCGTCAAGAACAAGATGGCCTTACCGGCGCGCCCTGCCCGACCCGTACGACCGATACGGTGCACGTACGTGTCTGCAGAATCAGGAGTTTCGACGTTGACCACCAAGTCGATGAGGTCGACATCGAGGCCACGCGCCGCCACATCCGTGGCCACCAAGACGCGCAGCTGGCCGTGACGCAGCCGCCGCAGCACCGCATCGCGGGCCGACTGAGCCAGGTCGCCGTGCATGGCCTCGGCCGCAATACCGCGTTCAGCAAGCAATTCAGCTAGTTCGGCGCAGAATACCCGCGTACGGGCAAAGACAAGCGCTGCGGCAAATTCTTCGCAGGCCAGCACACGGGCCAGCGCCTCGACCTTTTTCTCAAGCGGCACAACCACATAGCGCTGCTCAACCGTCAGCGCCGTGCGGGTGGATTGCGCGACCTCGACCACAAAGGGATTGCGCAGGTACTGCTTGGCAATTCGGGCGATTTCTTCGGGCATCGTCGCCGAGCACAGCACCATCTGCCGCTCGGTGGGCACGCGCTGCAGAATCGACTCGACGTCTTCGGCAAAGCCCATGCGCAGCATCTCGTCGGCTTCGTCGAGCACGGCCATGCTCACGTTGTCGAGGCGCAGGCTGCCGCGCTCCAAGTGGTCGATCACGCGACCGGGCGTACCCACCACGATCTGGGCCGCGCCGCGCAAGGCGTAGAACTGCTTGCTGATCACCTCGCCGCCGTAGATAGGCACTGCGCGCACGCCGGGCATATGCTGCGCAAACCCCTGAATCGCCGCAGCAACTTGTACGGCCAGCTCGCGAGTGGGCACCAGCACCAAGGCCTGCACGCTGCCATCGCCCGGCCGCAGCTTTTCGAGCACGGGCAAGGCAAACGCCGCCGTCTTACCCGTACCCGTCTGGGCGCGCACGACCACATCGCGGCCACTGCGCAGCGGCGGAATGGCCTGCGACTGCACCGGCGTGGGTGCGTCAAAGCCCAGATCGGCCAGGGCGCGGGCGAGCTCGGGGCCAAAATTCAATTCGGCGAAGCTGGGCACGCCGGGCGCCGCCGTGGCAGTGCTAGAGGAGGATTCGGTTGTCATCGGGTGCTTTGCGGCGAGTAGAATCGCGAAGGGCGCAGTATGCTAGGCGTTTGCGGCACCAGTAGCAAGCAGTTTTGGACCTGGGCGCCCCGGGTGCGCTAGACTCGCGCCGCGCGGGCCATGCCGCCATCGGAGCAGACATGCATTGGGCAGGATGGACGGCGATAGGACTAGCTGCAGGTTTGGCCGCCGGTATAGCGACAGGCAAGCTGAGCTTTGGGACCACAACTCCGGGACCGGCGCCAAAGCTTGCGGGGGTAGAGGTGGCCGTGGCCGTTGAGCGCGCGGCTCCGCTATTTGCCGATGCAACACCTGCCGTTGCGCCCCTTGTGCCCACAACCGTGGCGGCCGAGCTTGCTGCACCTGTGGCAGCCGCAGACGCCAAACCTCCTAGCGAAATTATTGTGTTACCCCACGGACCTGGGCATTTTGCGCATCTAGACTTGGCGGCCGCGGGTGTTGCGAGCTTGCCGATCTATGCGGGCGCGATGACGCGCGACGGACCGGCGCAGTTGACATCCATCCAGCGCGCGGCCAAGGTCGGCACGCTGAAGGGGCCCGAGGCAGAATTCGAGTGGCTGCACGCGGGTTTTGATCGCGAGGCGCGCTTGGTGGCGGCCCACGTGCGACTGCCTGACGGCGGCGTGGAGGGTATCGTCGTCTTGGCGGTGAATCGCAAAGGGCAGCCCGAGCTTCTGCTGCCGCTGCGGCCAAACCTGCCCCATCGCGGCGGTGAGCCTTCTGCCGCTGGCGCGCCTAAGATTCCTTGACTTTTATCAAGTTGATCCAGAAACTAGTTCAAGTTTCAAGCTGTTATAACGCGCATGCCGATCGTCTAGTTGCCGACGCGCGCAATTATACACAGAGTTATCCACAGTTTCCCAAGATTATCTCGGTTTCACGTTATATTTCAAACGACTGCTATCCACAGGCTGTAGCCAAGGTAGACGCGGATCGAACGTGATCACGCCATTTTTGAAGACCTTGACGAACCGTTGCTAGACGATCGGCAACATTTGGCGCGCAGTTCGCGGGTTTTACAGGTAAGCCCAGCGCCCTTGCGCCCGATTCTGGCGACGTCCGGCCAAAATTTGCAGCCGATTTGACTAGACGCTTGTCAAGTATTTCGAGAAGGGCCACCATCGGAGCACGGACGGCCGCTGTGGCTGCCGGCGCGGGGGCGGGTCGCAAGGCCACCTCCGGCGTCGCACAGGGCCTGACCGCTGGGATTCCAACCCAACCGTTCGGCAGAAGCGACTCAGGCGCGATCTACAGGTGACGCGCACCAAGTGGGGTAGAAGTGCAGGCCTTTCCAATCCGATCGTCGGCCAGGGCAAGCAACATCCGTGCGGCAGATGCCAAGGCCAGCAGCCTGCGCGGCCGGCCCCCCACCGAAGCCAGTCGCACCCCGGCCCGCGGCACCACCGGCATCGCCGCACTGGCCAACGCCCTTGGAAGCCGTGCGCGCGGCGCGGTCAGCTCCCCCCGCGACAACGAAGGCGACGACGACCACAAGGGGCGCTCGCGCACCATCCCCGCGCGCCGCCTGACCCGCGCCGAGATCGCCGAGGGCGTGTCGCTGGCCGAGTACATGGACTACCGCCGGCCCGAAAACCGCTGCGAGTGCCGCGAAGGCGTGCGGCCATGCCCATTTGTGGCCTGTAAGCACCACTTGTACCTCGACGTGAATCCGGTGACGGGCTCGATCAAGATCAACTTCCCCGAAATGGAGGTCTGGGAGATGGCCGAAACGTGCGCTCTCGACATTGCGGAGCGTGGCGGCCTGACCCTAGAAGAAGTGGGCGCGATCATGAACCTGACCCGCGAGCGGATTCGCCAAGTCGAGGTCAGTGGACTCGAAAAGCTGCAAGCCCAAGACTTTGCGCTCGACCTTGAAGACGTATTCGGCAGCTAGGGCAGACCTGAGCTACTTGACAGCCGACACGCCGCCCAGCCAACTTCGCAAGCCGCGTTTGCGCCGCTGTCGCCAGGTGAAGCATGTCTGAACCGTCAATTCGTCTCGCCCTGCTGGCCGCGCACGATCGCCGCGGCATCGTCGAGTTGGCCCACGAACTCGAAAGTATTGGCTATTATATTGTTTCTGCCGACGCAACCGCCCGCGAACTGGTGGCGGCCGGTATCAAGGTCGTGTCGGTCGAGCGGCTGACAGCTACCCCCGACATCTTGGGCGGCGCGATTCGCTTGCTGCATCCCGCGGTCATGGCCGGCATTACTGCGCGCCGCGATCGCTTGGATCACATGGAGTTACTGAGCACCTACCGCGTGGGACCGGTTGACTTTGTGGCCGTGAACTTGGCTCCGCCAGATCCCGAAGGTCGCCCGTTGCTCGACCTGAGCGGAGCGGCCGCACTGCTGGCAGGCGCCAATAATCCCGAAGGTGTAGCCGTACTCAGCGATCCCGACGACTATCCGCGAGCGTTGCAGGCGATGCGAGCCGGCGAACTGAACGTAGAAGTGCGACAAGGCTTGGCAATCAAGGCGTTGGCCCATGTGGTCGAGCGCATCAGCTTGGCGTCGCTGGCCATGGGCGGACCTGCGTTAGGGGGCGAGGCGAATGCCCCGGCTGCCGCAGCGAGCGCCGATCTGCAGCCGCTGGCCGTACTGTGGCAGACCCCTGAAGGACCTGAACAAATTCAGCTGTTGACCGATGTGCAAGAGCGATGGCTGGTCAAGCCAACCCTGGCGCTGCTGCTGGGCCAACCACTCACGGCGGCGCAAGTTATCGACGCGGATGTGGCGTGGGGCACGCTCAGCGAGTTTGGCGACGCGCTGCCCGCGGCGATCGTCAGCCGAAGCGGCGTGGTCTGCGGCGCGGCTGCGGTTCAAATGTCGCTAGCCGGCGCGGTGTTGCGTGCCCTCGACACCGACCCCCTGGCGTCGCACTTGGCGGTGGTCGCGGTAAATCGGCCCGTAGACCTTGGGGCAATGCGCGCGTTGCTGACCAAGTCGCTCACTCTTGTCGTGGCGCCAGCGTTTGACGACGAGGCCATCGAACTTGCGGCCACCGTGCCCGATCTGCGCCTGCTGACCATGGGGGCACCGCAGCTGGGTTCGGTGCGGCGCCAGCTGCGGGTGACTCGGCTGGGCGTGCTGCAACAAGACGAGGTCGCGGCCGCAGCCGTCTATCAGCACAGCAGCGTTTTGACCAATAATGGTCCAGACGACGCCCAGTTGCGAGCACTTGCCATAGCGTGGCGCATCGTCGCCCACCAGCCGGGTTGCAGCGCGGTGGCCTGCGACGAGCAGGGGGCGGTCGGCATCAGCAGCGGGTTAGCCAATGTAGGCGACGCACTGGTGGTAGCCGTGGGCAAATGCCGGCGCAGCTACAAGCCGCTGGCGATCGCCGTTGATGCACCCCTTTTAGGGCGCGAAAACCTCGATCCGCTGGTCAAAGGCGGCATCAAGGCGCTACTGGTGGCCTGCGATGCCCCTTTGAACCCAGAGATTGTCGCCGCCGCCGAGACCCACGGCATTCGGCTGATGTGCGTGCCGCGCGTGCCCAAGATCTAGACAAATCGGCCCATCGCAGCGAGTTGCGCCGTTGCGCTTGACCGCAAGCCGCGCTAGCCTGACCATTCGCAGCGCCGCCGTCGGCCAATCGCGGCGAACTGTCGGCCGATACAGGTGCTTGGCATGCGTGTTCAGTGCGACAGGTGCGGATCGAGCTACACGCTCCCCGAAGAGCGCGTCGCGCCTGGCCGTCGCCTGCAGTTCCAATGTCGACATTGCCAACACCGCATCGTGGTTTCGGTTCCCGAGCTTGCCGTGGCGACCGTGCCACAGCCGATGCTGCAGCCCAGTCCGTTGGCCGGCCGCGGTGCCGCTCTGTCAAGCTCACTAGGGGCCTCTAACCCATTAGCGGCGTCGCCCATACTTTCGTCGGCACCGCCTGCCGGTCGGGTGCTGTGGTTCGTGGGGTCGCCCGCAGGCCAGCAACAGCGCATGGATACGGAAGGGTTGCGCGCCGCGATCGCCGACGGAACCGTTACGCGCGACAACTGGGTCTGGAAGAAGGGCATGGCCGAGTGGCAGCGCGCCGCTGACTGTCTTGATTTTATCGAGTTATTTACCCATGCGGATGCCCGCTCCGCGCCGACTCAGAACGACCCACAGCCGACTCTGGCCAGCCATGTGGTCGAGCTGTCGCGCCCCGCGGTCGTCACGGGCAGCCATGTGGCGGGCACGGCTTCGGTGCACAAGGGCTCGGGGCACAATACCGACCAACGCGCGCTGGCCCTGCCGATCATTCGAGTGGGCGATGCGAGCGACCCTTCGGCCGTGGAGCCGATTCGCAAAGACGCGCCGTTGCGCCGACCCAGCCAGCCAGCCCCCCGCGACCGCCAAGTCCGCGAGACCCGCAACGAAAGTCGCAGTGATGGTCGGGGTGATACTCGGGGTGATACTCGGGGTGATGGCCGGGGTGATGGCCGGGGTGATGGCCGGGGTGACACTCGGGGTGACAGCCGCGGCGACGGTAGCCTGCTGCGAACCCACGCCAGCGATCGCGACCCCGCGACGGCCGCCTACGACACGGTGGGGCCCGACGACGACGACAAGAACAAGTGGTCCCCCGCCACCGATACCTACACCGGGCAGAAAGCGCGCCTCACGCGACGAGTCGACGATCGCGACCGCAATGCCGCTGTAGAATGGGCCGACACCATTGGCAAGAAAGACCAGGAGCACGAGCAGTTACAAGCGCAGGTGCGGGCGTGGCAACGCTTGGCCATCGCGGCGGTAACGGCGCTGGGCATCGTGCTGCTGGTGGCGCTGATCATGACGGTGAAGTGGCGCGACGCCGCGAACAACTTGGAGCAGTGCCAGCAGAAGCTTGCGCCGCACCGGGGTTAGCCGACCGGTTGTCCGACCTGATGGCCGTTGCCTGGGCTGTCGTTGCGTAGTCTAGGCTGATACAGGCCCTGTCTGCACCAGCGCCCTCTCGCCCGATCACGGAGGAGCCATGAAAGCCCCGGCCAGCTACACCGAACACGACTATGGCCGCTGCCTCGACGACTTGGCCCCAGGCGACGAGTACCGCCACCCGTTTGAGGTCACGGTCGATGCCGGCCTCATTGGTACCTATTCCGCGTCATTTATGGACGCCTGCCCCATGTGGTCCTCCGACCGCTACGCGCGCGCCTACCACTTGCCGTCGCGCCCGGTAAGTCCGCATCTGGCCTTTAATCTTGCGTTGTCGATGTCGGTGCACGATGTGTCGCAGCAGGGGGTGGCGCACATGGCCTATGTGCACGTGCGCTTTCCGAAGCCGCTGTACGCGGGCACCACGGTCAACGCTGTATCGCGGGTGATTAGCGCCCGGCCCAGCAGCGGCCTGTCGCGTGGCGTGGTGCATATTCACACAGTTTTGCTCGACGACCATCACGAGCGCGTTGTCGATCTTGAGCGGCTCGCGTTGGTC
The DNA here is from genome assembly GCA_903883645.1 of uncultured Myxococcales bacterium. Lineage (GTDB taxonomy): Bacteria > Myxococcota_A > UBA9042 > UBA9042 > UBA9042 > SXRM01. The sequence continues at coordinate 23,693 of CAISBR010000142.1, read as the reverse complement.
AAGCCGGGGCGCCTGACCGCGCGGCCGGGCTCGCCGCAGCTGCACGCCGGCGATCCGCAGGGCAAGCTGTGGATGGGGCACCTGCCGTCCGTAGAAATGGCTACGGTTCTGGGCAATACCGTCCCCTCACTCACTCGCTTTGACCCGCCGCTGTTTGGCTGTTTCGAAGATCTGATCCCGGGCAAAGTGTTTGCGCACGCGGTCGGGCGCACGATCGGCGATTCGGAGCCCATGCAACTCGCGACGCTGCTTCGCAATACCCATCCGATGCATGTCGATGAGCTGCATTGCCGCACCGACGGACCCACGCCCACGCGCATGGTCTACGGCGGGCTGGTGATGGCCTGGGTGGTGTCGCTCGCGTCGATCGATGTAGGCGGTCATTTGCTGTGGGACGTGGTGTGGCGCGAAGGTGCGCATCCCGGTTGGGTGGCGGCTGGCGACACGCTGTACGCCGCGACCAAGGTTCTGGATGCCGAGATAGTCAATGATTACTTGGGCTTGGTCAAGGTGCGGCACGTCGGTTGCAAGAACGTTCGGCCGGCGCAGCTGCTCGACGAAGGCGCAGATTTGTTCTCGCCCGAGCTGGCCAAGCCGGCGGAGAGTCGAATTGCCGGTAAAGTGTTTGAAATTACAAGAACCATCCTGGTTCGCCGCTTTGGCAAGTAGCCCGCCATGACCGAGCCCAACTCGCCCGACGCGGCCATGGCCAAGCCCCGCACCTGGAAGCAGAAAATTGCAGCTGAAGCGCGGAGTTGGGCGGTGACGCTGCTCATCGTAGCCTGTGTGTGGATGGTCGTGCAGTCGCTGCGCGGTGGGGTCAAAATTACTGGACCCGCGCCCGATTTTGCCGCGACGACCTTAGACGGCCGCGAGGTCAAGCTGTCGGCGCTGCGTGGCCACCCCGTGGTCCTGTATTTTACCGCTTCGTGGTGCCCGGTCTGCAAAGTGACGTCGCCAACCGTTGACCGCTTTGCCGCAGGACACCCCGACGTGACGGTTTTGGGCATTGCCGCCGAAGATGCCGACGCCGCTCGCGCCTATTTGCAAGCGAATCCACGCAGTTTTCAGGTGTTGGTCGAGACGCGCGCCATCGACCAGGCCTATCAAGTGCGCGCGCTGCCCACGACGGTGGTGATCGATGCGCACGGGCAGATCACCTGGAGCCGCCAGGGCGCGCTGCTGCCATTTGAGCTTGAGCTGCATACGCCGTAACTGCCTGGCCTATTTGGGCGAAATTGGTCGATACGGCCAATCGTGCAGCGCGCAGAGCTCGCGAAGCAGCGGCTCGCAACCGTTCCAGCACACATCGAACACGTGGTCGAACCCCTGGGCGCCACCGTAGTATGGGTCGGGCACGCTCGGGTCGTCGGCGTGCGGATCAAGGGATCGCAACATCCTAACCTTATTGCGATCCTCCGCAGTGCGCGCCTGTGCCAAAAGGTCGGCAAAGTTGTGCTGGTCCATCGCCAAAATGTGGTCGAACTGGTCAAAATCGCGCACATGAAAGGGCCGGGCCGCGTGCTGTAGGGGCACTCCGCGCCGCGCACTGGTCGCCCGAGTCCGCGAGTCGGGGGCCTCACCCTGGTGGTACGCCGCAGTGCCCGCCGAGTCGCTCAACACGCGGTCGCTCAGCCCCAGCTCGCGCGTCATGTGGCGGAAAATGCCCTCGGCCTGGGGCGACCGGCAGATGTTACCCAGGCAAACAAACAGGACAGAAACGCTGGCAGTTTGCACCATTACGCCCCTACTGGCCCCGCGAGTTGGCCTCGATCAGGTCGTTCATCATGTTCTGCATCAGCGCCAAGTCGACCACGCCGTACGAAAAGATCGCGAGTACAAGACAGAGGCCCGGGAAGTTGCTGTCGACACGGCCGCCGCGCTGGCCCACCACATCGTTCAAAAGCTGCGCCCAACGGTAGCTGACCACGAAATACCAGAGCCCGCAGGTCACCAGCGTCAACAGCAGATCCGTCATCGGCTTGGGCTGGTCGTCGCCTCGCAACATCGCAATATCATTACCTAGCTGATACATCCAGAAGAGCTTGTAGATCCCGCAAGTAACCACCGTCAAGATGATGCTTAGGACCAAGTCGCGACGCTGCATGTGCCCTCCGTGTCCGCAAAGGTCGCACGCAGGCTCTTGTGCGTCAACTCGGCCGAAGCTAGGAGCAAACCCTCGACCGCAAGGGCTGTTTTGTGGCAAGGTGGGCGCCAGCGCAGGTCACCCTGCCGAGGAACCGATGACTGCTTTGACCCACCCGCCGCGCATCGCCCTGCTGGGCCCGCAACGCCACGCGATCACTGTGACCGAAGAGCTTGATGCTACAGGGCTTTCTGGCCGCATCGCGGTTATTACCGCCGGCTGGCAAGAGCGCGAGGCCGAAGACGACGAGCTGCAAGATGCGGTGGGGCGGCGTGCGGTGAACCTGCGCTTGCACCAGCGTGTCGATCGCGTTTTCGCTGAAGATTCCGAGCTATTTGCCGCGCACCGCAAGCGCCAAGACCGGCTGCGCCACCTGCAAGACCTGTATCGGCTGCGGCTCGATGCGTATCTAGGTGCAGCGCAAGCACTTTTTCATCGCGACGACTCGCATGCCGACCTTTTGGCCGCTGAGCGGACCGGAGCGGTGCTGGCCCTGCAAGTACTCGACTCGCATCATATTCGCCAGATTCAGGCGATTCACGCCGAGTTCGAAGAGCAGGTGCGCCCAGGCGAGCGACCGGCGCTGCGGCGCGAGCGCCAAGAAGTACTAGACCTTTTGCATAGTTGTGAGTTGGCTGCGATCGCTGGTGGCCACGTCGCGACGCTGCTGGCGCGCATTCGCTTGATGGGCCTGGCGGACCAGCTGGGGCAGCGGCCGGTGGTGGCGTGGTCGGCGGGCGCGATGGTGCTGTGCGAGCGGGTGGTGCTGTTCCACGATCGGCCACCCGAGGGTCCGGGCAACGCTGAAGTGCTTGATATTGGTCTTGGTTTAGCGCCAGGGGTGGTTGCGCTGCCCCACGCGAGCAAGCGGTTGCGCCTCGACGATGGTCCGCGCATGTCGTGCTTTGCACAGCGGTTTGCGCCGGCGATGTGTCTCGTACTCGACCCCTACAGCCGCGCCCGTTGGGACGGCACGGCCTGGCATCTGCACGATGGCACTTGGTGCCTAGACGAGGCGGGGCAGATGGCCTCGCAAGATATGGCGACAACAGCGATTTTTGAGTAGCACGCGGCGCAGCGCGCCCGCAAGGAGCCCCATGCACCCTGCCCTTCGGATGGCCATTTGGCTACTGGTTAGCGGCGCGATCGCGGCCCTCGGCGGCTGTGGCAGCAGCGATTCACCCGCGAGCAGCGACGCCGCGAGCAACAACCTCGACGCCAGCGACAGCCTCAGCCTGGGCGACGCGGCCGACACCAGCACCGTGAGCGACACACAAACCTGCGTAAAGACAACGGATATCGCTGCACCAAAGGACTGGGGCAGCAAACCCAACCTGCCCACGGCCACGGCGTGCAACTCGGGCTTAGGCTGGATTCCGCCCAAGCTGCCGGCCATGAGCCACGACGATGGCACGCCTGCGACGACGCTGCCCAAGCAAAACTGGAAGATTGCTGGCAGTTACGTGATGAATGACCACCCGACGTGGGAGGCGGTGCGCTTCGACGTCGAAAAACCGAGCCGCGTCTGGGGTTTCTCGATCCAGTGGGCGGTCACGCCGACCGACGATGCGGGCCAAGCGGCGACCGAGCTCGCGGCGGGACTCTATCCCGATTTCTCAGACAATGGCTTCGATTTCTACCGCTGGGACCCGCTGTGGCAAGGCAGCCGCTGCCAGGGCGATGCCACGAAAGACCCGCTACCCAGCCAGCATGGCGAGGGCTGGCTCGACTATGCGCTGCCCGAGCCGCTGATTATCGACCAGCCCAAGGGCCTGTATGTCGCGCATCTGCGCAAAACTGGAGCGGATCCCGCGTTTGCCATGGACGGCAGCGCGCCCGAGAACTGCGCCGACCCGCAGAACTGCTGCAACGCGTTTACCGCCTGCCACTCGGCGTGGAACTTGCCAGAACTGCAGAACTTTACCATGAGCAACACCGCCTACTACAACTGGAATGGCGTGAGCTCGAGCCTAGACCGCGACTTCTTGGTGCGCCTGTGGGTCGAGGAGATTCCGGCCGATACCACCAAGGTTTTCAAGGCTGTAGAAGGGATCGTGCCCGGTGGCCGCCAGAGTTTCGGCGACTATGACAACGACGGCGACGACGACCTGCTGATGGGCGGGCCGCTGCTCTACCGCAACGACGCCGGCAAATTCACAGACATCACCAAGACTTCGGGCCTAAGCGGCGGCTGCTCGGGCGGCGTGTGGGGCGACTTCGACAACGACGGCTGCGCCGATTTGTTCTGCTATGTCGAAGACTTTAGCACCGAAGATAGCCTGTGGAAGGGCGACTGCAAGGGCACCTTTAGCAATGTGACCGTTGCGTCGGGCATCAGCGGCAAACAGAGCTACAATACTTGTAAAGACAAGGGAACTCATGCACCTAGCGCCGGTGCTGGCTGGGCCGACCTCGACGGCGACGGCCTGCTCGACCTCTATGTCTCGCGCTTTCAGTGCTGGGACGACTACACCCCATATGCCGACACCGTGTTCCACAACCTGGGCGGCGGCAAGTTTGAGAACTGGACGGGATCCAAAGGGTTCTTGGGCGAAAAGGACACCAAGACGCCCAGCCGCGGCGTCGTGCCCGTCGACGCGGACCAAGACGGCGACATGGACATTTTCGTCAACAACTACGTACTGATCCGTAACCTTTTCTACCGCAACGACGGCGACACCTTTGCCGAAGTTGGGCAAAAAAACGGCCTCGCGGGCGTAAAAAACCTCTGGAGCAGCCAGACTTACTATGGCCACAGCATCGGCGCAGTCTTCGGCGACCTCAATGGCGACGGCTTGCTCGACGCGGTAGTGGCGAACTTGGCCCACCCGCGCTTCTTCATCTTTAGCAATAAAACCCAGGTCTTGCTGCAGGACTCGCCCGGCCACTGGAGCGACTTGCAGGGCGCCTGGACGGAGAACGCCAAAAGCACCCAGCCCAAGCAGCAACAGGGCGGCGCTGGGCTGCGCTACCAAGAAACCCATAGCGTTCCGGCGCTTGGCGACTTCGACAACGACGGCGACCTCGACCTGGCGATCAGCGCAGTGTACGACGGCCGCCCGACTGACTTCTATTGGGGCAACGGCGACGGCACCTTCAGCATCGACCGCGCCCGCGCCGGCATCAGCAGCCGCAACGGCTGGAGCATGGCCGTGGCCGACATCGACAACGACGGCGACTTGGACCTGGCCGCCCAGGGCGAAATGCTGCGCAACGTACTGCCCTGCAAGGGCAATTGGCTGCAAGTTCGCCTAGTCGGCGACGGCGGCAGCAACCGCATGGGCCTGGGCGCCACGGTCAAGGTCTTCAGCGGCGAGACAAGCTGGCTGCGCTATGTGTCGGGCGGCAACGGCCAGGGCGGGCAAGACTCGGCCACGCTGCATTTTGGGGTCGCAACTACCTCAACCATCGACAAGATCGAGGTGCGCTGGATTGGCGGCGAAGTGACCACCTATGCCGGGCCGTTTGCGACGAATCAGCGGCTGTGGCTATACCAGACGGGTAAGATCGCCCCGGGCTGGGCACCGCCGGCCAAGTAGCTGCCGTTTGCGCTGTGTGGCGGCAATTTGACGCTCGTGCAAGCTGCGCGCAGACTCGCAGTCGCGCCCTGGCAGGTGGCTGAACACCGTCGATAGGGCCGTTTCAAAGCACTTTGGTTCGGCCGGCACCGGCCCGTTGGAGTTGTGCATGTCGTCGTTCGCTCACGCAGCCATCCGTTTCCCGCTCAGCCGCACGCTCGTGGCTATTGGCCTAATTTCAGCCTTTGGTTCATCGGGTTGTGCCGTTTTGAATCGCGCCGCAGGCGGGCGCCTCCCCATTTCAAGCCTCGGCAACGACAGCGCCTCGCGCGACAACGGCAGCTCGGGCGCTAGCTCTGGCAGCGGCACTTCCCGCGCTTCGGGCGGCAGCGCGGCGGGCGGGTCGGTTGGCAGCAGCGGCTCTGGTGCCACCGCACCCAGCGTCAAGCCGCGCCATGTACCGCCGCCCACTGGCCGCGAAGCCGAAGCGGCTGCCTGTGTGAGCTGGTACACCGGTGCGCGCACCGAGTTAGATGCCATCCTTACCGTCAAGCCTGCAGGCGTCGACCAGGCCAAGGCGCTCGCCCAACGCTGGAAAGATCTGCGCTGGCAGACCTCGACAAGCTGCGACTGCACGGGGAACAAGGTGGCCGGGCCCGATGGGTACGACGTACTCGAATATACCTGCCGCGATGCGGAGTTGGGCAAGAAGATCAATGCCCTGCAACTTGACGCGGAGAAGGCGGAGTACCCGATTAGCGAGAGAATTGTGCGCGCGGCGCTGCCCGACGACATCAAGTGGGCGCGGGGCCAAGCATTTGAGCTATTCCGCCTGCACGATCGCCTGCCCAACGAGGGGTTGCGGGCGCTTGGGCGCGATGTGGCCAAGGCCTACGAGGGGCTGCTGACCCAAACGTTCAAAAGCAACGGCGGCTTGGGCAAGAAAGACAACGGCGAAGTCATGTGCGTCTATTCGACCAAGGCGCTACCCGCCGGCGGCAAGGGCAGCTCGGGCTTCCAGACCCACTTCGACGGTCCGGTCACGGTCAACGTCGGCTGCCGCCTGCAGGGCGCGGCCGAGGGCCAAAGCGGCAACATCATTCTGTACTGGAACGCCGACACCGGCCCAATGGAGCGCATGCTGCACGCGGTCGAGCTGGGCGCGAGCTACACCCTGGGCAAGAAAGACTGGGTGACGGGGTCGTTTAAGCTGCCCGCCGGCGAGGATTTTACCAACACGGTGCACTACACGTTCGACGCCCAGGTGGTGGTGCGCAATGTGTGGAAAGAAGAGACGGTGCTGTCGACGGCCGTGCTCACCTGGCACAAGTAGCTTCGCGCCGAACGTAGCAAATCGGCAACTTCGTACCCGTTGGCCGCGCACGCACACTGGCGGCGGCTATACTGGCGCGCGGAGGTGCCGATGCTTGCTCACTTGCCGATTTTCCTAGTTGCGGCGCTACTGTGCGCCTGTAGTAGCGACCGCTCGGTGCAGCTGGTGACCCACCCCGTGGCCGATCCATCGGGCTGCACCTGGCAACTTCCGACCGCAACAGGGCATATTGCAGGGACAGCGCTGTCGGAGCTCAGCGGTCTGGCCCGTTCGCGCCGCCACCCCGACCGCTTCTACGGGCACAACGACTCGGGTAACCCGCCAGATATCTACGCCTTAGACAGCGCGGGCCACCTGTACGCCACGTATCACCTTACGGGTACTGCGAATATTGACTGGGAGGACATCGCCGTGGGTCCGTGTGAGCCGCCGCTGCCCGATGCGCCCACGCCCGCCGACTGTGTCTGGATCGCCGACATTGGCGACAACGCCGACAGCCGCAAAGGTGTGCAACTGGTGCGCTGGAGCGAGCCGACCGAGCTGCCGGGTGCGCCGAGCAATGTGAGCATTGAGGTGGGCAAAAAAGACTGGCAGGAGCTGGCGTTTACCTACCCTGAGGGTGCGCAGAATGCCGAGGCGCTGGTGATTCTGCCCGATGCGCGGGCGGTCGTGCTCACCAAGCGCAACGACGGCACCAGCGTGGTGTATCGGCTGACGCCGCATTGGGACCACCTGAACGACAAGCCCGCCAAAGTCGAGAGGCTGGGGCTGCTGACGCTGGCGGTGGGTTCGACCAAGGATGGCGGCGAGCTCAAGCTGACGGCTGCGGACTTGACGGCCGATGGCACAAGTCTAATTCTGCGAACATACGGCAGCTTGCAGCTGTTGCGCGCCGCAGAGCGCTTGGCCATGCCCAAGCCCGACGTTGCCGGGTGGCCGCGGCTGGTGCTGCCATCGCCGACCGAAAGCCAAGGCGAGGCGGTGACTTGGGACGCCGACGGCTCGATTTTGACGGCGAGCGAGGGTACCGACCCTGCCATCTATCGGGTGATTTGCAAGTAGCTGCGGGCACTACCCTGGCAAGTGCGCCTGCAGAAACGCGCCCGCTTCAGCCACCGCCTGCGCCGCCTGCGGAACCAGTCCAACAAATGCCGGATACACGTGCACCATGTTGGCACCGACCACGAGCGTGACATCTACGCCCGCCAGGCGCGCCTGCTCGGCATAGGCAACCACTTGATCGTGCAGCACTTCGCGCTCACCCACGTGGATAAGCAGCGGCGGCAGGCCGGCCAAGTCGCCACGGATCGGCGAGGCCAGCGGCTGGAGTGGGTCGGCTTGGCCCAGATAAGCGGGCACAAACTCATCTAAGTGCCCAAGCATAGGCGACAAATAGTCAAACGGGGCGTTGTTCTGCCACGATGGTCGCTGGTCCGTCAGGTCGACCGCGGGCGACAACAGCCACGCCGCCGCCGGCAGGGGTAGCCCGCGCTCTTTCAGCGCCAGCAGCGTCGCGGCAGTAAGACCGCCACCCGCCGAATCCCCAGCAATAGCCAGCTGTTCAGGCCTCTCGCCGCTTGCCAGCAACTCTTGCCAAGCCGCGATACAGTCCTCGAGACCCGCTGGAAACTGGTGCTCGGGCGCCAGCCGATAGTCGAGCCCCATCACCCGCGCTTGGGCCGCGTGGGCCAGATGCGCCATCAAAGCCCGGTGGGTACCTATCGAGCCGGTGACAAACGCGCCGCCGTGCAGATACAAAATACAGCGCTTGGGCTGAGCTCCTCGGGGCCACTGCCACTCGATGTCGCGACCGGCCAGCTGCCCCGTCCGCTGCTCCGTCTGGCTTTGCAGCCGCTTGGGCAGCTTGGGCGAAGGCATGTTGAGCTTGGTGCCCGCGAGGAGGGGCGCCATGCTGGCGGCGACAAAGAAACGCAGCGCCTCGACCACCAGGGCAAACGACCAGGGCCATTGCCGGGGCAAGTATCCGAATAGCTTACGAGTCGTCACCTTAAGCAGCAGCCAAGGTAGGGCGAGAGCAAAGCGCAGCAGCAGCCAAAGGCCAGACATGGTAGCGGCACACTCCAGCGCGCAATCGCCTACGGCGTAACGGTAATTTTGGTCTTGGTGGGGCTAAAGGTGTTGTCGAGTTCGCCATCGACCACGCGCATCGGGTCGCCGCCCCAGCTATAACCATTGGGAATTTCAGCCGACTTGAGCAGGTCTTTGTAGCTGTGCTGCTTGCCGTCGACCAGCGCGGCGATGAACTTGCCGAGCGCGCCGCCCGAGCCGGTGGTCCAAGTCTCCATGCCGTTGGTGATGAGCTCGAGGCTAGCGGAGCCGCCCTTCTTGAGCGGAAAGTAGTCTTTTTCGTAGTAGTTGTACGACACGCAGCTATCGATGAAGAACAGTTGATAGCTGGTGGGGAAGTCGGCGGCGCTGAAGTTGCTGGGGTCGAGCGGGCCGTAGCCGATGTAGCTGTGGCCGTTGTAGATGAAGACGTCGCTGCTTTTGATCGCGCGCTTGTGCGGGCCTTGGCCGCCGCCCGAGCCGAAGTAGCTGCTGATCTCGATAGTGACCTTGGTGGCGGCCGCGCTGCCGATCTTGACGGTGACAGGGAGCTCGAAAGTTAGCCAATTCGCAAGGATTTTGTCGCCCACGGCGCTGCGCAGCTGCTTCTTCTGGTCGGCACTGGCGATGCCGGCGGGCCAGCCGGTGCCGTCGAGCTCCCACTTCATCATGTCGTCGAACTTGGCGCCGCTGACCTTGACCGCGCCGATGGTGAAGCTGCCAAAATCGAGGCCGTTCTCGTTCTTGGTGAGCTGAAAGCCTGGGCGCGCCTTGTAAATTTCGCGCATCATCATGAACCACTCGGTGTAGCCCTCGTCTTCGATGGTGGTGGGCTTGGGGCCGCTGCCTTCCCATTCGGCCAGCAGACCGCCGACCACGCCGATGACGAGGCGGCCCTTCTTGATGCCGCCGGTCCACAGCTTGTCGTACTCGGGATAGCTATTGTTTTTGTTGGTCTTGTCGCCCACTAGCGCGACCGTAATCGGCAAGTACAGCCGGTTGGTCTCGCTCAGCGTCACCTGAGTCTTGGCATCCTTCAGCTTCAAGCGATCGGCATCGATGGCCTTTTGCTCTTTTGCAATCGCAGCCTTACAACCCGTCAGCGAAGGATTGAACACATACCAAATCGACGACTGGAAGTCTTGCGCCTCTTTGTCGTTGTCGGTGCATTCGGTAAGAATCTTGCTGGTTTGGCTGCTGTAGTTGGCGCTCAGCAGGGCCAGGAGCAGGCTCGACCGCTTGGCAAACGACTTGGGCACCACCGCAGTGTCTTTGTACGTGTATTCGACGCGCAGCATTTTCTTAGCCGCAGCGCTGGGTTGCGTCACATCGAGCACATCGACGGGCGTCTTGACGAACAGCGCGGGGTCGGCCACGCCCAGCTCGCGCTGATTGGGCATCACGGTCGCGGTGCGCAGAGCGCCAAACCCCGATTGCGTCTGCTTTTTAATGGCGGCGGCGATGGTCGAAGTGCTGGCAGCGGTATCGACGAAGACCACGCCCTTAAACGTCATGTCGCGGGCAAGCGCAGTGTTACTTGTCAGATCGTCTGCAGTTTCGCCTACATCGCTTACATCCGCTGCGCAGCTAGCCAACAGGCCAGCACTCAAACTCGCGAGCAGAGCCAAGCTTGCCAGGGTCGCCTTCGGGGATTTCATCGGCTGCATCACATCCTCCAGGGGTCCGTAATTGTGCAAAAGGATCGCGCCGATCGTCGGGGCCGTCAAGTCGATTCGTTGCGCCGGGTGGGCAAAATTGGCCGGCTAGTCGGCGGTCTGCAGCCGAAGCCGCGCCCGCACTTCGTCGCCCACGCGCACCTCGGCCGCCAAATCGTGCAACCCCAGGGGCTGCAGACGCACTTCGATGCGCTCGCCCAGCACCGTCTCGCGCACATAGTCGACGGCAATTCTCTTTAGTTCTTGGCTCATTCGACCCATGGCGCGGTCGCGCAGCTGGCGGACGTCGTCGGCCCACAGGGCGTAACAGGCATGATTCACATGCGCGAACAGGTCAATCTCGCTCGGCCGCACGTCGCACTGCCAGCAGAAGTCGGGCGCGTGCACCGGCAGCAGCTCAAAATCGGCAAGCTGCGGGTTCGCGGGCACCTGTCGCGCCAGGCTGCGCACCGCCTCAGGTACGGGCGCGGGCCGCCGATCGGCACCCAGCGCCACCGCCGTAATCGTCAAAATAGCTACACACTCAGGCACTTGCATAGGGTCCACGGGTACTTTCCACATCGACTGCAAGATCTCGAGGCTGGTGGTGCCGATGCGACCAATGCCGATGCCCAAGGTCACCGTATCGCCTAGGCCAACTTTGCTGAAGAAGGCTACTTTTTGGCTGCGCACCACGGCAATCCGCCCTTTGGTGAACAGATCGTCCATGCCGGTGCCCTTGAGCGCCGCCGCTTCCCAGCGACCATGCTCTAGCCAAGCCAGCAGATGAACAGCAGAAATCTTGCCGTCGGCACCAAGCTCGTCGCCGCGGGGCATCAAGCGCGACACCTGTCGCAGGCCATCGGGACATGTGGAGTTTTCAGACATGTTGATTCTTTCTACACCAAGCGAATAAAGGCTTGGAATTAGGGTGATTAGAACGTGTATTTGATCGCGGCCCCGCCACTCCACGACCGCGTCGCCGCACCATCGGTATCCACATCGCTCTGGCCTGCCACGTTGGCGAGCAGGCGCCAGTGTTCCGCCACTTTGTAGTTCGCCCGCAGGCCGGCCGAAGTGTAGTGACCAATGTCGCCATAGTAGTGTGAATATCCAATGTTAGCCGACATTCGCACGGGACCAAGCTTGTGGCTGACTGAGGCGGCGGTGCTCCAGTCAAAGGGCGCAACCGCCACACCGGTGCCAAACGAGGCCGCCGATCCAGCCACAGTTTCGCCATTGGGCGCCTTCTTGGCCTGATTCGCTAAGCTGAAGTACCCGACACTATTGGGATCTTGACTATAAGCGTAGTAGGTACCGCCCAGCGACACATCGGTCGCGCGAAACAGCGTCTCGGCCACTGTCAGCGAAATCGGCACCACCAGCAGGGTCGCCGTTTCGGCCTTAAGCAGCGGTTTCAGACGCTTACAACTTTTCGCCAGCGCCTTGGTCAAGGTGGCAGTGCCGCCGCAGAGGTCCTTTAGCTCAGCGGACGTCGTCAACTGCCCGTTCCTGCCAATGAATTCTTCTACGGTTTGCCGACTCGACACATCGCTCAGCGCCGCGCCCAGCGTGATTTCCGTCTCGAAGTCCGACGTGCCACCCGTCTCCCAGCTGGTCCACAGGTTGCCACCGAGGCTCGACGACCCGGCCTGCAACAGCATCGGTGCATCATAAGTAGATGTTTTTCCTGCAACTGTATCTTGCATGGCCAGCGTAGTGGCGGTGCGCTCGATCACCTTGGGCGACAAACTCAGACCGCCGCCGAACGACCAATGCGTGGGCAGCTCATCCTCGTCCGTTTGGCCATCTTCGTCGACCGTCACCGTCGTCTCGCCCGCACCGGGCACCCAGGTTGCGCCCAGCGTCAGCATGTGGATGGCGTGCTGAACTTCTTTAGCAGACAGCGGATTCGCTGGATCGCCGCCGCCGCGGGGCAGGCTCATGCCCCAGCCGCCGTCAAAGGTCCAGCGGTCGCTCGGGTCCCACAAGCCCGTCACGCCTGCCGAATTGCTGCCACTGGTCGGCGCGTTGTTCGTGGATGGGGTACGCGCCAAGCCGCCGCTGATTCCTAGGTTGGCCGCCCAAGAGCCGCTCGGGCTGGCGAGCATGGCCACCAGTCCAGTGATAATGAACCCAGCGAAATTGCGCGGGTTGTACTGGGGCATGGCGTCCTGGATGGCGACCGCGCGCCGTACTGAGGTAGTGTAGTCGTTGGGCCGGGTTCGGTTCAATGCGGGCCGCGTCATGGGCATGAAATTTCGCCCGGAGTTGCCCCAACAGCGCGCGATCGCTAGGCTGCTGGCTACGCACCGGAGTCGGTGCCGCGATGTGCCGATGCCCGCGTACCGCCCGCACTTGCCGCGAATTCTGCCGCTGGTCGCCCTGGTGGCGATGCTCGCCCTGTTGGGGTGCGAGTCGGACCCCGCGCTGCCCGTGGTGGTGGTGGGCAAGACGGAGGTGCCGCCTAGCGCGGCGGTGCCCTGCCCCATCGACCCGACGCTGCACACGGCGCCATGCCTGCAAACCGAGGCCGATGCTCTGCAATTGGCCAGCAAGGGGGGCGGCTCGTGGCCGGCGGCGAAGTTCGTCATTGGGCGTTTTTCCAAGGACTCGGGGCCCAATTGGTTTTTAGATCCAAGCATCTACGCGATGCACGACGAGTGGTACTGGTTTCGCCTGATGAATGGCTATGCCGTCGATGGCGACGCCGCAGTTCCGCAACAGGGCCTGATACTTACGGATCTGCCAGCCGCCTACGCCTGGGCCAAGGCGCAAAAGTCGCTGCCCTACGGTCTTGATTGGTACGAAACAAGGCTCTATTCAAGGCATTTTTACGACATGGCCAGCTTTTGTTGGGAAGCGACTTGCCCGCCCCGCACCTTTGGCGTGGGCACGCTCTTTCACTTGGTGGCGGACCCAAAGCGACCGTATCCGCAGGCGCTGTGGGCGTTTGACCTAGAGTACCCAGATCAGGCGGACACTATCATTCTACAGCACTATTTCGATCGACTGCAGAGGATGCTGCCGCCCGAAATCTTTGCGCAGCTGCACTGGGTCGCCCAGACCTCGAGTCAGCAGATGGCCCTCGCTAGCAAACTCCGCAGCGAAAAAGCGCCCTTGGCCGCCCGGGTGCTGACTTGGCCAGATCTGGTGGCACCTGGCAAAGTCGAGGGCTATACCCTGGGCGTTACGGCCGGCAAGGTGCGCAAACTGACGGTGGGGCAAGCCGATTCGGTGGGGCTAGAGCCGACCGACCTCGCCGTACTTCCCGACGTGCCGCTATCGATGCCGCCCGTGGCGGGGGTGCTGACCGCCGTGCCACAGACACCCCAGGCGCACCTGAATCTGCTGTCGGCGGCGCGCGGCACACCCAATGCGTTCGTTGCGGGGATCATCGACGATAAGGTATTGGATCTATGGAGTAAAGAGCATGCGTGGGTCGCACTTGAGGTCACCGCCAACAGCGTACGGTGGAAGCAACTGCAAAACAGCCAGGTGAGCACTTGGCTGAGTTTAAACGCGCCGCAGAGCGTGTCGCTGGCGATGGCCAACCTGGAGGGGGCGCCGGCAGCCCTGGCACTGACGGGCGGTTCTGTTGCACTTTCGCGCGCTTGGCTGCCCCTCATTGGCGGCAAGGCGATGGGGCTGATGGCGCTCGCCTCGCTGCCAGGGCTCGAGACGCCACCCCAGGTTGCCGTGATTACCGTTCTTGGCTACGCCAAACATATGGCGCCGCTGCAGCCGCTCATCTACGCCATGCTTGATGATACTGAATTTAAAGCGAATAAACTGGCCCGCGAGCTTCTGCTCGAGGGACCGACGGTGTTCGCGGGGAACCACTCAGGCGACCCGGCAGGCATGGCGTTTTGGCACGAGTGGCAGAAGTCGGCCCATAGTGCCGCGGCCACCCAGCTCGTAGCGGCGGGCGGTCTGACCACGTTGGTGCGCGAGCAGCCCCTGGATCCTGTGTGGTGGCTGCAGGTTGACACCTTCTTGAAGCAGCGCTTCCGTCGGCTGGACCACCACCAGGCGCTGCGCTTGCGCTCGTCGAGCACCGCCGAGGATATCGACGGATTCAACGGCGCCGGCGTGTACATCTCGGTCACGGGCTTTCTGTATGCCGACGAGCAGGCCAAGAAAAGCGACCGCGCGCTGACGGTGCCCAGGGCGATTACCGCTGTGTATGCCTCGTATTGGGGCTCGCAGGCGGTCGAGGAGCGCATCTTGGCGGGCATCGACCACCTGCAGGGGCGCATGGCGATGGCGGTGCATCCGCGCTTTGATAACGACGTGGAATCTGCCAATGGCGTTGGACTTTTGACGCTGGCGCGCACGCCGCAGGGCAACCGCATCGAACTGACGGTCGACGCCCAACCCGGCTCGCTGAGCGTGACCAACCCGCCCGAAGGCGTAATCGCGCAACCCGAAATCGATCGGATTACCCAGATTGGGCTGCTGCCACCCCAGCTTGTGCGCCTGCAGCTGGCCACGACCGAAACCACGGGTCCGGGCGGTTTCGTGTTAAGCGACGATGAGTTAGCCACGATGTTTGCCCAAGTGGTGCCGCTAGCCGGGCAATGGCTCGACGTCAAGAACGCCCAACTCGCAGCCGACGAAAAGGGGCAAAGTGTGCAGCTCGACTTCGAATTTCGCCGAGTAGACGCGGGCTGGCCCCTGCTGGCGAATGGCCTGGCGCTGCCGCCCCGGCTAGTGTGGAAGCAGGTGCGGTCGCTCGAGCATGTGGGAACCGTGCATACCGAAGCGCTCGAAGGCGCACTGGTGCCGCGCGACGTGCTGCACGCGGCCATCGAGGCATGGCAACAGACCTGCAAAACCCCGGCATTTACAGCAGTATTTACTGAACTCTATACCACAGCTGCGGGGCCGAGCGCCGGCGGTGTGCCGCTGACCGACTATGCAACGAAGCCCTTTACCGCGCGCATGCAGCTACAACTGCACCAATTTATAGGCGGACTTCCGCCCGGCATCAGTTTTGACGCGAGCCACACGGCCGTGCAATTCAGCCACCCGGCGACAACCAGCGATCACTGGGACTTGCGGGTGGATGTGCCCCCGGTCCAGGCCAACAAGTGGGGTTGGCAGCAGCTGACCGCGGACCAGAGCGGCAGTTGGTCGATTGCGGCAGGGCTGAGCAAGGTGCAGGGCAAGGGCGCCGTGTGCAGCAAAAGCAAGTTGCTCGCAGCCAGCAAGGATTCTTTCTTAAAGACAATTTTGAGCCAGCCGTAAGTACCGTACACGGATCACCGCACGCTGCCCACGCCACGAGCACGGCCAACCGGCAGGGGCACAACTTGCTGGCGCGTATGCCGATCCTACTACACGACTTGCTGGGCGCACCGCCGCTCTAGTTGCTTGACGGCGGAGTCGCGCCATCGCACGCTGACGACCTGCGGCATTGCGTGGCCGCCTGGACGCCGATGCCCAACGACCGCTTCGACTTAAACCCGCGCCGCTTGGCTTGGCTACTCGTCGCGCTGGCGGCCTGCCTAACCTTTGCCCCGGCTTTGGGCGCGGACTGGCTGTGGGACGACCACTTCTTTTTTGACCCCCTGGCCCCGTCGCTGCGCTCGCCGCTGCATGTATTCGAGGTGTTTACCCGCGATCTGTTCAGTGCTTCGACGCTTGGGCAACGGCAAGACACGTATCGGCCGCTGACGGTGTGGGCCTGGACGTGGGTGGTAGCGTTCACGGGCGGCAAGGCTTGGGCGCTGCACGCTTGGTCGCTGCTGCTGCACGCGGGCGGCAGCGTGCTGGTGCTCGAATTAGCGCTGGCGATGGGTGCTCCCCTGCGCGCGGCGACGCTGGCCGGTGTCGCATTTGCGGCGTCGACGGCACAAGCTGAAGCCGCTGTGTGGATTTCAGCCGTACATGGTGTGGCTGAGACCGGATTCGTGCTCGGCGCCGCCCTGGCGGCCTTGCGCCTGAGGGGTATCCGCCAAGGAACCGTCGTAGTCGCCTGCAGTATCGGCGCACTTTTCTGCAAGGAATCTGGCGTATTGGCAGCCATGACCGGTGTTGCATTCGCCGCAGCGGTGGCGTGGCGCGAGGCACCGTCGGACCCTAAGTGGTGGCGCGGACCGGTTGCGCTGGCGGGCGCCCTGGCTGCAGTGCTGCTGGCATACTTGATGTGGCGCGCGCGGCTGGAGTTGCCGGTAGGTCGGCCACCGTTTTCGGCCGCAGGGGTGCTAAGTCTCGCAGGGTTGCTGGGTCAGTCGCTGCTGCTGCCCGCGTGGCCAGATGTCTGCCGGCCCTTGATGCCGCTCACCGCCGCCCTGCCCGGCGTGGCGGTGCTGCTGGCAATTAGTGTGCTAGCTCTGTGGTATTCACACGCACGGCTGCTGGTCTGGGTGGCACTCGGCTTGGCGCTGGCGACGCTGCTACTGCTGGGTCCGATCGCCGCGCAAACCACGATCGCATCAGACCGGTACCTGTATCTGCCCCAGGCGCTGCTGTGGGCTGGGGTGGCAACTGCACTGCCCGATTGGAATTTTACCGGTCTTGCCCCCCGCGGGCGGCTGGCATTGGCTGTGACAGGACTGTGGCTGGTTTTGCGAGCCGCACTCGGCTATTTGTCGGTGGTAGACCTTGCCGACGATGTGGCGGCGTTCGCCCACTCGGTGGCAGAACACCCCGAAAACCCAGAGACGCATTACCATTTGGGCGTGGCCCTGCTGCGGGTGCAGCGCATCGATGCCGCGGTGGCGGCCCTGGAACAAGGTCTGCAGCTGCGGCCGAACGACCCGCGCATGTGGTCGAATCTAACGGGAATACTGATTAATGCCCATCGCGAGGAACAGGCGGTGGCGCTGATCCCGCGCTTTGAGGCCATTCTGCCACCATCGGCAAAAGCAGCGTATAATCTAGGTCTTGCCGCTCAACGCCGCGGGGATCAAGGAACCGCCACTCGCCTGGGACTGCGAGCGCTGGCACTAGACCCCAACTACGCGCACGCTAAGGTACTTTTGGCTCCCGCTCCCTAGCTTTGGCCTAGGGATAACGGTTCGGGTCGACAATCGCCGGCGTGCGCCACAGTTGCGGGTCGGGCCACCACAGCCGCGCCGCAAGGTCGATACGACCTTCTGTACTAAATTCAATACCCTCGGCCAGAAGCAACTCGCGCTGCAGCGCTGGCCGGTCTACGTCGCCACCAAGTGAGATCTGGCCCTTGGCATTGACGACCCGCTGCCACGGCACGTCGGCTCCGCGGACAAAGAACATCGAGTACCCGACCGCCCTCGCGGCCCGCGGGGTACCCAGCAGCGTGGCGATCTGACCGTAAGTCATGACGCGGCCAGGAGGAATCTGCCGCACTAGCTGCCAGGCGGCGCGATAGAGGCTCGGTACATCGGCAGGCTTGGCCACATTGACCCCAGCGGCGCCATGTGGCCGCACCGCTACTTTGCCCAGCGGCAAGCAAAATGACCAGCACAAATTCGGGTGGTCGAACGGCGTGCGCCGCAGGGCTGGCTGTACCGCGCGAATCGGAGTACGCTGCTGCAAAGATGAGAGAGACGGCGGCTCGCATTTGCACTAACTGTCGATAAACAGACAGATCGCGAGTCTCCGCCAGGAGTTGCCACCATGCGCATCTGCCAGCTTTGCGGATTTCGCTCTTCGGCACGCGTATGCCCGCGCGACAACATTGCGACCTCGGTATTTCAAAAGAACACCGACTTTCCAGGTCGCCTGGCGCAGGGTTGCGAGTTGCTTGGCCGGTTTGCCGTCGAGGAGCTAGTCGGCGTGGGTGGCATGGGCGCCGTATACCGCGGCAGCCGCCTGCAAAACCACAGCGCGGTCGCGATCAAGGTGCTTTGGCACGACCTAGCCCGCGAGCCAAGCGAGATCAAGCGCTTTACCCGCGAGGCGCGCGCCGCCGGCATGTTGTCGCACCCCCACATTGTCAAGGTGGTCGACTTTGGCAGCGACACCCAAAGCCACGCACTCTTCATTGTTATGGAGTACTTGACAGGCCAAAAGCTGAGCGATGCCATCGTGGCCAAGTCGGTGCTGCCGCCCCTGCGGACGGTCTATATTGGGGCGCAGACCTGCAAGGCACTGGCCGAGACGCACCGCAAGGGGATCGTGCATCGCGATATCAAGCCCGACAACATCTTCTTGCAGAACGTGGGCGGCAAGCGCGACTTCGTCAAACTGGTCGACTTTGGGCTGTCGATCTTCACTTCGACGGCCGAGGGGGAGGCGCGCATCACCCGTCCTGGCTTCGTCGTGGGCTCGCCCGAGTACATCGCGCCCGAGCAGGCGGTGGGCGACACGGTGGGCCCCGCCGCCGACCTCTATTCGCTGGGTGTGGTGCTGTACGAGTGCTTGAGTGGTCGCCCGCCGTTTACCGGCGCCACCCACCAAGAACTGCTGCGCCAGCATATTCTTGAGCCGCCACCGCCGCTGGTGGGGCCGACCGCTGGCGAGCCCATTCCGCCAGCGCTGGCCCAGGTGGTCATGCAGTGCCTAGAAAAGGACCCATCCAAGCGACCCGCTGACGCCGACGCACTCGAAGTGGCGCTCCAACGGGCCTGCGACCCGACGCCGGCGCGCATTTCGGACCGTATTTCGCAGCCAAAGCCCTCACTTGATTGTGGTCCAGAGTGTGCAGAGTGCGCGGCCCGCGCTCAGCGCGCCCAAGCGGATGCGAACCGGGCCGAAGCGAACAGGGCCGAATCGAACCGAGCCGAATCGAACCGAGCCGACACGGAACGGGCACTGGCCACGAGTACACCTGCAAGTGCTTCATTTACGGACGGTCTTGCACCATCTGGGCACGAAACGGCGGCTGAGGTCGCGCCCGCGGCCTATACGGCCATGGAAGCACCCGCGCCCAGATTTATCCATCGATGTCGCAAATTTGCTGCGGCAGTGGCGCTCGCCTTGGCGGATGTCGCTCTGTGGTGGCGACGGCGCTAGCTGGGCGGGGCTCGTGGCTCAGGTAAGCAGCAGCCCGGCCAGCCTTTTCTTGGCGATTCACAGCATGTGGCGGCAGCGCCGCGCCCGTAGCCCACGCCAAGTACAGCGCACACACCGTAGCCAAAAGTGCCGGTTCGAGGTGGCGCTCGTACCACCCGAGCCAGGGGCGCGGAGCCGCGCGCTCGCGAAGCGCAGCTTGAGCCGCACGCAAAGCAACTTCGGCACGCGGCGCGGCAAGTTGCGCGGCGGGCAAGGCAGCCAGCGCCCGGTCAAGCCGGTCTGGATGGGGCGCATCACTATGGAGATGCTCACGATTCATGTTTCCCCCACTTCGCCCAAGTCCTCGCGCAGCATCACCTTGGCGCGACTGACGCGTTTGCGCAAGGCTGCGTTCGAGATCCCTAGCACCTGCGCCGCATTCTCGAGATCAAGCTGCTCTACCGCCACCAGCAAAAGCGCCTCGCGGTACACTTCGGGCAGGGCTAGCAGCGCTGCTTCGAGCCGCCGCTCGTGGTCCGCCGCCACCGCCAGCGAATAGGGCGTGGACGGAGGGGCATCCAAGTGCTTCTGGATCATGGATAGACGCCGCAGCCAGCCGGTCTGCTTGCGCTGCTCGCTGCGGTACAGATTGCGCGCCACCGTAAAGAGCCAGGGCAACAGCGGCACGTCGGCGGCCAGATCGGCGGCGTAGATACCTAGGCGCACAAAGGTCTCTTGCAGCAGGTCTTCGGCTTGGGCGGGCTGGCGACACAGGCGCAGCAAAAAGCTGTACAGCCGCGCATGGTAACGCTGCCACACCGCAGTCATCGCCCGCCCATCGCCGCCGCGCAGCCGCTGCACCAGCTGGGCATCGGTCGGGTCGGCGTGATTCTCGGGGCGATGCAGGTCCATACCCTCTATACGCCTGAGCAGCAGCGTTGTGACCAGATCCGGCCGCAAAAAGACTTTTGGTCACAAAAGGCCCGCAGCCGCGTCAAGCGGTATACGGTCCACGCAGCGGGCCGCAACGCGAGGCAGCTATGCTTGACTTGTTCCGCGCCGGTGGCGCTCCCATGTTCTTCGTCGTGATTTTTGGTCTGATTTCGCTCGTCAGCTCGGGCCTGTTCGTGGCCCGGCCCTCGGAGACCAAGCGGCGCACGTTGCAGGCGCTCGACCGCGCAGTGCTGTACTCGGCGCTGGCCGGCCTGGTGGCGGGGCTGGCCGCGGTGGGCTACCACGTGCCCCAGAATCCGGCGTGGGCCAAGTCGACCGAGATGCCGCTCATCGTGATGACGGGCATGGCCGAGTCGCTGTCAGCGCCGATTTTCGGCTTTACGTTCTTGGCGTTGTCGGCGATGTTGCAGGCGGTCGGCTTGCGCAAGCTCAGTCGCCTGCCCTAGCTCGCCGCGGCGCCCTTACTCGGCAAGCCACTGTGCTGCAAGCCAATCGAGCGGAACCTTTTGCTGGCGCAGCAGCGCATCCAGGGCGATCGCCTTGTCGGCCGAGGCATTGTGCGGCGCGGCGCGGGCGTGCTGCAACCAGTTGGCCAACTCAAAGTGGTGCAAAAGACAGGCAAAGCGCTGCCCGTCGCACCGCAGCAGCACCTGCAGAGCCTGGTCCGCGGTCGTGGCCTGCAGCAGCCCCAGCAGCACGTCGTACAGCAAGCAGCGCAGCTCGTCGAAGCACCCCTCAGGATCGGCGCGCACTTGCTCCATTAGGTCGGCAAACGCATCGGCATCAACCCCTGCACTTTCAGCCACATCCGCCATCGCGGCCACTTGCGTCTCTAAGAACGTGCTGTCGGGCGCGTGGCCCAGCAGCCGACCAATTAGGTACAGGTCAAAGGCACTGGCAATGGCTTCGCCCAGCAGAAGTGCTTCAGCGGCAAGCGGTTGCTCCCCATCGGCGAGCGCAGCACCGGCCAGATGGTGCCAGCCGATATGGCACACCACGTCGGCCGCCAGCACCGTGTCGACCAGGATATCGCCGCCGCCACGCGCTTCCCAAAACGCCAGGTTGAGCAGCAAGGCGTGATCCCAACGCGGCGCTTGCGCAGGCAAAACGCGGACTTTGTAGGCATCGCGAATCAGCCGACTCTTTAGGTCACGGTACAGGCCTACGCCGCGAAACGAGACCTCGTCTTCGAGCTCAAGCTCGTCAAGGGTCATCGTACGTAAACTGGTCGATTGTTTTGACAACGTTGCCATTTGTCTCCGCTGCGGCTGCCACACGTGGGCGCCACCGCGGCGGAGCATGGACCTGTGGCGGGGCTTTGGCTAGCGACGCGCAGCTCTGCGGCGACGACGGCTGACTTCTTTGGCTTTCTCGCAAGTTGACGGCCCACAGCACGCCAGCGTAGGCTGCCCCGCCCGCCAAACCGGGCAGCGCGGAGTGCGACGCATGGGCAAGCTGTACGGCATGTGGTGGGGCGCGTCCAAGGCAAGCCGTGCGCTGTGGCGGTCGCTGTCGACCCGGCGCAAGTTCATCGTGCTGTTGGCTTTTTTGCTGCTTGCGGTCGGCGATCTGTGGGGGCTACCGTCCGAGGTAACCACCGCCTTCGACGCCAGCTCGGTGTACTCGTCGCTCGGCGTGCTCACCCACTTTCGCGAAGCCGCGTTTGACTACGCCTACCCGCAAGTCCACAAAATCTTGCTGCTTCCGGTGGTCGGGCTGGTCATGGTGGTTACGCTGCTGCTGGGTGGCATGGGCCGCCCCACCGGTGCGTGGCCCTACGGCCTCAGCCATCCGGTCGCGACCATTACGGCACTTTTCCTTGCGGGAATCCTAGTTAGCAACCTCATGGCCATTACCGCACTCGCCCTTGCCGCCACGCTTGGCGACGACGACCGCGACGACACCAGCTGGGGATTTTCACTTCTATTTCTAGCAGCTTGCGGCCCATTCGCCTACTACGCACGCACCATGAACTACGACTATCCCTACCTGTTTTGGTGGGCGCTGGCGTGGCTGCTGCTGTGGCGGGCTGTGGTCGACGGCCAGCCTACCCGCAAAAATTTACTGCTCTCTGGTGTATTTGCCGCGCTCGCCGTGGGAGCCAAAGACCAGGCTGCGGGGCTCGCTGTCGGCGCTGCAGCGGCCGTGCTAACCATACCAGGCGATGTAAAAACTAGGATGCAACGCGGACTTACGTGGGGTAGCGCGGCTGCAGCCACCTACGCCCTGGTCGTGCTGGTATCGCCGCCGGGCCGCTGGTGGTACCACGTCACGCACATGGACGAAACATTGGTGGGGGCCGGGCGCGCCGATCCCAGCCAGTACCCGCTGAGCCAGCTGGCGGCCGATGTGGCTGGTTCGCTGAGTGCGGTCTTGTCGTGGCCGGCGCTGGCGCTGGCGGGCGTGGGGCTATTTCTGCTGCTACGACGCCGAGATACGCCCCGGCTGGCGGCGATCCTGCTGCCGCTCGGTGGTTATGCGCTGGCGCCCATCTTGTCGACGCGGGTGGGCCACGTGCGTTTCTTGATGCCGGTGGCGCTGCTGCTGGTGCCGGCGCTGCTGGTGGCGGTGCAGGCGGCGCAACGGCGGTCGCGCACGTGGGCGACGTTGGGTCTCGGGGCGCTGCTGGCGTGGCGTCTCGCGTTTAGCTGGGTGCCCATGGCGTGGCTGCAGACCTTCGATGCCAAGCGCAGCCTGGCGGCCGACCTGGCGACGTATGTGCCACCGGGCGAAGTCCTTTGTTATTTCGACGAGTATCGCCTGATACCCAACGCGGACGTCTATACCCGCTACAAGCTCTGGCGCCCGGGTCTAAGCGATGTGTCGCGGCCGGCGCAGCATATCTTCTTGCCGGTAGAGCCAGCGCAAACGTGCCGTCGCATTCTGACTGTCATCGACCATGGTCCCACCTGGCAGGGGTTGCCGCGCGTGCGCACTTGGGGGCCGCCAGAGTGGCTGCAGGCGCGGATTGCGGCGGGCGACGTATTTGAGCCGTCGCGCTCGGTCTTTGCGTACTACCTCTATCAGAACTGAGATCAAGCGATTACGCCCCAACGTGACACAATCGCGATCAACAGCGCGCGCTGTTCCTTGACGCT
>CAISBR010000141.1 GCA_903883645.1 uncultured Myxococcales bacterium | reverse complement strand
GCTTGACGGGGCGAGCTGGCAGACGCCGCCGCAGTTGGGGTCGACGGGCAAGCTGTTGGGCGGCGTGATCTTCAACTGGGAATTGGCACCCGTGATCTGCCACTTGAGGCACCGCGGCCCAGGCGACGGCGTGCCCAGTACCGCCGCATTCTTGATAAAAGTCTGCTTGTGGTGCTTGGTCTGGCCGCGAGTGGCGTCGGTGACAAAGGTGGTGCCCACACCCACAGCGGGCGGAGTCTTGCCGTCTACCACAAGCGAAATCGTTGGTTCGGACCATGTGTCGCCAAACGCGGCGGCGTCTGTACCTATGGCCTTGGTGCTAGTTGAACAGGCAAGCAGGGCCCATGCCCCCCAAGGTAGCTAGAATTAATGAAAGATTGCGCGCAAACCAAGCGGCATGTCGGGGAATTCGCACGACATGGCATCTCCCGGTATCGAGCGCCCGGGTTAGCCCTGCCAAGGCTGCCAACCCAGCAAAAAGGCTACAAAAAACACCCCGTAGACAGACACAGCGAGTGCCGCATACAAGACAGGACCTCGCCATGTGCGCGCAGTTCGCTCACTGGATGGGCGCTCGGCCAAGTCGGGACGCACCAGGTAATGCCAGATAGCGATTGCCAAAAGCGTGGCTGCGATGGCGTCGGCTAGGTAGTGCTGCTTCATTGTCAGGATCGACACCGCAACGCCCAACACCAGCGGCGCGGCCACCCACCCCCACAGCGGCCGAGCTGTGTACGCCGACAGCATCGCCAACACCGCAAACGATAGGTGCAGCGACGGAAAACAGTTGGTCGGCGGGTCGACAAAGTACGTAAGGCGCACTCCCCAATGGGCAAAGCGCTGCGGGTCGAGGCTGCTGAGGTCGGGACGCAGCCCCACGCTGGTGACGGGCAGGGCCAAGTAGATCGCGAACGAAATCGCCATGAGCCACATGTAAGCCCGCGCGATGCGTAAGAAAAGGCGCTCGGAACGGACCGTAAAGAGCGGGTAGGTGGTGGCGGAGTAGACCATGCTGTAGACGAAGATGGAGTTGGGCACGAAGGGGATGGCGCGGTCGAAGCGGGTGAGCAGGCCGTGGGCGCGGCTCGGGTCGATGACGCTGGCGACGAAATGGTAGCCGCAGAGCATGGTTGCGATGAGGACGAGGACGACCAGCGAGGCGCGGCGGCGCACGGGGAGTGCGGGGTCGAGGGCGAAGTCGTCGCTGAAGCCGGTGGCCGGTAACGGCGAGGGCATGGAATCGGCGAGGGGGGTGCGTGGCATGGCGACCTCGTGAGTTCTCTTGAATACTCCTGATTTCGTTGTGCGACTTGCCGGGCCGACTGTCAAGACGCAGTGCGTTGTGGGTGTTGGGGTGCTGGGGTGGCGCGAATCCGCGGCGAGCGCGGACCGGGTGCTAGTCGCCCTGGCCTGGCGCCCGGTCGACCAGCGGCTGCGGCGGCCCTGCGGGCCGCGCTGGCCACTGCCCATGCGGGTTGCGCCCCCTTTCGCCCAGCCGCGCCTGCGCCGCGGCCTTTGGGACCGGTATCACGGTATCACTTTGAGACCGGTGAGACCGGCGCAGTGGTTGCACTGCTATGTAATTAGGGATTTTTGGTTTGGCATATCTGTTGCACATGGCCGTTGCAGCCCCGGAGTGCCGCTCTGGGGACCGCAGTCGCTGCGTACGGGCGGCTGCGGACTACACCAGGTTCCGGCGGACACATCGCCGGGCCGAAGGCTGGCCGGGGGTTGGACATGGCCCCGGGGGGCGCCCATGGGCTGCGAAAGCGGCCGGCGGGCGTCGGTGTGGTGGTGCGCCTGGGGCCGTGAGGTCCCT
>CAISBR010000140.1 GCA_903883645.1 uncultured Myxococcales bacterium | reverse complement strand
CCCAAACCGCCGCCGCTGCAGCACGCCCCACTTTCGACCCAGCGGTAGCGGCGCGAGGATATCTGCCCCGACCACGGCGACGACGACCTGCAACCACTTGAGCAGCAAAACCTTCTGTGATTCGAACACCTTTTGCGGAGGACGACCTACCTTGAGCACCATCGCGCCATTTTTTGCGACATGCGTACTGAATGCCCCACAATCGTTGGTCTTTCTTGCCTGGACCGATGTGACGCATCTGAAGCGCTGGCTGGGCCCAGTGGCTTCCACGGTGCTTAAGGCCGAGCTCGACTTGCGGCCTGGCGGCTCGTACCACTACGGCCTGCAGAATCCCGACGGCAGCACAATGTGGGGCAAACAGGTCTATCTCGAGATTGTGCCGCCGCAGAAGCTTGTGTACTTGCAGAGCTTTTCTGATGCCAGTGGCGGGGTTACGCCCCATCCGCTCGCGCCGACCTGGCCGCTGCAGATGCTGTCGACCGCTACGTTCGACGACTTGGGCGACGGTACCACCCGCCTAACCATTGCCTGGCTGCCCCACGAGGCGGATGCGGCGGCCATCGCGACGTTTGATGCCGCGCGCGCCGGGATGGAGCAGGGCTTTGCCGGTATGTTCGCGACCTTAGAGGCGTACTTGGCGACGGCGCAAATTCCGCTGCCCCCGCCGCAAGGTCCTGTGTATCGGTCTGGGCCCATTTTACTGCAGTAAAATCCCCGCCCACTCCCAGCCCGTCGCCGCCCCTACTTCACCCGCCGCAAGGCGTAACCAGTCTTGGCGAGCCGCCGAATCACCCACGTTAAACTTCACGCCCACCTTGGGCACCTTCTTGCTCGGCTTCAGGCCAATCGGCTCTTCCATCAGCTGCATGTGCACAGGCGCGTGCGACGGGCTTTGGGCGTCCCGGTCTGGCGGCGCAGGTTGCGGGTCGAATTCGCCGCGACTTGCGCCAGACCGTCGCGCTGCGGTCGCCGGGCCGAAGGAAGTCCCTGTATGCATTCCCAGTTTTCGCGGCCCGGCGAAGGCGGCCCTCTGTCGGGCCACCTCGCTGTCGCGCTCGCATCGCTGACGTGTGAGCGCGTTGTGCCGTAGCGTACTATGTAACGTGCACGTGGCGCGTAAGCCGTCGGCAACGGCCGGGGCGAGATCGGTGGCGATTTTAGACGCCACGGCTGGCCCGGATCTTCATATGTCTCTGAATATGGTTCGATCTTGGACTGGCTGATATTCAGCAAACGGCGTGATGACGGACCAGAGCGAATCTACATGATTGGTCAAAATGTCGCTTGACGGCATATTTCCACAGGCGCAATCTTAGCCATGGACTCTTTGAGTAGCCGGCCCGAATCCCGAGCCGGCCCGAATCCCAAGCCGGCCCTTCGCGCCGAGCCCTTGCGCTCGCCGCCACCGGGGGGCCACATGCCTCGACCTGTACCTGAAATTCCTAATCTCTCAACGGATTCCACTGCCACTATTTCTGGTCACGTGGTCGCGATCTGTGCCCACGTGTGTCTCATCTCCGCCTTGGTAGCGCTCGTGCCTGTCCTTGGCGTGAACCAGGCCTTTGCGGCACCAACCGCGCTCGCGCCCGCACCTGGCGATCACGCCCCGGACATCGTGCGCGCATGGGCCAAGGCCCGTGCAGGCGCCGTCCCGTTGGCCGCCACCGCGGACTACGAGGAGGTGCTGCCGTTCACGGGCCTCAAACTCCATCGCGTCAAAGCTGTGGCTGCCGGTACCGGCCTGCCCGTTTCCATGGTCCTGGATGACCTGGGCCAGCCAGTCGACGACAAGTTGGATTCCCTGCGCCTTGCCGAGGCCCAAGCTCGCTGGCAGGCGCGTGGCGCGATCCTCGAGAAACTCTGGGTTCGCCTGAACACTGCGAATCCCGGCGACCAAATCCCGGTTGTTGTCTGGCTTCGCGGCGGGGAGCCGAGTTTGGCGCGCGCCAGTGGAACCCTGGACAGCGTCACCGAGTTCGCCGAGAACGTGTGGCGCCAAGTTGGTCAATCGGCCGCGAGAGGGAGCTTCCGTAACATCTTGAAGGGATTGGCTGTCGAGCCCGGTTCGGATCTTGAAGGAGTTCCGGCACACACGCTGTCGTTGACCCCCGGTCAAGTCCGGGCGCTGGCGTGGAACCCAGCGATCGCATGGATGGATTTGCGGAAGGACCCTGTTCCGATGTCCAGCACGGTTTGGGTCGATTCCGTACTCGCTGCGTCCGGAACTACGGGCTACAGTGGCTCGGGCAAGGGCGTTTGCGTCATGGAGTACTGTCTGCCGAATACGCCGAATAACCTGCAGATTCAGGATGTCTATAACAACCTCGCCTGCGCCGGCAGCAACCATGACTTGGACCGAAACCATTCCAGAATGTCCGCTGGCGCGATTCGATCGACAGCGTCGCCCGCAGGTACTTCCCCTGGGGCTGATGTAGACCTCGCCAATTTTCTATTTGACCCGACGATTGCGGGTGCTGTTTCTTGGTGCGCAAATAGTCAATACGACCCAGTAATTAGCTACAGTTACGGATGTGATGACAGCCTTTGCCGGGGCCTGATGGACTACACGTCCACGCACAGTCCGTTTCCCCTCGTTGTAGTCCCCTCTGGATCTCAGCTACAGTATCCAAGGGATACAGTCACGTCGGGCTCGTATTGTGCGCTGACCGTCGGGGGGGCAAACAATGCTGGGACTGCTGGCCGGACAGACGACACGATCGGCGGCAACAGCGGCGACCTAAACCTCCAGAAGACAGCCTACGGGACCGTTTACACTGACTGGGAGCTACCGAATCTCGTGGCGCCCGAGCAGGACGTATGCGCCGACGGCGTTTCCTACTGCTTCAATTTCGGGACTAGTTATTCAAGCGCGATTGCGGCCGGCATTGCCGCGCAGGCCATGGAAGCGGCCGGAACCAATCTGACCACCTGGCCCGAGATCACACGCGCCATTCTCATGGTCTCTGCCAATCGCGACATCGACGGCGGACGGCTTATGCTCTCGGACACGACCGACGAGCGAGACGGCGCTGGCTTGGTGAACGCGCAGCTTGCGACCCAAGTTGCGGCGCCTGCCAATCAGCACAACATCAACAGCACTTCAGCCGCAACGGGCTACTCAGGAGGCTATCTCAGTTCCTCGACTACGCCGAACTACAACTTCTACTCGGGTGTCTACCACGCTCAAACCACCGCCAGCAACAAGCGCCTGCGGGCCATTCTCAGCTGGGATGCCACGGCCATCTGCACGAACCCGACCAATGTTTCCACGGCCGCCTGCGATCCATCGCGCCTGGACGCGGACATCGACCTCTACGTTTACCGCCACTCGGATGGCCAGCCCATGGGATACGCCTCTGTGACGGCGAGTAGCAACTGGGAAGCAGTCGAATTCGCGGCCGATGCCAACACCCAGTACGACATCAAAATCTATGTGTACAACTGGAATTCGCCCTCGACCAGCACCTACTATGGGATTGCCTGGAACTTCGACGACTACACGAGTTCCCAGTAGCGCAAGGAGGCCCAATGAGTCCGCAGACTTGGTTCATGCTTGTCGCCTCCGCCCTCGGCCTAGCCTGTACGCGCTCCACGGCGGGATCCGTCTCGAGCCAGGCGACCGCCGACGGGGACGCTGCCAACGAGGTCGTGGCCGAGATGGTACCCGATGCGTCGGCACCCGATGACCCCGGCGCCAATGCTGATGGCGAACTGGCAGATGACGAGGTTGGAGATGGCCCCCTACTTACCGACGCCACGACCGGTGGGCCGGATGTGCCAGAAGTCGACGGAGCCGGCGAGGCTGGCAACCTGGACACGCCGGACTCCCTGCCGGAGGCGAACGCGGGCGACGCAGCAGCGGCGGACTCGGTTTCCGATGCTTCAGTGCCGGGCACGGATATGGATGCCGAAGCCGACGCGTGGTTCCCTGTAAAGGGCGACGCTGCCGGCGACACCAGCTCTGCCGGGAGCGATGCCACAGATGCCAACGCCGGGCCAGAGACGTCTGGGCCATGCAAAGACATCCGCAAGCGCGGTGACGTGAAGATTCTGCAGGACCGATGCTGGGATCCGCCAGCGCACTACTGTTCGGGTCCCGAGTTCCAGTCCTTCGTGTTTGGTTGCAAACCCGACTTCTCGGTGTGCTGCGCCTTCCCAACGTCATGCTGGCCGTGCGGCTGGGTCCTCTGCCCGTACGTTCCGCCTGGCGGCAGCCTGCCGGGCGACGCGCCTGCAGGTTGTCCGACGGACTGGACGGGTTGGATGACTCTCTCCATGCCGGGCTGCGCGCCGTACATTCCACCCAAAGGTCAGGAATTCTGCTGGGACGGCGTGCCGGACGAGTGGAAGACTCCGGCCTTTCACATGGACGGCGGGTAGCCGGGCCGACGATCGGACCTTCCTCAGGGTTCCCGCCCCGCACCCCAGCCAACCAGAACCTCGCGGCGGGAGCCAAATTCCGCTGCCCCCGCCGCAAGATCCTGTGTATCTGTCTGTGGCCATTTTACTGCAGTAAAATCCCCGCCCGCACGAACCCCGCTCTGGGCCCCCACTCGGGCCCTTACTTCACCCGCCGCAAAACCGTAACGCAGTTCGTAACCCCCGAACCACCCACGTTAAACGTCACGCCCACCTTGGGCACCTTCTTGCTCGGCTTCAGGCCAATCGGCTCTTCCATCAGCT
>CAISBR010000139.1 GCA_903883645.1 uncultured Myxococcales bacterium | reverse complement strand
CGCAGCGTGGCCATCAGCGCGACGCCCGGCTGTACTTCGCCTACAAAGCGGCGACCCTCGCGAGTTTCGGCAAAAATCATGGGCTTGGCGCGGTCGCTGGGCGAGTCTGCCCGCTGCTCCACGCGTGCGACGCTAGACAAGCTGAGGCCCCCTGTCAAATGCCGCGGGCCAGCTTTGCACCGATCGAGAAATTACACGCACTTTCAGGCATTTAGCCGATGCTGTTGCACAGGTGGCCGCGGGGTGTAGCATCGCCAGCGTTGCGCAGCTTCGTGCACGCGGGAGGGTCCATGGGTCCGATCATCGGCATTCTGTTTTTTGCCGGCTTTGTGGTGTTGTGGAGTTCGTTCGTCACCATCCAGCAGGGCTATGTGGGCGTCGTCACGATGTTCAGCAAGTTTCAGCGGGTAATGTATCCCGGCCTGAACCTGAAGGTGCCGCTGCTCGAGCGCATCGAACGCCGCGTCTCGGTGCAAAATCGTTCGGCAGAGCTCGAGTTTCAGGCCATTACCTTAGACCAGGCGAGTGTCGGGTTTAAGGCCATGCTGCTGTACGCCGTGCTGAATCAAGAAGAAGAGACGATCAAGAACGTCGCCTTCAAGTTCCAGAGCGAGAGCGATTTTATGCGCGCGCTGGTCCGCACGGTCGAAGGCGCGGTGCGCTCGTTTGTGGCCACCAAGCGCCAGAGCGAGATCTTGAGCCTGCGCCGCGAGCTGGTCGACGAGGTCAAGTATCAGCTCGATGCCAGTTTAGAAACCTGGGGTTACCACCTCATCGACCTGCAGATGAACGACATCGTGTTCGACCAGGTCATTATGGACTCGATGGCTCGCGTGGTCGCTTCGGCCAACCTGCGCTCCGCCGCCGAGAACGAAGGCCAGGCCCTGCTGATCACCAAGACCAAGGCCGCCGAAGCCGAGGGTCGGGCGATCCAGATCTCGGCCGAAGCCCAGCGCGAAGCGAGTCGCCTGCAGGGTCAAGGCGTGGCGCAGTTCCGCGAAGAGATGGCCAAGGGCGTGCGCCAGTCGATCTCCGAGATGACCGAGGCGGGCCTCGACCCCTCGTTCTTGCTGTTCTTTATGTGGACGGAGGCGATCAAGCACTTTGCCGAGCAGGGCAAGGGCAATGTCATCTTCCTCGACGGCTCGACCGACGGCATGGAACAGCAGATGAAGCGCATGATGGCGCTCGACATGATGGGCAAGGGTGATTTTGGTCGTACCCAGGCCGTGCCGCCCGCGCCGCCGCCGCGCCGGCCGCCGAACGTCTAGCTTATCCTCTGATTTCTGCTAGTTGAGCAGCCAAGTTAGACCGAGGCCTGCCGTGAACTTCTGGTTCAGACCACCGGTAAAGCTGTTCTCTTCGTAGATCTTGCGACCGCCCGCATTCCAAAAGTCCATCTCGAGCCGGCCCGACAGATTGAGCGAGTTGTTCAGCTTGAACTCGCCCTGCAGGCCGATCGGCGTGACCAAACCCGAGTTGCGCTTGGCCTGTACCACGTTGTTTTCACTGTGGGTATCCGAGAAGAACCGCAGCTGCGCGTACAGCGAAAACGCCGAGGTATCCCCCAGCAGCAGCGAAGCCATGGGCTTGACGTAGCCTGTAAACGAGGTGCGCTCCGTTGGCCCCAGACCGCCGCCCAGGCCACCTTGCACGCCCACGGCAAAGGCATTGGTACCGGCCAGCCGATAGGCGCCCGTCAAGACAAACTCGTTGATTACACCGGCGATCGCGATATCCAGGCCGGCCGACACATCGGGCGCCACGCCCGCTGCCACGCCAAAGGTAAATGGCACCGGCATACCCACGCCCAGCTGCACCGTACCCTTGCCGATATCATTCACGTGCGCCGAACTCGGGTTGCTGCGCCGCACAATCCGCGGCTCGGGCGGCGGCACCAGCTTGGCATCCACCCGTGCCGTCGCACCCGCGGCCACCGGCACATCGTGCTCTTCGCTGGCCGGGTTGGGGCCATCTTCGACCAAGCGCACTTTGTGAGCACCGGTCGGCACATCCACCGTTACCGGCGCGGCGCCCTTGATCTCGCCGTCGATGTACACGTTGGCACGGCGACCGGCGGGCACGGTCACGGCGATCTTGCCCATCGCCTTCAAATCTGCTTTCACTTCAGTGGTTTTCTGGGCCTCAACCGTCTCGGTGATGCTCCAGGGCGCATAGCCATCGGCCGTGACCGTGACCAGGTACTTGCCGGGGGGCAGATCGTCGAACTGCGCGGGCAGATTCTTGACCATCTCGCCCACTTTCGCCTTACCGGTCGGCACATTGGCGATGACCGAGATCGCGCCACGGCTCGCCGCCACCGCCTGCCGCGGGCTCAGTTGCACGGTCTTGACTTCGCCCGCCCGCACCGACACCGACTGCGACGCCGGCGGATAGTTTGGCGCCGCGCAAACCACAATATGATCGCCAGCTTTAAGCCCTGCCACCTTGACTGGCGGCGGGCCCTTTTCTTCGCCATCGACCGCAATGCTCGCCTTGGGCGCGTCGCACAGCACCGTCAGCTCACCCGTGGGCGCCGCGCTGGCTTCGAGCGTCAGCGACACCGTCTCGCGGCTACCTTCGCGCACCGCCACCGTCTGGTGGGCCAGCTTGTAACCGTCGAGATTCAGTTCGACTTCGTAGTTACCCGGCTCCAAATTCTCGATAAGCTGCGGGGCCTTGCCCTTGGGCGCGCCGTTCAGCCGCACATCCGCCCCCGCCGGCGCCGACGACACCAGCACCGCGCCCTTGGCCTTTTCAACCGGCTTTAGCGCGATATCAAAGGTCGCCGTCTGGTTTTCAGTGACATCGGCCCACTTTTCCCACGCCTGATAACCCTGCTTTTTGACTACGATTTGATGGCGACCGGGCGGCACCTGCACCTTCTGCGGCAGCTTGCCCCGTTGCTCGCCGTCAACCGTGATGTCGGCGCCCTGAGCACTGCCGTCGCCGCCCAAGTCCAGCGTCGCGGGCGCGATCTTGCGTACCAGCTCCACCGTAAAGGTCATCGGCTTGGGGCCAATCGTCAGCGTCTCGATCTTGTCTTGGTAGCCGTTCAGGCGAAACTGAATCTTAACAGGACCTTGCGGCAGCTTCGCCTTCGCCAGCGGGGTAATACCCAGCAGCGCAGTGGGCGCGGGCTCGAGCAGAGTCGCCTCGGCCCCGGGCGGATTGGTCGCCAGTGCCACAACCGTGGTCTTGGGGGCGGCAAAGGCCGTCGTCGCCAGCAACATAGCGACAAAGGTAGCAAGCACGGCGTGAAGGCGTGCAAGCAGGCGATGGTGCAACATAAGCGATCACTCCTGAATCTGCGGAATTACTAGAACCCGGTCGGTCTGCGACTACGCTGCATGCTACCCGGCTGACGCGCCAGTGGCAAACTATGCGCCTTTCTAAAGTGAGTCTAAGAGGGCAAGGGCTTGCAGCCGGCGGGCTTGCCGCGTTACAAGCGCTCGCGGCGCGCTGTCGCCCAGGACTCCTTTGCCATGGCCATGAACTTTGCCCCCCAAGACGCCGACGAGTTTGCCGCCCTGCTAGCCGAAAGTGCCGCCCCTGCGCGCACGCGCTTCAAGCCGGGCGACCGGGTCCGCGGCCAAGTGCTTTTCCTGGGCGAAAACAACGCGACGTTGCTGTTGCCCGATGGCCAAGAGGGCTTGCTCGACCTGTCGGGTCTGCGCGGCAAAGACGGCCAGCCAACGGTTAAAGAAGGTGATTCGGTCGAGGGCCATGTGGTGCGCATCCGCGACCGCGTCATCGAAGTCGCCCGCCATCTGGGCCGCGGTACGGTGAACATGGACGTGTTGCACGAGGCCGCCCAGTCGGGTCTGCCGATCAGCGGCACGATTTCGGCCACCAATAAGGGCGGTTACGTGATCGATCTGGGCAATGGTGCGCAGGGCTTCTGCCCACACGCCATGGTCGATGTGCGCCGCGTCGAGGACCCGAACACGCTAGTCGGCCAGCGCTTCGAGTTCCGCGTGCTCGAGATTCGCGATCAAAAAGATGTGCTGCTGTCGCGCCGCGCCGTGCTGCAAGAAGCGCAAGAGCGCAACATCGAGACGACTCGCGCCGCGTTGGTGGTGGGTGCGCGCCTCAAGGGCACCGTGACGAACGTGCGCGAATTTGGTGCGTTCGTCGATCTGGGTGGCATCGAAGGCATGATTCCGGCTAGCGAATTGGCCTACGGCCGCGTCAAGGTCGAAGAGGTGGTGCACCCGGGCGAAAAGGTCGAGGTCGAGGTGATGCGCGTCGAGCCGTCGGTCGACAACCGTGGCCGGCCGAATCTGCGGATTAGCCTGTCGATGCGCGCCCTTACGGCCGATCCGTTCGAGGCGGCACTGCCGGCGCTGCTTCCCGGTGTGGTACTCGAGGGCAAAGTCCGCCGCACCGAAGTTTTTGGCGCGTTCGTCGAATTGGTGCCGGGTGTCGAGGGCTTGGTGCATGTCAGTGCCTTTGGCCGCCGCGTGATCCGTCCGAGCGATGTGGTGCAGCCCGAACAGCGCGTCACAGTGCGCATTTTGGCCGTCGATGCTGCGGCGCGGCGGGTGTCGCTGGCGTACGTCGCGCCCGAGAATCTGATCAAAATCCTCGATCCGAACGCCAAGAAGCCCAGCGATACGGCGGGTTTGCGTATTGTAGGTGTGGCGCTGCCGCTCGAAGATCGCGGCGCCGCCGAGGGGCTGCAAAGCGCCCCCAACAACCAGCGGGCCGAGCGCGCGCGGGTGCCCGGCATGGGAGAGGTGCTGACTGTCACGGTCGACAAGCACGAAAGCTTTGGCGTGTTCGTGACTTGGGGTACGCCGCCCCAGCTGGGCCGCGGCCTAGTGCCCGTGAGCGAGCTGGGACTGGCCACCGGTGCCGATACCCGTCGCAACCTGCCCGTGGGCTCGACCTTTGAGGCCGTGGTGCTCGACTCGCGGCCCGATGGCAAGGTGCGCCTGTCGAAGGCCGCCGCGATCCACGCCCGCGAGCAAAACGAGGCGAACGACTGGCTTAAGCAGCAGACTGGCGCGGCGGCGAATCATGCCGGTGTGGGCAGCCTGGGCGAGGCGCTGATGGCGTCGCTCGGTCGCAAGAAAGGGGCGTAGCACACCGCCACAAGGGGCTCAGGCATGGTGGGTGCGCTCGCAGGGCTGACGCCGTCGCAGCAGCAGCTCGGTCGGTCGCTGCCGTTGCCGATCGCCGCGGCATGGCAGCACCTGCTGCTCGCCACAAGTCAACGCGACGTGGCCGAGCGCCTGCCCATGGTATGGTCGGTGGTGGCGCGCACCCTGGCCGGGCTGGCCGTATGCGACTACCTGCGCGGTCGGGCGGACATGGCCGTCGATGCGGCGCTACAAGACCTGGTGAATCCAAGTCCGCAAGCCTGGTTGCAACTCCTTAGTGGTCTGGCCCAAGCAGAACAGCCCCAGCCAGGCCATGTGCTGGCCGCGCTGGCGAACTGGCTGCGCGCCGCCCGCGATGGCGAGGTGACGGGGCTTGAACAACTGCGATACAGCTTGGCACACACAGCAGAACTCGCTGCCGCGAAGTCCGATTTTTCGCTATCGACGCGTTTGAGCGATGGGGTCGCCGCCATGGCCGCTCTGCTCGAGTCGCTGGCATGGCTTGGGCAGTGGCGCCTGCTGCAAGTAGCTGCGCTGACAACAGAACGCTCTGGAGGTTTTCGCGGTACGCTGCGGCTGCTGGCTGGTGCAGACCCAGAACCGGCGGTCGTGGTCGCCACTTGGAGCGCGCACCTTGTGACCGATGCGCTGTACCTCCTTGAGCCGCAAAGTCAACACTTTCTTGAGGTTTCGCCCCTGATAAGCCTGCAGCCGGCGACCCGCAAACGGCCTGCGTGCTGTTGGATTTGGCAGTGCCTGCCCACGGCGGGCGAACTGCAGCTCGGCGATCCCGAAGGCGCCGCACAACACAGCCTGCATCTAGCTGATTCTTCAGACTCTTCTCAAACTCGACCATGGCTAACTGCGGGTGTGCACGCGCTGCTGCACGAAGATCTTCGCCTCGCCGAGCAGCTGCCGCCGCCGCCCGGCCTGACCGAGCGTGAGCCGCGCGAGGTGCGCGCCATGCCCGACCTGTCGGAACGCGCTTTTGCGCCCGTTGAGCCCGCTGCCGCGACGCCACGCTGGTCGCAGCGCCTGGGCGTTGGCCTGCAATCCATTGTTGTGATTGGACTTCTTGTGGCAACCACCGTCGCCTTGACGGCCAAGAAGGAGCGCCCTCGACCTCCGGCGCCCGCTGCCGCCCCGGCCGGGCCCACGCTTGCCGTGGCCCCACCACTGCCGCCACCCCGAGTGCCACCTGCCCCAGCACCTCCCGCTCGAGTAGCCGCGATCCTGCCTGCGCAGCCCACGCCCGCAGCCATTGTCGCGGTCGCTGCCCCGGTCGCTGCTCCGCGCCCTGCGCCGCCCGAAGTGGCAAAGCATTCGCAGCCTTTGCCGCCTGCCGCGCCGCCATCGCCGCACCCGCAGATACCGCCAACGGCCGAGCTGATCCAGCAAGCGCGACACGACGCGGCCGTCCGCCCCAGCTACGCGCTATTGCGACTGCTCGTGGCCAAAGAGCAGCGCGTGCCGGGCGCCGATCTGGCCTTGGCGCAGGTGAACGCTCTAGCGAATTCCCTAGTCCAGTGCCGGCATTACGTGCTGTTGGCCCTGGCCGCCCAGCCCGCCGACCCGCTGGCACACGCACTCGCCGACCAATGCCATGCCGACCCCACGGCAGCTGCCCACGAGGCGGACGATCTGCCCAACGCCAAAGACCTAAGTTTACGTTTGTATCGCGAGGGTTACAGCATCATTTACGGCGCGCGCCACTCGCCGGGCGAACGCCGCACCATGGCCAAGACCATGTACACACTAGCATCTGAGCGAGGTTACGCCAAAGCCCACACGGGCCTCGCCGCCATCTACTGGTATGGCGAAAGCGACAAGGTCCGCTGCCGCGAGCACGCTCAAGCCGCTCTGCAGGGCGGCAGCGATGCCCAAGCCCAGCATCTGCTCGAATTGTGTAAGTAGTCTGCTAGCTTGCTCAACCCTTGGCGTGATGCGCGGGCGACTTTGCGCCGCTAGCCGTATGCGTGGCGATCGCCTTCTTCATCGCCTCGATCAACACTTCGGGCCGGCTGGGCTGAAAATAATACGGAAAACTCGGATTGGCGCTGATGATGCTGTCCATCGGCGTGCCGTCGCTCTGCAAGAACACGATGCGCGGATAGTAGTTGCCAAACCGCGCGTAGCGATTCACCACATCCATCGGCGCGGTGCCGCCGTTTACCTCGACCATGATCAGGTCTTTGGCCAATTTCTGTAGGTCGCGATTGGTCTTAAAGGACTCGCCCTGCAGTGTGCACTTGGGGCACGAGTCGGTGTGCAAAAACAGCAGCACATTCTTCTTGTGGCCGCTCGCGGCCTTTAGCCCCTGCTGGTAATCGAGCCAACGGATCGGCCCGGCGAATTCGACCTTGGCCTGCGCCGGCGCCGCGTCAAGAAGGCCGATCACCGGCATGCACAGCCCGGCGAGCAGCGCCAACCGCGCTTGCCACCTTTGGAATCGCCCACCATTGCCTTCGGTCCGCTGCATCGGATCTGCCCCTCTCGCCTAGATTGATCGTGGATGAACTGCCGCAGAGGCCGCTGCGGCGCCCGCCCGAGTATAATCGAGCCCGCACTAGGCTGCCAGGGTTCTGTTCAGCGCCGCCAGAGTCTGGCACACTTTGCGCCCACGGCAACGGCAGCGAGGTTGGGTATGGTTGAGCAGAATACCTTTACGAAAGCCACGTTCGGCAGCAACTGGACGCGAAAACTGAGCGGTCTGATTGGCACGCTGGCCCTGGCCATGCTGGCAGCCCCCACGGCGTACGCGGCCGGCAAAGCCATCCCCAAAGCGCCGGTTTCGCCACAAGACGCGGCCCCGACCGAAGATGCCGACGGGGCTTGCCCGGCCGGCACGTCGCTGCACCGCACCAAGACCGAACGCTACTGCTACCACCCTAGCTACAACAAAGAGGGCGCGTGGGTGTTTTGGTACGACAACGGCCAGAAAAAGACCGAAACTTGGTACAAAAACGGCAAGCGCGAAGGCAAGCGACTGGCGTGGTACGACAACGCGCAAAAGAAAGAAGAGTGCCAGTTCAAAGACGACCAAGAAGAGGGCAAGTGCCTCGAATGGTACAAAGACAGCAAAAAGAAAAGCGAAATCGAGTATAAGATCGGCAAGAAGCACGGCCACGCGGTCTATTTCGACAGCGACGGCAAGAAGACCGAAGAGAGCACCTGGAAAGAGGGCGGACGGCACGGCCCGACCACGTGGTTTTTCGCCGACGGCAAGAAGAAAGAGGAGTACGAACACAAGGATGGCAAGCGCGAGGGCCTGCATACCGTGTGGATCGAGACCGGCAAGAAGAAGTACGAAGAGCGCTATATATCGAATAGGCTCGAGGGGTTGCACGTCGAGTATACCGTGACGGGCAAGTTCCAGAGCGCGACGTGTTTTCGCGACAACACGGTCAAGTGGAAGACGGACGACGAGGCCGAGTCGAAGTCAAAGCACTGCGATTAGCGCAACCCCCTGAGCTTTACGCCTGATTTTCGCTTGTTGGCCGCACCGGATAGCGACGCTCGAGCGCCTGTGCCAGCACCGTCTTGACATCGTCGCCAAAATCCTTGCCGATCATCCAGCGCAAGTAGCCGGGATCGGTAGCCATTAGCTCGCTCAGCGTCTTGCCCTTGTACTTGCCAAAACCGATCGCGGCCTGGTTGTCAGCCGTCCAGACCAGCTTGCCAGACGCATCGATCCAGCTCGGGTCGCGCGCGTGGGTATACTCGTGCAGGCCGGCCACAGTATCGGGCAAGTCCTCGTATTTCGTAATCTGCCCTAGCAGCACGTCGAGCGACGCCAGGGTATCGGCCTCGGCGCTGTGGGCCCCCACTAGCTCGCGATCGCAGTACAGCCGCAACGCCGCAGTCAGGTCGCGTGGCTCCTTTTTTGAAAAGATCACAAAGGCATCGATGGTCTGCGTGCCCGCCTCCGGCCACTCGATCCCCTCGCGCTTGAACTCGACTGCCAACAGCCGCAGGTCAAAGCGCTCGATGTTATAGCCGGTCAGGTCGCACCCGCGCAGCCAATCTACAAGACTTTTAGCTACTTGCCCAAAGCGCGGGCTATCCGCCACGTCGGCGTCGCCAATGCCGTGCACTGCGGTTGCCTCGGGCGGAATCGGCCGGCCGGGATTGAGCCGCCGGGTGCGAATCTGCCGCTCCCCGTCGGGCATCAGCTTGACCAGCGACAGCTCAACAATGCGATCTTGTTCGACATCCAGACCCGTAGTCTCGAGATCAAACGCCACCAGCGGCCGTTCAAGGTGCAGCGTGCGCGTCATCGTTATTTGCTCGACTCGCCCACGAACCAGTCTTCGCGGTCGCGGAACAAGAAGTTGAAGCTGGTCATCGCGCCGTAGCAGCCGGTAATGTATTGCTGAAGCTGGACTTTTTCGGTCAGTTCCAGCTTATCCGACGCGTTGATCCGCTGCTCGAGCACCCGCAGCTTGTCGCGCATGGTCACGATCTTGCGAAAGAATACGTCGATCTCGACCTCTTTGGGTTGCAACTCGGGATTTGCAGGCTGAATGACCACCTTGCCGCCCGTGTAGCGCGGGTGAATCGGCGCATCGGCTACGCCCAGCGCTTCGTCGAGCACTTCGGCCAACAAGGCCTTTAGATCATTGCGTTGCATGGTCTCCTTGTGGGGCGAGGTGGGGTCGCGCTCGTCGCCATCTTGATCTAGGCCTAGGGGGATGCTGGCAGGGCGAACCCGCGGCGGCGTCAGGTCTTGCGGGCGGACCATCCGCACCTTCTCGGTCGGACGGCCACCACTAGCCCCAGCATGGCGGGCCATTTCGCTGCGACGCACCTGTTCGCGTAGCTGCGGCGTCAGGTCCGCGTCGGCGGGCACGGGCGAGCCGGGCAGGATGCGGCTGCGGTCCAGGTGGTATTCTGGGCAGCCAAATTCGTGGGCCGGCACCTCGGGGTGGGTGGGCCGACCGCGGCACTCACCCATGGTGCGCCCCATGCGGTCGGTATGCAGCACCACGAAATGTCTGCAGGATCCGCAGCGGTTGTAGACTTCGTAGATGTCGGCCATAGCCTCACTCGCTGGGCGATTCGCCAGAACACCATTGTCGGCCGCAGGGCAAGGTCCGGTCAAGTACAGCTACGGCGGCGCCGCACCCGCAGCCGGAGTCGCGCACCGCCGCCCTGCTTCCGCCTGGTCCGCCTTGGCCCCCGCCTGCGCCGCCACCTTT
The DNA here is from genome assembly GCA_903883645.1 of uncultured Myxococcales bacterium. Classification (GTDB taxonomy): domain Bacteria; phylum Myxococcota_A; class UBA9042; order UBA9042; family UBA9042; genus SXRM01. The sequence continues at coordinate 15,434 of CAISBR010000139.1, read as the reverse complement.
TCGAGCTCGCACCACACCGCGATTTGCTCGGACGCGGTGGCACTGCGCTCGGCGGCCAAGCGAAAAAGTGCCATTGCAGCCTTTGGTTGCCCACGCAGCACCTGCGCCCGTGCCAGCAGAAGCGGCGAGCGCGCGGTGGCGGGTGCACGCTCTTCGTACCAATCGGCCGCATGCAGAAAGGCAGTCTTGGCCTGGGCTTGCACCGCAGTGTCCGTCGCTTCGTTCGCCAGTTGCCACGCCAGGTCGGCCAGATCGCCCACCGGCTGCGGTTGATGCATCTCGGCCGCCGCTAGCTCCTCAGCGTCGGTCAGCAGTGCGCCCAGCTTGCCGCCCGCAAGGGCCGTAAACCAGCTCGTCGCCTCCGCATTACCCTTGCCTAGCACCGCCGGCAGCGCCTTTTCGTGGGCCAGCCGCAGCCGCTCGCGCACACCGCCATCACGCGGGTCGATCGCCTGCGCCGCCCGCAAATGCTGAATCGTCACCTTGGGATCCTGGGCATTGGTCGCCGCCAGTACCAGCCGTTGCCGCACGCCATCGCAGCGACCCGCCGGTTGATTCACTAGCGCCTGCGCAGCCTTACTCGCAGCCGCCCGGTCACCGGCATGAACTTCAAGCTCCATGAGCCAAAACTGTGCCGTGCAAAGGTCTTGCCAGCTATCGGCCGCTAGCCCCGCAGCCGTTGCCGCCGCCTCAGCCTTCTGCAGCGACGCCCGCGGGTCCTGCCCATGCCGCAGCGCAAGTGTCGCCTCCGCCAGCGCTTGACGAACGGGATCGCGCTGTTTCGGCACTTCTACCCGCACCTCGTCGTCCTTGGCCCGGGGCAGCCCCAGCCGCAGCGCCACCGCCTCGACCCGCGGCCGAAAATCGCGCGCAAAATGCCCTAGCCGCTCGCCCAGCCACGCCGCAAACTCGCTATCCAGCTGCGCCGCGTCTTTGCCATAGATTTTCTTTAGCAGGTTCAGCGTATTCGCCCCCGCCTGATGCTGCAGCGCCAGCTGACGCACCTTGTCTTTACCGTAGCGCTCGGCCAAGAAATCCACTTCGCGCATGGCCTGGTCGTAGGCATCCAAGATGTCTTGCATCGACCGCGCCTGCGAAAACGCCAGGTTAAAGGTCGCCAGCTTGGCTAACTTGCCGTCTTGCAAGCGATCCCAGGCCCGCCGGTCGTCGCGCTGCTGGTAGCGCGGGTCCAGCCAGGCCGCCTCCATCATCGCCAGCCCCTCGGTTAGCCAGCGCGGCACCCGCCCACCACTCGCTTGCAGATGAAACACATGCGAAAGCTCGTGATACAGCACCATTTTCCAGTTAAAGGGCTCGGCCGCCGGCGATCGCGACGTGACCAAATGGCCAAAGCACACCGCGTGCGCGCCCAGCTGCGGCAGGCCCACCGTGCGCACGGCAAACGCCTGCACATCGGGAAACACCTCGACCTGCAGCGGGCGTTCAGGTTTAAATCCATAGAGTTGCGACAGTTTGTCGACTGCATCCTGCAAGAACGGCAGCAGCGACGGCTCGAGCCCCTTGCGCTCGCGCTTGTGTAGCCGCAGGTCGATCGACGGCCCAGTCACTAGCTGCATATTCTTTAGGTAATCATCATACAATACATGCAGTTGATTGGCCGTGCGCACATCAAACGGGTCGCCACCATAGGCCAGCTCAAGGTGCTTCTTGGCGCCCACATCGTCGGCCTCGCGCGCCAGTGCCACGCCCATCGCCGCGTGCGCTTGCCATAGGTCGCCATCGCGATTCAGCGCCGTTTCAAGCAGTTTCTGCGCGTCGCGGTAGCGGTGACCCAGCACCAGATACTCCGCCGCCCGCAGATACAGATGCCCGTCGTCGCGATTTTGCTTGCGCACCGCCGCCTCGGCCTCTTTCCAGCAGGCCACATCGTCGGTCAACTGGCACATAGCCCCTTGCACATAGCGCACTTGCAAGGCATCTGCCCGCTGCGCCAGGCCCTTTTGCACCATCTGCCGCGCCGTGGGCCAGTCTTCGTCTTGCAGGGCAATTTCGGCCCGCAGCGCCAGTCCATCGAGCAATTTTGCGTTCTGCTCCAGCAGCTTATCCACCCGTCGCCGCGCGCTACCTACATCCGAATCGCTACTCAAGTCGATCTCGGCCATACCCAGCAGGGCCTGCGGCTGGCCCGGATCGATCGCCAACACCTTCTTGAACGCTTGATCACTGTCGCGATAGTTGTATTTACTTAAGAATAGTCGCCCGAGCGCCAACTCGACCGCCACCACCTCGGCCGGCTCCGCGGCGCCCTGTTCCGCCGTCTGCAGCACACTCAAGGCATCGCGCGGATAGCCGCCTAGCTGCAGCGACTCAGCCACCGCCACCAAGTCCTCCGTGCTCTCAAACTTGTGGTCTTGGTAGTCATCGGCCAGTGGATCCAGCAGCTTGCGCGCCGCCACCGCCTGACCCAGCTCGATCATCTGCTCGCCCAGCCGTACCCGCAGCTGTGGGTCCTTGGGCAGCGCCTGCGCCAGGGTAGTGAGCAGCGCCAACCGCGCCTGCGCATTACCAATTTGCCGCTCAGTCTCGGCCAGGATCAGCCCTGCCGCCGCATCGGGCTTCTTGGTCTCGGCCAAGGGCCGCAGCAGCTTGCGCACCGCCTCGTGATCGCCCGTCCGCTGCAGCAACCGCGCGATCTGACGCGCCTCGCCAGGGGTCCAACTCAGCTTCCACGCTGGATTTTCGGGCCCAAGCGGCTGACCACGATCCAGCGCTGTGGCGTCTAGGGCCTGGCGCGCCGCATCCAGCCGCCCGTGCAGCAGCGCATCGGTAAGCTCGCGTTCAAGAGGGGTTTCCTGAGCCAGAATCGGGGTTGCGAAGGTCGTCGCCGTCAGCAGCAGGCTGACCGCCAGCGCCCGCAGCAGGCGACCCGTCATCTACAAACCACCAGTGATCATCCAGTGGCCGCTCTCGAGCGCCAGTTTCATGCGCGAGAAGCTGTCGTAGGTGCGGTACGCGTCCACATTGCCTTCGCTCAGCAGCGCGCGGCCCACATATTGGTAATCGACCGCGGCCTCGTCGCCCGTAACCTGCAAATCGACCAGGCGAATCTTCAGCTGAGCGCGCTTGACGTTCTTGACCAGCATCTCGACGCGCTGAATGCACTTGTCGTAGCCGTAATCGTCGGTTGCATCGTCAGTCGTGCCGCCATTTTCGTAATAGCGCTGGCTGATCATCTTGCGCAGCGACTCGACGTCTTTGTTCTCGACAGCGGCGTGATAGGCCTTCACCACCTCGTAGACCTGCTTGTTTTGGTCCGAAGCAGGCACTTTCTTCGCCGCATCCAGGTAACCGGGGCCGCAAGCCGCCGCCAGGGCCGCCAAAGCGAAGGCCGCCAGCAAGTGCAGGGCAAACCGCAACAAAGTCACCGGACGACGCGGAACTGAGCAAACGAACATGGCGAAACTCACGGCAAAAAGGTTCTGGCGAGCGTTCCGCCCGCGGCCCGCAGGTTAGCGCCCGCCTGCCAGAGCGTCAAACCCTTTGCTGGTCTGCGGCATTCCCAACACAGGTGGCGCGCAGGTTCTTGCAATCGGCTGGGGCTTGCGCGACTCTGCCCCAAGGCGCCCGCGATGGGTGCGAACTGCAGGCTATGTCCACGCAACTTAAAAACGCATTGCTCGGGCTCGTCTTGGTCGGCATCGGCGCCGGCGCGGCCTGGGTACTCAAACCCGGCCCCGCCACACCTGCTGTAAGTGCCTCTGCTGCCGCCGGGGGCGTGGGTCTACCCCAAGGGGCCACCGCGGTCGCAGCTGCTGAGCCTGCCTCCGCCGTCGAAGCCCCGGCCATGCCCACTTGGACCGCCATGGTCAACCCGCAGGCGGGGCCGGCCGGCGATTTCGTGATCAAGACGCCCGATGATACCGCTAAGGCCTTGCGCATGGCCGAAGACGCCATCGGCGAGCCCACGGCGCGCAAGCAGCTCGCACTGTCGACCTGGCGCATCGTGATGAGTGGCGCCCAGCAGCGCACCGCAACTGTGCAGTATGACGCGAGTCACGGGGTGGTCCTGCGCGACGACGAGAGCGGCGACGAGCTCGGCTGGGTCGATGGCACCTGCTGGATTGGCCGCCAAGAGGTAACGGTGCCGTGCATGCGCCCGACCGCTAGCTTGATGCGGGCGATACACTGGGCCCTGCGCGGCGCATCGGTCAGCGGCATCGGCGAAGTGCCCTGGCAGATCGTGCGCGCGGCTTCGGGCCTCGAGAACGATAAGCTCCACAATATTATTACCTTTGATACCGGCGGCGCCGCCCACGCCAGTACGGGCATGTTTGCGGTGCTGCTCGACCCCGTCGGTCGCCGCCTTACGGGCCTCGATGTCAGCTCAACGCGACAGACCAAGGATTCGGCGGCGTCGCTGCTGTCGCGTGCCCACATCGAGTATGACGACCCGCGCAAGGTCGCGAATTGGAACCTGGCGTCTACACTGCGTATTCGCCTGATCGATCAGGTCACCGACGATGTGGTAGTGCGGATTGTCGACGTGCGCGCGGGCGCCCAGCTGCCCAAGGCCGCAAAGGCTGTGACGTTGCCCAAGGGTATGCAACTGGGCGCGCGGCCTGGCGGTTTGGCCCTGCAATTTGCCGCTGCCAGCCACGACCAGTTCGTACCCGCCATTAACAAGGCCACGGCGCTGCTTGCAAGCCCGCTGCGGCAAGTGCAATTCGACGTCGTCGAAGCCTTTGCCCCGCTCGGTCAAGATCGCAACCAAGGTATTGATTTGCTCTTAATTCCGCGTAGTCAGGTTCTCATGGCCGCGCCAGGTCTGCAGCCGCACACCAAGCCCTTCCCAGCGGAGCTGGCCGTGGTGCGCAGCTGGCAGCAGCTGCTCTACGCCGAAGTGCCCGCCGCAGTTGCGGCTTTCTTGCTGCAGGCCGAGCAAGCCGGGCACAAGGCCGCGGGCGATCGCCGCACGACCGTCACCTATCTGTTCAACGAAGAGGGCGACTCGCCCAAAGTCATCGTCGAGCTCGCGTTGCCCATCGCACCGCCCGACAAGTAATCGCATTTGCCGGTGGGCAGGCCCGCCAGTATGCTGCCACCATGGCTCGCCGCGCACTCATTGCCATTGCTGCTTGGATTTTGGCTTCGGCGTGCAGCGAAGGCGCGACGTCTATGGTCGATGCGGCCGCCGCGGTCGATGTGGGCGCAGACCAGGCCACAGATGCTGGCGATGCCCTAGTAACCCCAGACGCAGCCAACGAAATCACCGCCAATGCAGACTCAGGCGACAGCCCCGACGCAGACCTTGCCGACCTGCCCGACGCGGTCTCTGCCGTCGACGCGGATATCCCCGACAGCAGCATCAGCGACACCAGCGAAATCCTGAGCGATATCCCCGACAGCAGCGACAGCTTCGACAGCGGCCCCAGCTGGCTCGGCGTCTGCCCACCCACCACGCTGAGCGACTTTGCCGGCCCTGCACCGCAAAAGGGCTTTCCAGTCCCCGGCATCGACTGCGCCAAGCCTGGCTGGCCCTCGCCCCCCGCCAGCGCCAGCATCCCCTGGACCGACATCACCAGCGCGGTCGGCCTTGGCAAGCTCGGCTACGTCGACGCGTGCCTTTTGTGGCAAGACTTCAACGGCGACGGCAAGCAAGACCTGTTCTTGGTCGAGCAGCCCTCGGGCCCCACCAGCAAGCGTTTCGCACGGTTATACGAACAAAACGAGGGCGGTCCGTGGCTCGTGACCAGCACCGGCTTGCCCGCTAGCACCCTTATCATCGACTGCGCGCCCATCGATGTGGATAGCGACGGCGACTACGACGTGGTCTTGGGCACCACCAGCGGCCTGCGCCTGTTGCGTTTTGGCACGTTTGGCTTCATCGACGACACCGCCAGCTTGCCCGCCTTCGCCAAAGGCGTGATGGCCTGGTCGATGGGCGTCTTCGACATGGACCGCGACGGCGATCAAGACCTGTACCTGACTCGCACCGGCATCATGAACTTGCAACCCGGCAATTATGCGTGCTTTCAGGCCGACGGCCTGCAAGTCGAGTGCTGCTACGGCCAGGGCAGCCCCAGTGCCGAGTGCCTGCAAAGCATCGCCAGCACGCCCGTTGCGACCTATACATGCTGCCCGCCGTTCGAGCTAGGGGCCACCAACCTACTGATGCGCAACGACAAAGGCACCTTCGTCGACGCAGGTCTCAACTCGGGCGTCGACGATCCGGGCGCCAGCCTGGTCACCGCCGTGCGCGACATCGACCGCGACGGCTGGGACGATGTGTTCGTGGGCAACGACTTCGCCGCGCCGCACTGGTACCGGGCCCACGGCGACGGCACCTTCAGCGCCCTGGGAACCAGCGTAGGTTTGCGCCCTTACGGCCACACCATGGGCATTGGCATCGGCGACTTCGACCTCGACGGCCGCCTCGACTTCACCACCGCCGATGTGGGGCCGATCACCTTGTATCACGGCCAGTTCGGCGGCTCCTGGTTGCCCGCCGACGCCAGCGCGGGTCTCATCACCCCAAGCCAATATGCGGTAACCTGGGGCCAATTGGCCGCCGACCTCGACAACGACGGCTGGACCGACGTGCTCGCCGCGACCTCGATGATCGCCAAGCCGGGGCAGCTGATCCAAGCCGTACAGCAATCTTTGCCAGGTCCGTATCTCGACAACGGCCATCACCTGCTTTTTCACAATCAGGGCGCCAAGTTCGCTGCGGACAGCGTGCCCTGGGCAACGACATTAGAGCCGACCATCACGCCCGTGAGCGCCGCGGCGGCCGACTTTGATGGCGACGGCGACCTCGACGTGGTCAACCTGACCTCGCCCGGCCTAGTCCGCGTCTTGCGCAACGACTCGCCCAAGGCCCACTGGCTCGAGATCGAGCTGCAAAACGACCAAAGCTCGCTGGGTGGTGTGGGAGCCCGTGTGCAGGTGTGGGCCCAAGGCTACGCGCAAGAACACGAAATCTTAGAAACACCGGGCAGTTTCACCCACGGCACCTTTACTCGCCACTTCGGCTTGGGCAGCGTCGCCAGCCTCGACGAAGTCGTAGTGTGGTGGCCATCGGGCTGCATTGCGCAGCTGGGCAAAACCGCCGCCGACCAGGTCGTGACCGTGTACGAAAAACAAGCGATCTGCCCTAGTTCGGGCCCATCGCCACCCGTCGATGCCGGCCCAACTGGCGATGCGGATGCCGACGCGAGCGATACCGCCGCACCAGTGGTGATGGGCGGCCCGGAGTACTCGGGCATTACCCCGCTTAATCTGCAAAATCAGCCCCTTGCCAACTTCGTCGAAGTAACTGGGCAGCTGGGTCTGGGCGATGCCCTCACGAGCTACCACAACGACTGTGTCGCGGGCATCGATCTCGACGGCGACGACCGCGACGACCTAGTGACGGTCGAGCATGTGGCGGTCGGACCCGGCAAAACGCTGTACCAAATTCGCGCCTTAATGAACAAAACCAGCGGCTTTCAAGCCATCGTAACCAAAATCGATGCCACGGTGTGGCTGCCCTCGACCGGCTGCGCGCTAGCCGACCTCAACGCCGACGGCAAGCCCGACCTCCTCCTGGGCACCATCGGCAGCGGCTTTGCGTACTACCAAAATAACGGCCAAGGCGCATTCGTCGATCAAACCAGCGTTTTCTTTCCATTCTTAGAGTACGACGTCTGGACCATGGCGGCCGGCGACCTGAGCGGCGACGGCGATATCGAGGTCTATGCCGGCGCCGGCAATACCCCCAGCCTATGCGACGGCCTTGCCTGCGGCTGGAGCCCGGGCGAATTCTTCTGCAAGTACCCTACGCAACAGGGCGTGGGCCCCGAATTTCAAGACCACATCTTCCAACGCCCCAATGTGCAAGGAAAATTCAGCGATGCCAACACTTTGTGGCAGCCTCCACCCGGCGGCTTAGCGCCCGCCATGACCTTTATCGACATCGATCACGACGGCGACAGCGACATGCTCATCGGCAACGACTTCGGCGATCACTTCTTGTGGCTCAACGATAAGGGCAAGATGGTCCGATACGACAAACAGATCGGCTTCTTGCCTTACGCCCACGCCATGGGCTGGGGCATCGGCGACTTCAACCGCGACGGCAAAGACGACGTCGTGCTGGCGGACGCCGGCCCCGTGCCGTTCTATATCGGAGTCGCGCCCTCAAACGGATTGCCCGTACAATTTAGCAATAGCTCCATAGATTGGGGCGTCGCCGCCGCCACCCACGACACGGTCGTCTGGGACCCGCTCGTGGCCGACTTCGATCAAGACGGCTGGCAAGACATCTGGCTCGGAACGTCCGTCGTGGCGCCTGGCGGCGGTCTCATCGACTCCGGCACCTGCAAGATGCCCAAAAACCCACCGCCACAGCGCGACATTTTGCTCCACAACACCGGCGCCGGCGCGTTCCAGGCGCAAGTCGGGCCGGTGCCCCAAGACCAAGATCTGGGCTTCGCCGCCACGCCACAGTCGCTTTTCGACTTCGACGACGACGGCGATCTCGACATCGCCCAGGTGCGCCGCGGCGGCCAGCTCCACATCTACCGCAACGACTCGGCCGAGGCCAAGACCAGCGTGCGCGTGCGCCTCAAGGGCAAAGGCGGCAACACGGCCATGGTCGGCGCGTGGCTGAGCGCCAAAGTCGGCCCGGTCACGCTCATTCGCCACATCACAGGCAACTCCGGCTACGGCGGTGCGGGCACTTGGTACGGCCACTTTGGCCTCGGCGGCGCCAGCCAGATCGACGAACTGACCATCCACTGGCCGGGCGGCGCCACCAGCACAGTCAACAACATCCCCGCCGGCAGCAAGCTCACCGTCTCGCCATAGCGCCCTGTTTGGCACGGTCTTGCACCCCGCGCGCAACCTGACAGTTTGCGTCACCCCCTGACAATTTCCGCCAGCGCCGTCGACAAAAATCGTCAACGTTGCGTCATGTTCGACCCGGTTATCGAAATAAACTTTCGTATAATCCAACGCTTCGCCCTGCCAGTTGACGCATCGCGGCATTGGCACGCCTCTAGCAAAGCCTTCTAGTGGGGGATCACTTCGAACCCTCCGCTGTGCGGTTCGCGGCAAGTTGCCGAGGGTCCACGTCGGAGGGTTCGGAGTTTTTGGCGTACTGCGCTTTTTTCGCCGGCTGCGCTACCATCGCTCGCAGGCTTGAAGCTCCTGGCCCAACCCTGCAACCGCCATGCCCGACCCCGTAACCACCGCCACCTCGCCCGCGCCACACCGCTGGACCGCCGCACTTGTGGCCGCAGTGCTGCTCGGTATTTTGGCCGTCGCGTGGTGGCTATCGGCGGTGTTCGTGCCTGTCGGTCTGGGCCTGCTGCTCGCCTACCTAGTCGCGCCGGCCATCGACCGCCTGCAAAGCTATCTGGGTTCGCGGGCACGGGCGGCGCTGCTGCTGATTGGCGGCGTGCTGGTGGCCACGCTGCTCGCCATGGCCGCGGCCACACCGATCCTCGTCCGCGAGACCAGGCATTGGATTGCCGCAGTGGCCGGCGAAGGCAACCCAGAGGTTGCACAACACCTTGAAACAATTCAAAGCTACGGCAATTACGTCGACCCAGAGTCCGATACGTGGACGACGCGCGAGCTCGTCACCCAAGCCCGGCAAAAAGGCGCGCCAAGCGCAGTCCTCGAACTGCTGGCCTTGGCGACCCCAACAAGCAGCCACGGCGACGTCGAACTGGCCGACGCGCTTGGCGATCACGACGGCGATGGCGCACTCGACCCCGGCTACGGCAAGCGCTGGCGCCAATTGAGCCGCGACCGCCACACCTGGCTCGGCAGCAGCATCGCCCGCCTCGACAAAAGCGGCATCCCCACCGAGATCGACCGCTGGGCCCGCACCGCCCTGTCCAAAGACCGCTTGAGCAAGCTCGTGGGCGGCGGCGCCCTCTCTACCGCCGGCGACGTAGGTCTGCGCATCTTGGGCTCGGTACGCGAGATTGTCGGCACGATCACCAGCCTCATCCTTGCCGCCGTCCTGATTCCGGTCTACGCCTTCTTCTTTGCCCTGGCCCTGCCGCGCTGGCGCAGCCGCTGGCCCGCCTATGTACCCACCGCTTCGCGCGCCTTGTGGCAGCGGGTGGCACACCGCATCGGCGCCTCAATTGCCGGCTTTCTGCGCGGCCGTGTCATCGTTTGCCTCATCGTCGGCCTGATCACCGCCGCCGGCTGGTGGGCACTCGGCGTGCGCTTGGGTGTGCTGCTGGGCCTCGCCACCGGTGCGCTCACCTTGATTCCCCTAGCAAGCGTGCTGGCTTTTGTCCCTGTGGCCATCATGGCCCTCATCGATGTCGCCACCGACGTCCACGGCTGGGCCTGGTTCGCCGGCGTCGCCGTCATCTACTTGGTTGGGCAAATCGCCGACAGTGTGCTCAATCCCGTGATTGTGGGCGATGCCGTCGACCTCGACATGATGACGATGATCATCGCACTGCTAGCCGGTGGCGCCGCCTTTGGCATGATCGGCCTGCTCGTCGCCGTGCCGGCTGCAGCCACCCTGCGCATCTTGGCCGACGAAGTGGTGCTGCCCCACTGGCGCGCCTGGGCCAACCGCGACACCGCGAGTGAGTCCCGTGGCGCCGACTCGGCCGACGACTAGCTCGGGCAGTTGCGCAATTCGATTCAAAATCAGGCGCAAAAAGACTGTGCACCACCCTCGCACACTCGCGCCCGAAACTCTGGATACCAGACGGGATCTACGTCGCGGCGCGGCGAGTTGGCCGCAAGGACGCGCGCTTGCGCCCCACGAAAAGGCCAGGGCCGCCCACAGAAAACCAAATGCAATCCGATTGTTCGTTCTGGGCGGCTCTGTCACAGGGTCACCGCCGCCCTTGGCGTGGCCACTCGCATCGGCCCCGGCGGTATGCAATGAGCCCGGTGGTCCCTTGCAATGCGTCTGTAGCGAAATGGTCACGCGACAAGAATTGTCTGGTCGTGACCGTGGCACTTTGCTACACTTGCCGCATTGGGGGCAGCGACAACCCGCCACGCTCCCAGCCCACCACGAAATCATCACGGAGACCAGGATGCCACGACGCCAAGGAGATCAAGAGGTCGCTACCGAAATCGCTCGCTCGCTCGGGCGCCGACTTCGCTACCTGCGTCAACACTCGGGCTTGACTCAGGCGGTGGTGAGCTCGCATGTCAGCTTGACGCCAGAGGCCTACGCCCGGCTTGAGCGCGGCCGGTCGTTGCCCAGCTTCCCCACCCTGCTGCGTCTGGCCAACAGCATGGGCGTGACCATCGACGCGCTGCTCGGCGAGGCCCAGAGCCAACTCAAGGGCGGCGGCGAGGTCGGCCAAGTCGATCAAGACCTTGTGCTCGAGATCGCGGTGCTAACCCCCGCAGCCCGCGAGTCGATTCGCTCCCTGATTCATCAGTTCAGCGCCCGCGCGGCCTGATCGCGGCTCCGGCCAGCGCGCCAGCAGCTCACCCGGCAAAATCCTCGCGTGCGCCTGCGCCTCCGCTATACTGCCCAGCACGGCCAGCGCGGTCGCATCAGGATTGCCGTGTCGATCTCCTGTGACTGGGTCAGTGCCAGCCAACTCGCCATTATCGATCGCATGAGCGGCCGGGTCACCTTGGTGCACGTGCTCGATGCGGTGGCTTCGTCGCGTTTTCCGGCGCAAATTCCTACCTTTCATGTCGTTGCGTCGTGGCAAAATCACACCGAGATGGTGACGCGCGCCCGCCTGCAGCTATCCATCGAAGAGCCCGGCGGCGAGACGACCACTATTTTGACCGACGAGGAGGTGTCGTTCGCGGGCCGCACTTCGCACCGTTCGGTGTGCATTGTGCAGTCGCTGACGGTGCTGCGGCCGGGGCCCTATCGGGTGGTGGCGCGCTGGCAGTCGGTCGGCACAGGCGGCTGGACGGAGGCGGGTAGCCACCCGTTCGGGGTCAATACCTCGGCCACACCGGCCGGCCCAGCCATGGCGTAGCAGTTCCAACACCATGATTCGCCCACATATTACTAGCATTGCGCTGGCTTTGAGCCTGCTCGGCTGCAGCGTGAGCGCCAACCCGAACCTTGCCGACGGGGCCGCTGCCGATGCCGATTACGACGCCGAACCGGCTGACCTGGCCGCCCCAGACACTCGCGCAGCCGATGCCGCTGATGCCAATGCCGATGCCGATGCCGATGCGGCAGATGGCCCAGAAATCGTCGATAGTTCAGCCCCATTTGACCTTGTCGACCCCAGCGACACTGCCCTCGATGGCGACGCAGAGGCCGACACGGACCCCGACACGGCGATAGTCCCAGGATTGGACACTACCCCCGACTCACTGAGCGATGCCAAAGCGACCGAGGATGCCGCAGAAGTTGCCGTCGATACAGACGAATCACCCGAGATTGCCACTACAGATACCGAGTCCGATACGGGTAGCGCGTGCACCGCGGCAGACTTGGCCGCCACAGCCTGCCCAAGCCTTGGCGTATGCTCTGGCAAGGTCTATGCCCAGTGTCAAGACGGCAAACCAGCTTGTAACTACGCTTGGGTTATAAACTATCAGGCCACGGAGTCGGCGTGCGACGGTCTCGACAACGACTGCGACGGGCAGACCGACTGGATGGCCAACGCCCCGCCACTCGCGCCCCTACCCGGCGTGTGCGGCCTACAACTGCTGGTCTGCGGCGGCAGCGCCGGCTGGAAGTTCCCCAACCCGCAAAACGCCCCGTCTTACCAAGCCAACGAAACGCTCTGCGACGGCCTCGACAACGACTGCGACGGACTAACCGACGCCGGACTAACCAAGCCCAACAACAAGGCCATGGGCGTATGCGCCACGGCGCCCCAAGTCTGTGCACTCGGAGCATGGCTGCTCCCCGACTACTCCGCCGCCGGCATCGCCTTTGAACTGACCGAAACCAGCTGCGACGGCCTCGACAATGACTGCGACGGCGAAACCGACAGCTTTAGCGGACCGGCCCCTTCCTCCCAGCTAGCGCTCGGCGTATGTACCGGGCAGGTGCTGTGGTGCGCGGGCGAGCAGGGCTGGCAAGAGCCGGATCCTGCGCTAATTGTCGGCTACGCCATGGGCCCCGAGACCACATGCGACGGCCTCGACAACGACTGCGACGGCCTGACCGACGAGGACACAAGCTGCGCCTATTGGCAATTCGGCGGCGGTGCAAGTCGCCTAGCCTTGTCAGCCGATGGCCACATACTCGCCTTTCTGAGCCAAGGTGGCGTCACCCTGCTCGACACCGCAACGGGCAGCGAGGTCGGCTCCGACTTGGGCCGCAGCGGCGCAACCCTTGACCTAGCACTCTCTCCCAGCGGCGATACCCTGTTCAGCGTGGGCAGCGGCGAGTCCGTGCGAGCCATCGCGACCGCAAGTGCCCTGCCCGGCGTGTGGCCTACCTTGCAGAGCTGGACCGCGAGCAGCAGTTGGACCGCAGTCGCTGTGGCTCCCGGCGGCAGCGACCTCGTCGCCGGCGACGCCAAAGGCACCCTCTGGTGGTGGTCGAGCGGCGACCCCGCTCCTCTCCCCCTGCCAACCCACACCAGCGCGGTGACCGCCGTCGTCATCGCACAAGGGCAGGGCGGCACGTGGCTGGTGTCCGCCGACGCCAGCGGCGAAGTCATCGCACGCGCCTGGCCCGCCGGCCCCGCCAAGGTGCTGCAGTCGCTCGCCACCCCGGTACTCCGCTTGGCCACCGACAAAAGCGGTCGCCTCGCCATCGCCGCCACCGGCGCACCCGGGCGAATCTACGATGTGGCGAGTGGCAAGCTGCTCATCACACTCGGCAGCAGCGAACCCGCCATCTCCGTGCGTTTTTCTGCCGACGGCCAAACCGCCTGGTCCGTAAGTGCCACGGGAAGTGTGACGCAGTGGCCCACACCGCTCAGCGGCAGCACCGCCAGTCCCAGCGCGCTTAGCACCATCGCCGGCCCGCCGCTCCCCGCACCCGGCTACGTCGCCGACCTCGCTATCGCCCCCGCCGGCATCTTCATCGCCGATCGCAACAGCGGCGCCTGGCGCTTCAGCAGCGGCGCCTGGAAGCATATGGGCAGTGGCCACTCCGCCCCCATCCGCGACCTGAGCGCCAGCACCGGCATCGTACTTTCCGCGGGCGACGACGGCTCGGCCCGGCGCTTTACCTTTGGCGGCGGCGCATTGACCCCGCTCATGGGGCACGACGGCCCGGTCTTGGCCACCGCCAACTGGCCCCTGGGCGCCATAACCGCCGGCTCCGACTACACTTTGCGCCTATGGAACACCGCCAACCCCACCATACCGGTCAACTACAAGACATTCGGTCTCGGCGGTCCCTGGGCGAGCGACTTGGCCCTGGTCAGCGACTTCGCCTCGTGCTGGGCCGCCGCCGGTAGCGCCGCAGTCCGCATCGGTCTGCAAGGCAACTCTGCCACCAAGAAGCTTCAAGCCTGGGCTACGGCCGGCCCAGTCACGCGCCTCGCCCTGCGCGCCGACGACGCCGTTCTCGCCGTGGCCAGCGTCGCTGCGAGCTCCACCACCACCTACCGCGCACTCACGACCACCAACCTGAGCGAATTGTGGACCCGCACCGACCTCGCCGGCAGCGAGCGCGCCCTCGCGTGGGTCGGCGATCGCCTCGCCCTCGCTGGCGGGCCCAGTCACCTGGTTCTAGTCGATGGACAGTCTGGCGCAACTATTGACGAACTTCTTGGCCATACCGACGAAGTCACCGCGCTCGCCTGGCACGCCCCTAGCCAGCGGCTGCTCTCAGCCAGCCTCGACGGCACCGTTCGCATCTGGTCGGCCGTACCCGGCAAGCCCACAGCACTGCTCGGGATCTGGACCCATCACAGCCAAAGTTGGGCCACCACGCCGGTCCGCTCCGTCGCCTGGGTAAGTAGCACCAGCGCCGTACTCGCCGTCTCAGCCAGCGACGACGGCGCGCTCATGGCATGGTCGGCGCCGCAGTAGCCGGACTCGAACTATCGTCCATAATTTCATAAGGGTCGGGGAGACAGGATTTGAACCTGCGACATTCTGCTCCCAAAGCAGATGCGCTACCAGACTGCGCTACTCCCCGAGTCTCGACCTGCTGGCCGGCGCAAGCCGCTCAACAGGTCGGCGCGTAGCTTGCCGCTGCTCGGCATTGCCGTCAAGGTGGTCCGCGTCCATCTTCGAGCTGAGCTGGCTGGCGGGCCCGAATTCCAAGAGCACCGCCAGCCCTCGCGCTCGCCTTAGGGCTTGTAACCCGCGGCGTTGCCCGGCTGGCCGTACAAGCCGTTGCTGATCTCGAGCTTGTAGTTGCCGCAGGTCACGGTGCCGCCCGCACGGTACACGTGCACGTAGTACCACGCCGAGTCGTCTTGGCACTGGGTAAACGAGAAGCCGGTGGGGAAGCACACGTAACCGCTGTTGTAATCCTTGCAGTACGGGCCGCCGTTGCCGGGGTCCAAGTTCCAGCCCGGGTTGCTGTTGTCGAACTGGTTGCCGGTCTG
>CAISBR010000138.1 GCA_903883645.1 uncultured Myxococcales bacterium | reverse complement strand
TATTGCGGCCAAACAGGTCAGCAAGGTGCTCGCTTCGGATGCCACGCTGAAGGTGATTGGGAATCCGCAGCTACAGCAGGCGCTCGTCGCGGCGATCAACTTGCGGGCTGAGGCGCGCGGTCCCACCCGTGGGACGCAGCATTCCCGCCGCACGGAGACGCAGTAGCGCCCGCGAGGTGACCGCGCACCGCCCACGAGGTGACGCACAGCCCACGACCACCCGCCGCACGGGCGAGGCTCCGTCCTCGCCCACAGCCCACGCCGGACGTGCGGAGCAGTCCGTCCGCACGCTCGGGCGGAACTCCCACACGCCAGCCTGCGCGCAATCCCCGCCCGCACCCGCTCGCTTACGCGCGCGGTTCACTCGGGCCGCCACACTGGAACCGCGCGCGTCAGCAAGCGGGTCTCACGCCAGCTGCCACCATGCGTTCAATCCGCCCGTAACCACCCCGCACGACGCTCCATCACCACCCCCGAACCGCGCATGTGCGCAAGCAGGCCGTGTGCGCGCGCGGGTGGAACTCGCCAGCGCTGGCGTCACCCGGCATCGCCTGCTACCCTGTGACCGCGGGCCTTGTGGTCCAAAGAGGCGTTGGCCATGCCATCGATTGCTGAGCAAATCCAAGCAGAAGTTGCCGAAGCCCCCGTCGAGGTGCAGCGCGAGGTGCTGGACTTTGCCAAGTTCGTGCGCCAGCGCCGCGCGCGTGAAGCGGGGGAGCGGACTGCCGCCGACGAGGCCGAGCGAGCGCATCAACTTGCTCTGGCCGCGTCTGCGTGGGTGGCCGATTGGTCGACCGCTGACGAGGACGCCGCATGGGCAAGCTTGTAGCGGGCGCGGTCGTCGTCGTTCCATTTCCGTTCACGGACCTCGCCTCACGCAAAGTGCGGCCTGCGGTGGTGCTTGCGGTTTTCAACCGCGGCGATGTGCTGCTGTGCCAAGTCACCAGCAAGACCCACGGCCACCCGCGCGTTGTTCCTTTGGTCGTCGGCGACTTTGCCGACGGCGGGCCTTTGCCGGTAGATAGTTGGGTGTTGCCGCATCGGCTGGTGACGGCGCACGAAGACGTCGTGCAGCGCACGGTCGGCGTCCTGACAGCTGCCAAGCTCTCCGAGGTCCGCGAGATCGTGGTCCGGGCCGTTCGCGGTGAGCTGGCGCCGACAGACTGAGCGCGCGAGATGCTCTCAGGTCGTCTGCGCAGTTGATCGACCACCTCGCCGTCATCCAACACGCCGTCCTCCGCGCAACACCTGCCCGCACCCGCTCGCTTACGCGCGCGGTTCACCCGGGCCGCTGCGACACGCAGGCCCCGCTGGCGCCGCCGCGTGGGCGACCCCACACACGATCAACACTCCGCGCTGTTTGATCACGCAGCCAGTCAGCGGGGCGTCCACGTCGAGGACCAACCCGCTTGCTGACGCGCGCGGTTCCACCGGTGGGACGCGGCATTCCCGCCGCACAGAGACGCAGTAGCGCCCGCGAGGTGACCACGTACCACCCACGAGGTGACGCACAGCCCACGACCACCCGCCGCACGGGCCGAGGCTCCGTCCTCGCCCACAGCCGACGCCGCACGGGCGAGGCTCCGTCCTCGCCCACAGCCCACGCCGCACGGGCGAGGCTCCGTCCTCGCCCGCAGCCCACGCCGCACGGGCGAGGCTCCGTCCTCGCCCGCTCTCTGCCTCACGGCGCCCGCTCACCCCAGCAAAACCTCAATCGCACCCGCAAGGTCCGTCACGACCTCGTGCCCCACCCGTACGGTCTGCGGACTGCGCGACACCAGGACCAGCCCGGTTGCGCCCACCATCTGGCCCACTTGCCTCAACTTGCTCAAATCATGCGGATTCACGCTAGTCGACAGCTTGACCTCGACCGCCCACACCTGGCCGCGCGTGTGCACAACCAGGTCGCACTCGTGGCCGTCGCTGGTGCGAAAATAGCCAGCGTAGTCAAGGCGATCCACCCCCTGCAGGGCACCCAGGATCTGCTCGATTACAAACCCCTCGTAGCTCGCGCCGACCCACGGCTGCGCCAGAAGATCGTCAAACGTGTGCACGCCCAGCAGCGCGTGGACCAGCCCGCTGTCGCGCAGCCACACCTTGGGCGTTCGTGTCAGGCGCTTGCCAAGGTTCGGCAGCATCGGCGGCAGCATGCGGACCAAGAACGCGCCGACAAGCACATCGGTCCAGCGGTTGACGGTGTGGTACGATAGGCCAAGACTCTTGCCTACTTCCGACGCATTCCAGCTCTGGCCGTGCAGCGCCGCCAGCATCCGCAGCAGGCGCAGCGACTCCGAAGGCTTGCCGGGCATGCCCCACTCAGGCAGGTCGCGCGCGCAAAGCAGGTCTAAGTAGTCGCGCTGCCACTTGGGAAAGCGACCGCCGCCCAGCACGCCGCCATCCGGGAAACCACCGGCCAGCCACAGGTCGTCAAGAGCCGCTGCGGGCAGCTCAGTGGCCAGAAGCGGCGCCATCGGGCACAGCGCCAAGCGCCCGGCCAGCAACTCGCTGATGTCGCGCATGAGGGCTGGCGACACGGAGCCCGTAAGGAGAAACCGTCCCATACGCTGGCGATCGGCGTCGATAGCGCTGCGCAGGCGCGGAAAGACCTCGGGCCACGCTTGCGCCTCGTCGAGCGCCACCAGTGCGCCTTCGCCGAGTAGCTGCGGCCATTGCAAGTCGAGCCGTACGCGCTCGCCCGGCAACTCCAGGTCGAAGTAGTGCGGCGCTAAGGCCTTGACGAGCGTCGTCTTTCCCACCTGCCGCGGGCCTAGCACGGCGACTGCCGGACTGGCTTGGAGCAGGGCCTGGGCGTGGTCAGTAATCTGGCGGCGGAGCATTCTTGTAGTATAGAAGTTGAGTTCTAATTTGCAAATATCCCAAACTTTCGCTTGAGTTTCAAGAGCTCCGCGCCGGCGCGCCAACCCGCCTATACCGCGACTTCGCTGGCCGTCCGCGGCCAAACCAGACTCAGCACCTCGGTCAGCGCCAGCACGAGCCCGCAGCCCACCAAGTTAAACCACAAGAACCCCAGCGAACTAGCGAAAAACAGGCCGATTACCAGACCCTGTGCCACCAGCGTCGCCACCACCACCGCCCGGCCCGAGGCGCGCTTCAGCCAAAACGCCGCCAAGAAAAGCCCCAGAATCGTGCCGTAAAATAGCGAGCCTAGGATGTTGACCGCCTGGATCAGGTTATCGAGCAGCGACGCCAGCGAGGCAAAGCCCACCGCCACACCGCCCCAAAGCACCGTAAACACACGCGAAGCCGCCACTAGGGCCTTGCCATCGGCCTCGGGCCGCGCCAGTCGCCGCCACAGGTCTAGGGCCGAAGTGGTGCCCAGGGCCGACAGCTCGCCGGCAATCGAGCTCATCGCCGCAAACAGAATCACCGCCACCAGCAGGCCGACCAGACCGGGCGGGAACCAATGCTCGACGAAGTGCAAGAAAATGTAGTCGCTATCCTTGGTTTCGCTGCCGGGCAGGGCGCGGTGGATCACACTGCGGGCCTGCACACGCGTCGCCTCGGCTTGCTGCTGGCTCTGGCGCAATTGCGCTTGCTCTAGCCGAAGTTGCGCGGCATTACCCGCCTGTCGCGCTTGCACCACCGCCTGGGCGTGCTGCTTGACCGCGCCGCGCTGCGCCAGCCACGTGCTGTCGAGCTGTGCCAATTCCCCGGCCGCCGCGGTGTGTTGCGCCCTGTCGCGCAGCGCCTGATTAAAGTGCAGCGGCGGCGGCTCGAACAAGAAGAACACGAACACGAGCGCGCCCACCAGCAAGATCAGCGCCTGCATAGGGATTTTCAGCACGCCGTTGAACAAAAGGCCAATGCGAATCTCGCGCAGCGACTTGCCCCCCAAATACCGCCCCACTTGCGACTGATCGGTACCAAAGTAGGCGAGCGACAAGAAGAATCCGCCCAGCAGCCCCGACCACACGTTGTAGCGGTCGCTCAGGTCAAAGTTGAAGCGCACCGCGTCCAAACGGCCAAAAGTTCCCGCTAGGTGCAGCGCGTCGCCCACGCCCACACCCTGCGGCAGCCGCCAGGCTACCACCACCGCCGCGACCACGATGCCCGCCAACATCAGGATCATCTGCTGCTTTTGCGTCTGCGCCACGGCCTCGGCGCCGCCCGACACGGTATACAGCACCACCGTGCCGCCCATCGCCCACACCGTGGCTTCGAGCGACCAGCCCAGCAGCGCCGACAAGATAATCGCCGGTGCGTA
>CAISBR010000137.1 GCA_903883645.1 uncultured Myxococcales bacterium | reverse complement strand
GCGCTGGCTGGGTACGCGCGGCGCGAGCGACCAGGCTAGACAGGCCGCCCCCACCGAGTGCAAAACGGCGGATCGGCAAACGCCGCGTGCACGTCTGGCAACTCGGCGTGTCCAAAAGGTTCCAGCGCCTCGGCCAGTTCCTCGCGATGGGCTCCGTACTCTTCAAGCACCACCTCGCGCATCCGCCACGCGTGCCGCTCGGCATAGGCCTGCCCCGCACGGCGCCACACCACGCGAAGCAGCGGCTGCAGCACCCCGAGCAAGGTCCAAACTAGCGTCCAACCCAGCGCTTTCCACGGAGTCGCCCACACTGCGGTCAGCCGCAGCCCCACGTAGCTGCCCGAATGCGTCAGCTTCGCAGCGGGCGCAACCCGTTGCAGCGTCGTGCCTTCTTGGTCCACGGGCTGCAGAACACCGCGCGCCAGCGCCGCCTGCTCCCGCTCGTGCTGCGCCAGCACCTGGGCCACCTCGCCGTGTAAGCTAGCCGCCGCAAGGGGTTGCGACAGCAGTCCCGCCCACAGCAGGGGCAGCAGCCAGGCCGCCGCCGTCATTTGCCAGCGCGCCTGGGGTCGACCGGGGTGCACGCCGCTGCCCGCGCCGAGCAGCCGAAACACATTGGCAAAAAACAGAAATGCCGAGCTCGCCGTCACCCACGTGGCCCACTGCGAGCTAGACGCCCACCAAGCCAACAGCCCGCAGCCCAGCGCCAGCACCGCCGCCGAGCCCAGCGCCGCTACACCCAGCCACGCGAGCTGCCGTCGGTGCTGTGCTTCGAACAACAGCTCGACCGCCTCGCCGTCGTACCCACCCAGCGCTGCGAGCCAAGCTGCGGCGCTCACGGCTCGTCCCCTTGCTCAAGATAGTCTTGAGGATTCAGGGCAATCGCCTCTGCCGTCGCCATTTCGTGTTCACGCATCACCTGCTCACTGAGCCGCCGCTGCACATCGTGCTGCAGGTCTTGGCGGTGGTTCTCGCTCTCGACCTGGTGGTAGGTCGGCGTAATCAAAAGCTGTTTGTTGCCATTGATATCGGTGGCGCTCAGTCGAATCCCTTGGCGCGCCAACAGCAAGAACTTCCTGTTGTCGACCAGGTACTCGTACGCGCCGGTGGTGAGCATCATCTTGAAGAAAATTGGGCAGATCTCAATCGACAGCAGCAGCGCCGCGATCAGCCACGGCACCGCACCGCCAATCTCGTGCGAGATGTGGATGCGCATCATCAGCCCGTCCATCTTCTCGGCGCGGTGCTCGTTGTCGGCCTCTTCGCGCTTGATCTTGGCGCGCTGCTCGTCGAGCTGACTCTGCAACACGAGCATTTCGGCTTTGATCTTCTTGTCTTGCTCAGCTCCTTCGGTCTTGGTCCGCTCGAGCTGCGCCAGCATCTCTTTTAGGTTGTCGTCTTTGACCTGGTACGCCGGCCCGCGCCCCGCCTTGCCCGACGCGGTGTTGCCCTCGGCCTCTTCTTCCAGTGCCTTTCGCTGCTTGGCGACCTCTTGACGCTGCATTTCGTACCCCGCCGCGCGCGTATCCAGACGTTTTTGCTGCACTTCCAGCTTGGCTGTTAGGTCCACTTTCTCGTGCTCAAAGCGCTCGCTGGTCTGCTTGTTCCAAGCCAGCAACTGCTCTTTTTGCTTGCCGGCCAGGGCCGTGTCGATCTCGGTCTTAAGGATGCGGATCTCCAGCGGCGCGGACAGGCAAAAGCCGATGAT
>CAISBR010000136.1 GCA_903883645.1 uncultured Myxococcales bacterium | reverse complement strand
TGGCAGGTAAGGTCGCTCGACTGCGGCTCGCCCTTGGCCATACAGCGCGGCTTGCCGCCGTCTTGCACCAGGCAGGTATCGGTCTTTAGGGTCGACGAGTCGCAACTGCCCTTGCCGTCGCACGAATCGACCGTGCAGTCTAGGCTGTCGGCGCAGGCGGTGCCCAGCTTGGCGGGCGACCAGTCGGTCTTGCTCTGGCTGGGGTCGCAGACTAGGCAGGGGGCGTCGGGTTTGGGGGTGTTCGCGGGGATGCAGGCTTGGCCGACTTGACACCAGTCGGCGTCGATTTGCGTTGTCTTTTCGCAAGCTGCAGTGGCCGAGCAGGTGAAGTGGGTGCACTCGAGGCCGTCGTTATCGGCGCACGGGGCACCTGCGGGCTTGGCGGCAATGGCACAGCGCAAGTTTAGGCACAAGGTGGTGGCGCACGCTGCAAGCGACTTGCTTGGCCAAGTGCCCAGGTTAACCAGGGTTTGGCAGTCTTCGTCGGTGGTGCAGTCGGGGCCGTCGCCGGTCGGTATGTCGGCTGGGCTCGCGTCGGCCAATTCGGCGTCTGCGTCGTCGGCTTGGACTCCGTCGCTGCTCAGGGTGTCGGTCTGTACCGCGTTGGCCTTTGGCGCAGTGGCGGATTTGCCGTCGCCGCAGGCGAAGTTGGCGGTGGTCAAGACCAGGAACAGCAGCGAAGTAGGCCATTTGCTCATGCGGTTAGGTTGCCGTGGTGGGTGCGAAATGTCTAGCGGGCGGCGCGGGCCTTTGGCGACCGTCCGGTCGTATGGGACTCGCCCAGTGGATTTCGACGGCGGTGCACTTGCCCTACTCGGGCCGGGGATGCCGGGTTCGCTATCCTGTGGCTAGCTCGTCGCCGTCCGTCCTTGACGCAAGTGTAGCCGCTAGGATACGCTGCAGCATGGTCGAGGTTCGCGCCACAGCTGAATTTACCAAATGGCTCAATGGACTCAGCGATCTACGCGGTCGCGCTCGCGTTCAAGTTCGCATTGAGCGGCTGGCGATGGGTAACCCTGGCGACGCCAAGCCGGTAGGCGAGGGTGTGTCCGAACTGCGCGTCGACTACGGTCCGGGCTATCGAGTCTACTTCGTGCGGCGCCGTCAGGTGCTAATCGTGCTGCTCGCCGGTGGCGACAAGAGCACACAACAGTCGGATATTATTCTAGCTTTGCGGCTATCCCGCGGGCTCTAGCTCTCGAGCTGGACCGTAACAAGGAGTTGGTCATGAACGAGGAAAACGCAGACGCCAAGACTTCTACTTCGCCCTACGACGTGGCTGCCCACCTGCGCAGTCCCGATGAGATGGTGGCCTACCTTGAAGCGTGCCTTGAGGAGCCTGGTGTGGATGCGGCCTTTATTGCCAAGGCGTTGGGCGATGTTGCGCGTGCGCACGGCATGAGCGACGTGGCGCGGCAGTCGGGCCTGTCACGCGAGAGCTTGTACAAGGCGCTGTCGGGCGAACGGAATCCGGACTTCGCAACAGTTCTGAAGGTGCTGGGGGCCTTGGGGCTGCGGTTGCACGTTAGT
>CAISBR010000135.1 GCA_903883645.1 uncultured Myxococcales bacterium | reverse complement strand
GATTCCCAATCACCTTCAGCGTGGCATCCGAAGCGAGCACCTTGCTGACCTGTTTGGCCGCAATATCCTTAATTTGACTTAGCATTGTCGTCCTCTCTGTTAGGGGCAGCCGCAGGCAGCGATGTCGGGGCAGCAGTCGCCGATGGTTTGGCACGCGGTGTCGCACCAGCAACCTCCGATCCCCGAGCTGCCGCACTGGTCCTTACAGGTCTTGCTTGGGTTGCTGCCGCACGTGCCGGCGCCACCGCCACCGCCACCGCCGCCGCACTGAGCGGCATAGTCGCTGCAGCAGTCGCCCGCGGTCGTGCAGAAGTCGTCGCAATAGCACGCGCCGCCAAGCGATTTGCCGCCGCACGCGCCTGAGCAGCTATCGGCACCGCCACCGCCACCGCCACCGCCACCGCAGGGGCCACAGTCCGCTGGGCAGTCTAGGCAACTCTCGCTGTTGGCGTCGCAATTGCCGTCGCCACAGACGGAGCCGCCACCGCCGCCGCCGCCGCACTGAGCCGCGAAGTCGCCGCAGCAGTCACCGTTGCCGGTGCACAGGCTGTCGCAGTAGCAGGTGCCACCGGGCGAAGGGCCGCCGCACGCGCCTGCGCAACTATCCGTGCCGCCACCGCCGCCGCCGCCGCACGGACCGCAGTCCGCCGGGCAACTGGTGCACGACTCGCCCGAGCTACAGCCGCCGTCGCCGCACACCGCGCCACCACCGCCGCCGCCTCCGCCGCATGGACCGCAGTCCGCCGGGCAGCTGGTGCACGACTCGCCGGAGCTGCAACCGCCGTCACCGCATACCGCGCCACCACCGCCGCCGCCGCCACCGGGGGTGCAGCCCGAAATGGCCGTGTTGCTACAAGTGCCGCTTTGGCAGGCGTCGGTCGTGCAGTCGTTGGCGTCGTCGCACTGCAGGTTCAGGGTGCAGGTCTTGCCGCCGCCGCTGGTCGCAAACTTGCAGGTGCCCGCCACGCAAGTATCGACGGTGGCCGGCTTGCCGTCGTCGCAATCGGCGTTGCTGGCACAGCAGGTCGACTTCTTGACGTTGCCGCACTTGCCCGCGTTGCAGGTGTCGGTCGTGCAGGTATTGCCGTCGTCGCAGTCGGTCGCCGTTTGGCAGCAGGCGGTGCCGTTGCTGGCGTGCTGGCACTTGCCCAGCTCGCACGTGTCGGCGGTGCAGTCTTTGCCGTCGTCGCATTGCTTGGCGTCGACGCAGCAACCGGCTCCTTGAGCCGCGTGGTTACACTTGAAATTGCTGCAGGTATCGGATGTGCAGTCGATGCCGTCGTCGCAGTCTTTGGCCGTTTGGCAGCAGCCGAGGCCCGCCGACTTGTGCTGGCACAGGCCCGCAGAGCAGCTGTCGTTGCTGCAATCGATGCCGTCGTCGCAGTCGGCGCCGGTCGCGCAGCACTCGCCCGTCACGCCGGCGGGGCACGCGGGTGCCGGCTTGTACACGCAGCGGAACTGCACACACTTGGCCGCCATGCCCGTCAGTGCGGGGCACTCGCTGGCCGCGTTGCAGCAATTAGCGTCTGGTTTGGTGGGGTTGCTATACTTGCTATAGCTGCAAGTGCCGTTGAGGCAGGCGTTGGTGCTGCACGTGTTGCCGTCGTCGCAGTCGGCCGTCTTGGTGCAGGTGCAGCCTGATTTCGCAGTCTTGGGATAGACACAGCCGCCACCCACGCACAGCTTGTCGAAGCAACCGCTGGCGTCTTTGTCGGGGCAACTCGCCGCGGTGGCGCACGCGGTGCCGCCGTAATTTGGCAGGCCGGTGGTTGTGGTGCTGCCGGTATCGGCGTTGCCGGTCGAACCGCCGCTGTCGGTGCTTGTGTCGCTGCCGCCGGCATCCTTGTTAAAGCTCGTCGACAGGCTCTGGCACTTGCCACCGACGCAGGGCGAACCGTTGCAATCGGCCACCGTGGCGCAGGTTTTCGACGTGCAGACGCCGCCGGTGCACTGCATGTCGCTGTTCGGGCAGTCGGAGTCGATGCCGCAGGTGATCGCCTGGGCGGTGCCGCCGCCCGTGTTGTCTGCACCGCACGCGCCCATCAGCAGGGCCGCCAGCGCGAAACCGAACTGTTTCACTGCCAACTGCCTAGACTGTCGCTGAATCGCAAGCATGTGCATGGTCCACCTCGCCGGCGCGAATGCCCGCGTTGAACGCCACAGAATACGCATCTGGAGCCAGCCTTTCAACCTGAATCGGCTTGGCCGCATGACGCGCAGAGCCGTCGCTGCCGAATCGACGACATATTGCGGCGTTTAGCGCAATAAATCCTAGAATAAACGGGTGATTAGAACTTGCCGGTGGCCGAGAACATCAGCATGGTTGTGCCGACATTGATGACGCGCAGGCGCTGGCCAGGCTGGTCGACCGACGGCAAAAACACAGGGCTGAACTCGTTAACACCATTGGTGTTTGATTGGTTCACTTCGTGGCCGTCGAGGTCCACACCGTAGTCGCCGTAGGTAATATAGTGCGGCGTCTCGGTGGCATAGCCAAACTTGGCGCTCAGCTGGAAGTACTTGATGGGCTGGTAGTGGATCGCCGCCCAACCCTGGAAGCGGCCGTAGCTTTCGACTTCGGTGATGCCGTCGGTGCGGCGCGGCTTGCCGGTCGAGGGATCGACGTCGGACTTGCTGTACAGCACGTTGGAGCAGCCTTCGCCCGGCTTGCAAGGGTTGCTCGCGGCGCCCAGTGCTTCCCAAATTTCGCTGTATTCGCGGCCGCGGGCGATGTAGTCCATCGAGAAGCCGCCTTCTACTTCAAGGCGTTCGTCGCGCGCCAAATTCTCCCACGGCACAAGGGTCAAGCCCGCGCTGGCACCGCCAGTAATCCCCGGGTTTACATAGCGCTGGGTCTGGCCGTACGACTGAAACAGGCCCGTCGACGAGCCCTGCCGCACCGGCGTAAAGTGCACGTTGACGAACGGCTCAAAAATCTGCAGTGCGCGCCGCGAGATCGTCGAGTATAGGGTCAGCTCGTGCAGGCCGTAGCCTACGCCCGTGTTGCCGGCTTGCATCGCGGTGCCGGTGGGCGCCACGTACTCGATCCCCATCACCCAGGTGGGCTCGCTTGCGTCGCGAAAGTAGTTGAATGGCGACCACTTAAGCCCAAACGTGGCGTCACCGAAGCCGGAACGATCGGTACCTTTGAAGCGCGCATCGAACAGCGCGTCTTTGGCCGACGGTGGCATGATGGTCGAATTTTCGCTCGTCACGCCGCTTGCGAAGCTCATCTTGCTCTGATCGCTGAGCACAATCGGCAAAAAAGCATAGATTTCAAGGTCTTTATAGATTCCGGCGCGCAGGTCGACGCTCATCCAGTTGCGGGTGCGGCTATAGTCCAACTCTTTGTCGAGCACATACGCGTTGCTTTTGGGGCAGGCCGTGCCGAGCACATCGCCGCTCAGGCAGCGCGCTTGGCGGGCGATCCCCGAGGTCCGTGTTTCGGACTGAAAGCGCAGGCGTACCGCGCCGTCCCACGGATCGCCGTTTTGGTCGTCCGCGGCATCGAGAACGTCAGTCGTCTCGACTGCGCGGGCTGTGGTGGCGTGCAGCGCGCTAGCCGCGAGCCCCCCCGCCATCAGCATTGCCGCCGCGATCAGCCGCACGCCACGTCCGCTGCCAGCCATCCGTCCCTGCAACTGCACCATCATAAAGGCCTCGCTGCGCGCGTGACCCGAACCTGCCGGGCGCACATTACGGTGGAGCATAGCCGTGCGACGCAGCGCCAGCAAGGCCCGCAACCACACAGCAAAAAACATTTGAATATGCGCCTACTTTAGAGCTTTGGCGCCGCCTGTCCAGCGCACTTGCTCGCCCACTTTCAGGTCGAGGCGCTCAAGAGTGACGGCGGCCGCATCGCCACCGGGCAGGTGAACGCGCAGAGCCTCGGGTACTGGCACGGCGCCCATCAACTTGGGCTCAAGCCACTCGATGCGCGACAGTTGCTTGCCCTTGCGATCGTCGACTTCGCCCAGCACCCAGGCGCCATAACGCTTTGAAAGCCCAGCTTTGAGGGGCATTACGTCGGGGCCAGCCTCGTAGCGCGGCTTGAAACGCAGCACCGCGGTGTCGCCAAACTCGCCTTCGATACTCGACTCGAATTGCGCCGAAAACTCGCTGGCCACAAACACGACCGGCGCGATGCCCAGCTTGGGCCAGGGCTGCGATAACCGCCCGGGTCCCACTTCTTCAATCTTGTCACCGGTCCGCAGCCACGCCTTGCCGCCCTCGACGAGCACGCCCCAACCCTTAGCAAATTCGGGCTCTTCGATGCGCACCAGTGTCCGCCCTGGCTGGCCAAGACTCAGCGGTGGCGCCCGCGTAATCGTGAGTTTCAAGCTCGCAAACTGCGACAGGGCCGGATGGCCCGCCGGCAGCTTGGCACCGTAGGTCGCTTGCCAGGGTTGCGGTGCGCTCTGTTGGCGAGCGTCGGCAAGCACCGTCTGCACGCCACCGCGGCGTAGGTCGAGCCAATCGCGGTATTTGGGCGGAGCAGCCTGGGCCGCGGCAACCAGCGTCAGCAGCCCGGCGAGTATGGCCAGTGTGCGACGTGGCCGACTAACAACTGCGCGCATCAAGGGTTAGCAGCCTTGTGCAGGTTGATTTGCACGGTGCCCACCGCGCCGGCCGCGTCCGTGCCGCCGCCCTTGGTCAAGAAGTAGATGCCGCCGCCGATGAGGCCGGCACCCGCCGCTACCGCCGTCCAAAACCACCACTGCGTCATCACGGACTTCTTCTTGGTCTCGTCGCCCTTGAACAACTCGCCCGCATCCACCTTTTCGGCTGCTGCATGGCGCGCATTGCCCTGCACCACCACCGACTGCCGCTGGTCCAGCGGAGTGGTCGCGAGGTCGGGGCCCAGCTTGGCGCCCACCGTATCGGCCAAGAACTCCCCCAGGCGATCAAAGTACTTCTCGTCCATCTCGATCGTCTTTTCGACCTTGCGGAACGAGCCGTCGGCGCCCAGGAACCAGCCTTGCAACTGCGTGACTTTCTTGTCTTTAGTTGGCCGCACCACCAGCATCTGGTCGGCGCCCAGTTGGTTTCGCAGCTCGCGGGTCCGATCTTCGACCACGCTTGGCTGCTTAAAGTTGGCGGCCAACACCGCGCGACCCTGCTCAAGATCGGGGGCGAAGGGCGCCGCCTTCAGGTCAAATTCAGCGGTTACCGACTTGTTCGACACCACTTCGACAAACCGCCGCTCGGCGATCTGGCCGCCCTGGCGCACCGTGATGCGGTGCAATCCCACGGGCAAGTTGCCCGCTTGGGCCGTGCCGGTGCCGCGCCAGTCGCCGTCGACCCAAATGTCGGCCTTGCCGCCGCGTGCCACCACCTTCACGTCGCCGGTGGGGCCCTTTTGCACGGCGCTCAACGCGGTGGCGTACAGCTCTT
The DNA here is from genome assembly GCA_903883645.1 of uncultured Myxococcales bacterium. GTDB lineage: Bacteria > Myxococcota_A > UBA9042 > UBA9042 > UBA9042 > SXRM01. Next base: position 101,018 of record CAISBR010000135.1, on the reverse strand, counting down.
TGGCCTGGCTACCGTAGGCGGCGTATTCGTCTTCTTTTTGGCCGCGTACCAGCACCAGCGACTTGACCAGCGCGTCGCGCGCGGGCAGCAGGTCGCCCACTGCCAGCAGGGCCAGGGCCTGGGCCTTGTACAGGCGGGCATACAAGCGCTCGTCGCCAGCCTGCGGCGCCTCTTTCAGCTTGCCGGCCGCCGCCATCAACCGCTCTTGGGCACGCTTGGGCGTGCGCAACAGCAGGGCGCGCAAGGCGTCTTCGATGCTATCGCCGGCCACCACCTCATTTTCGGAGTTGGCGAGTGGCGACAGCTCAAACGGCCTAACGGTGTCGAGCCGGGTGGCTGCGTCGCCGAGTAGCCGCTCCAGGGCCTCGGCGTCGTCGCCGCCCTTCTTCGGGCCGGCCACCACCACCACGGCTAGCGTCGAGTTCACCGAGGCTTGCGCCCGGGCTTCGGCTACATAGCTGCCACCGCTCAACATCGACCAAAAGTGCACGTCGGCCACTGTAGCCGCCGCCAACCAAGCCATGCTGACGCGGGCCATGCGGCCACGGAGCAGATCGAAGGGCGAATTCATGTGTACATCTCGCATCATAAGCTCTCTGCGTGGGTGCAAGGTCACGGGCCGTTAGGGCACCAAGAACTTGGGGCAATACACGTCGCTAATAGCCGGCTGCGTCGACGACAGCGCGCCCGCCGCCAGCTGACTCGCGCCGCCAAATAGCATAATGCAGTCGTTGCGCAGTGTTAGCGCGGAATGGCCACCGCGTTTGACGAAAGCCGCAGCACCAGCGAGGCCATCTTTGCCGACCAGCTTCTGCGTCGCCAGATCAAAGTACTGCATGGTGAACGTCGTCGGGGCGTTGTACGACGTAAAACCGCCTGAAATCAGCACTTGCGCGGGGCCGCTCAGGTTGGTCTGGTGCATGAAGATGCCCGACCCCAGGCCCGCGACGTGGCGTGGCGTGATGTGCCGCTTGGTCTTCAGCGTCTCGTTCGGCTCTTGCACATCGAGCAAATAGGCGTCGTCGAGGCTGGGCGCGCGCCACGCGGCTGGGCTGACATACGGGTCGTAGCGCACGCCGCCCGCGACCAAGAAGGTAAAGGTTTCCGTCTTGTTGGCTGCTACCGCCTTCTTGACGAGCGTGAGCGACGGGAAGAAAAGCGACGACTTGGTGTCGTAGCTCTTGTCGCCTGCATCGAATACGAAGTCGCTGTAGACGGCACCGGTGCCGGGCTCGGTCGACTCGACGAAAACTTCGCCGTGCAAAATCTCGCTGGGCGTGGGGCAGTCGCCTGGGCTGGCGGTGGTCGGGCAAAAGTGTTGGTCGATGGTTGCGCCGCCCCAGATGAAGTAGCGCGCCGTGCCGTTCGTGGTGGGCGCCATGTAGGCCACGGCCGCGCCCGCGCGCACTGCGTTGAGTTGCAAAGCGTTGCCCGCGTCTTCGAAGTGGCCGGTTTTTTCGGCGGCGGTGTGCTTGCTGGTGAAGCGGTCGCTCTTGGCGTAGTCGTCGCTCGACGAGATCGGCCACGGTGCGCCGCCCATCGCCACCACATAGTCGTCGGTTAGGGCGACCAAGTTGGGGAATACGCGCTTTTTGCAGTTGGCGCCGTAATTTGGCCCTTCCAGAAAGGTTTTGCTTGCAATATCAAAAACTTCGTAGGTTAAGCCTACACCATCGCCGGCCTCCCACTTGGGCGGACCGTCGGTCGGTACAGTCATCTTGCTGGCGCCGCCGACGATAAGCACTTGGTTCAGCTTGGGCAGGTAGATCATCGAGTGGCCCGCGCGCGGGGCCTTCATGGTCACGGTCAGCCGCTCGAACGTGCCAAGATTGCTATCGAAAATATAGGCGGCGTCGCTCGGCTTCTCTAGAATGGTCAGCGGTCCGCTCGCCGTCGCGTTGCTGAAGCCGCCGGTGATGAGCACGCGCCCACCGTCGATGGTGGTGCTGGCCGAGAACACGGCGTTCGCCATCGATGGCGCGCCAACGCAGGTAAAGCCGTCGAGCGCCATCATGGTCATATCGAGCTGCATCAGCACGTTTTTCTTGATGTTAATGCCCGTGCGGCGGCCGTACCACTTGGCGGTGCCGGCGGCGTCGACCCCAAGCAGCGTCACCTCGCGCGGGCTGCCGGCCGGGATGTTGCCGAAGGTGGCGCTCGCCGAACCGCTGGCCAAGTCGACCACCTCTTTGTTCTTGAGCGTGCTCACCATGGTGCCATCGACGTTTTCGCGCACATTGAGCTGCAGTTTCTTGATCTCGCCGAGCGGATCGCTCGAGGAACCCCCGCAGGTCGACAATGCGGCAACCTGCACACCGACTTGCGCAGTCTCACTGTCCTGCGGCGCGTCTTGGGCACAGCCCACGAGTCCGGTCGCAGCCACAAACAGAGGCGCCCAGAGCAGGGCGCGACGGGCAGGGCGGTGGTGGTCAACGTTGTGTCGCATTCTCTCACCTATCGCAGCGGGCACGTTCAGTAATTCGTAGTTATCGCCGGCAGTTGCAAATCAAGTTGCCGCGGTCAAAACGGCGTTAGAAACAGAATCTTTTGCACGCCATCCGTCAGGCCAACGGTAATGGGCGGCGGGCTCTGCCGCGGGTCCTTCGTCACGATGTAGTACAAGACGCCTTCGTCGCGAAAGCCAGTGCGGCAAATCACAAAGTCTGGCTTGCCAGCCTCGACCGTGTACTTACCCACGTTGGCGCGCACGCGACCCCAATAGTTCTCTTTGATCTCGCGGGCATTCTTCGAAGCGGGGAACAGCGCGACGAACTGCGCCAATGCGTCTTCGGTGTCGGGACCCAGGGCCAGCTGGTACATGCGCCAGATCACGGCCTCGGCACTGCCGGGCTCTGGCGTGCTTACCCGCTTGTTCAGGTCGCAAAGGCCGCCTTTTTGCTTAAGTTCGTTGCCCGAAGCTGTGCGCTCGGCGACTTGCTTGGACTCGCCAACCGCCTGCGACGCGCCTACCGTCGTCTTTTGCGTGCAGCCGCTCGCAGCCAGCGCCGCCAAGAGGGCTAGCAGCGCCCACTGCCTCCATCGGCACGGGGGCACAAAAGTTGTCAGGCCGCGTGGGAGCATCGGTCGTCCTCGACGTAGCGCCAGTGCTTCTGGCGAATAGCAACCACTCCACCGCTGAGAAAGTGCACTATAATTTCGCGCACTTTAGTAGCCAACGCCCGCCGCGGTAACGCGGGCCTCGCCAGAATACCACGCTTTGTCAGGGCCTACCACTGCCGGGCCCGTTCGCGCAAATCCGCCGGCCCGATCTTTCGCGCTGGGCAGCGTCTGTTGTATAGTTCACTATTGGCGCCGTTAAACCGGTAGCTGTGGTTGCCGCGTCCCACGTTTGTGCCGTAATGTCGCTCAAGCGCACTGCGCCTAAGCGGGCACGCCGGCCGGGTTCTTGCCAAGCGAGAACTGCGCTACGACCAACGACCGAACCAAGCTGGCAGCGAGTGCCGGCACTGGGCGAAGCATGCAAGGCTCTAATCTGACTGGGAAAGTTCTTGCCGGTCGCTACAAGCTAATCAAGCTCATCGGCCAGGGCGGCATGGGGTCGGTCTTCCAGGGCCACGACTCGCAGATGTCGAATCGCGTGGTGGCGATCAAGATCTTGGCGCCGCATTTGGTGTCGGACGAAAAGCAGGTCGCGCGCTTTGAACAAGAAGCACGTGCCGCCAACCAGTTGCGCCACCCAAATACCATCAGCGTCATCGACTTTGGCCAGAGCGATGGCCACATCTATATGGTGATGGAGTTCTTGACCGGCGAGCCGCTGACCCACGTGATGCGCCGCGGCCGTATGGATACGGGGCAGGCGCTCTACATGATTCGGCAGGTGCTCAAGTCGCTCGCAGAGGCGCACGCCAAGGGCATCATCCACCGCGACTTGAAGCCTGATAACATCTTTGTCTGCGATATTTATGGCGAAAAAGACTTTGTCAAAGTCATCGACTTCGGCATCGCCAAGTTCTTAGAAGCGGGCGGCGCAGAGCTGACCCAAGCCGGCAAGATGTTTGGCACTCCGCGCTATTTGTCGCCAGAACAGGCGCAAGGGCTGCCGCTGTCGCCCGCTAGCGACCTCTACTCGCTGGGCGTGATCTTGTTTGAGATGCTGGCCGGCCGGCCGCCCTTTGTGGCCGAAGACCCGATCGCGGTGGCCATCAAGCACGTGCAGGAGCCCCCGCCGGCGTTTGCCGATGTCGCGCCCGGTCTGTATGTGCCCGACGAGCTAGACCACATGGTCTTTAAGCTGCTGAGCAAGAAAGCAATTCAGCGGTACCAGAGCTCTGAAGAAGTGCTCGAGGCGATCGATCAGGTGCTGGGCACGCTCCATGTGCCCAAACATCCGTCGGGCCAGTACTCGCAAGTGGGCAACCGCACGCCCGGGCGGCCGATGACGGTGCCGCCACCGTCGCGTCGCTCGCAACCCCCGCCTTCGAAGCAAGATGACGATGATGCCACGCGCACGCTCGACACGCTGCAGGCCGAGCAGGGCGGTGAACCGGCGCGAACTATGGCGTTTGATACGTCGTCGGCGCCCGGCGGTCAGGCCAATGCCAACGCGGCGACGATGGCGCTCGACATGTCGGAAGCGCGCTTGCGCGTAGAGGCGATGGCGGCCGACAAGAAAGGTGGCGACAAGCGGTCGCCGGCCAAGGATACTGCGAAACCGGGAGCGACCCCTGCGCAAGCGGGCCCAGCGACTCGCAATTTAGTGCTGCTGCTGATCGTGGCGGTGCTGGTGGTCGGTGCGATTGTGGTCACCGTGTTTGGCAGCAAAGAGGAGGCGAAAGGCCTGCCACCTGGACCGGCGATTGCGGAGCGGATGGATAAGTCTGCTTCAAATTCAGCAGGTGCAGCGGATCACGCCAAGGACGAACCGGGCAAGGCAGAGGTGGCCAAAGCCGAGGCGCCCAAGGTTGAGGCGCCCACGGCCGCTGCCGCGGATGCCGGTGGCGCCGATGCAGGGGCCGCGCCTGCCGCTCTGCCTCAAGCCGCAGTAGCCAACGAAGTACACAAAATGACGCTGGAATCGGTACCTGCCGGCGCAGCGGTGTTCATCGACGACAAAGAAATCGGCAAGACGCCGGCCATGCTTGAGTTGAAGAAGGCCGGCGGGCAGAAAGTTCAGGTCAAGAAAGACGGATTCGACCCGTTCGACCTCGAGTTCGAGGTTTTGTATACGCTCGCACCGATAAAGCCCTTGTACTCGGTGACGCTTACGGCCTCGAAGTCCGTGATCAACAAGGTCGTTCCCAAGAAGAAAAAGGTGGAATGGTGATGGCCACGATCCGCTTCGAATCACCATGGGCTGGCCCGCGTGGGCTGCGATGGCTGCTGCTTGTGCTTGCGATGGCCTCGGCGACGCTGCTGGCGAGTGCTACGGCCTGGGCTGGCGACACCGAGGAGCGCGCCAATAACATCTACAAGGAAGCGAAAATTCGGTTTGATAACCGGGAGTTTCCTAAGGCCGTCGAGCTGGCGACCCAGGCGGAGCGTATTTTTGCGCACCCGGCGATCACGCTGCTGAAGGGCCGGGCGCTGCGGGCGGTGGGCAAGCTGCGCGAGGCCGAAGATGCCTACAAGGCCGTGCGAGAGAAGCTGAATCAGTTGCCCAAGCCGCTGCTGCACACCCTGACGGACGAGCTCCTGGCGGTGTCGGACGAGATGCGCAAGAAGGGGGAGCTCAAGGTCGACGTACAGCCGAGCGATGCGCGTTTGTTCGTGGATGGTACCGATGCCGAAATTCCGTTTACTCGCTGGCTGTTGCCGGGCAAACACAACGTTGAGGCGGGGCTGCCGGGCAAGAAACCGCTAGTGCGCGAAGTGGACGTGAAGGCGGGGGACTCGGTAGAGGTCAAGCTCGACTTGCGGCAAAAAGACGGGCGGCTGGTGGTGGTGGTGCCGGGCGGGCTCAAGGGCGTAGAGGTGCGCGTCGATGGCCATGTGGTCGATATTGACGAGGCTGTGCGCGTGGGCGACAAAGTTCCGACGCGGACGCTTGAGCCGGGAACGCACGAGGTCAGTTGCAAGCGTGGCGTCAAGCAAGTGGGCCGAGCTATTGAGGTTCCTTCGGATGGTGAAGTTGCAGTGCGCTGCGAGGGGCTGGAGTCGAGCGTGGATGCCGGTGGTGCGAACTTGCGGACGGCCGGCTGGGGCGGCGTGGCTGTGGGCGCCGGCATTATGGGCTATGGGCTATATGGCCTAGGGTCGTACGCGTCGGATCTGTCGGACTCGCGCGGTGTTGCGTCGACCAACAAGCACTGGCTGGGCTCGACGCTGACGCTGGTGGGCGCCGGTACCGCGGTGGCGAGCTACTTCTTGCTGCTGCGCGAGCCGCACGCAGAAGTGGCCAAGGCTCCCCAAAAGCCTTTAGAGACGGCGAAATTGCAACTGGTGGCTGTGCCTATGGCCCCTGCATTGGTTCGCGCACCTTGATTGCGGGCCGCTGGCGGAACTCCTTATTATGACTGTGACCCTTGGACGAGACGGCCCTGGCCAAGTGGGCCGCGCCGACACGGATCACGAAGCGCGTTGCCGGCGTTGCGGCGTAAGCTGCCATGTTGCTGTGCCCACCGACCGGTCGGGCGCTGTCGCCGTGCCCGGCTTGCATTGCATGTACTTGCGCGCCGAGGGCGACGGCAAGTTTGGTTGCAGCGTGTACCTCGACCGGTTTGCGCGGGCGCCATGGTGCCACCACGCCGATGTTGCGGCGCCCCTTGGCTACTTGGCGCACGATTGTCCGTACGGTACTCCACCTGGCTTGGGGAAAATCGCCTTGCCCGAAGCAGAGTTTGCGGCGGTGTGGCCCGAGATTCTGCGCAAGCTGCGATCGTGGGGCGTGCCGGCCTATATCGACCGTGCGGCGCTGCTGGCCGAAGTGGCGCGGCGAACCGGACGGCGCTGGCTGCTTGAGCCGTGGCCAGGCGACGACGAACGACTGCGCTTGCGCAGTGTGACGGCGCTCACGGCGTAGGGCGGGAATGGCATGGTACGGCGCAATCTGCAGCCCAACAGTACGGTGAGGGCGGCCCCATCGCGGGCAGTGGCCCTGATGCTGCTCGCTTTGGCGGCAAGCACCAGCAGTGGCTGCCTGCAATTGCGACGCTTTGTGGTGCCGCCGCCAGACCCGTCGCGCGAGGGCATTGTGGGCAAAGAGAAACAGCCGTCGCGGCCGCTGGCCGACACGGTGCTGATTGTAGGGCACTTGGCCGGGCATCCGGATGGTCGGGCGGTTGCGCTCCGGGCCGGCGAAGTGATCGCAGTGGGGACGCCCGCCGAGGTTACGCCCGTGCAGGGGCCGCTCACACAGGTGGTCCGTGTCTCGCAAGGCTGGGCTACGCAAGGGCTTGTTGACGCACATGTTCATCTAGAGGGCGCGGCGATGCGCGCGGACGCGGCCGACCTGACGGCGGTGACCGATGGCAATGGACTGACCCGCGCGGCGCGGCTGGTACGGGCGTCGATGACCGGCTGGCTGTGGGGTTTTGGCTTATCGCAGGCGGCGTTCGATGGCATGGATGCGGCGGAGGTCGATGCGGCGCTCGACGAAACGCCCGCCTACCTGTCGCGCGCGGATGGGCACGGGGCGCTGCTGAGCTCGGCGCTGGTCGAGCAGTTGCCGCGTGAACTTGCTGAGCAGGTGCGCAAGAATGGCAACAAGGTCAGCGGGCCACTGGCCAGCCAAGTGTGGCGGGCCCTGCCGGCTTGGCCGCTTGTGCGGCTGCGCCCGCTGCTGCGGCAGTTGCTGCTGCAGTTTGAGCGACGCGGTGTGACGGAAGTGCACGCGATCGGCGAGTCGCAGGCCCTGCTTGAGACTCTCTTTAGCCTAGAGGCTGCGGGGCAGCTGGCCGTTCGCGTTCGGCTTTATTTCGACGCGGAGCGCCCTGAAGGCCGCGCGTTGCTCGCAGGGAAGTACAAGCGTGTGCCCAGTCGTGCGGTGGTGGTGGCTGGGGCGAAGCTGTGGCTCGACGGCACGCTGGGTGCGCGGTCCGCGGCGCTGCTGCAGCCCTACAGCGACCAGCCAGGCCATAGCGGCACGCTGAACTACAGCGATGCGCAGGTGGCGGATGTGCTGGCCCAGGCCGATAAACAGGGTATTCAGCTGGCGGTGCACGCCATTGGCGATGCCGCGGTCGAGCAGATTCTGCGGGTCAGCGAGGGGCTGCATCGCGACCCGGCGGCGCTGGCCGTGCGGATCGAACACGCGCAAGTGGTGGCGCCGACCCAGCTGGCGCGCATAAAAACGGGTCGCTTTGAATGCAGCGTCCAGCCGCGGCATCGCCATGCGGACGCCGAATTTGCTCAGGCACGGCTTGGAACAGAGCGTATGAACTGGGCATATCGCGGAATCGGTCTGGCCGATGTGTGCCCGGTGCGCGCTGGATCGGATGCGCCGGTGGTGGTGTCGGACCCGCTGGGCGACTTGAAGGTGATGCTTGAGACGCCGCCGGTGCAACTTGGCGCCACACTTGACCAGAGCGACCTGGCGGGGCTCGCGTGGCGGGCGCTGGGGCCAATGGGCACGCGACAGGCGCTAAAACCCCTGCGCGTGGGCGATCGCAGCGACTGGGTGATTTGGTCGGCCGATCCGCGCGACCCCAAGCTGGGCGCTGTGCCGCAATGGACGATCATCCGCGGTGTGGTGCGGCAGATCGTGCCCGAGTAGCGGCTAATTCTATAAATAGCAGGTAGTTAGGGGGCGCCAAGCACGGCGAGACCGGCGCCGCCCGTGTAGCCGTACGACACATCCTTGTCATAGCCGTATACCGTGAGCGCGCCCTTGGCCGAGAGCTGCAAGCGGTGCGGGCCATCTTTGATCGGCAGCCGTGCGACCTGCCACTGCGAGCCGGCGATGGTGGTGAAGCTGCTGGCGGCGACGAGGGAGTTGTCGATCTTGGCATTGGCGCCGACCGGCATGGTGATATTGATGTAGTTGATCTTGTACTGGGCGGGCACCAAGAAGATGTAATCGTCGAGGAATTGGCCCGTGGCGGCGGTCAGGATGAGCGAAGGATCGCCGATCGGCGCGCAATAGCCCGAGATGCCGGTGTCGAGGCATTCGGCCATGTAGTTGTACTTGGTGAAACACTGGGTGCTGGCGCCGCCAACGGTGCAGGTGCCGCCTTCGGTGGTCATGGTGGCGTACGACGAAGCCATGTATTGGGCGACGAGAATGGGCTTGTTCGAGTTGATGACGAAGTCTTGGTTGCTCTGGATTTCGACCCACTTGCCCTTGGCGAGGGTGGGGAGTGCCGCGCCCTGGCTGGGCGAAAGCGTAATAGTGGTGCCGTCTTCGACTGCCAAGAAACGCCAAGCGTCTTTCTCTTTGCCGCGCGGAGATAGGCGCGAGGCTACGTAGCTGTTGCCCAAGGTGTTGACCGGGAACATCTGCTCTTCGAGGTGGTCGGCGCAGCAGCTGGGGTCGCAACCGGAGTCGGCGCTGCAGGTTTGCGGAAAGCCGCTGTTCGACGAGCCGGCGCAGGCCTTGCCGCCGCCCGTGGCTTTGGGGATGCAGTTGCCGGTGTTGGGCGAGTTGGATGCCTCGGAACCGCCGAAAACGGCTACGGGTTTGTCGGCTTCGACGTAGCTGCCGGTGAGATCGCCGCCGGGCATGTCGCTTTCGAGGTTGAGCGCTTGGCCCTGCTGGAGCGAATAGGTGCCAACGCCGCCGGCATTGAGGGCGGGTACGCCGGTGCCGCCCAGGGTCTTGGTGGTGACCTTGACGGCGACGACCGTAGTGCCCGGCGCGGTGGCGATGACGTTGAGGTAGCTGCGGTACGTCGATTCGAGCTGGGCGTGCGACATTACGTAATAGGCTGTACCCAAAGCATTTACCGGCAAGAGCAGCGAGGCATCGTTGCTAAATACGCCGTAATTCGACAGGGGATTGAACTGGTATGCAACGATCGGCTGATCGGCCTTGATGCGGTAAAGCAGCGAATTAATTGAGGTGCCGTCTTGGTTCTGTGGCTTGAGGCCCCAGCTCGGGTCGGGCAGGTTGATGACCTGCAGCGCCTTGGCCGCCACCGTGTAGGTCTTGGTCTTGTAGTTGGCCTTGCCCTGCGTGCCGAACGACACGGTGACCGCGGCAGGACCGCTTGCCGTATTCGAAACCACCACCGCGTACTGCTGATTCTGCGCGTCGAAGCTGCCTTCGATGGCATTGTCGAGGTCGACGGCCCAGAAGTCGCAGCCGACGTAGGTGTTTGACTTGATGTCGCCCTGGCACGGGTTCACGCAGAGGCCGCCAAGGCAGTTCTGGCCTTTGGCGCCACAGTCGTCGGCCACTTGCATGCCGCTGCCGTCGTCGGCGCAGGCCATGGCGAGGTCGCCGTTGCAGAGTTTCGTGCCGGGCGAGCAGACCATGCATTGCTTGTTGATGCAGACCGCGTCGCCGTCGCAACCTTGTGAGACTACTGCGTTCGTTCCGTCTGCGTTGCACTGCATCACGGCTTTGGACTTGCCGCCGCTCGGCGCCGCCGCACAGAACTTTTGCCCGGGCTCGCAGATGCGGCACGCGCCGCTCACACACACGGGCGCCTCGTCGGGGCACTTGGTCGTGGTCGAGGTCTTGCCGTCGTCGTTGCAGGTGACGAGGAAACTGCCGTCGCAGCTGGTCGTGCCGGGTACACACGACGGGTCTTTGCAGGCGAAGTTTTCGCAGACCTGGCCGGGCTGGCATTGGTATTCGGTCAAGCACTCGACGCATTGCTTGATTGCAGTGGCGCACAGGTTCTTGTTGCCGTAGTCCTTGCACGCGGCGCTGGTGCTGCAAGCTGGGCCGTCGTAGGTGTCTGGGGCCGCGTCTTCGCCCGGGATGACTTGGCTGTCGTCGCCACTGTCGCTTAGGGTGTCGTTGGGCTCAAGATTGTCGCCGGCTTGGACTACGTCGCCATTATTGCCCGAGTCGGGGAGCAAGTAGTAACCGCCATTGCCGCCGCCGGTGCCCGCCTGGGAACAACTGCCGAGTGCCACACTAAACGCGAAAAGTATGATTAGTCGGATAGTTAGCATAGCTTGAGTGGCGCTGTTCCTGGTCATGACGGTACCCTGTGGGCGCGTGCCCAGTGTGCAAGTGTAGCGATCCTGCGGGCTGCTGACGAGTCCCACTGAGCAGGGCTGCATAACTTCACGCTGGGGGGCTGATTGTTGCCGTGCGAGCTACAGTCCATTTCGTGGTGAGAGATTGTTTCTTGCCGAGGGCAAACCTAGTCTGTACACCGGCAGCGAGGGCCGCACCGCCTCGGAGGCAATCAGATGAATCAGGACCAAGAGCAGGCGGTATTGTCGCGGCGGCAAGTGCTGGCCGCAGGGGTCGCTACGGCGGGGGCGCTGGCGGGCGTGGTCGAGTCGGACGCGCTCGCGGGTCAGTCGGCGGTGCCGCACAAACTTCCGGTAGTGTTCTTGCCCCATGGTGGCGGGCCGTGGCCGTTTGTGGCGCTGAAGATGGGCGCGCCGCACGAGCTGCAGGCGATGGCCAACTACATCAAATCGGTGGAGAAATTGCCCAAGCAGGCGCCCAAGGCGATCTTGATGATCTCGGCGCACTGGGAGGAGGCGAAACCGACGGTGATGACAGGGGCCAACCCGCCGCTGCTGTTCGATTATTACGGGTTCCCGCCGGAGTCGTACCAGCTGACCTGGCCGGCGCCGGGCGACCCGCTGCTGGCGCAGAAAGTGCGGCAAGTTCTAGAATCAGCTGGTTTTCGTACGGATGGCAATGCCGAGCGCGGCTTTGATCACGGCGCCTTTGTGCCACTGAAGCTGGCCTGGCCCGAGGCGAAAGTCCCGACGATTCAACTGTCGCTGCAGCGCGGTCTTGACCCGGCCGAGCATATTGCGATGGGACGCGCGCTAGAACCGCTGCGTAGTCAAGGGGTTTTGATTATTGGTAGCGGTATGACGTACCACAACATGCGCGGCTTTGGCGATCCGCGCTCGGTGCCGGTGTCGCAGCAATTCGACCGCTGGCTGCAGTCGGCCGGAACAGCGGAGCCGACGGAACGTAATCGGCTTTTGACCCAATGGGCGCAAGCCCCGGCGGCCCGAGCTGTGCATCCGCGCGAAGAGCACCTGCTGCCGCTGATGGTGATTGCGGGCGCGGCGGGTAGTGACCGGGGCAGTGTGTCTTTTGCCGGGACGCTCATGGGTGTGAGCCTGTCGGCCTATCACTTCGGCTAAATATTCAATGCGTCGCGCAGCATAGTGGTGACGAGCAGCAGCGGCAAGCCCTCGATCGCGGTGGGATCTTCGCCCTTGCAGGCGGCGATAACCCAAGGCCCGCCGGCCTCGATCTTGTAGCTGCCCGCGCAGTCGAGCGGCTGATCGAGGGCCACATACTGCTCCGCCCAGGCGCGATCGTAGTTGCGCATGGTCACGCGAACGACCGCGGTGCGCACCGCGAGCGGCTGACATGGCACCGCCAGCACCACGGTTGTGCGCAATTCGTGTGTTCGACCAGCCAGTTCAAGTAGCTGATCCACTGCTGCCGCGACGGTGCCGGGCTTGCCAAGCAGGCGCGGACCCGTCGGCCCATCCACGATGACACCCTGGTCGGCGGCGAGCAGCCAGTCGTGGGCGTGCTCTGGCAAATGCTGAAGGGCCAAGGCCTTTTGTCGGGCGTGGTAGTCGACCAGCTGCCGCGCGTCGAGACCCGGCTGCGGTAGTTCGTCGTAAGGTGGCGCCACTGCAACAAAAGTGAGCCCCAGCCGCTGCAGCTGGGCGCGCCGATAGCGCGAGGTAGACGCCAGAACCAGGCGGGCGGGCAGTTGCAGCATGTGAACCTTTAAGCGGAGTTAGGCGAGCGGTACACCAAGTTCGGCAAGGGCAGTCTCAAGCCGGCCACTGCGCAGAAGGTCCGTCGCGGCGGCAATGTCGCCGGCCAAGACGCGATCGGCGGTCACAGAGGGCACAACATCGCGAATCGTCTGCCAGATCGCGCCCGTTAGCGGGCCGGGCTGCAGCGGCGCACGCATATCGATGCCCTGGGCCGCCGCCAGAAGCTCAATCGCCACCACAAACTCCGCATTGGCCACCACGTCGGCGAACCGTCGCGAGGCAATCGTGCCCATCGACACGTGATCTTCTTTGTTGGCTGACGACGGGATCGAGTCGACCGAGGCTGGCATCGACAACCCTTTGCTTTCGCTAACTAATGCTGCGGCAGTCACTTGTGCGATCATAAAGCCCGAGTGCAGACCGCTGTGGCGGGCCAAGAACGGCGGCAGGCCCGAATTCAGCGCTGGATTGACTAGTTGCTCGATACGTCGCTCGGACATCGAAGCCAGTGATGTCAGCGCCGTGCGGGCTAAGTCACAGGCGATCGCCACCGGTTGGCCGTGGAAATTGCCGCCCGACAGGATGGCGCCGTGGCGGGGATCTACGCCTTCGTCGATGAAGATCAGAGGGTTATCGGTGACCGAATTGATCTCGACCTCGAGGATAGACCGCACATGAGCGAGAGCGTCGCGCACCGCGCCGTGAACCTGTGGCATGCAGCGAATGCTGTACGGATCCTGGACCTTATGGTCGGTCGGCCCGGCGTGCGAGGCGATAAGCGGGCTACCTGCGGTCAGCGCGCGGAGGTTGGCTGCGGCGAGCATCGCACCCGGATAAGGGCGCAAGCCAATGATACGCATATCAAAAGCTTTGTCAGTAGCCAGTTGGGCTTCGACTGTCAGCGCACCGGCCATGTCGGCGGCCCGGCACAGGCGCTCGGCAGCGTCGAGGGCGAGCGCGGCAATCGCCGTCATGGCTTGGGTGCCGTTGATGAGAGATAGGCCCTCTTTAGCTTGCAAAACAACGGGTTCAATGCCGGTAAGGGCTTGAATCGCACTGCCGGGGTGCACTTGCCCATCGATCTCGACCTGACCTTCGCCGATGAGGGCGAGCGCCAAGTGGGCCAGCGGCGCCAGATCGCCCGATGCCCCCACCGAGCCTTGGCACGGCACCAGCGGGTGCACACCGCGCGCCAAAAGCTCGCACAGGCGATCGATCACCACGGGCCGCACACCGCTGTGGCCGGCGGCGAGCACTTGCGCACGCAGCAACATCATCGCCCGCACAGCCGGCGTGGGCAGGAGTGCCCCGACGCCGCAGGCATGGGAACGCACTAGATTAGTTTGTAATTCTGCGATTTGGGTGTCGGCGATCACCACTTCGGCCAGCGCGCCAAAGCCGGTATTGATGCCGTAGCGCGGCGTCTCGTGCTCCGCGACAAAGGCATCGACCACGGCGCGGGCGCGCTCGACGCGGCGACGGGCGGCGGGGCCAAGCACGGGTTGGCAGTGGGCGTGGGCAATCTCAATGACGTCGGCGAGCTGCAAAGGCTGGGAAAGGTCGAAGGTGCGCATCGGATCCTGACGGGCGCGTTCTGGCGCGGCGGTATAGCTTACCATGTCGGGCAGGCGCCGTCAGTGCACTGTGACGCGGGCGCGGGCGTGAATGGGCGCCCCACTGGGCCGCGCAACCTCGACAACTACACTATGTTCACCTAGTTGTGGCGTCCACAGCGTTTGGCTGGCGGCGGAGACACCGTGCGCCAACACCTGACCGTCGACTCGCCAAGTGAGCAGCGCCGCCGTGTCGCTCACCTCGGCCCGCAGGGCGACTTGGCGATCGGCCGCGTGGGTATGCGGATCGAGGACCAGCACGGCGCCATCGACCGGCTGCAAAATCCGCACAGTCGTCCGTGACGGTGCTTGGACCGTATTCGGATCTGGGCAAAGGGGCGAAAAACGTGCGGGCAACAGGCCTTCGCGGCCCTGGGCCCATTCTGCGTACTGCCCGGGCGGGCGGAAGCCATGGCGCAGCGTCACCTGATTCTCGAGGCAATTTGCGCCGGCAAGCAGGCCATTGCGCCGGTCAATGCGCGCCTCGGCGTGCCAGTCACACGGGCCCGGCACTTGGTCTGGGCGCAGCCACTCCGTGTGCGAGGCGCCACAGAGCAGTGTCCAGGCATGGCCCGAAAGGGGACAAATAGCAGTGCGCACAAGACCTTCGGGGCGCTCAAACGGCGCGGGCGGATGGTCGCCGTGCAGAAGCAACATCACGTCGCGGAGCAAGGGCGCTGCGCCGGTCACACCGCTCACGTCGCGCATGGGGGTCCCGTCGAAGTTGCCGACCCACACCCCGACGGCGTAGCGAGTGGTGACGCCAAGGGCCCAATTGTCGCGAAAGCCCTTGCTAGTTCCAGTCTTGGCAGCCATGTCGAAGGGCATCTCGAGGGGCCCACCGCGGCCAAAACTGAGCATCCGTGCCTGAGGATCGCTCAGCACATCCAGAACTTGCCAGACCGCCTGGGTCGGCAACACCTGCCGCCCATCGACCAGCGGCGGCCGCGCCGACTCGCCCTGCCAGCCGACCACCTCGTCGATCAACTTGGCCGGACGAAAGCGACCTAGTCGCCCTAGCATCGCAAATGCATTGGTTAATTCGAGTAGCGACACCTCGCCGTCGCCGAGCGTCAGCCCAAGGCCGTAGTGGCTGGCGTCGCGGCTGAGCGAATCGAGCCCCGCCTCGGCCAGGGTGCGCAGCAGTCGCTCAAGGCCGATTTGCTCGGCCATGTACACCGCCGGCAGGTTGAGGCTCGAGGCCAGAGCCACCCGCGCGCGCACCGGTCCGTGGGTAGTTTCGCCGTAATTCTGGGGAATCCAGGCCCCCGTCGGCGTGCCGTACACCGCAGCAAGGTCGGGCAGCAGCGTGGCGGGCGAAGCGCTGCCGGCAAAGGCAGCCGCGTACGTGAAGGCTTTGATAGTCGATCCGGGCTGCCGCAGCGCCACGGCGCCGTTGTTGGCACCCAGATGCGTCGCATCGCCATAGGCCGTAGAGCCCACCATGACGCGCACTTCGCTCGTCTCAAGGTCGATCGCCACGACGGCGGCGTTGCCCACGGCCCGGTTCGACAGCGTAGCGAGGTGCGTCCGGGCCCGCGCCGCGACGGCCTCGCACAGCTCCGCGTCGATGGTGGTGCGGATGGCGCGCGGTCGATCGAGCAGAACGCCCGGTAAATGCTCGGCAATCCAGGCGGCCAAGTGTGGAGCGCGGTGGCGAGTCGGGTCGGTCACCACCGCAATTTTCTGCGCAAGCGCCACCTGCAACTCGGAATCCGAAATCCAGCCAAGGGCGCGCATCTTGTGCAGTAGGGAGCGCTGGTCGGCCATCGCCGCAGTGGGATCGCGCCCGGGATCGAGCCGCGAAGGGGAACGCGGCAGCACCGCGAGCCACGCGGCTTCGGCGAGCGTCACGTCAGCCGGGGTCTTGCCCAGCCACGCCAGCGAGGCCTGCTCTACGCCGCGCTGCAGACCACCGTAGGGGGCGTACGACAGGTA
The DNA here is from genome assembly GCA_903883645.1 of uncultured Myxococcales bacterium. Classification (GTDB taxonomy): domain Bacteria; phylum Myxococcota_A; class UBA9042; order UBA9042; family UBA9042; genus SXRM01. Next base: position 84,681 of record CAISBR010000135.1, on the reverse strand, counting down.
AAGCTCTAGAATTTCGCGCTTGTCGAGCAAGCCTTCGAGCTGCAGCGCCTCGATCGCCTCGATGGCCTTGTTGCCCAAGGTACGCGGACGCGGGTCGAGCCACTTGCACAGCTGCTGGGTCAGGGTCGATGCGCCCGATACCACGTAGCCGGCGCGCAGGTTTTGCCAAGCAGCCCGAGCAGTTGCGACCATATCTACACCCGGATGCTGCCAAAACCGCTGATCTTCGAGGGCCAAAGTTGCTGCGACGAGCTGCGGTGCCACGCGGGCTAGCTCGACCGGGCGATGGTGGGTGTGCGCGGAGCCGGTCCACAATTCTAGGACGCGGCCATGGCGATCGACCAGACGCGTACTCGCATAGTGCTGCGCCAGCACCTCGCCCGGGTTGGCCGGAATTGCCCAGCGGCCACGCACCAACCACAGCCCAAGCAATGCCACCATTGTGAGTGCAAGCGCGATCTTCCAACGTCGCCGGCGCCACTTGTGCTGGCGGCCGGCACGTTGCTGCGCGGCGAGCGGGTCGCTGCGGTCGGCGGAAGGTAGGCTCATGGCGCCGCGGGCCTGCTAGTCGACCCGCAGGCGGTTGGGACCCGAAGTGCCAAAGACTTCAGGGCGATACATGGCCTCGGCCCGGACACCGCGGCCCAAGAAATCGCCGCGCACCGCTGCCCGCGCCACATAGCTGAACGTGTGCATACCTTGCGGCAAGTGGTCGACAAACCACCGCACTTCGCGCCCGGCGAGCTCGCGGTGGCTGACGATGTCGTGCGCGGGGGCGCGTTGCGGACCGGCGGTTGGCAGCAGGTTGGCGTCTGCACCCAGCACTGCGCCGCGCAAACGGTCAAGAGTAGCCTGCACAGACTTGGTCGATGTTTCGAGTGACAAATCCATCGGTTCTAAGCCCGCGGGCAGCTGATCGACCACGGCAACGTCGTCGCGGTCGCGGTCGGCCAACAGCAGCACGGTCACAATAACGTTCTGGCCGCGGTCGATGTGGTCAAAGCCCGTGCGCCCGCCTTCGTCGACGACCGCACGCTTGACAAAGAAGCCTGCATTTTTAGCGACTTCAGCCTCAACTGCCAGCGCGTAGCTATAGCGAAGCGTGTAGTACAGAGTGCCCGCGCCGTCTTTGTCGAGCAGCAGATTCGAGGTGCCCTTGGCTAGATCATCCTGCCCGATCAAGACCTTCCAGGGATCTAGCGCGCGGTGACTCAGACGGGCGGGCGCGAGCTTCTTGTCGCCCAGCTGCACCTGCAGGTTCAGGTCGCCGCCGTGGTCGCGCTGCTGCAGATACGTGCCCAAGCTCCGCAAAATCCAGGCATTTTCTTGGGTACTGCTGCGCGACTGTGGGCCGCGTCGGTCGAGCAACCAGCGCGCCACCCGACTTAGCATCGGCTGGTCGGGGGTGGCTTTGAGCATGACCGCCAGCAGTTGCGCGTTGGTGCGCACTTCGGACGACCAGCCCATACTTTCAGACTGTTCCAGGTGCGCCGTGGCCGCATCAACATGCAGCACGCGCAGCAAGTCGTTGACCAGCGTGCGAGCCTTTTCGGCCCCAGTGGCATCGACCATCGCCGCCTCGGCGAGCCACAACTGCCCAGATGGACTTAGCTCTTGCCGCTTGGCGAACAGGAGATCTACATCGCCGTCCGCCGGCTGACCCAGGGCCGCCAGCGTCGCCACCACCATCGCCTGGTCGTCGAGCGTTGGGGGCGCTTGCGGACTTTCGTTGCCGAACCTATCCAGATGCAGCTGCCCCGGGCTAGGCGACAGCCGCTGCCGCAGCCAGGCCGGCCCGTCGCGGAGCAGGTCGGGGTCGACCCGTAGGCCATCGCCCTTGGCATCGACGAGCACCCGCAGCGCCCACGCCGTCGCATGCAAATCGGCCTCGCCGTCGCCCGGCCAGAGCCGTAGCCCGCCCCCGCCAAAGACCCGGCGCGCCACAATCTGGTCCACCGCTTCTTGAGCCATTGCGCGCACTTTCTGCTTGTCGGTCTCGCTCAGGTCAAACGCGCTCGAGACTTGATCTTTCCAAAGCAGGGCGAGCAGTTGCGATGTCAGTTGCTCGGTGCAGCCGTAGGGGTACTCGACCAAGAAGTCGAGCGCGCCGCGAATCCCGATCAGGCCGTTGGCCGAGGCCGAGATCTCGAGCCCACCAACTCCAGGCCGCGCTTGGGCTTTTTCGATAGCCTGCTTGGCCGGGCCGCTGCTCTCGTCGTACGTGGCGACGGTTTCGACCAGTGCTGGGTCTACAACTTCGACTGTATCTTCAATACCATCGGACTCGTGCAGCGGCTTGCCGTCGTCGCCCTTGGCACCCGCGGCATCGACATGCAGGGCGACCTTGAAGCGCCCAGCATGGGTTGCGCGCACCTTGAAGCCGAGCTCCGTGCTGGTATCCTTAGAAATTACAAGCGCTTTCTCGGCATCGCCCGCGATCGCGCCTTGGCCACTGTCGGCCGTCAGTGTCAGTTTCGCTGCGCCGCGGAGCTCGCCCGGGCTGCGATTGCGTGCCACCACGGCCACTTCGAAGGTGTCGCCCAGGTGCACCTGCCGCGGCCACGTCGCCAGCAGCATCAGCGGCTTGTCGACCTGGATCGCCGCCTGGCCATGGCCTGCGCGATCGGGCCCGGAGGTTGCGACCGCCATAACCCTGAAAGTAGTCAGATTTTCGGGCAATTTGAACTTTGCCGTCGCCTGGCCGTTGGCCCCCACCGCCAGGCTCGGCAGCCACACTGCCACGTCGCGCAAGTCGGAGCGATTGTGCCCAATTCCGCCGCCGCCACCATCGGCACCCTTTTCTTCGCCCAGCTTGCCGCGAACCAGAGCTTCGACGGTCGCGAAATCGCCTACACCGCGCTGCGCCGGCGCAAACAAGTCGGCCAAGGGGTCCGGCGTTTGATGGTTGGTCAGCGCCAGCACACCTTCGTCGACCGCCCACAGGGTCACCTCGCCCGCCACGGGCTGCCCAGCCGCGTCGCGCAAGTCGAGCGCCACACTCACTTCTTCGCCCGGGCGGTGCCGCGTCTTGTCGGGCGTCAGCTTCAGCGTCGTCGCGCGATCGGCCGTATCGACCGCAATGTTGATCACGTCGTTCTCGAGCTGCGGACTGCCCAAGTCGGGCTTGCCCACTTCGGCCGGCGCCTTTCGCCCACTAAAGACCGCCGCGCATACAAAGAAATTCGGCTGGTGCTTGGCCTCGATCGCCACTTCGATGGTCGTCACATCGCCCGCTAGGTCGAGAGACCGCGTCTCAAGCACGCCGTCGCGCTCAAGCGTAATTAGAGCGCGCTTGCCACCAACCTTGTTCTTTAGCAGCAGCTTGGCCACATCACCGACCTTGTAGCGCAGCTTGTCGGCCACCAGCACGGCGCTATCTTCGTGATCACGGTCAAAGGCAACCGCATCCGCACCGGCGACGAAAGCGTAAGCATGTGCAATACTTTTGCGACCTTGCGCATCCGTTGCGACCACTTGCACGGTGTAGGACCCGGCCTGCGGCGGAATCTGGGCACACGTGACGGGTTGGCTAGCCGACGTCAGCGCACAGTCGCCCGCGGGCACTTCGACCGGCGTCGTCACCCACTCAAACTGGCCGCCGATCGTCGCCTGCCGCACCTGCTTGAACTCGCGCCTCACGAGCTGCACGCCCAGCGGCACACCCGTCAGCGGCTTGCCGTCGACATCCGTAGCGATGACCTCGATGAGCATCGGCTTGCCCGCCTGGTACCAATTTTCGCTAAGACGCACACCCACATGCGCGCTGCTGGGGTGTAGCCACCCGTGGGTGCGCGCGGCGATCGGCTGGTCGTTGGGGTCTGTGGCCGTGAACTCCGCCTCGAACTGCTGCGAGCTGTTGAAGTGCAACTGCTTGGTTGGTAAAGAAAAGCTGTTGTGCCCCTTGGCGTCGAGTCGCGACTGGCTGCTGTGGCTCCAGCTTGGGCTGGTGTCGAAGCCGGGCTCGAATGAAAATCCTTGCCAGCCGGGTGGTTCAAAGGTGCTAGCGAAGCTAGAAACGGCTACGGTCAGTGGCGCATTGTCGAGCGGGCCGCCGCTGTAGTAGCTGGCCAGCACGTCGCCTGTCACCACGTCGCCCACGGTGTAGTGGGGCTTGGCTACCGTGGCGCTCATCTTGAACTTGGGGGTGCGGTAAACTAACACCTGAAAGTCACAGGCGATGCTGGTGGTGCCCCACTTGGCAACCAGCGACCAAGTGCCGTATGCGGCGGTCGCCGGCAAGCTCAGTTGCCCGTCAAAGCTGCCGAGCTGCGACACGGTCGTGGCCAATGTTGCCTGGGGATGCCCTTCTGGATCATGCAGTTCAAGTTCAATCGTGTCGCCAGCTTTGGCGAACGCCAGCCCGGTGGCTTCGAGCGTGCGGACGATGCCCTTGAAGCGCACCGGCTCGCCACGTTTGTAGACATTCTTATCGGCAAACAAGACGCCGCGCCGTCCCCCGTTGCCGTCGCCATCCCAGAAACTGCCGCTCGTCAAGCTGCCGTCTAAGCGCAGCCATGTCCAGTCGTCGTCTTTGCTGGCGAGCACGGTCTTGACGTCGTTACCTTGCGGCACCTCGTCTTCGCCGGAGTAGCGGGTTTCAGTCACTAGATTGCCAGGTCCGCTGACCAAGCCCTGGGCGTTGCTGGCGCCGCGCCAGACTTGATTGCCGGTGGCATCGACCACCGCGACATCGGCGCCGGCAACTGGCAGACCCGTCTTGAGCGATGTCACCCAGAAAATCGTGGACTTGGTGCTGGTTTTTGCCATCACCTGCAGGTCCGTCACCGATACGAGCTCGCGCAAACTCAGGTCGGCCGAAAGCTTGCTATCCGCCGCCACCACATCGATCAGCAGCGCGCCCGGCTTGTTGTCGAGCCATTTGTCGAGGTCGATGATGCGCCGCGCATCGGTGTCGGGCTGGCTGCTGCCCTGCAGGCCTAGGTCGAGATTGAATTCAAAGCGCGGCGGCGGCAAGGGGCGCTGACCGGCCGGAACCGGATGATCCGAGAGCTGATCGAGGACCTTGGCCAGGTTGCTGCGCGACACCTTCATGGCCCTACCTTTCACCATGGGCACGTTGCGCAGATCGATGCCGTAGCGGTGAGGCCCCTCGGCGCGCTCAAAGAACGTGCCCTCCGTCGCAGCCGCCAGCGACGGCAGCCGGTGCCCCATCGTCACCGTAAACGTTTTGCTGTCTTTTAGGGTTTGCGCCCAGTGATCCTTAAAGCCCGCGGCTACCTTGATCGTGTAGACCTGGCCCGGCTGCCATGCCGACTTTGCGGGCTTGCCTGGCACGACCACGGGGTCTGCGTGCAGCGAGCAGTCCGAGCCCCAGCACATCACCTCAAGGCCAGGCGGCGACGGCTCTACGGTAATCCACTTGGCCAGCAGTTCTTTGGGCGTGTCGGCCAAGTTGTTGTTAAAGGCGACGTGTACCGGGGTCCAGGCGTCGGGGTCGCACGGGGCGTCGCACGCCGCGCTGACGATATTGAGTGGCCCAAGTGTATGGAAGTCGTACCGATATGGCGCTTCAGATACCTCTGGCCCGGCCTGGCCGTGCAGACCCGCTGCAAGAATCAGGGCTACATCGAAATCGACGGGAAGCGGCGTCTTGGGCTGCAAAATAACAATCCGCGCCTGCAGATCCGCAGCCTGTGCCGTGGGATCGGGGTCGCGGCGGTGCAGCCACTCCAAGTCGGCGGCGGTGGCCGGCAGTGCTTTGAGCTGCGGGGCCGCAGCGTCTTTGACTTCGAGGTGAGCCAGTTTTTCGACGCTGGCGAGATCGACGGGCTGGTCGAATTCAAGGGCGATGCGGCTGTGGGGATCGACATGGTCTTCGCCAGAGTGCGGCCAAGCGCGGATCACGTGCGGCAGCGAAGTGCGAAATTGCCACGAAAAAGCAGCAACTTCCTTGCCATCGAGTGCGTGGAATCCCTGCAGCTTGACCGTATACCGCGTCGCCGGAGCCAGCGGCTTGGTCGGCCACAGCCCCAACGTCGATGTGCCCAGCCATTGCACGCGCAGCGGCGTAGGCGGGTCAAGGCTAACTTGCGTAGCAGCTGCAGGCACATCCACGGCTGACAGCGGCACCATCGGCCGATCAAACGCCACCGCGCCCATGCTTGGCAACGCCACATCGCCGCGAGGCATCGCAAAAGTGACGGTCGCCGCCGCCGGCAGTTGCGCAGCAAGACTGGCAGAAGTGCCAGAAGTGCCAGAAGTGCCAGAACTTGAAGCACTAGCAGCCCCCTGACCAGGAGCCGTGGCCGGTGGCGGGGCTTGGCGACTACATGCGGCCGCAAAGATCACCGCGATCAGCAAACTGCCGATTCGGCTAAGGCTACGACGCAGTAAAAACTCTTGAATAGATTGCCGATCGCTAGAGCCACATGGGGCTACCTTCGCTTGCTTGGACATTGTCGCCTCGCCTTGCCGTACAGTTTCGAATGGAGTCCGGAAGTATACGCCCATCGACGCAGCGGGTCACGAAGCGGTCTAGCCGGCCACAAAATGGGCTACAGGCCAAACACGCGCAAGTCGTCGAGGAACGGGCCAGCAGTGCCGTTGTTGATACCGTCGCCGCTGTCGAACTTGATGCGCAGCTTGAACTTTTTGCCACCCATGCCGGTCAGCGGCATCTGCAAGTGCACCCAGGTCTGCACCGACGGTTCTTCGATGACCGTTGTGAACGTGTTGGCGGTCTTGCAAATCTGGGTGGTGAGGTTCCCCACGGTGGCGACGTCGCTGCATCCCGCAAAATCATCTGTAGATGCGCTTATGTAGATACGGTCGAAGTTGCTGGTGCCCGCGCCCAGCTCTGTGTCGAAGTAGCCCCACAGATCCAAGCGCACGTTGGTCTTGCCGCTGGCGTCGATGGTGAAATTGCTGATGGCTGACCCGGCGTTGGCCATGTTGAGGCCGTTGTCGAAGCTGGTGCCGTTGTTGTAGTTCAGGCTGCAGGTGCCGGTGGGCGGCTTGGGCCCGTTGGGGGTGGCATCGACGGCCCAAGTGATCGGCAAGTCGCTGGCAAAGAATGTAAATGCCTTGTCGGTGCACTCAAAGTTGTTGGAGTACAGGGTGGTGCCGCTGCAGGCTAGATCGGCGGTGCAGTTCGAGTCGGCGCAGTCGGTCGCGCCGTCTTTGTCGTTGTCGAGGCCGTCCGTGCAGTCGGTCTCGGCGCAAGTGCTCACGGCGCTGCAGGCGGGGTCGGCGCAGTCGGTCTTGAAGTTGCCGTCGTTGTCGTAGCCGTCGCCGCAGACTTCGGGGCCGGGCAGGGCGGTAAACTTCAAGTTATCGATAAAGAAGCCCGTGCCGGCATTGCCCTGGCTGCCGGTCGTGCCGGCGGGCTGGTTTAGGCTAAAGCGCACAAGCACCTGTTTGCCAACCGCAGCGGGCACTTGCAGCTTGTAGCCATCTTTCCACTTCTTCAGATCGCCGACCGCCACGGGTAGCAACTGCGAGAACAGCACGGCCTTGCTGGCAGAATCGAGCACCTCGACCAAGGGTTGATCGCCGCCTTGCACAAACGTATCTACATCGTAGTAAGTATCGAATACCAGCGTGGGCATCAGGCCGCCCGCTTGGGCAAAGTTGGCCGCGGTCGGCTGCGTGGCGGTACCGATTGGCACCTGGCACATGCCCGGTTGGCCGAACAAAGGGTCGCAGTAGTTGGTACCGTTGTTGAAATTCAGCGTACAGCTGTGATCGACGCTGTCGGCCGCCGTCATGGGCGTCCCATCAACGGCCCAGAGCACCAGGCGCGCGAACTGCGGCGGCGTGGGCGCAGGTACATCGATGGTCCAGGGTTGCTTGTTGGGGCAGGTGAAACTGTCGCTAAAGCCCATACAACCATTGGGAGTTTGGCACTTGCCGCCCGTGCAGACCGAGTCGTTTGTGCACGCGATGCCGTCGTCGCATACGCTGCCCTCGCTGGCGGCCACATTCTTGCAGATGCCGGTCGTTCCGTCGCAACTATCGGCTGTGCAAGGGTTCTTGTCGTCGCATTTGCTGCCACCGCTCGCCTGGCAGGTGCCCTTGCCGTCGCAGACGCCGAACGCGGCGCACTTGTCGCCGATGACGCAAGGCAAGACGTTGTTTGTAAACAAGCACTTGCCGGTGGTGCTGTCGCACGTGTCGGTGGTGCACAGGTTGGCGTCGCTGCAATTGACTAGGCCATAGCTGCACTTGCCCGTGCCCTTGTCGCAGCTGTCGCTGGTGCAGGCGTTGTTGTCGTCGCACAGCGCGCCGCTGCCGACGCATTGGGCGCCGACGCAGGTGTCGGTCACGGTGCACGGATTGTTGTCGGTGCAGAGGGCTCCGGCCGCTTGGCTCCACGAGCACGTGCCGCTCGCCGGGTCGCACTTGTCTAGGGTGCAGGCGTTGCCGTCGTCGCACTTGGTGTTGGGGCTGCCGGTGCAGCTGCCGGCCAGGCAGGCGTCGCCGCTAGTGCAGTCGTTGTTGTCGTTGCAGGGCAGGGTGTTGTTGCTGTGGATGCAGCCCTTGCTTGGGTCGCAAGTTTCGGTAGTGCAAGCATTTTTGTCGTCGCATACCTTGACTACGTCGATGCCGGTGCCGCCGGTGCATTGGATCCCCTTGCCCACGACTTGGGCGCAGGCCTCGCCGACGGTGCACGCATTGCCGTCGTTGCACGCCCCCACCACGGCCGACCAGCTGCAGCCCACCTGCAGGTCGCATGTGTCGGTGGTGCAGGCGTTGCCGTCGCCGCAGTCGACTGGAGCGGGCGCTAGGCACGAGCCGGCTTTGCATACTGGCGCTTGCACGCACTTGGTGCCCACGCCGCAGGCCGTGTTGTCGCCCACCGCCTTGTTGGCGCAGCCGCCGATGGGGTCGCAACTGTCTGTGGTGCAAGCGTTGTTGTCGTTGCATAGCTTGGCGACCAAGTTCGTGCACTTGCCCTGCGAACAGCTGCCCGTGTGGCACGCATCGCCGCTGCACGGCAGACTATTGGGCGTAAACATGCAGCCTTTGGCCTTGTCGCAGGTGTCGTTGGTGCAGGGGTTGCCGTCGTCGCAGAAGACCGGGGCGCCCTTGCAGGTGCCGGCGCTGCACGCGTCGTTCTCGGTACAGGGGTCGCCGTCGCTGCAACTCTGGCTAACGGGCGAGTAAACGCAACCGACGATCGCGACACAAATATCTGTTGTGCATGGATTCACGTCGTCGCACACCTTGGGTGCGCCCGCCTTGCACAAGCCCTTTTGGCAGGTGTCGCCCGCTGTGCACGGGTTGCCGTCTTCGCACGCTCCCACCACGGAGCCCGCGAACTGGCACACGCCGCTGGCCGGATCGCAGCTGTCGACCGTGCATGGGTTGCCGTCGTCGCATTCGGTGGCCACGCTGCCTGCGCACGCCCCATCTTTGCAAGTTCCTGGTTTTACGCACAAGTTTCCGGTTGCGCACGCCGCCGTATTGTTGGCGACGGTGCAGCCGGTTTGCGGGTCGCAGCCGTTGTCGGTGCAAGGGTTGTCATCGCTGCACACTACGGGCGTGCCTGCGCATTTTCCGTCTTTGCAGGCGTCGCTGCTCGTGCACGCGCTGCCATCGCTGCAGGTGGCGTCGCTGGGTAAGCTGACGCAAGTGCCCGTTTCTTTGCCACAACTCCAGGTCAAGCACGGGTTGCCGTCGCCGTTGCAGACCACGGGTGAGCCCGCAGTGCAAACGCCCACTTGGCAATGATCACCGCCGGTGCAGGCGTTGCCGTCGTCGCAAGGGGTGGCGTCTGCGGCGGGGCCGAAGCCGCATTGGCCCGCACTACAGGTCGCAACTTGGCATGATGCCACGGCTTCTGGGCATTCGGCAGCGGCTTGGCAGCCGGCATCGACTGCCGCGTCGTCGGTCTTGGAATCTTGTGTCGCATCGGTGGTCACCGCGTCGTCCGTGGCATCACCTTGAATGTCGACGACTTGTGCATCCTTCTCGCCCGCATCGTCACCCGCCGCGTCTTGGGCATCGGAGAACGCTGAATCGGCCGAATCATCTGGTGCATCAATGTCTTGTGTGGCCGTGGCGTCCTCGGCCAGCCCATCGCCGCCGGGCAGCCCGTCGAGACCCGTCTGGGCATCGACAGCATCGCCCGATCCGGTCAGCGAGGCCTGCAGCACCTGGTCTTGGCCGCAACTGGCCAGCAGCGTGCTAGCGGTTAGCGCCATCAGGATAAAGTTTGCAAGATCAAAACGTTTACAGGGGGTGGCGACGGGCATTGGCGTTCCTGGCGCGGCACATCGATCAGCACAGGCCGCGCGTCGTCGTCACAATGCAGACTTGCTGGGCACAGGTCAAGGACTACTCGTCCGCGGTTTGCAGCGCCTGGAGTCATGGCGCATCCTGCGCTTATGGCCGCCCAATCCCAGCCCCCATTGCCCGCATTTGCTGCATTGCTGGCCGATCTTCCGCGCGACGAAGCCGTTGCGGTGCCTGCGCCGCCTCGCGCCAAGCCGGCCCGGGCGCGCAAGCCAGCGGCACCGAGCGACGCGGTTGCCGGCCATGTCGCAGCATTCTATGCACAAGTGGCGGTCGCGGCTCAGCTTGAGCCCCTTACCTACGCCGTGCCCGAGGCGTGTGGCGCTACCGTGCAGGTGGGCAGCCGTGTCAATGTGCCGCTGCGGGGCCGGGTCGAAGTTGGCTTGGTGATTGAACTGGGTCCGATGGCGCAAAGCCCCTTAGACCCAGCGAGGTTGCGCCCCATGCTTGCGGTGCTCGCCGGCCCGCCGCTACCCCAAGACCTGCTGGCGACCCTGCGCTTTATGGCCCGCTACTACCATGTGCCGCTGGGGCAAGTGGTGCGCTCGACGCTGGCGACCCCGCTGCGCCGCACGGGCCTGGGCGACGACGTGCAAGACACGCTGCAGCTGGCGATGGTCGGGGCCACGTATCAGCGCCCCTGGCCTGATGATTTGAGCCGTGCCGAGGTACGTTTACTGCACCGCATCGAGGCCGAGGGCACCATCGCTCTGCGCGAGCTGCGCCGCAAAGCGCCGGGGAGCGAGACGGTGCAGGCGAGTGGCGCCGCGGTGGCCGAGCTTGCGCGCCATGGTCTGGTCGAGACTTGGAACGAGCGGGTCCTGCGCGATCCCCTGGGCATGCGGCAGCCGGCCGTGCGCGACCTGCCCCCGCAACTGACCGATGAGCAACTCGTGGCAGTGGCGGCGGTGGTGGCCGACCTCGAAGCGAGGCGCTATGCGGGGCACCTGCTGCACGGCGTGACGGGCTCGGGCAAGACGGAGGTGTACCTGCACATTATCGCCCACGCGCTGCAGCAAGGGCGCACGGCGGTGGTGCTGGTTCCCGAAATTGCTCTTACGCCGCAGCTGGTTCAGCGTTTTCGGGCGCGATTTGGCGACCCCGTGGTGGCGCTGCACTCGGCGATGAGCGAGGGCGAGCGTACCGACGCCTTCGAGCGGATTCATAATGGTTCTGCGTTGATCGTTATTGGGCCGCGCTCGGCTCTGTTTGCGCCGCTGCCCAACCTGGGGGTGGTGGTGGTCGACGAGTGCCACGATGGGTCGTTCAAGCAGCAGTCGGGCCTGCGCTACCACGCCCGCGACCTGGCGCTGGTGCGCGCACAGTCGGCGACGGCGGTGTGCATTCTTGGCTCGGCGACGCCAAGTTGCGAAGAGTTACAGCTTGTTCAGACCGGTCGCCTGGGCCTGCAAACGCTGACGCAGCGCGCGCGGGCGGCGCAAATGCCTACGGTGCGAACGCTAGACCTGCGGGCGATTGACCGACTGCAAGACCCGCAAAGCCCCGACCGGCCATCGCTTTTGTCGCACGAGCTGCTGCAGGCTGTGCAAGAGACGGTGGCGCGCGGTGACCAGGCGATTTTGCTGCACAACCGCCGCGGTTTTGCCACCAGCATGCTGTGTGCGGGGTGCGGCAGCGCGGTCGAATGCCCCGAGTGCGCTGTTGCGCTGACCTGGCACCGCCAAACGGGGCGATTACGCTGCCATTGGTGCGACTTATCGCTGCCCGACGCCATGTCGTGCCCGCAGTGTGGCGGCCGCAATCTCATCGGCATTGGCTCGGGTACCGAGCGGATCGAGGCCACGCTCGTCCACCATCTGCCCGGAGTGAGGGTGGCGCGCCTTGATCGCGATACCGCGTCGGGCCAGCGCTTGCTCGACACGCTGCAACGCTTTCGCGACCGCGAGATCGATGTGCTGGTGGGTACGCAAATGCTCGCCAAGGGGCACGATTTTCCGCGGGTGACGCTGGTGGGCGTGGTGCTGGCCGAGGCGGGGCTGGCAGTGCCCGATTTTCGCGCCAGCGAGCGAACCTTTCAGCTTTTGACCCAGGTTGCGGGGCGGGCTGGGCGCGGCGAGTGGCCGGGTACGGTGCTGATCCAGACGTTTAAGCCTGAGCATCCGGCGATCGCCGCTGTGCTGGCCAGCGATGGGCCGGGCTTTGCCGCGCGCGAGTCGCAAGTGCGCCGCGACGCAGGCTATCCGCCGTGGACCCACCTCGCGCTCATCGAGTTGCGCCACCAAGATGTCGACATTGTGCGCAAAGTTATGGAGCTGATCGCTGCGGCACTGCGCGAGGTGGGCGCCGAAGTGCGCGGCCCGGTGATGGCCTCGGTGGCAAAAGTGCGAGGAATTTGGCGCATTCACGCCCTGTTGCGCAGTCCGCAGCGGCAGCAACTGCACGGCTGGCTGCGGCACCTGCACGCGCACATTCTGCCGGGGCTGCCGCATGTGCCGGGCGGGCTCGATATCAGCGTCGATGTGGACCCGCAGGGCCTAGAATAGCCGGCCCCGCCTCTGCTAATTTGGCCGCCCGGGCAGATCCGGACAGGGGATCGGATGCTGCATTTGCACGCCGCGCAACTTGGAGACGCCGCCCAGGCCCTGCTGGGTGGTCAACTTGTGGCGATTCCTACCGAAACGGTCTACGGCTTGGCGGGGGACGCGACGGTTGATGCCAGCGTTGCGCGCATTTTTGCCTGCAAGGGGCGGCCGGATTTCAATCCGCTGATTGCCCATGTAGCTGACTTGGCGGCGGCGGAGCAGCTGGTGCTGTTCGATCCGTTGTCGCGGCGGCTGGCTGAGCAGTTTTGGCCGGGGCCGCTGACGCTGGTGCTGCCGCGGCGTGCCGATTGCCCGGTGTCGTGGCTGGCCTCGGCAGGGCTCGATACGCTGGCAATTCGTGTTCCGGATCATGAACTTACACTAGAGCTGTTGCGCCAAATTGGCCGACCGCTGGCGGCGCCGAGCGCCAATCCGTCGGGCAAGCTCAGCCCCACCACAGCCGCGCATGTTTTGGCGACCCTGGGCGACGCTGTGGCGGCCGTGCTCGATGGCGGGCCGTGCCGGGTGGGCCTAGAATCAACCGTGATTCAGGTGGTTGCGGGGCGTCCCTGGTTGCTTCGGCCGGGCGGGCTGTCGCGCAACGCGATCGAGGCGGTGGTGGGGCCTCTCGCGCAGGCCGAAGACGCCCACCAGCCCCGCTCGCCTGGTCAGCTCGCCAGCCACTACGCGCCCAATTGCCCAGTGCGACTCAATGCTTGCGATGTGGCGGCCGACGAGGCACTGCTCGCCTTTGGCCCCAGCCCGTTGCCCGGGGCGCGCATGACCCTAAACCTGAGCCCTAGCGGCGACACAATCGCGGCCGCTGCCCATCTTTTCGCGTACTTGCGCGAACTCGACGCCGCGGCGCCGCGGGCGATCGCCGTCATGCCGATCCCCACAGACGGGCTGGGCGAGGCGATCGCCGACCGACTGCGAAGGGCAGCACAGACCTAGTAAGCTACGGATTTATGCTGGTTTACCGCTCGTGTGGGGCAATTCGATGCCGACCACCGCACCGCGCTGCAGCCCATTGCCGGCGTAGGCTCGCCCGCCGTGGGCTTTCGCGATGCGGCCCACTAAGTGCAGACCTAGCCCCAAGTTATCGGAGCGGTGGCCAGCGCCGTGAAAGGGCTCAAAGGCCCGCTCCGCCGCACCCTCATCAAAGCCCGGACCATCGTCTTCGACTTCAGCGCGAACCAGCCCGCTGGCACTGCGAATCCGCAGCATCTTGACGCCGTGGCCATGGCGACGCGCATTGTCGAGCAGGTTCGAGAGCGCGCGCTGTAGCAGGGTGGCGTCGCCCACCACGTTGTCGTCGTCGCCCTCTACATCGAGGAGCGTGGGGTCCAGGCCAAGTCGCTCGAGCACCTCGATCGCCTGTTCGACCAGGCTCACGGGGTCGTGGCGCAACTCCCTAAACTCTAAGCGCGCATTCGCCAGCAGTTCGCCGACTAGGCCGTCGATGTCGAGTACCTCGCGCTCGCACTGGTTGATGCGCTTGATCTGATCGTCAGACAGCGGGTCCTCGTGGCGAAATTGCTCGACGAGCAGCCGCAAATGCCCAAGCGGGGTGCGCAATTCGTGCGACACGGCCGCCATCATCTCGCGCTGTTCGCGCAACTGCCGGGCCACTTGACTCGACATGTCGGCCAGCGTCTCGGCCACCAGTTGCACATCGCGGTGCCACGGCGCCAATGAACTCGCCCGTTCAATACGCACATCCAGGTTGCCCAAGCTGACGGACTCGGCCACGCGCGCGACCTCTTCGAGGGGTTGGGCGATCCAGCGGGCGAACATGCCGGCCCCCCACCACAAGAAAACGAGACCGAGCACCAGGCCCAAGTAGATGCGCGAAGTGTTGGTGGCGGGCACGCAGAGGTCGATGGTGCCGATTTTGTGGCCGTTGCGGCGCACCGCGGGCCAAGCGTCGACCCGAGCGGGGCAAACCGACCCGGCAGTGTCGATCAAATCACCCGATGCATCGCGCAACTCGACGAGCATCTCGGCCTCGCCCGAAAGAGTCACCAGCAGCTCGTGGCGCGCCTTCGTATCGTCCCAAACTACGGCGAGTTGTCGCACCACCAGCCGATGCACATTGTCGAAGCGGCTGCGGCCCGCGTCGGTGCCTAGGCGCCCCATGGTCCAGCTCGTCGCGCTGGCGATCGCCGCCGTGACGACCATTGCGCCAAAAAGCCACGCAAATAGACGGCGTTGCATGCGCGCGCCAACGTAATTGCGCAACCGCTGGTACGGCGTGCCGGCCGAGGTAGGTGCCATTTTAGCTTTTCACATCGCGCGCCAATACGTAGCCGACACCGCGCACCGTCTTGATCAGCCTTGGATTCCGCGAGTCGTCGCTCAGTTTGGTGCGCAGGTGCGAGATGTGCACGTCGACCGTACGTTCGCCCACCATCACATCGCTGCGACCGGCCTCGGCCAGCAGGGCGTCGCGCGGCACGACCCGCCCGGCGCGCCGCATCAGTGCCACCAGCAAGTCGAATTCAAGGCCTGTCAGCCCCAGCGACTGACCGCCCCGCGTCGCAATGCGGCCTGCCACATCGGCCACTAGGTCGCCCACGACCATGGTCTCGGCCTGTACGTCGGGTCGGGCCCGCCTTAGCACGGCCTTAATACGGGCGAAAAGCTCGCGCGCCGAAAACGGTTTTGGCACATAGTCATCGGCCCCAAGCTCAAGGCCCACGATGCGGTCCGCCTCGTCGCCGCGGGCGGTCAGCATCAGGATCGGCACGGTTGAGCGCGACCGGAGCCGGCGGCAAACCTCTAGGCCATCCATGCCGGGCATCATGACGTCGAGCAAAACCGCATCAAATGTGCGCCCTTCGGCCAGGGCCAGACCGCGCGGCCCGTCCGACGCCCAAGTAAGGCTCACATCTTGCTCGCGAAAGCTCTGGTCGAGTAGCTCGAACAGCTTGGCATCGTCGTCGATCAGCAAGACCTGCATGGGACCTCTGGGGTGCCGCAAAAGCGCGGAAAATCGATGGGTTGGCTGGGGCGAGCAGAGAGGGCGGCCCGGAAGCCTCGCTTGCCAGTCGGGGAGGGGATGCTGGACAGGGCAAAGCTGCCGGGCCGCGGCGAGAGTGTGCCATCAGCCAGCAAAGCTCCGGTTCGGCTGGCGTGAAGAAACGCAAACCCTGGCACAGTCGGAGCGAAGTTGCGCGGTAGATGCTCGAGAGTATGCAACATTTACGCAACCCTTCCTGCGGATGCCTCTCAGACTAGCGCTTCTTGCAGACGCCGGGCGATCGAGCCTTTGAGCTTCTCGGCGTCGATGCCGGCCGCCCGGGCCATCATGCCAAGCTCCACGTTGACCGTAACCTCGCGATCACTGACCATTACGTCGCCGCCTACGCCGATCCCCTTGATCTTAGCAGAGAATCCGTTCCATTCGAGCTTGGCGCGGTACTTGCCGAGCATCTCTTCGAACTGGCCCACGGCCTCTTTGGCCTTGGCCTGGCTGAGTTGATGGGGCTGCTGCACGCGGATGTTGGCCATGGTTGCTCCTTGCCACTGATTCGGCGGGTTGAGGGGAGGCTACTCGATGAATTCGCCGTCTTTTTCGGCAGCCAAGTAGCGGTAGATGGTGCGCACATCGACCCCAAGGTCTTTGGCGGTCTGTGCGCGATTATCGCCATTAATCTCAAGAACTTTACGGACATACGTGCGCGTGAATGCCTCGCGCGCGTCGTTGAGCGGCTCGATGCGGCCCGACTGTAGCGGCGCTAGCTCAAGGTCGGTGGCGGTGATCTGCGTGCCCTCGGCAAAGACCAGCGCCTTCTTGATGCGGTTTTCGAGCTCGCGGATGTTGCCCGGCCACTGGTGCAGGTGCATCGCCCGCTGAGCATCATCTGAAAAGGCTTGAATCTTTAGGCCCATTTCGTCGCCGTAGCGCTTGAGAAAGTAGCGCGCTAGCAACAGCACATCGTCGCCGCGATCGCGCAGGGGCGGCAGGTGCAAGCGCACCACGTTCAGGCGATAGTACAAATCTTCTCGGAACTTACCCGCCTTCACTTCGGCCAAAAGGTCGCGGTTGGTCGCCGCCACCACCCGGATGTCGATATCGCGCATGGTGTGCTCGCCGACCCGCACCACCCGGCGATCTTCGAGAACGCGCAGTAGCTTAACCTGCAAATTTAAGGGCATTTCGCCGATTTCGTCGAGGAAAAGTGTACCACCATGGGCCGCCTGGAACTTGCCGTCGCGATTGGCCACCGCTCCGGTAAAGGCGCCGCGCACATGGCCGAACAGCTCGCTTTCAAGCAGATTTTCGGGGATGGCGCCACAGTTGATGGCGATAAATGGCCCCTTGGCCCGCGGCGACCGCCGGTGCACTTCGCTGGCCACCAGCTCTTTGCCCGTACCGGTCTCGCCCGTGATCAGCACCGAAATATCGGTACCGGCTACCTTTTCGACGCGACGGAACAGCTCTTTGATCGAGTCAGACGCGCCGATCAGCGAGCCGAAATTCATGCGCTCGATCTGTTGGGTCAGACTTTGGTTCGACAGCTGCAAGTCGTTGATCAATATGGCATTGCGCAGCAACATCGCCGACTGGGCGGCAAACACCGTGCCCATGTCGCGCGCTTCTTCTGAGAACAAATTCACGACGTTGTCGTTGCCAAGGTAGATGACACCGAGCAGCTCGCCCCGCGCCACCAGCGGCACACACAGCACCGAGCAAATCTTAAAGTCCATCACGGACTGCGCGGCCGAGAAGGTCTGATCGCTCAGCGCGTCCGAAACTACTTGCGGCTGGCGGGTTTGCAGCACTTTCTCGACAATCGAGTCCGAGATAGCCAGCACCGACGCCGCGCTCGACAGCGGCACCTCTTTGCCACCAGCCTTGCGGGCGATGCGCACCTGGGGCTTGCCGTCCATCAGCAGCAGCACGGCGCCGCGGGCCGCTTGGGTCACCTCGATGATCGTGTCGAGCATGTTGGCGAGCAGCTCGTCGACCACGTAAGTGCCGCCCAGAGCTTCTGAAAACCGCGCCACCGTTGCCAGCAGATTGCCGCGCCCGGGTAGGTTGCGAGCGAGCGTGGGCAGCGGCTTTGGGGCGGCCTGGAATCGCAGCCGTGCAGTGCCGATATCAATCAGATCACCAACTTGCAGGGTATGCTGATCGACTCGTCGACCGTTGACCACCACCCGCTCAGCCACCGACTCGATGACCAAACCCTTAGGCGTGGCGCGTACTTGTGCGTGCACCTTTTCGATGCCGCGGCCGCGCAGGCGCACGTCGCACATTTCGTCGGTACCGATGCTGCACGCCACTTTGTCGAGCGCGTGTGTGGCCTTGGCGGTGTCGCCCGGTCCGAGTTCAACGAACAAGTAGTTCTGACTCATGGTCTCGCACACTGGCAGGCCGCGCCGCCCCTAGGATGGGGCCGAGCGCGCGAACTTGCAACCGCTTGGTGCGGAGTTACGGCCTGGGCGATTCTTGCGCTCTTTCTGGCCACTTCTGCCGCCAAGTCGACACCGCGTCCCACACGCCCCAGCCCGCGACGAGCCAAAACGCGGCGCCTGTCGAGATCTGCACGACATCGTTGCGCAGTGGCCGCGGCCCGTTCAGCCCGGCCTCGGCGTTGTACCAGTACATGCCCAGCGATGAGCCCGCTAACAGTGCCTCGCCGGCCAGGAACAGCCAGCCCTTGCCCGGCTCGCGATTCGCGAACTGACCGACACCCATAGGAAAAAGCATCAGACCCAGCGGCGGCGGCTCGGGGCGCCCCACTTCGGGCAGCAGCAGCGGATCGCCGGCCACGGCCTCGGCGGTCAAAATACCCGTATCGACCAGACGGCGGCGCCGCTGCTCAAAGTCTTCAATCATCTTGGGCGGATACTGGGCCGGATCTAAGCGCGCCGCGGGCTGTTTCAAGAGCAGCGCCGTGAACTCGTCTAAAGCTTCGTCGCGCTTGTTGGTCCACCATAGCGCGGCGGCCAACCACTCGCGGCCGCGCAGCTCACGGCGCAGGTCCAGGCGCGGCTTGGGGTAGAGTAGGGCACGCAACTGCGGAATGGCACTATCAAAATCTTGATATTTAAAGGCGTTGTACGCGGCCTCGAACTTGACGTTGAGCAGCTCGCGCTCGTCGGCCTGCGGCTTTGGCACGGGTGGAGGCTCGCTAGGCCCACTGTCGGGCGCGGCCAGGGCGGCGTGTGGCGCGCAAAACAGCAGGGCAAGCGCGAGCCAAAGCGCCCGAGCTCGCTGGGTCGTGGCGCATGAATGGCGGCAAACCGGCATGGGCCGATGCTAAGGCCTGCTGGCCGGCATGGGAAGCGCGGTTGTTGTACGAAACAGACTTGCCGCCGCCGTCGCGCTTCAGCTAGCTGAAAATACGGGAGCAAATACCTCTGCCAGCTCTGGCGCACCCGCTGCTCCGCGCGCCAAGCGGGCCAGCTGCTTTTGCCAAATCGCGGTACCCAGGTCCGGCTCAAAGCGCACACAGAGGGGCAGCACTGCGGCATCCAAGTCGACGCGGCTTGCCGCCACCAGCACTGGCAGCGCCAGCCGTTCTGCGGCACGCAGCGGCCGTACCGCCTGATAACCGCTGAGCAGTGCCCGCAGCAGCATAGGGCGCAACTCCGCAGGCTGATGTGCTTCTTCGGGCCACTGCACGCCCACCAAGTCGAGACTGCGCGCCAGGTCCCAGACCAACAAGTCGGCGTCGCACAGGTCCCAGTCGACTACAGCTACGCCGCCATCGGCGCGTCGCAGCACGTTGCCACCGGCGCAATCGCCATGGGTCAGCCCTACTGGGCAGTCGAGCGCCACGCTGGCCAAGCGACGGGCCGTGCACTCAAGCAAGTCGAGCAGCAGGTCACTGTGGGTAAACCGTTGAAATTCAGCGATACATACCGGGTCGCGACCCAGCCACGCCAGCCACATGGCCCGCGCCTGGCCGCTGCGCACGATGCGCGAACCCGAGCGCAGCCCGCCGCGCGGCCGACCTGGGCCCGCTAGATCGTGGCCAAGTAGATGAACTTGCGCGAGAACTGTGCCAATGGCCCGTGCACCAGCCTCGTCGAGGTCGCCGGAATCGAGCGGCTGGCCACCCACATTGGGATACAGAGCCAGCAGATCGTTGCCAAAAACCATGATGTCGTCGCCACTTGCGTCGCCCATGGCCACCGGTACATGCAAGCCGCGGTCCGCCAACGCCCGCGCGATGCGGTGGGTGTAGGCCACGCTCGGTACGGGTCGCGTGGTGCCATCGTAGCGCTTGGCGTAGAACTCCTGATCATTGCACGACAATCGCGCGGTTGGACCGTGAGCCCCCAGCGCGACCCAACGCAACCGCTGCGGCGTGCCGACCGTCGGTGCGCGCGTGCGGGCCAACTCAGTAAAAGCCTGTGCCGTTACATCGAGTTGCCGCAGCTGCAGACCCCACAGGCGGTGATCGGGCGCCACGGCCAGCAGCCGCTGGTCGGCACGTTGCGCCAGCTCGAGGTCGCCGATAGCGAGGGCGCGGGCGATCGCGGCGTGCCATACCCAGGCCGGCTGCCGGGGATCCGCAAGTGTTTCGACCAGATTCGCCCTTTCTGCCGCCATGGCCTCGGCGTCGTCGTCGCGCACGGCCACTGGCTGCCGGGGCGCCGGCCGCCGCAGCCACTTTAGGCCAGGAGTCGTACCCAGCTTGGCGATCACCAGGGTAATCGCGGCATCGTCGGCGCCCTGGCGCAGCTGAGCGGCGATATCCGCGAACCACAACGGTTTTTCGACATTGAGTGCGGCCACTGCGGCCTCGCGCTGGTCGCTCGCCAGCAGCAGCAGGGCCAAGTCTAGGCGGGCGCGATCGGCGCGGTCGTGGGTCGCCACCGCACGCTGCCAGTGTTCCAACGCGGCAAACGGGTCATGCAACTCCAGCGCCAGCGCACCCAAGTGCCAGTCCACAAGATCAGAGTCGCCCAGCCACGCCCGCGCCTGCTGCAAGTGCCGCTCGGCAGCGAAGAACCGCCCCTGTTGCCATGCCCGCTGGCTGCGCTCGAACGCTCGCCGTGCCTGCTGAGGTTCACCATTATTATCCAGAGCATAGGCCACGCGATCGCCGAGCCGCGGCAGCTGTAGCCAAGCATCGGGCGCACCCACCGCGCCATCGATCTGCGCGCCGGCCAGCTCGACATCGCTCGTGTCGGCCCCGTCGAGCCGCGCCCCGCGCAAGTCCGCCCCAGTCAGGTCGGCGGCGTGCAGGTCGGCCCCGCGCAGATCAGCTCCACGCAAGTCCGCAAGTCCTAAGTCGCAATTGGCAAGACGGGCGCCGCGCAAGTCCGCGCCACTCAGGTCGGCCAGCACCAGCGAGCAGCGCTGCAAATCGGCGTCGCGCAGGTCCGCACCGGCCAGCTGGCCACGCCAGAGGTTCGCCTCGCGCAGCTTGAGCGGCCCGCCCTCCGCGTGCACGGGCCCCAGGGGCGCGGTGGCTATCGCGGGCGCCGCAGCAGAGATTCGGCTCACCGGCTACCTCGCTGGATTGCTATGCATTACATGCAGATGATGCCGAATTGGCACTTTTTGCCCGAGGCGCAGGTGCCGTCGCTTTGGCAGAATTCGATGCCGCCCATGCCGCCGCCGCCACCGGGTAGGGTGATGCCGGGCGGCAAGGGCACGCACGCGGTCATGATGCACTGGGCCGGCGCGGTGCAGTCGGCGGTGGTTTTGCACTGGCCGGGTGACGGCAGCTGCAACTGCGCCGGGGTGCAAATGCCGAACGTACACGCCTGGTTCGTAGGGCAGTCGGCGTTGACGCTGCACTGCTTAGGCACACAGACCGCGATCAAACATTGCTCGTTGGTGCCGCAGTCGCCGCCCGTGTTGCAGAACTTGGGGCCGTTGGGGATCGACGGTACACAGGTGCCAAGTGCGCACGTCAACTGGATTTTCTGCCCTTGGAAGTTGATCGTCGGGCAGTCGCTGGCCTTTTCGCACTGGATGGTCGGGATCAGGTTGGGGATGCAGAAGCCTTTGAAGCACTTCTGGTTCTTGCCTGTACACTCGCTGTCGGCTTTGCACTGCGCGGGCACGCACAGGCCGGCGAGGCACTGCTGCTTGGTGCCACAGTTCGCGTCGCTTTGGCATCCCTTGATCGGCAGCGACATGGGCATGCACTCGCCGATGAGGCACTGGTCGGTCGCGGGGCAGTCGGCGTTGCTGGTGCACTTTTCGGGCGCGCACTTGCCGAACTGGCAGACAAAGCCCTTGGGGCACTGACTGTCGACCGAGCAGAAATCGGCGGGCACCACTTGGGGTGGTAAGCACTGGTTCTTGTAGCAGAATGTGCCGGTCTTGCAGTCGCTCTGGCTGGTGCACGGCGAGGGGGCCAAGCACAACGGCTCGTAGCATTGGGTACCGGTGGGGCACGCCGGCTTGCCGCTGCCGCAGATGGCCTCGCTGTCGCACGCATCGCCCTTGCCATCGCCGTCCGTGTCGAGCTGCTTGGGGTTGGCTACCGTTGGGCAGTTGTCGAACGCGTCGAGCACGCCGTCGCCGTCGTCGTCGAGGTCGCACACATCGCCCTTGCCATCTTGGTCTAGGTCGGCCTGGTCCGGGTTGGCCTTGAGCGGGCAGTTGTCTTTGCTGTCGACGATGCCGTCGCCGTCTTTGTCGTCGGCCGCGTCGCAAGCATCGCCCAGGCCATTGCTGTTCTGATCGGCCTGATCTTTGTTGGGCACCAGAGGGCAGTTATCGACCTGATTTGGCACGCTATCGCCATCTAGGTCGGGGTCGCAAGCATCGCCCAAGCCGTCTTTGTCGAGGTCGCTTTGCAGCGGATTGGGCGCGCCGGGGCAGTTGTCTTTATTGTCGGGGATGCCGTCTTGGTCCTTGTCGCCCACTTGCGTGCTGTCGAACGGGTCGCAGGCGTCGCCAATGCCGTCGCCGTCGCTGTCTTTTTGCGTCACATTGCCGACGTACGGACAATTGTCTTTGATATTCAGCACTCCGTCGCCGTCGAGGTCCGCGTCGCAGGCGTCGCCAAACTGGTCGCCGTCTAGGTTTTGCTGGCTCGAATTGGGGACATTGACGCAGTTGTCTTTGTCGTCGGCCACGCCGTCGTTGTCGTCGTCGGGGTCGCACAGGTCGCCCTTGCCATCGCTGTCGCTGTCGGTCTGATCGATGTTGAACAAGAACGGGCAGTTGTCTTTGGTATCGACAATGCCATCGCCGTCCGTGTCCGCGCCCGTCACCGCATCGGGGCCCAAATCCCAAGTAAACTGGTCAAAACTTGGCGCGTCGAGCGGCGGCACGTCGGGCCCGCTCACGTCGGCCACGACGGCGTCGTCGGCGCTGGCGTCGATGATCGCGACCTCGACGAGGCCCGTGTCGCCGCTGAGTACATCTGGCGTGCCGGCGGTGTCTTCGACCGGACCGCTGTCGGGCAGGGCGCCGCCGTCGACCGTGACGGTAGTGGCGGGTACGCTAATGACCTGCCCGTCGAAAAGTACGTGAAAAGTTAAGTACTTGGTGGGTGGATCGGCTTGTACTGGGAACAGCCCGACCTGGCCTGCGCTCGCGGTGGCGCGCAAGAACCAACGGATCTCGGTGCCTTTGGCCTGGGCCGGGATCGCCGCCTGATAGGCCGCCGTTCCAAGTGATTGCATTGGAATTACAGCAAACTGTGCATCAAGGGGCCGCGCCCAGTACAGGTCGACGCGAGCAAGACTCACGCCGCCGCTGCGCACCGTGGCCCACACCGTGTAGGGCTGCTGATCGTTATGCGTATCGCCGGGTTGCGCCACCTCGGCAAAGCGCGGCGCGGCATTGTCGCTGCCCGAGGAGCAGGCCGCCAAAACCAGCAATGCCATCGCCGTCAAACAGCGCACTAGCTGAGTCATCTTAAGCACTTTCTTGAGGAGATCCTTCAGCACATCCGCCTCCGGCGCTTGCCGCAGCCGCACCAATTTTGCATCCTAGCACACCCGCTGCGGCTGCGTAGGCCCAAAGTCAAAGGGTCGCAACAGCGCCTTTCTTCACGGAATTTCTGGCGGGGTAGCCAGTTGCGTCCAATGGGGCCGTACTCGAGCCATCGCGAGCGGCGAAAAGCTTGACCTCGACCAAGAAAAACTCAAGTCGTTTGGCCTATTATCGAGCAGTGGCTGCCACTGAGGCGCGCTACAGAACTCGCCATCCGCTACGGCGCACCGACCCAGCGTATGCGGCGCGAAAAACGGCCCCCACGGCGTCAGGCCGCGGCGCAGGACCACATCGGCTCCCAGCGGCGCGACGTACAGCACCTCCCACTGCCCGTTGTTGTGCCGCACACTCGCGTCGCCGGCGTGGACCAAGACCGCCACGGCCTCGCTCGGGTTAGAGTTGAACTTTGCTAAATCACTCGCATATTGCCACGACGCCGAATTTTTCCGCTCGCCAATGGCCGCTCTAGCCAGGTAGCAGCTGCGCCCCCAGCCGCCGTCGCTCGCTACGCAGCCGTAGGCGTACAGGTCGCCGTTCCAAACCAGGGCACTTTGGCCGTAGGGCGGCGCGTCGCTCAGCCACAACAGTTGGTCGTTGGCTATGAACATGTTGAGGTTGCTATCATATTCTGCCAAGCCGCTGCCCAGGATGCGCACGCCGAAGGGCCGGCTCGGGTCGTCGACCCATGCTTGGTAGAAGGCGGCCGCGCCGCCCTGCCAGCTCACCACATCCAAGAGCCCGGCGTGGGCCGCGGCCAAGACACCTGTGGGGGCAAAAGCCATTGAAACAGCTAAACTTTCGTAGCAAGGATCCGTGGGCGTCGCGCTCAGAGCCAGCCCCGGCACCCAGCGATCGCCTTGCTGAACCGCGCCCGCAAACACCCACAGCATCTGGCCACCAGCTAGGGTCACTGCGCGGGTAGAGCCCTGCAAATTCAGGGTATTCTGTAGCAACGGGCATCCGGGCAACGTGGCAACCGCGGCCGCGCTTGGGGCAGGCGCATCATCCAGCGGCCAAGCGCAGCCCACCAAAACCGCGCCCAGGGCCAGCAACAGCGCCAAGTCCTTAGAAAAAGCCATGACGCACCCCCACGCTCAGGCGGACCTCGCGCCGGTTGATCAAGTACCCCTTGCCGTTGCCGGCATCGAACGACACAAAGGGCATAGTCTCACCATGTTGCGAGGGGTGTGCCGCCGCCACAAGCGCCCGCACGCACCAGCCCAGCCGGGCAAATTCGTCTGCCGGCACCTGCAGATCCGCGTGGGCCGCAAGCAGCGGTTGCCACGCCGCCGCCGGCCGCGCCCGCACCACCACATCCAGGTTCGGCGCCTGCCGCAACCCGTCGCCGGCCATACCGCCCAGCACGTCGCCCACCACCTGTGCCTTGGGCCACATGCCTATCAACCCTGCGAGGTGCAAGCGATCTTCGAGCATCACGGTCAGCTGCCAGCGCGGTGCGCGGTGTTGCCATTCCGCTAGCAGGGCGAGCCATGTGCCGCCACCACCAAAGGCGATGTCGCTGGCGGCCGGGCGGTCGGGCAGCACCGCTTGGCCCAACGTGCGCGCCTGTTCGCGCCCCCAATCCAGCCCAAGTGCAAACGAATCACGCCCGTCGCGCCACAGCCACCGACCGCTGACGCCGTACACCGCACGAAACAGCTCGAGCGGCATAGCTACGAAAGTACTGGCATTCTCGAAGGCGCCCAGGGCATGCACGTCGACGACCGCGTAAGTACTGCGCGCGCCCCGCTGCACCAGTGGCAAACGGCCGCCCAGACTCGCCTGGGGCCTGGGCCCGTAAGCTAGCTCGAACGCAGGGGTATCGCGGCTGGCGCGGGCCAGATCGACGGTGGGCGGCGGCGGGGGCAGCCAGCGGGTAGTCGCACCCGGGGCACTGCACGCCGCGAGCACTAGCGCCAAGCCTACGCAATAGATCGGCCTGATCAAAACGTCACCGCGACAAAGTGGGGGTAGTAGCCGTCGGGGTTGTCCCATGCCGGCGGATCTTCAAACGCGCTGGGCACATACGTGACCCACAGGTCGGCGCCGGCGAGCTCGGGGTGGCCCTTGCCCGCGTACACAAATGCGCCCTCGACGAACGACTCGGCGGGCCGAAAGAACGAGCGCGGTGCGGACCACGGCCCTTCGGCGTGATCGGCGGCGCGCATGGCCAGGGTAGTGGCGCCAAAGCCCTCGCTTTGCAACATGAACCACCGCTTGCGCGTGCCGTCGAAGTGCACGGAGCTCTCGGGCGCGCCTAGGCCAAAGATAGGCTCGGCCGGCAGGGCGAAATGGCCGATCGCTCGCCATGTGCCGCTTGCGAAGCACTGGGCGCCGTCGAAGCTGCCGCTGCCAAGTGCCGCCGCGGCCACGCGCAACACCGTGTAGTCGTGAAAATCACTTTTGCTGCCATAGATGTAGACCATGCCGTCGCGCTGGGTTACCGCGGTGCCGAAGATGTAGCCGCCTACGTCGGGCACGCTGAGGTCTTGCGGTAGCCACGCAGTGGGCGGATCGGCGGGGTTGTTGATCAAAAACGCAGCAGAGCCAGTAGCTTGAAAGCCCCATTGGCCGCTGCCGGGCTTGGCGAGCCACTGGCCGAAGACGATTAGCTTGCCCGCGACCAGCGTGGCGCCACCGGGCCAGAACCAGCGACCGCTCCGCTCGGCGAAAAAAGAGCCCGGATGTCCGTCACTTTCGCCCCAAAAGAATTGCATGGCGGCGCTGCGCGGGTCGCGGCCGGTTTGGATGGCCAAGCTATTGCGCACGAACCAAGCGTTGCTGCGGTTGCGGCTGGCGTCGCGGGCGACCAGCGAGTCGCCAAAGAGCCATAAGGTGTGATCGCCGCCCAGACTTGTGCTGTAGGCACCGTCGCCGCCGACCCATCGCGCGTCGCGGCGAAACAGCTGATTGGCTTGCAAGTCTTCGTGTGCGCTGGGCAAAGGCGGCGTGGGTCCGCTATCGTCGGCGCAACCCAGCAGCAGCATCGCCAAGATCAGCAGTAGTGGCAAAGACTTGCGCATCATCGTGCCGGGCCGGCAGGGCGGCCGCAGCTACAGCCTAATCCCACCCACGCATGGGTGCAAACTCAGCTAATCCCAACGAAAAATCCGCACGGCCAGCACCAGGGTCACCACGCCGATGCCACCGAGAACCGCGAGCTGCGGCAACACGCCCAGCAGGTCGGCCCCCTCGTTTTGCACCGCGCGCAGGCCGTCGTTCAGTGCTGTAAGCGGCAGCAAGCGCAGTACCGGTTGGGCCACTTCTGGGAAATTCTTGATCGAAAAGAACACCCCCGAGCCCACAAACATCGGCATCTGCACCAGATTCATCAGCCCGCTCGCCGCCTGGGTCGTCTTGGCCCGCGACGCCACCAGCAGGCCCAGGCCCACAAACGCCAGCGCTCCCGCCACCGCGACCGCGACAAAGGCGACCAGCGAACCCTGGATGCGCACATCAAAAAGCAGCCGCGCGGTGCCCAGCACCACTGGCAGTTCGACCAAAAGAAACACTAGCCGCATGATCAAGAACGACAGTAAGAAGTCGCTTTTGCGCATCGGCGTGGCGATCATGCGCCGCAGCAGGCGCTTGCTCCGCATCTCGACGATCGCGTACCCCACGCCCCACATGCCGCTTTGCATCAAATTCATGCCGATGAGGCCCGGCACCAAAAAATCGACGTAGCGCGCACCCGGCTCGTCGACGGTCTGGTTGGCGATCGCCGCCACGTCGCGCCGCCCCTGCGATCGCTCAATGGCGTTGTCGACCAGTAACTTAGCAAGCCTAGCCTCGGGCCGCGTGGGGTCGTGGCGCACCGTGAGCGGCGGCCCCGGGTCGACCGACAGCGCCGCCAGACCCGCCCGCAGCTGCCGCGCCGCTTCGCGATGATCCACTGTAAGTACAGTTAGTTGTTTGTCGTTCGCCAGCGCCTTGGCCACGCTCTCGGCGCCGCTCCCCGCTTCGACCAGCACCGTCACCGCCTCGGGCGGGCGGTTGCGAAAGGCCACACCCAGGGCAATCGTAAGCAAAATCGGGAAGCCGAAGCTCCAAAACAGCACCTCGGGCTCGCGCAGCCAGGAGCGCAGGCGGGCCATGGTCAGGTGCCAAAGCGGCGAGTCGCGTAGTGCCATAGTCGTCGTCCGTTTGCGCTAATCGCGCAGGTGGCGGCCCGTCAGCGTGACGAACACATCTTCGAGTGTGGGCTGGTGAGTCTGCATTTCTTGAAGCACGATGCCGGCTTGGCCTAGCTCGGTCAGCAGCGAGGGCACGGCAGCGGCCAGATTTTCAACCGTCAGGTGCGCTTGGCAGCCATCGACGCGGGTGCGGCTCGCCGTGGCCACCGCCTGCAGTCGCTCGATCGCAACCGGCTGATCTGTAGTTAGATTCAGCACAATGCCGCCCACGTGCTCGGCGATCAGGTCGCGGGGCCGGCCGAGCGCGATCACCTGACCGTGATCGACGATCGCCACCCGATCGCAAAGCCGCTCCGCCTCGTCCATGTAGTGCGTCGTGAGCAACACGGTGCGGCCGCGCGCCTTAAAATCGGCAATCACGTCCCAAAGTTGGCGCCGCGATTGGGGATCTAGGCCCGTAGTCGGCTCGTCGAGAAACAGCAGCTCGGGGTCGCCCACCAGCGCACACGCCACCGCCACCCGCTGCTTTTGGCCACCCGACAAGCGATCGAACCAAGAGTCGCGCTTTTCGTGCAGCGACACCTGCGCCAGAACTTCGTCGACCGCGCGGGCCGAGTGGTAAAAACTCTGGAACATCGCAAGGATTTCGGCAACGGTCAGCCGCTCACTCAGGTAGGTATGCTGCAGAGTGATGCCAATGCGCTGACGGATCGCGTCGGCGTCGTGCGCCCAATCGCGGCCCAGCACACGCACGCGACCCGCGCTGGGTGTAACCAAACCCTCTAAAATTTCGATAGTTGTCGTCTTGCCGGCGCCGTTTGGCCCCAGTAGACCAAAGCACTCGCCACTTTGCACGGCCAGATCCAGCCCGCGCACTGCGTGTACCTCAGGCGGCCAGGTCTTATGCAACCCCTCAACATCGATAGCTAAGTCCATCGGTCCTTGCCTCTTTTGCTGCCGCGACGACCCGCTCTGCGTCAAACGCTCGTCACCGTCGCGCACTTTGACCCGCAGCGCTCTTCGCAGAAAACCCTGTCTGCGCTACAGTCTACCCCGCGCCCGTTGCGCCGCGCGGATGATGCCATGAATCGCCCGATTCGCCTCGCCCTGCTTGCAGCTATGACGCTTCTGCTGGCCCTGCCCGCGTATGCCGACATCGCCAAATTCGACATCGACGGCCGCATCTATACCAAGCACTTGTACCAAAACGACGACAGCCAAGGCTTGCTGACGTTGGGTAACCCCTTTTGGCCCGACAAGATTTCGGGTCACAACGGCGTGGGCTCAGAGCTCGAGCTCACCATTCGCGGCAAGGTGTCGCAGTATGTCGAGGCGGGGGCGCGGTTGGCTTCGCGCTTTGGCATGCGCTGGCAAGACTGGTGGGCGTCGGGCGATCTAGCCTATGCGCAAGAAAATACCTCGGGCGATTCAGAGGGTATGAACCGTGCCGCCTACATGCAGCTGCGCGGCTCGTACATTCAAGTCACGCCGGATATGCAGGCGATCAACTACATCCGCGTGGGTGCTCACGATTTTTCGCTGTTCAACCCGTGGACCATCGGCAAGGTGCGCTACATCGATCGCGACAATGGCCGCGGCTACTTTATCGGCGGCAAGTTGGGCGGCGACGAGCAGGTGCAGTGGTTCGCCTCGGCGATCGCGATGCCCAAGCTGTTTGTGGGGCCGGGCTGGTCGACAGGCCTGGGCGACCCGCTGCTGACCAACGCTTTTTGGTCGCGCGACTGGGCCTACGCGGGTACGGTCAAGTGGCAGGTCAACGAGTCGACGGCAGTGCGTCTAGTTGGCGACTTTACTCAGGATCTCGAGGTCAACCGCGCTGATCCCGACGCCGTGGGCACCACCAATGCCAACTGCCGCGACTCGCTGGGCCAGGCCATCCCGGGTTGCGTGCAAGATCACGCGGTCGACATGCTTACCCGCTACGCCAGCGGCAACGCGACCTTCGACCTAAACAGCGAACCCACCGATTGGCTGCGGGTTACGGGCCTTTTGGGCTACTCGTGGCAGCACATCGACCCCAAGCTCGCGGGCAACGGCGTGGCGCTGAATCAGGGCGTATTTCCGCTGGTGTTCAAGAATACCCAAGACTTTGCCGGTACTTTGCGCCTCTCGGCCAACGACCCGTTTGGCGTGGGGCTGTCGCTGCAGGCCGAGTACTTCAACATTGGCGCCGATTGGAATGCGATTTTTGGCGCCCGCCGCGAGGCCGACGTGCTGCTGACCGACGGCTTGGTTGGCTCGGGCGGTCAGCTGCCGACCCTTAACTTAGCAAATGAGTTCATCGACTTCGATGATCTATGGTACGAGAGCTGCATCGGCTGGAACGGCGCCACCGGCGTCGCCACGTGGGAGCGCGACACCACGCGGCTTAAGGCCGAGTACACGCATATCGAATACAACACCAACATGCAAAACCGCGATATCGATAAGGTTTACCCCAACTTCTTGCATAGCGAGGGCTGGACCGACACGGGCCTTTACGACTACGCCAACGTCACCGACCGCGGCCGCGACCCGCGCAGCGTGTACCGCCGCAACCAGTTTCGCCGCACCAACATCGGCGCGGTGTGGGGCAAGCACCAGTTCCCAGTGGGCCCGGGCCTCGACCTCGAAGTCAAGCTAAAGCTGGTTAACGACACGGACTTGCGCGCCGTCAATGGCGTCGGTGCGCTGAACGACGATTACGAGGGCAACATTGCGATTGGCCGCGGCTCGCTCTCGATGCCCGTCTACGACGGCGTGCGCGTTGGGGTTTTTAGCCAGATTGAGCAGTGGGACGAGAAGAACCGCACCGGCACGCAGGCGCTGGGCTACGGCCACGACATTACCGACAAGCAGACCAGCGGCGTCAACTTGAACGTGAACTACCAAGGGATGCGTTTCTCGTACTATCTTGAATACATCCACAAGACGCAGGACCGCGAGCGCGAGGCCGATCAGCTTTGGAACATCTGGCGGTCCAAGGCCGTGGTCGAAGCCGCTTGGTAGGGCAAGGGTTCTTTCCGTAACAACGTTCTAGGGTTGTGCGACGGTCGGCGCTGTCGAGACGGGCGCCGCGTTCGGGCAGCGTACCTTGCGCAGATCGTCGGCTAGGCGAAAGGTCTGCTTGCCGGCCGCTCGCTCCGCTGTTCCCCAAAGAATCCAGCAGCCTGCCAACGGTTCCGCCGTGCTTGTGGCGGCAAACAGCACTGCAAAATCGCGCTGACTTCGCAGAGTCCGACCGCGATCGCCCGTCAGAATCTGCCACTGCGGATCGAGGGCCCGCACCTGCAGCAGTGGCCCGCGCTGCCCAGCCAGGGGCCCCTCGAGCTGCAGCGTGGCCCACGCCTTGTCGAGTTGGCTTGCCAGGGCCTTATCCTCAAAACTATTTGGAAAACTTAGGGTCATCAGGCCCTTTTGCAGCGCCACCAGCAAGCCGCGCCGACCTTCGAGCCCGTACTTGAGCAGAGACTCAGGCGAGATCACCGCGCCCACCGCGGCCGCCGCCGCCCGCCACGGCTTGGCCTGCCGCTCGAACGCCGCTTCTAGGTTTAGCAATTCGAGCAACTGGTGCCAAGCCACCCAACCGCGCTGCTGGTAGCGTGTGGGAACGTCGGCTAGCCACGGCGGCAGCCCCAGAAACACCTTGACCTGCATTAGAATTTGCCGCTGGGCGATCGACTGGGCGCGCGCCACCAGGTCGCAGACAAACCGCACGCGGCCGGCCAGCTCGGGCGGGTCAAAGTCGGGCTCGGGCCGCTCGGCAAGGGCATGAAACTGCAGACCACAGGCCTGGTTTAGAGGCTCGAACTCGCCCAGGCGGCGCGCAACCGCCAACTCGGCGTCGACCATCTCGGTGCGCTCGTCACCGGCGGCATCCCAGCGGCGCAGAGCCGACAGCAAGGGCTCAAAACGGGCTTGTAGACTGGTGAACTCGGCGATGGCCCGCAGTCGCTGCTCGCGATGCTTGCGCTGGGCAGCCACGGCTGCGGCTTGCGTCTCGGCTTGCTGTTGTAGGCGGGTCTGTTCGGCCTGCTGCTCGGCAGTTGGGCGCAGGGCGGCTGGTTTGGCCACGCACCCCATCGTCAACATTAGCGCTATAATCCATAGGCTTGCGCGATGCTTCATGGCCGTCCTGCCTTCCATCGCGCGACATACTGGCGGGTGGCCTCGAGCCAACGCATCCCCTCGGCGCGGGTGGGTTCGATCTCGCTGCCCTCGTGCAGTTCGTTGAAACTAGTAAGGATTACCCAGTCCAGTGGCTGTGCGGCCGCCCACTGTGCCGCATAGTAGCGCCCCTCGTCACGGTCCAAGTGCCTGCCGCCAAAACGGATATTCGTGTCGTCGTAGGCCGGCATCACCGTGGCCACAGTCAGCTTGTCCCACAGCCGCGCGGCAGTGCGGGCCTCGCGCATCTGATCCATCCGCTTGCTCGCAAACAAGAAACTGACGTACGAGTGCAGGCCTCCCAGCGACTCCAGCCACTCGGGTTCAAGCCGATCGCCGATGGCCAGCACCGGCAAGCCAGCCAGAGCTCTACGGAATCCGCTGTCGTCTAAGTGCTCAAACACCCGTGTGTACAAGAAGACCACCGCCTGCCCCTGCACCTTCAAGAACGCCGGATGGTTGCCGATGCCCGTGAGCAGATCGACCAGTTGATTGCGCAAGTCTTCAGCATTGCTAGCAACTTCGATGTAGACCGTCGCGGTGACACCTTGCCGTTGGCACTCGTCGAGTAGGCGCGTCAGCACCAGCCGCTGATGGGGGTACATGTGCCACCACGACAGCACCAGCGTGTCGATGCCGGCTTGCTTGGCCCAAGTCACATGCTGAGCAATCACAGCAGGATCCGCAGAGTCATACGGCCCGAGCTGCGGCGGATGGGTGACCGTGCTCTCGGGTGTCTGCGGGTCCCAATGCAGCCACTCTTTGGCGGGCCCGGTCGGCAACCCCCACCAGCCGTAGTAGAAGGCGAGCATCCGCCGGCCCCAGTCGCGTCGTGGCAAAACAGGCGCCCGCTCAAGGCCTTTTGCGTCAAGCGTCGCGATGCGAATGTTGCCCGACGCGCCGGACAGGCCACGGCTCGTCTGAGTCGCCAACAGCGCCCGGCCCGCCGTCAAGCGCACTTGCAATTCGCCCAAATCGCCATGCTTGGTAACTACTTGCAGGGCCTCGCCCGTGGCCACCGCCGCTAAGTCGAGGTGCAGCCGTACGCGGCTCAGGTCCGCTGCCGGCTTGCGAATCCCCACCGCGCCATCGAGCTGCAGCCCCGCATCCACCGGGCCATCGACACGCAACTGCCGCGACAAGACCCGCCAACGCAGCCCGCGGAGTTCAATGCGCGCCCAATCGGAGGTGCAGTCGATATCGAGGGCTAGATGCAGCACGGTCTGTTCGGCGGACGCCGGGCGCGCTAGGCCCATCACGGCTGCCAATGCTGCGCACAGGAGCCACGGCATTTTGCAGCAGGCGTGCAGACTTGGCGTTACAAGGGTAGGGCGCAGGGCGTTCACTTTGTTTCCAAGCCGGCCTCACGCGACCGTCGCCGCCAGATAGCGCATCGGCGCGCCGCCGTCCAGACCATGCCTCTCAGGTACTTGTTACGGCTTACTGCACGCGGCTATCGCCGCCGCCGCCGAGACGCGGGCAAAACTCAGACCCGTACTCGGGTCCGCAAGTGCGCTGCCCGTCTGGTGAAGCACATCGCGCACCTGGGTCGGCGTCCACTTGGGCTGGCACGACCAGAGCAGCGCCGCTGTGCCGATCGCTGTGGGCGTAGCCTGCGAAGTGCCCGACATGCTTGCAATTCCACCGCCCGGCTTGGCCCCAGTAACGGGCGAGCCCGGCGCGACCAGCGTGAGCAGCTTGCTCCGGTTCGAAAAACAAGTCAGTGCGCCAGCTTTCTGGGGTATGTCGCTGCATAAGCCGGGCCAGGTCTTGCTGGTGGCGGTGGTCAAATAGCTCGCGCCGACCGATACCGCGTTGCTCAGGCACGCAGGCGACGACAAGCCGTTGTGCACCCCGTCATTGCCGGCCGCCACATAGAGTGCCACCCCCTTCTTGGCCGCAACCACCGCGGCTGCTGCCCATGCGGGCTGCTTCTTGTCGCAGGCGGTCGCGTAGGCTTGTGCGCCGCCCAGACTCAAATTGATCGCGCGCACGCCGGTCTTGCTGGCCAGACTTAGCACCCAGTCGACGCCCGCCAGCACATCGGCGTCGCTGCCGCTGCCCTCGCTGCCAAAGACCCGCACTGCGATCAATTCCGCGTTGGGTGCGATGCCGGCCGGGGCCACTTTGCCCGCGCCCGCAATGATCGACGCGACGTGGGTGCCATGGCCGTTGCCGTCGCTGGCCACATCGCCCTCGGGTGCGCCGTAGGGGGGGCATCCGCTCATCGCGAAACATTTTTGAGCGATCACTTTGCCAACGAGGTCGGGGTGAAAGGCATCGACGCCCGAGTCGACTACGGCGATCCGCACCCCCTGGCCGCCATAGCCCGCGTTCCATGCGGTCTTGGCCTGCACCGCTGCCGCCGCTGAGCCGCCACTCGCGGTGGTCGCCCCGCCCACCGTATGCAGCTCGCCGTCTTCTTGAATCGATTCAACTTCAGGTAGTTGGCTAGCCCGTGCCACTGCCGCAGACTCGATACTACCTGCAAGCAGCGGCAGGGCTTGGTAGCGCCGCGACGTCTTGAATTGCAGCCCGAGTGCCACCTCGACGCGAACCTGGGTCGCGCGCAGGTCTGCGGCATCCTCCCCGTCGGCTCGCAGCACCAGCAGCACGCGCCGCACCGGCTCGACCTGATGCAATGCCCCGTTCTGCATGGCGAACTGCCCAGGTCGCTGACCCGGCTCGTCGACACAGCCCGCTGGCGCCCCGAGCACCACTAGCGCGCCGATCGCCCAAACCCAGCCACACCGCAGCGCATTGCCACGAAAATGCCCTTGCCCACTTACCCTTTTCGACCATTGCATCGCTGTCACCTCGGTGCCCGCAGTTGCGCGGGCGACGGTGAGCCTTGCAGCGCCCGTGCCAAGAATGTGCGGCAATAAGAGTCAGTATTAATAACAACATAGAAGAGGATGGAACGCTGAGCGACGGTATCAGCGGTATCACCTGAGACCGTTGATACCGGTATCATGGTATTATCGATAAGAATATCGCATTACAACATCGTGACGCCAGACGCTTCACATCCTGGCAACCTACTCCGTCTGCTGTGGCCTACAGGCGGCCGAGGTGCCATGTACCGCGTTCCAGAACTGCGCAAGCTGTCGCGCGAACACAACGATGCCCTGACGCTCGCGCGCGATGTGCGCTGGGCACGCCTATCGGGCGAAGGCTGGCTTGAGCGGCGTGCGGCCTACGAGCTTGCGGCAGCCTGGCAGGTCGCGATGCAAGCGCACTTCAGCGACGAAGAACGGGTGTTGCGGCCCCATTTTACAGACGATGAGCGCGCCGACTTCGATGCGCAGCACGACCGATTGCGAACCGCCTTTGCCGCGCTGGTGGCCACCGTCGTCGAGCGAGAGGCCGATGCCGACCTAGCCGCCGACTTGGCCGACGCGCTGCGGACTCATGTGCGTTGGGAAGAGCAAGATCTGTATCCAGCGCTGCAGACGCGGCTCCAACCGGAGGCCTGGGCGAAGGTGGGCGCTGCTTTGGGGCAGTAGCTCCGCCATTCGCTCGCAGTCTCCGCGGGGGAATCCATGCCTCACGATGCGCCGAAACCTGGCAAACTGCCTGGTACATACCTGAAATTCATTGACAAGTATCCCGAACTCGGCGAGACGCATGAGCGCGTTGCCAAGGTCGTCGACCACGTTGGGCCACTCGACCGCAAGACCTGCGAACTGGTCAAGATTGGCCTGGCGGTGGGGGCGGGCCTTGAGTCGGCGGTGCGCAGCCATGTGCGACGGGCTATGCAACATGGCGCCACAGAACAAGAAATCGAGCAGACAGTGTTGCTGGCGATGAATACGCTCGGCTTTCCGCGCACTGTGGCTGCCTGGAGTTGGGCGCGCGCCCAGATCGAGCGCGGTGTCGACTAGCTGCTACAGCACCCGCTGCCAATCTTCCGGATTTTGCTGCCACACCGGCACGCCGCAGTAGCGATCACCCTCGGGGCAGATCGGCCGCACGCCCGCAGCGACCCGAATGGCGCACGGCGGCAACAGCCACTTGCCCAGCACGGGTTCGACCGCGGCGATCTGCAACGCTTCGTCTAGACTCGCCTGCCAAATCTCTTCTTGCGCGTTGAAACATAGTCGCATTGCAGACTTGTGCCGCAGAGCCTGCAGATCCGCCGTCTCGGTCATACGCACATGCACGGCGTTGGGCAGCAAGTATGCGCAAAATTCAGCAGGTATGCCCTCATCGAGCAAGCGCATCGCATCGGCCCACGTCTCAGTCATCGACTGCCGATAGCGCGCTTCGGCCTCGCCACCCGCATGGGCAATGAGCCGGGGCACCGCAAAGTCCGGTTCGCGACTAAGGAATGCTTGTACCATCGGTCTGGCGGCCGGCGTCATCCGGTGCCGCTGGTCCTGGCTATCGGCGGCGTGCGACAACTTCTTGGCAAAAGCGTAATGCGCAGTGCTCAGCGCGCGCCCTAGTTTTTGGTGATGCACCGTCTGCAAACTCTCGCCAAGCAGAGGATTACGCTGTGGATCTAGGGCCATGGCGATCGCCTCGGCATCGCTCAAATGCGCCCTCGGCACTCCAAGCACCTGCCGCACGGCATCGGCCACCCGCCGCGGATTGTCGGCAAACCGATCGATGAGGGCGCTCGTGCGACCGCCGAGTTGCTCGTCAAATTCCCGTGCCATCTCGCTGGCATCACTTGGGAACTGCTCCGCTCCTCGCCACGCCGGCAGCGCCTCGCGCGGCATAGGCTCTACGCCCAGGTTGCGCAGCAGCGGGTCTTGCTCGAACAGCGCGTCGCACATAGCCAAAACGACTTCGCGCGCTTCCGTCGGCGTGTCGGGCTCAAGACACAGTCGGCGATAGCGCAGCAGCGTCAGCACCGACACGGTGTGCACCAGCCAGGTATGCGTCCCAAGCGGCAGCACATAGCGCGCAACCTCTTGGGCACGCTTATGAATCGCCGACCGCCACCGCTCAGGCCGCTTGCTGCGTGCGCGGAACACCGCAAAGTATTCCGCAGTTGCCACGGGCTCCAGCAGGGAGATCAAGTCTTGGTAATCACGGGTTTGTTGCTCGATGCGGCGCCGGTACAAGCGATCGGCGGCCGGCGGCAGATGTGGAATCGCCACCCGCTCAGGCCGCACTTCTACATACCTTTGGCTTACTTGCTCGCTATTGTAGAACGGATGTGCGTGCAAGAACGACCACACGAGCTGCCGCGACACATCGTCGAGCGCAAACGAAGCGTGTCCGTGCTGCAGCGTCGTGTGGTGGCCGGCGGCAAACGTGCTCGCTGCGATGCGATCCCGTTGTTGTTTGCGAAGTTGTGCCTGTTCGTCGCCAAGGCCCTCGCCCGACACCTGCGCCGCTCGCACTACACCGCCGCCGCTGTAGCAGGTGCGGGCTGCTGCCACACTTTCTTCGTACGATCGAGGGGTTGCCCAAAGCAGCGCAACCCGCGGCGGTCGCTCAAAGGCCGAGCTCAGGCTACTGCGGTAATCCGTCGCCGACACCGTCATCCTCCGCTGATTCACCAGTAGTTTCAGCAAGCTCAGCTCCATCTGTGCCTGGCCAAGCTAGCCCTAGCAGCGCCAACTCTTCAAGTGAAACTGCCCGCGCCATCCCCGGTTGCAGGGCCGGGTCGAGCCACAGATCGCCGATCCGCTCGCGATGCAGGGCAGTCACGCTCGAGCCACACGCCGCCACCATCCGCTTGACCTGATGGTACTTGCCCTCGCGCAGCACTACGCGTGCCTGACTTTCGCTCAAGATTTCAAGAAGTGCGGGGGCACACAGCGTGCCGTCGGCCAGTTCGACCCCCGCGGCAAACCGCTGCACCGCCTCGGCCGGCAACGGCTGCGAAAGCGTAGCCAGGTAAGCCTTTTCTACGTGCCGCCGCGGATGCGTCAGCGCGTGAGTCAGCCCGCCATCGGTTGTCAGAAGCAGTAGCCCCGTGGTGTCCTTGTCGAGCCGGCCGATTGGCGCCAGATCCTTGCGGTTCAACTCGTCAGGAATACAAGACATAACCGTAGGGCCGCCGCCATCGGAGGTCGAAGTGATCACCCCTGCCGGCTTGTGCAGCATGATCAGCAAGTGCCCCGTGGGCCGCACCACCTGACCGCGAAACAGCACCACATCGCGACCAACTACCACCTGTTGGCCGCCGTCGCGGCAATTCTTGCCATTTACGGCAACCTTGCCGAAGCGCACGTTTTTTTGCGCTTCACTCCGCGGCATGCCGCAGCCTTGACTCAAATAGCGATCGAGACGCACGGCAATCAACCCACTAGGCGGCGAGCGCGCGCCACAACGTTGTCTACGGTCAGGCCGAATACGTTGGCCAAGACCTTGTCGGGGGCCGACGCGCCAAACGTGTCGATACTGATGACGTCGCCCGTTTCGCCGGAAAACCGTAGCCACGGCAGCCGACTGCCCGCTTCGATACACAGCCGCGGCACGCCTAGCGGCAGAACCTCGCGCCGATACACAGCAGCTTGGGCATCGAACAGCTCGATCGAGGGCATCGACACCACCCGCACGCCGCAGCCGGTTCGCTCGAGTTCGACTTGGGCGGCCATGGCCAAATGCACCTCA
Source organism: uncultured Myxococcales bacterium (assembly GCA_903883645.1). GTDB lineage: Bacteria > Myxococcota_A > UBA9042 > UBA9042 > UBA9042 > SXRM01. Next base: position 46,084 of record CAISBR010000135.1, on the reverse strand, counting down.
GAACCCGTTGCAATCAGGACCACTTTCAAGCTCGCGGCCGCATCGCTCAGCACATAGCCGCCGCGCGCCACCGCCGCGTGGGCGTCCATACCGGCAGGACGCGGCAATTCAGGCACATTCTGCCGGGTTAGGGCCAGCGCCGTCGGTGCTTTGGTTCGCTGCAACGCCACGGCATAGGCCGCGCAGGTCTCGGTCAGATCGGCCGGTCGCAGGGTCACCAGGTTCGGGATCGTGCGCATCGCGGCCAGCGTCTCGACCGGCTGGTGCGTGGGGCCGTCTTCGCCAACAAAAATCGAGTCGTGCGTGTAGGCATAGATGACCGGCAGGCCCATGAGCGCCGCCAGCCGCACTGCCGGCCGCATATAGTCGTGAAAGACCATAAACGTAGACACTACGGGTATGTAACCGCCCCAAGCCGCCAGACCGTTGGCGACCGCACCCATGGCGTGCTCGCGAATGCCCCAGTGGATATTGCGGCCCGCCCATGACCCCTTCTGCACGTAGTCTTCGCCCGGAATCACGGCAAAGGTCGAGTGACCCAAGTCCGCTGATCCACAGAACAGTTGCGGCACGTGCGGCGCCAGCGCCTTGAGCACCGCCTCGCCGGCTTTGCGCGTCGACATCCCCGGCCCTACTGGTTGCGTAGGCCATGTCACCTGGTGCAGATTCGCCGCCGTCGCCCCCGCCAGCTCGGTCAAAAGCTGTTGCCCTTCAAGCGACTGTGCCCGTTTTTCCCACGCCTGCCGCGCGCCTTGCCGCTGCGCATTGCCGGAGCGCAGATGCTCGGCCACAGTGGGCGCAACCGCAAAGAACTGCTCGGCATCTAGGCCAATTGCCCGCTTGGTCGCCGCCACTTCGTCGGGGCCCAGCGGCGCGCCGTGCACCTTATGGCTACCGGCCAGCTTGGGCGAACCCTTGCCGATGGTGGTGGTGCAGATGATCAGACTCGGCCGCTCGTTGTCCGCCTTGGCCTCGAGCAGCGCCTGGGCGATCTGCGCGCGATCGTGGCCGTCGACCCGCAGCACTTGCCAGCCATAGGCCTGGTAACGCAGCCCCACGTCTTCGGTAAACGTCAGCTCGGTGCGCCCGTCGATGGTGATGTGGTTGCTATCGTACAACACGATCAAGCGCCCCAGGCCCAGGTGACCCGCCAGCGAGCTCGCCTCGGCCGATACCCCCTCTTGCAGGCAGCCATCGCCGGTGATCGCATAGGTGTAGTGGTCGATCAGATCCTTGCCAAAACGCTGCCTTCCGCGTTCTTCGGCAATGGCCATGCCCACCGCGTTGCACAAACCTTGGCCCAGCGGTCCCGTGGTGATCTCGACCCCAACCGTATGACCATATTCGGGATGCCCCGGGGTCTTGCTATGCAACTGCCTAAAGTTCTTCAGTTCTTCGATGGGCAGATCGTAGCCGTACACGTGTAGCAGGGCGTACAAAAGCGACGAACCATGGCCAGCCGAAAGCACAAACCGGTCGCGATTGGGCCAGTTCGGTGCACTCGGGTCGAACTTCAAGAACTGCTGCCACAGCACATACGCCACATCGGCAATGCCCAGCGGCAGGCCGGGATGGCCCGAGTTGGCCTTTTGGATCATGTCGATCGCGAGCCCGCGCACGGTCGCAACGGCAAGGTCGTCGATTTGGCTTAGATTCTGCGTGCTCATGCATCCCTCGGCGTGGCGATATGCTCCCAGCCGGGCGCTACTATGCCATAGCTGAGCGCCTTCGCCACGCGCCTAGGGCTGCCGCGCGCGGGCCTCGCGCACTTTCGCCGCCAGCAGCAGCAAATGGGCGCACTGCACCACCGCATTTTCGTTGTCCCAGCCCGCGGCACTGGTCGTAATACTCAACTTGCTGCTCACGCGATCGGTGCTGCTGCGCGGCGGCACGCCGATCGGCGAGAGCTTGCCGCCCGCCCGTTCAAGCCGCGCATCCCAAGCGCTAGGCGCCAGCTGCCGCAATAAGTCGAGTAGTGCCATATAGTTCTTGGTCGACGAGGCCGTCTTTGCCCCATCAAGGCCCGCGTAGTCCATGCCCTCGGCCTGCAGCTCAAACAGCAGATCGCCACCGTTGCCCACTTTGCGCGGCCACAACAAGCAAAAAAAGGACTGATCAAACTGCTTTTGCTGCTCGACCTCGACCGTCTTCTTGGCGATCGGGATGCCCATGGCCATCTGCGCGAGCCCCACCTTCTTGGTGGTTGTGGTCGTGGTCACGGTCTGACCCGAATCAGCGCGGCAGGGTAGAACCAGCCCAATATCCTCGTATTTCAACCGATAACTCTCCGTCCGCCCCACCAACTCTAGGCCGCCCGGAAAGCGCGAAAACGACCGCACCTCAATGCTTTCGGGCAGCAAGTCGAGCGCGGCGCGCGAGATCGCCCAGGCCTGCAACCCCGCCTCGCGCAAAGCATTTGCCCCGCGCTGCACCACGATCGACTGCTCGCTCCACGCCGCCAGAAACGGCAAGTTGCGCAGCAATTTTTGCCGCTGATCGTACGCCGTGCCGCCCGACAATTCCGCCAGCACATTGGCCGCTTTCTGGGCATCGCCCGCTGGCGGCACCACCAATACTCCGTACATGGCATCCTCGCGACGCAGCACCGCCTACGCACGGCTGGATTGTGCTTGGGTCGCGCCCTGCTGTCTATGCTGCCCGTCGCGCTGCCACACTCCAACCCCGTTGGGCAGCAGTCCACGCAGATTTTGTTTCAGCCGGGCCTAGTTGCGCTTGACAGTGGGGTACTCGCGGCAGGCATCCAGCCCTTGGGCGTATGGGCTTTGCCACAGTTGTTGGTACAAACTGCGCGCCTGCCCAACGAGCGCCGCCTCGCCGATCACGAGCTCTACATTGCGCGACTCGTCGAGGTAGCCCCCTTCCCAGTTACTCGTACCTACCCATAGCGTTGTATCATCAAATAGCGCGTACTTACTATGAATTACCCGTGCAAATGGAATCGGACCGCGGCTAGCTTGCGGAATGGTCACCAGCTTGACCGTGACATTCGGCACCAAGTCGAGGCTCTGCAGCCATGCGACCGCCGGCTTGTCCGTATTCCAGTCCGCGACCAGCAGCTCGACCTTGACCCCGCGCGCCGCCGCCCGCCGCAACGCATTGTCGATCTCGGGGTAAAACGTGTGGCCATCGTGGCGAAGTGGCGAATATTTCATCACTTGCACGCGCACTTGCTGCTTGGCGGTGTCGATCAGTCGCACCAACTCGGACTCGCTGTCGCCCACACCCGCCGGCAGCCAGGGCTTGGGGCTGCCTACCAAGTAGCCGATTGTATTTCGTTCTGCTTCTGTCGCTGGCAGCGGTGCGACCACCTGCTTGGCCGCTAGCTTGGCCTGGGCGCTCCAGTCGTGCTCAAAGATGGCCTCAAGCTGGCCGGCAATGTGAATATCACGAATTAAAACGCCAAGTTCATGGATGTGACTCAGCGACCGCCAGTCGAAATTCTGGCTGCCTAAGTAGCCCAACTTGCCATCGACGATCCAAAATTTGGCATGGATGATACCGCCCGCTTTGCGCCCTGGCCCCGGGTCAAGCTGCCCCCAACTCAGCACACGCACTTGGGTATTTGGCCACTGCGCCAAGCGATCTAGCGTGGGCTGCGACTGCTTGCGCATCTTGTCTTCGACCAGCACCCGCACCTGCACGCCGCGCCGCGCCGCTTTCTCCAGTCCGTCGAGCACGCGATCAAGCACCTCACCCTTCTGCTCGGCCAAGTAGAACTGTTCGATATCAATGGTTTTACTCGCGCCTTCAAATGCCTCGGCCCACAGCGGCGCCGGCGCCCGCAGCGGCTGGTGCAGCTCCGTCTCGGCCGGTTCGGTGTAGATGAGCTCAAAGCGGGGCGGCTCAGCCTGCGCCGGCGCGGTCGTCGCCAGGGCCGCCCAGGTCGCCGCTAGCCACAAAACTTTCTTCAGAATGCGCATTTGCTCCCCCTATTGCCGCTGCGACACCATGATCTTGACCGTCTCGGCCGACGCCGCGTTGTACGGCACGGGCACCGGCGCACCAGGCGGCCACTCCCACAGTTGCAGTTGCCGCTGTGCGCCATGCGGGCGAATCCACGCAAAAGTCTGCGTACCGATGCGGCGTTTGCACTCGGGCTCGGCAAAGGCCGGCGACCAAAATCCCACGTTGCATACCTGTAGCGGCCCAATCGGCTCGACCAGCGGCTGGTGGGTATGCCCAAGCACCGCCAGACTTGCTCCTGTAATCCTATGAATTTGCTCAGCACTAGCCGCATCCAGCAGCGGCTTGGCAAACGTCTCGGGCTTGACGTGGAACGAGTACTGCAAGAAGACCGGAAACAGCAGGCCAAATGGCACCAGCACCCAGAACGGGCTGATCGGCACCAAGAAATTGACCGCCAGTACCAGCTGCCACGCCGCATAGACCATCGCCACGAACAGCAGCCCGCGGTCCAGCCACAATTCACGCATGATCATAAAGGGATTTGTGCAAGCCGACGGCACGACCGCTGCCGCCAACTGCCGCACCATCGCGGGGGTCGCGTGCGAACGCTCCGCAATATCGTCCACACGTTGCTCAACCGTAAGCGGATCGCGCAGCGCCGGGCGAATGAATTCGGCCAGCGTGATCACCGCGGTGATGTGCGCCGACCAGAACCAGGTCCAGAGCAAGAGCGGCTGAGTGCGGAACATATAGCGGAAGAAGAACAAGATGTATTCTCGGCCAGTCATAATATAGTTGGCCGTGGCGTGCGGGTTGAAATAGCCCATGCCGTTGAGCATGAAGCGGTTGGCCACGTCGCCAAATGGCAAGCGCACGCGCGGTTCGCCCCCCACCGCGATCAGCGGATGCACGGGATCGGGGACGGTGCAGTACGGGTCGAGCAGGTGGCCGTGGCTGATAAAGGCATCGCCATTTGAGAGATAGAACCATTCGCAAAATCGCACGTTGGCCTGCGCCGCGTCGTCGATCGCCAGCGCCTCGCGCACCTGCCGCTGCACATCGGGCCAGTACAGCTCTAAGTCATGATTCCCCACCACAAATACCAGCGTGTGCCCGCGCCGCGCCACCTCGCCTAGGGCCTGCATCAGCGCCGCATGATCGGCCAGCACCAGACCCATTTTGAACGCAGACATCCACTGTTCCGTACCCAGGCCGCGCAGGCGAGCCAGCCAGTGCAGGCGCGACGCCGGCGGATCCGGCTGGGCCATGATCGGGTCAAAATCGAACACGTCGCCATTCAGCACGATCTCTAGCCGATCGCCTACGCTTTCAGCCTCGTGCACGGCGTGCTCTAGCAGTGCAATGACATCGGCATCGACAAAGTGCTCGCGCCTGCGAAAAGCGCGCCACATCGGCCGGCGCGGGTCGTTGGGCTCCGCATCCGACAGGTGCAGATCTGAAAATACAATGGTTTGCAGGTTTCGTTCAGGCATGGCGGGGTGGCTCTGCAGCGAGCCCAATCAAGATAGCAGAATCGCTTCGGGTGTCGCATTTTGCCGCCTATAGCCAATCGGGTTGCGCCTGACGCGCTGCGCCGCGCCTCACCGCGCCTCACCGCTGTGTCACGCCCGCCCTTGCGGTAGTACGGTCCGCGTGCTCCGATCTGTGTCCAGGCGGCAGCTGGGCCGTCTGCAGAAGGACCCTATGTACCGCAAGAATCAGATTGACTATGTCAGCCCCGAAGCCGCCGTGCAGTGCATCCGCTCGGGCGACCGGGTGTTCGTGCAAGGCGCCTGTGCGCTGCCCGCCGTGCTTGTGCAGGCTATGACCGACCGCGCCCCTAGCCTGCGCGAAGTCGAGGTCGTCCACCTTCACACCGAAGGTCCGGCGCCGTATCTCGCCCCCGAAATGCGCGATAGTTTTCATCTCAATGCGCTGTTTGTAGCCGGTAACGCTCGCGAGGCGGTCGCCGAAGGCCGCGCCGATTACCTGCCGGTGTTCCTGTCTGAAGTGCCAAACCTGTTTCGCCGCGGCGTGTTGCCGATCGATGTCGCATTGATCCACGTGTCGCCGCCCGACAAGCACGGCTACTGCTCGCTGGGTGTGTCGGTCGATGCGGCGGCGGCGGCGGTGCAGACGGCGCGCCTCGTGGTCGCTCAGATCAACCCCCACATGCCGCGCTCGCATGGTGATGGTCTAGTGCACGTGTCGCAGCTGCACGCGGCCTGCTGGGTCGACGTCGCCCTGCCCGAGGCCCTCCCGGCCGAGCTCAGCGAAATTGAGCTGGCAATAGGTCGCAACGTCGCAGAATTGGTCGAAGATGGCGCTACGCTGCAGATGGGTATCGGCGCGATTCCCGACGCGGTGCTGGCGTCGCTGGCCCATCACCGCGGCTTGGGCATCCACACCGAGATGTTTAGCGACGGCCTAGTCGATCTGGTGCAAACCGGTGCAGTGACTGGCGAACACAAGCGGATCCACCCCGGCAAGATCGTCGCTGGCTTTGTCATGGGCACACGCAAGCTCTACGACTTTATCGACGACAACCCCGATGTCGCCCTGCTCGATATCGCGTATGTCAATGATACTGCCGTGATTCGTCGCAATCCCCGCGTCACCGCGATCAACAGCGCTATCGAGGTCGACCTGTGCGGCCAAGTCTGCGCCGACACCATTGGCACCAAGCAGTATTCGGGCGTGGGCGGCCAAATGGACTTCATTCGCGGCGCGGCGCTGTCCGAAAAAGGCAAACCCATCATAGCCTTGCCGTCAGTTACCTCGAAGGGCCGTTCGCGGATCACGCCGATGTTGCAGGCGGGCGCCGGCGTTACCACTACGCGGGCTCACGTGCACTTTATCGTCACGGAGTACGGTGCCGTTGATCTGTATGGCAAAAACCTGCGGCAGCGCGCGCGGGCGCTTATCGACATTGCCCACCCGGACCACCGCGCCCACTTGTACGACGAGTCCGAAAAGCGCTTCGGCAAGCTCTAGCCGGCTCACTCGCCGCCTGGGGTGCGATCGGCTAGACTGCCCCGCGACCGCACCCCACGGGCGTTGCGCTTGGACGACTTGGCCATGACGGTTCACCGCCTCACTGTAGCGCTGCAGCAAGTTATTGTATTTGCATTGATTCTTGGCTGCCTCGTGTCGCCGTTGGCCTTTGCTGCCCCCGCCAGTCCGGTGCTCGCTGCCACACCGCCGATGCGCTGGGTCGATGCGCCGAGTGGCCACGAACATCTCGATACCGCGGTTTGGCACTATGTGCGCGGCAAGCAGCGTGTCGATTTGATCGGTGCCGTGCATGTGGGTGATCGCGCCTACTACCGGGTATTATCCAATCGTTTCAAGAAGTATGATCATCTCCTGTTCGAGCTGGTCAAGCCCGAAGAACTCGATGTGCGCACCATGGGTCCGTCCGATGGCAAGCTGTCGACGGTGCAGCGCTGGCTCAAGGACCGGCTCGGCCTCGAATTTCAGCTCGACAACATCGACTACCGTGCCAACAACTTTGTCCACGCCGACATCGATAGCGCGCGCCTAGGGTCGCAACTGCTCGATCAGGCTGGTAATTTGGTGGTATCGCTGCTGGCGTTCTCGATCACCGACTCGGCGCGCCTCACCCACGCCGACGGGTCGGTGCGCATGGGCAGCGTCGAGCTCGCACTGGCCTTGACCGCGCGCGACCAGGGCCAGGCCCTCAAGCGCTATCTGGGGCGCGAGCTGAGCGAAATCGACATGGGGGCCGAAGAGTTTGGAGGTCTTGGTTTTGGCTCGGTGCTGATTCGCGAGCGCAACCAGGTGGCGATCGGTGTGCTGCAGCGCGAGCTCGCCAAGAAGCCCAAGTCGCTCGGGATTTTTTACGGCGCGGCGCACTTGCCTGATCTTGCTAAACGACTGATTGCAATGGGCTTTACTCCTGCTGGCCAAGACTGGCTGGTGGCCTGGCAGCTGCACCCGGCCCACTGATCAGGGCTGCAGCACGGCCCAGCCCCGCGGCGGCAGCACTCGCACTTGCGGAGCGTTGGCGCAAGCCGCCACTTCTGCGATAAACCCGGCAAGATCGTTAGTAAGAATCTGCCTCGGTGGCGCTTGCAGCGGTTGCCAAAACAGGTCCCAGTGGCACGGCACGACGAGCTTGGGCCGCAGCGCCGCCACCACCCGCTGGGTAAAATTGCGCACCGAGTGCCGGCCGATGGTGCAACAAAGCACAACATCCGCTTGAATTCCGGTCATTTCGGCCTCGATCAGATCGGCCGACCCCACGTGGTAGATCGACGGCCCCGGCCCCTGCAGATGCAGCCCAAAGACTTGCCCCACCCGCCACGCCCAGACGGGCGCAGGTCCTTGCAGCGGCAGCGAAATCGGGCCAGCAAAGGGCACTTGCCCCGCCAAGAAGGGGCTGTGTTGCGAGCGCACCGGCCGCAGGGTAAACGGCCCCTCCGCATACGATTCGCCGCGCCCCTCCATTCGCCGCAACTGCGCCTCGGGCACACCGTAGCCTCGGCACCAATTCAGTGTATCTTCAGCGCCATACACGCGAGCACCGCGTAGCTTCGCGATCGCCGGCGCATCCAAGGCGTGGTCAAAGTGGCTGTGCCCCACCACCACCGCATCGGCGCGATCGACGTCGCGCTCGATGTTCGCCAGCTTTGGCACAATCTTGCCCGTCGCCAGCTCGAGCAGGCTGTGCCGCGACAGATGCGGATCGAGCCACAGGTGATGACCCTTCGAAAGTACTCGGAAACCGGCTGTTCCCAGCCATTGCAGAGCAAGTCCCACACGGTCGGCCGGACGCTCATCGCTGGGGCCAAGCAGACCCTCGACACTGGTGGTCAGGCGACCCGAACCGAGTCCGAACATGGGGCTTTCCTATTAAAATTAGCGAGTTTGCGCGTACTTATAGCGGCACGTGGCGTCGAGCACGGTCGCGGCTTCGTCGGGCGTGCTCTGCAACTCGATCTGCGCGGTGCCCTTGACCGTGTATGTTACTGGATGCAATAGCGAACCTACCGCTTTGCGCGCCGCCCAGCTCAAGTCGGCCAGGTCGTCTTCGCGCGCGACTTGCTTCTCGCCGGTTAGCGCAAACGCCACGCGCCCAGCACCGCGCTTGCCCAGCACCTGCACCTGGTACGGCACGCGGTAGTCGTTGGCGCTGTCTACATGCTCGTCTTGCCGCACTTCTTTGACCACTTCGCCCGCAAAAGCTTTACCCTTGCCCACCGCTACGACAAACCCGAGCGGCCGGCTGCCCCGCTCCGAGGGCATGACGATATAGTCGATCACCAGTTGCGTCGCGCCAAAGCGGAACATTTGCACCGAGCGATCGTAGATGCGGTGCGCCGGCGCCGTCGAGGCCTCGTGGACTGCGTAACCATTGGCTGTTGTGTCGAAAACGCGGCCGCTGGCATCGGTGCAGTGCACGACGACCCTCGCTACAGGGGCCATGAGCTCGCGCCAGATGTACCCGGCGCCGCCCTTGTCGACCACCGAGAACGGCGACATCCAGCTCGTGACGGTGACGGTGGCGGTCATGCCGTCGATCGCGAATTGTGCGGTCATGGTGCCGCCTTGCGAGGTCAAGCTGTTCTTGCCGGCGGTGATGCCCAGGCGGTCGCTGGTGGTGCTGTAGTCGCCGCGGGCAAAGGTTTGGCGGCCAAAAAAGGTGCCGCCGCCCGCCTCTTGGCGAAAGGTAACCTCGAGTTGGCCGCGTTTGAAGCCGGCATTGGCGACCGAGAAGCGGACGAAAGTGTCTTGCCCAGCACTGTTGCTCGCACGCAGCGTAATATGTTCAATTGCCTGACCTTCCTCAGAAAAATCGCCCTTGCTCCATTGCATCGGCGTCGACGCCACGCCGGCCCAGGCCGGAGCCGCTAGCATTAGGCCCGCGAGCAGCATCACGAACAACATCATCTTGGTTTGGATGGCTTGCAGCACGTCGCCCCTTTTGTTCACAGCGGGGCATTGGCGCCCGCGTCTTCATCAACGCCGTCTGGCCCTTGGCGATTCACCGCCTCGCGCCGGTGCGCGCCCGCCAGTTGCCCACACGCTCCGCCGATGTCGCGGCCATGCGGATGGCGAACCATAGCTCGAATCCCGCGATCCAGCAGATATTTTTGAAATTGCCACACTTGCTCTGCCGGCGGCGCACCCAGCTGCGGGTCTGGCCCCGGATTGGCCGGAATCAGATTGACCCGCACGGGCAGGCCCGCAAGCCAGCCGCACAGCAACTCGGCATCAGCCAGCGCACTGTTGCGATCGGCGAACAAAATGTACTCGACCAGCACCTCGCGGCCGGGTGGCAAGTGCTGCAGCAGCGCGGACTTTAGCGTCGCCAGATCACAGCGAGCATTGATGGGCATCCACTCCGACCGGCGCGCATCGTCGGGAGCGTGCAGACTGACGGCCAGATGGGCCTGAACCTGCTCAAAAAAGGCGCTAATCTTGTGCGCGACCCCAACCGTGCTCACCGTCACGTGGCGCCACGACAGGCCTGCACCCCGATCATGCGTCAGGACCGCGACAGCGGTGGCCACCTCGGCCAGGTTGTCGAGCGGCTCGCCCATGCCCATAAATACAACATTGCGAATTGGCGCGAGTTCTGGGCTGTGCCGTTGCCAACTGCGCTGGGCTTGGCGCAGCTGCGCGACGATTTCGCCTGCCGTCAGATTGCGGATCAAGCCACTGCGCCCCGTCTCGCAGAACGTGCAGCGTCGCCCGCAACCGACCTGACTCGAAAGGCACACCGTGGTTCGCGTGCCAGTAGTCGACGGAATCACAACGGTTTCAATCAAGTGCCCGTCGTGTGTCCGCAGTAGCAGCTTGCGGGTGGCGTCGGCGCTGCCGCGATCGTCGGTCACCTGCAACTCAACTGGCGCAATTACTAGTAACTCGACTGATTTGCGTGCCGTCTTGCCCAGCGTCGCCAGCAGCACGGGCCACGGCGTCGCGGTTTGCCAGGTACCCTTAGCCAGCTGCAAAAGCGCTTGGCGGGCCTGCTGCGTCCGGCAACCGACCAACACAAGTTGCTCAAGCAAATCATCGGGGTGCCAGCTATCCAGGCTCAGCGGAGTCGCTGGAGTGGCCTGGTGCAAAACGGGGGCGGTGGGCAGCATGGGCCACAGCATCGCGGACAGGCTGACCCGGCGCAAGCCATTCGATTGCAGGTGGCGAAACTGCTATGGATGCAGGGCAGGGTGCGTCTTTGGGCTTGCCGGCGGCCACAACCCAATCTACTGTACCGGGTCGGCCCGCCAGTGGTCGGCATCCCCCTCGCCAGGACTCCGCGTGAACTTATGAAATGGCGCGCAACTGCAGCTAGTTTGCTCACTGCGGTTATGGCTGCTTTGGCGGTGGTTGCTTTGGCCGTGGTTGCTTTGGCCGTGGGTGCTTCGACCGTGGGTGCTGCGGCTGAGCCGGCCCATGCAGAGGCCGCGCTGTGGCCCCGTGGCTGCCCAGTGGCGTCGCCGCTGCGGGAGGTCTATGTCGCATGGAAGAAAGCTGCTGATATACAAGCGCTTTCATCGGTTCGTGCTTTGCAGCGTCGCTGGCAGCGGAGTCCCTGGCGCGATGGGCGCATTGCGGTAGAACTGCTGGCCCAGACAGAGGAAACGACCCGCATGTGGCCGGCGCAGCTGGCGCGCATGTCGGCGGAAATTGAGCTGAAAGGAGCCACGGCTTGGCTCGTATGGCTGCCGGCCGCAAAACTGCCCAGTCTGCCGCAACTAGCGGGCCTACAACAAGCGCGTTTACCCTTACCGATGCGGCACTTGGCGGGCCCACACCTGAGCAAAGGCGCTCGCGTGATCGGCGCCACGCGGTCGCAGTGTAGCGGTGGCGACGGCACCGGCATTCAAGTGGTCGTAGTCGATAGCGACTGGCATGGCCTGAATGGGGCGATTGCGGCTGGCGAACTCTCCAACTTTGCTGGCAAAATCCCCTACCAGGCCCCAGAGGCAGACGCCGAACACGGGACTTCGTGCGCCGAGATCGTGGCCGATGTGGCGCCGGGTGCGACGATCTGGGCGCAAGCGGGCGAGACGTTGCCGCAGTTGCAGGTCGCGTTGCCCAAGCTAGTGGCTGCGGGCGCCAATGTGATTAGCCTATCGGGCGGCTGGTCCACCGGTTGGAACTTCGGCGACGGCACCGGTCCGCTGTGCGCATTGGTAACGAAGATCAATAACCTAGGTGTGGCCTGGGTCAACGCTGCCGGCAACGAGGCCGACGGCCAGATCTGGCATGGCGCCTGGCAAGACGCCGACAGTGACGGCTGGCTCGAGTTCGCCGGCAACCAAGAGACCAATGCTTTCGATGGGTATGCGGGCTATCCTGTCGATCTTGAACTCGATTGGGATGCGTACCCGCTGACTGCCGTCGACTTGGATCTGTATGTGTGCTCGAGCAAGACGGCGTGTACCGAGCTGGCGTCGGCGAAGGGCACCCAAGATGGTGGGCAAGCTCCTTGGGAAACACTGAGTTACGACCCGCCCGACGATGGTACGTACTATCTGGCCATCAAAGCGAAGACGCCGCCACCAGTTGGCCTGCGGGTGCGCTTGGTCGCCTATGGCACTACCATGAATTTTGCCAAGATTGCCAGTACCCTCACAAATCCGGCCGATTGTGCCGACGCCGTGGCAGTGGGTGCCGTCGATGTTGCCAAGTGGTCCAAGGGCAAGCCAGTCGCCTACTCTTCGCGCGGGCCGACCTTTGACGGCCGTACGAAGCCCGAGCTGGTTGCGCCTACCGATGTGGTTACGTCGCTCGACGACGATTTCAATGGCACATCCGCGGCTTGCCCCCACATGGCCGGCGCGGTGGCCGTGGTTATGCAGCGCGACGGCCTGGGCGCGCACGATGCCGTAGCTGCCCTGCTCAAAACAGCTGTAGCGGTAGGTAGTTCTGTGCCCAACGACGACACAGGTTGGGGCAAGCTCAACGTCGGCGGCGACATGGCTTTCTGCATTACGGAGGACGACGGCCATGCCTGTGCGGCGCCGTGCGGTAACGCTGGCACGTTGGCTTGTCCGCAAGACTGTGCACCGCGAACCTGTGTGGCTGAGCCGGCTTGTGCCGATGTGGCCACCCCAGACGCCGGGCCGGGCATGGCCGCCGACGACGCGGCCGACGGTCTCGCTGGCGGCCCCGATGTGCCAGCAAAGGCAGCAACTTCGCACGCGACTGCGGCGCCCACGGGTTGCGCTGCGGCCCCTGCGGCCCACCGGGTTGCGGCGTGGTGGGCACTACTGCTGGCCGTTGCTGTGGCCGTCCGTGTGGCAAGTCGGCGGTCGCGCAGTTAGTCGCGTTGTTGTTCCGTCGCCATGCAAAGCTGTGACACTCCGGCGGCCGTCGAGCCTATCGTCAAAGCGTCGCAATTTCATACCTCCACTGCTTGGTTGCGCACCGTGCGACGTGGTGGCGCTACTAGGGCGACTGCCCGGCAACCCCGCATTTTACCTCGCCACACGTTGGCAAGGGGGCGTCATGTTCGAGACCGCAGAACTGGGCCATAAGATTGACAAAGAGGCCTTTGCCGCCGAGCTGCCCGCCTTGCGCACGGCCTTGCTCGATGCGCAGTTCGAGCTCCTCAAGAGCAAGAAATTTCAAGTCATTTTGCTGATCGGTGGCGTAGATGGCGCGGGCAAAGGCGAGACTGTGCACGCGCTGAGCGAGTGGCTCGATCCCCGCCATATCGAAGTGCACGGCGTGGGCGCGCCCACCGACGAGGACTGCGCGCGTCCCGATATGTGGCGCTTTTGGCGCGTGCTGCCGCCCAGGGGCAAGATCGGCATCTTTTTCGGCAGTTGGTACACAGCACCCATCGTCGGCCGCGTGCTCGAGACCGAGACTCAGGCGGCGTTCGACCAGCATCTCGAGTCGATCAACCGCTTTGAGCGCATGCTGGCCGACGAGGGCGCGCTGGTTCTGAAGTTCTGGTTTCACCTTAGCAAGAAGGCGCAGAAGAAGCGCCTCGAGAAGCTGGAGGACGACCCGCGCACCCGCTGGCGCGTCACCAAGCAGGATTGGAAGAACTTTAAGAAGTACGACCACTTCAAAGAGGTCTCAGCGCGGGCGTTGCGCGAGACCAACATGGCCCATGCGCCGTGGATCGTGGTCGAGGGGCAAGACGAGCGCTACCGCAGCCTGACGGTAGGCAAGACGATCTTGGCTGCACTGCAGGCTCGTCTGGCCACTCAGGGGCCCGCAACGGCTCCGAGCGCGCCGGCGCCCGTTCCGGCGGTCGACCACATCAACATTCTCGATCAGGTTGATCTGACCGAAAAAACCGACAAAGCGACCTACGAGGCGCGGCTCGAAGAGGCTCAGGGCAAGCTGTCGACATTGCTGCGCCGGCCCGAATTCAAGTCGCGCTCGCTGATCCTTGCGTTTGAAGGCTGGGACGCGGCCGGCAAGGGCGGCGCCATTCGGCGGGTGACAGCTGCCCTCGATCCGCGCAGTTACGAGATTACTGCCGTCGCCGCGCCCACCGAAGAAGAGCGTCTGCAGCCCTACTTGTGGCGGTTTTGGCGCAAATTGCCTGGGCACGGACGCGTGGGCATCTTCGATCGCACCTGGTACGGCCGGGTCATGGTCGAGCGGGTCGAGGGATTCTGCAAAGAGACCGACTGGTTGCGCGCATATTCGGAGATCAACGACTTCGAGGAGCAGCTCGTCAAGTCGGGCGCGATCGTGTGCAAGTTCTTCTTGCATCTGTCGGCCGAAGAGCAGTTGCGGCGCTTTGAGGAGCGGCAGGGCTCGGACTTCAAACGCTTCAAGATCACCGACGAAGACTGGCGCAACCGCGAAAAGTGGCCGCAGTACGTGCAGTCGGTGTGCGACCTGGTCGACCGCACCAGCACAGAGATCGCGCCGTGGACGCTCGTTTCGGCCGAAGACAAGTACACGGGGCGTCTGCAAGTCTTAGAGACGATTGCCAAGCGCCTACAGCAGGCCCTGGGCAAGTAGCTACAGCGCATCTGCTATCCCCGCTACCCACTTTGGCCGCCTTGCCCTACGCTTGCACCGCGCCCGCTGCGCCAGAGCTCCAACACTGCCATGCTCAATCACTACTTGCCGATTCTTGAGCGGTGCGAGCCGTTTCTTATCGCCCACGACGGTATTGCTCCGATCCTCGATCGCTGTCCGGCCGGCATTCCGATTCCGCCCGAGAACATTTTTCACCCGCAGCATCGAAAAAACGGCGCATTTCTGCAGATGTTGGCCCTTGTCGATAAGCTGACCTTTGGCCCTTTCGGCATGGACATGCCCGGCTGGGTCTTCTACGACTGCGCGGTGATGCCGGGCGCTGTGTTCGGTTTAGGCATTCGTGCCAGCAACTTAGAACCCTGGGCGCGCGAGGCCATGGCCGTGCCGATCGACTACGACGGCTTGGTGCCGGTCAGCCAATTTATTGCAATTCCAATCCTTTCGGGCTTTGCCGGCGGCCGCAGCGTGCCCAACACCTGGCTGCTCTACACGCTCGAGTCGATGAACCAGATCTCGCCTGGAATCGCGCCCTTGGGCACCCTGCACCTGACGCTGTACCTGGGCCTGCAGGTGTTTCCGATTCAAGAGCTGTGGGGCACCACGCAATGGCGCTCGCCAAAGCTCGAAACCTATTCGAATCTTGGGCCTTTAGAGCTGCTTACGGCCTACACGCCCGCTCACTCGATGCCGCGCACGTTCTCTTTTCGTATGCAGCCGCGGGCCGAGCTGCTGAGCTCGGTGCTTGCGCCGCCGCGCGATCACCCCGAGTCGCCCGCGCCAAACTCGCTGCTCGATGCCGACGATCCCAAAGCACTCATGGACTTGCAGCATGAGATCGAGGCAGGGCATCGCGTGATTGTGACGGGCCGACCCCTGACCCATCAGACCTACTTGCGCGTGCCGCTGTTCCGCGAAAAGCTAGCTAATTCAGGTAATTGATCCCTCCACTCGCCGCTGAGGCTGCCCATGCTGCCGTTTCCGATTCAAGGTGCCCATCTTCTTGGCGAGCTGGTGCCGTATGTGGTGGCCACGCCGAACAACCTGCAAATGCTCGACTTGTCGCCCTTCGGCTTGCCGACACCCACGGCCCACATCATCGACCCGTTGCGGATGGAGAGTGCGATCTTCTTGGATTTGCTGCATAAACTCGACGGTCTGACCTTCGGTCCCGAGGGGATGCCCATGCCCAAGTGGGTGTTCTACGACTGCAGCGAAGTGCCCGGCGCGATCTACGGCCTGGCGCGACCGGTCGAGCGGGTCTGGCCCAAAGTGCGCGAGCTCTTTGATATTCCGCGTGATTATCAGGGGCTAGTGCCCGTGTCGATGTACGTGGCCATTCCGATGCCGCAGCCGGGTACCTGGTTCGGTCACAATCTGAGCTCGCTGGCACCGGTTTTTCGCCGCCTGGGGGTGATCGGCGATCTCGACCTGGCCGGACTGGGTTCGCTGACCAAAGGGTTGGCGCTTAAATGCTTTCAAGTCAACGAGTTCTGGGGCGCGACCCAGTGGGCCTCCAAGGCCCTGCACATTCACGCCAAGTTCGGCCCCTTGCGTCTGCAGACCGCGTACACGCCGGCGCACTCCGAGCACGAGACACTTACCTACGGCTTTACCTGCGACGATCGTGCCTTGCGCTCGTCGATGGGCGATCCCAGTGCGGTGATCGTCCGGCCCGAGCCGCAAGAATGGATCGACTCCGCCGATGTGCCGGCCATGATTGCCCTGCAGGATCGCATCGAGGCGGGCGGGCAGTTCTGCATCCCCTGTGCGCCCAAGCGGTTGAGCGACGAGCGCGCCCTCGTGCCCATCGCCGAAATCGCCCTGAGCTAGGCCAGCAGGGTTGCGCCCGCCGCGCGAGCCACCTACATTGGCGCTCCGCGTTGCGGCCCGAGGTGGCAAGCGCCGAAATAACGCCGCGTGCGCCCGTGTTTCCCCCACTACCGACCCTTTGTTTCGCGAGCAGGAGCACCCATGGCAAGCAAGAATGTCGTTACGATTACCGATGCCAACTTCAAAACCGAAGTGCTCGACAGTCCGCAACCTGTCATGGTCGATTTTTGGGCGACCTGGTGTGGCCCGTGCCGGGCGATCGCGCCGCTCGTCGATCAACTCGCCGATGACTACGTGGGCCGCGCCAAGATCGGCAAGGTCGACGTCGACTCCAACATGAAGATCGCGGGCGAGTATGGCATCTCGTCGATCCCGACGCTGATGGTGTTCAAGGGCGGCCAGGTGGTCGAGCAGATCATCGGTGGCCGCCCCAAGCCGGCGATGGCCGCGCTCATCGACAAGCACCTGTGATCCTTTCTGAACTGGCCGATGTAGCGGGGCCAGCGAGGCAGTAATGAACAAGAACGTAGGCTTTGCGCTGTTGGCTCTGCTCGCGGCGGCCACCATAGCATTTGTGGTCATGGGCATGTCGGGCGGTTCGTCGAGCAAGGCGAACGGCGACGGCAAGGCGGGCAACAAGTCGGCTACCGCGAGTGACAAGTCGGGCACCAAAGAGGCTCCGGTGGTGCACCGCGACGAATTGCCAGAGGCGGCTGCGGGCGCCGATGCCGGCAATCTCGTGTTGCCAGGCCAACTTCCGGCGCTCAAGGGCGTGCAAGAGGCGGGCAGCCAGGCGACACCCGCGCTGCCCCACGGCCAAATGACGCTCGAAGGCGATGTGCAAGAAGCGGAAGCTGAACAGGCGATCAAGGCCATGTTCCCAGCGATTCGCGACTGCTATGTCGAGTTGCGTCAGCGCGCGCCGCAAGCTCGTGGCCGCATGTTGATGACCTTCAAGGTCCATGCCGCAGAAGCCAATCAGGCTGGTACCGGCGAATTGTTCTTGAAAGAGACGCAGTTCACCGACCCCAAGTACCTCACCTGCGTGCGCACGGCCATCGACGCGGCCCGCTTCCCCGTGTCGCGCAACGTGCAGGGCTCGGTTACGGTGCCGCTGTTCCTATCGCCGCAAGACGCTGGTGAGCCCGCAGCGCCTGTAGCACCTGCCGCGCCCTAGCTCTGCCTGCGACCCCAGCAGGTTGTATTTATTAATAATAACCCGTAGTTGCAACGCCACGATGATTTTCGGGCTGCGGTGGCGGCGTCGTGTTAAGCTCGCGGTCACCTTGCGCCATCCAGGGTTGCAGTGGAGTTTCGCGTGGTGAACGACCCCTTTGCGCTGGCAGTCGCCGGGCACGCTTTGAGCGACGCGCAGGCGGCCGGCTTGGCGCTCGAGCTTTTCGTGGTGGGTTACGAGGGGCAAGAACTGCCTGCCGAGTATGCCGATTTTCTGCGGCGCGGCCTCAGCGGCGCGATTTTGTTCCGCCGCAACCTGCACTACGACGAGCAGGGGACGGTCGACATCGACCTTCTGGTGGCGCACACCGCGTCGATCCACGCGGCAGGGCAGGGCCAAGCAAGCCAGCTGCCGGTGATTTGCTCGGTAGATCAAGAAGGTGGCGCGGTTGCCCGGCTCAGGGCGCCCTTTACGGTGCTGCCGCCCATGCGCCGACTGGGTGAGCGAGGCGACTCCGACTTAGTGCGTCGGGTGGGGCAGCAGCTTGGGCGCGAACTGCGCGCGGCGGGCTTCAATGTCGACTACGCGCCGGTCCTCGATGTCGATACCAACCCGGCCAATCCGATTATCGGCGACCGTTCATTTTCGCGCGACCCGCACGAAGTGGCACGAATGGCGGGTGCGCTGCTGCAAGGTCTTCAATCTGCAGGGGTTCTTGGTTGTGGCAAGCACTTTCCGGGGCACGGCGACACGGCGCAAGACAGCCACCTCGAGCTGCCATCGCTTCCGCACGATCTCGACCGCCTCCGCAGTGTCGAACTCGTGCCGTTTGCTAAGCTGGCCAACGAGTTGCAGCTGGTAATGACTGCGCATGTGTTGTTTCCGGCCTTGGACCCAACGTGGCCGGCCACGCTGTCGCGGCAGATCCTTTTGCCGCTGCTGCGCGTCGAATGTGGGTACCAGGGCGTGATTGTCAGCGACGACTTGGAAATGCGCGGAGTGGCGAATGTGTTGGATGCTGGGGGCTGCGTGCGCCGTGGCCTCGAAGCCGGTTGCGACCTGTTCTTGGTGTGCCGTCAGCGCGATACGCTAGAGCACGCGTGGCAAGCTGCACGCGCTATCTTACTTGAAGCAGGGGATTCGCCGCTGCGTAACCGTGCCCTCGACGCCATCGGCCGTTTGCGCCGTTTGCGTGCGGGTCTAGCGCCCGTGGGTTCGCAGGTTGCGGATTTGCAAGCAGTGCTGGGTGATTCGACGACCCTTGCCTTGCGCGCCGAGTTGGCCGCTGGCACCCTGTGAAGCGGCGCTGGCAGGCGCGGCTATCGAGCGACGCCAACTTGCCTTTGGCTGACCCATCGCCGTGCGACGGCCCCTTGGCCCCGCGGCATCGTATGAGGCCCCGTGGAGAAACTGTCTAAAATCTTTGGCGCTTCGTGGATTGTCGTCTTGACCGCAATTGCGGCAACCGGCTGCCACAAGCAAGCGACCGTGCCCGCTGCCGCCCCAACGGTAGCGGCCAAGTCCGTAGCCGCCGTTGAACCAGCGGCCGAGGCTTCTGGAACTGGTGCGGCCGTCGCCGACAGCGGTGCGCCAGGGAGTGTTGGGCCGCAACCCCGCTCAAATCCACAGAAGAATGCCGCAGCCGACGACGACGACGACGAAGACGGCGAGACGGACGAGCGCGACTACTGGAAGAGCGTGCAGTTCGACGTCACCAACTTCGACGAAGTGTTGGATTACGTGGATGTGCACTACATCGACGCCAAGCCCGATAAGCACCGCGCGTGGGTAGAGGCGGCTAATTTCGCCCTGCTGACGCTCGAACCTGGCGAAGAGATGCTGCCCGAGTCTTTTTACAAGGCCCGCGTTGGCAACCCCGACGAAGAGGGGCGCCTTGACGGCAAGACCGGGCCATTTATGTGCAAAGGCGTTGCAATGCCTGCGGTTGTGCTGCACCACCTGCCCGATGACGACTATCTGAAGGCCAAGCGTCCGGTGCGCAAGAAGGGCCGCCTATCCGACGAGGAAGTGCTGGCTCTGCGCGACAAGATCAAGAAGCGCAGCGACCTGTATAATGTGTCGTGGGAGGCAATTCCCTTTACCCGTGCTCAGTTCGAGTGCACGATGGAGTACGTTGCGGGCCGCATGAAGACCATCCAGGCGGAGGCCAAGGCCAAGCGCGCGGCTGCCAAGGCCAAGGGCGCCGAGATCAAGGTTGCAGACAAAGCGGCCGACCCCAAGGTCATCGATATCAAAGCAGCGGAGGCAAAGCCCGCCGATGGCAAGTCGGCTAAGGGCCCGGATGCCAAGGCGATCAAAGAGAAAGCGCGACCGACGCCCGACATGAACCGTGCGTGGGAGTCGGCGGCGCAGGGCTACCTGTATGCGCTCGACCCGCACTCGTCGGTAATTCCGCGCAAGGCGTGGGACGATTCGACCGACAAAACACAGGACTCGAGCTTTGAGGGCATTGGCGCCGTGCTGACCCAGCGCGATGATCAGACCGTCGTCGAGAACCCTATGGAGGGGCGGCCGGCGTGGCGGGCGGGCATTCGAGCTGGCGACATCATTCACAAAGTCGACGGCGTAGATGTGGGGGGGCTGGCGCTGAACAAAGTGGTCAAGATGATTCGCGGTCCGCGTGCGACCAAGGTTGTGCTTACGGTAAGCCGCGAGACGGACCCGGACCCCAAGGAATACCCGATTCAGCGCGAGAATATCGAAATCAAGAACGTAGACGGCAAGTTACTACCCGACTATCCGGGAGTGGCCCATGTGAAGATGACGGGCTTCATTCCGAATAGCACGCGCGACCTCCGCACCATGATCGAAAAGCTGGCCAAGGAGGCGCCGGGCGGCAAGTTGACTGGCCTTGTGCTCGATTTGCGCGGCAATTCAGGCGGTTTACTCAGCAAGGCCATCGAGATTGCCGATGCGTTCCTCAACTCAGGTCGCATCGTCAGCGTGCGCAACCGCGACCGCCCAGAGGAGGTGACCTCGGCGCAGGCTCAGTCGAGCGACTACAATTTCCCTGTGGTTGTGCTGGTGAACGACGGCTCGGCGTCGGCCTCGGAAATCGTCGCCTCGGCATTGCAAGACAACGGTCGCGCGTTGGTGGTCGGTGTGCGCACCTTTGGCAAGGCCAGCGTGCAGACCCTGTACGATCCGCCGCTGCACTACGACTACTACATCAAGCTGACCGTGGCCCGCTACTACGCGCCGTCGGGCTATACCCTTCAAGTTGTTGGTGTTTCGCCCGATATTGAAGTGGCGCCGCACGTCGATGGCAAGATTCCGGTCGGCTTTCGCGAAGAGAACCTGAACAACCACCTGACCCCGGTGCAGGGGCGTGCGCAGTCGCCGTGGGCGCAGCTGCTCCCCGAGCTCAAGACCTGTGTCGACAAGTCTGGTACGGCGGATGCGGTAGCCAAGCGCGACCCCAAGCCGCAGATTCAGCCAGACTATCAGCTACTTAAAGCCGGAGACTACCTGCGCTGTCTGGCCCAGCGTCCCAAGCCAACCGCGCAGTAACTCTGGGTGCCTGGGCGCCACAGCGAGGACAGCATGACTGACTCCACGATTCCAGAAGTGGCCACGGCCGACACGCCGGTGCTGCAGGCCACGGCCGACGAGCGCATTGCGGCGCTACTGCAGCGTGTCGAGGTGCTGGCTGCTCGCGTCGATACCCTTGAACTGCGCTTGGCGACAGCGGGTTCGCTGCCAGTGGTGGTTCGGGCCCCCATTGCGACGCCTCCGGCGGCTGTGGCGACGGACGACCTCGGGCAAGTTCGCAGCCTGCTACAGTCCCTGTTTGTCCTGGCGGCTGGGGTAAATCTTAGTGATCCCGACCAGCTACAAGAGCAGTTCGCGTTGTACAAGACCTTGGTGCATCACGATCGCCAGGGTTCGCCTCTGCTCGACGGCGACCTGTACAAGTACAAGTGGGTGCCGTTCATTGGCCGCTGGGCCGACTACCTGGGTGCCGATGCCGCGCCGGGATCCTTCCAGATCGAGCGGATGCTGCCCGAGCGAATCGAGGCGCGCACCGAAACGGTGAAACTGCACCTTGTAGTGCGGGGTGGCCGGCGTATGAGCCCACCGCTGAACCTGCGACGCGATGCCACCGTTGGTAATGCGTTTCGGATTGAGCAGATGTCGATTTAGCCTTGGCGGCGGTGGCGACGGCGCAAAAATCGCCGCCGCGCTATTGACGTCGCCGCGCAAATCGCTATCCTGCGCCGGTCTGCTTCGCGGCAGACGCTGGACGGCGCCATAGCCAAGTGGTAAGGCAAGCGACTGCAACTCGCTCAGCCCCGGTTCGATCCCGGGTGGCGCCTCCGTCCTCAGCCCGCGCGGGCAGCCCCAGACACCCTCGTCGCAAGACCGAACGGAACAGACCGAACGGAACCGGCAGTTGGGTGACCCGGGCTACGGCGCTGCTCAGCCTACCCGCTGCGCAGCACCCCGCTGCTGCTGAGTTTCGCCGTCGTGACCTGCTCGTGCGCGAACAGTGCGCACTAGCGTAGGGCCACCGCCGCGCGAATCCCCGATCGCACAGCCGATTGTCGTATTCGTGCCCAGCGGCCCGCTTTTTGCCGCTAGGCGCCGCTGACTTTGGCTGCGAGTCGCCTGCAACTTGGGATTTTGCCTTGGATCACCGCCCACCGCAGCATCAAATCCGCCGCCCGCCGCACCGCGAGCCGACTCCGGTCGTGCAGCTGCCCGCTGCGGAATTGGCCTTGGTGCAAGCGGACATGCTGCGTCTTGTCGAGCCGATCGCCCAGGAACTGCGGCTCGAGATCGTCGAGGTGCTGGTGCATCCGGCCGGCAGCGGCGTGCGCTTGATCGTGATGCTTGACCGTTTGCCGGGTCGTGGCGGTGTGCGTCTTGAGGATTGTTCGCGGGTTTCGCGGCGCCTTACGGCCCAGCTCGACGGCGAAGCGCCTGCGCCTGCGCATTGTGTGCCCAGCGACTACCAGCTCGAAGTGTCGAGCCCCGGCATGAGCCGTTTGCTGAGAGGCAAGGCGGACCTTGAACGGTACAGCGGAATCACCGCGCGAATCACCATCGCACCAGGCGGCGAGAAAGAGTCGATTACCGGTGTGATTATGGCCGTGGGCGACACCAGCGTGACCCTGCTCACGGGTGTGCCGAACGTAAAGAAGGGCGCCAAGGTTAGCCCCAAACGTGCGCTCGAGGGCGTGCGCGAGGTGCCGTTGGTCGATGTCGTGCAGATGCGGCTTGACCCGACTTTGGCCGAGTGGCAGCAGTTGGGCGAGCGCCTAGCCGCCGAAGCTAAGGCCTCTGGGCTCGTCGAAGAACCTGAAACGGAAGACGAGTTGGGCGACGACGAGGACTTTGACGAAGATTTGGACGATGGCGACCTCGACGGTGAGGACGAACCGGAGTCGGAAGAAGAAGGCGCATAGCCTTCTGAAGTAGCAAGTATTTCTACGTCTGCCGGGTGCGCGCGCCAGCGGGGCAGTGACCACAACCAGCGACAGTGCTTGCAACCAGCGACAGTGCTTGCAACCAGCGACAGTGCTTACAACTAGCGACAGTGCTTACAACCAGCGACAGTGCCTACAACCAGCGACAGTGCCCGCGACCAGCAGCAGGGCTAGACCACGAGGAGTGCGACCATGATGGGGAACCTCAACCAGATCATCGACCAGGTTTCGAAAGAAAAAAGCATCGACCGCTCGGTGCTGGTGGATGCGCTCGAACAAGGCATCTTGTCGGCGGCGAAGAAGACTTTTGGTCACGGTCGCGAGCTCGAGGCCAAATTCAGCGAAGACGAGGGTCAAGTGGAGCTCATGCTCTACATGACGGTGGTCGATGACGAGAGCCTGACGAACTTTGAGCGCGAGCTGCCCATGTCGACCGCTGCGAGCGTCGATGTCGAAGTGCAGCCGGGCGACGAGCTTGGCTTCCAGATCTTCTACCTGGATCGCGACCGCGTGCGCGCCGAGGAAGAGGATCGTAAGTACGGTGATGTGTTGGGTATTCGTACCGCACGCCAGCAGTTCGGCCGCATTGCCGCCATGACCGCCAAGCAGGTGATCATGCAGCGCGTGCGCGATGCCGAGCGCGACGTCGTGTTTAACGAGTACAAAGACCGCAAGGGCGAGCTGGTTACGGGCATTGTCCGTCGCTTTGAGCGCGGCAATGTGATCGTCGACTTGGGCCGCGCCGAGGCCATGCTGCCCGTGCGCGAGCAGATTTTTCGCGAGTCGTACCGCGCCGGCGATCGCGTGCAGGCCTACGTCAAGGATATCAAGCGCGACGCCAAGGGCCCGCAGATCATCCTCAGCCGCACCGACGAGCGCTTGATCGAGAAGCTCTTTGAGCTCGAAGTGCCCGAGATTTACGAGGGTATTGTCAAGATTATGCGCGTGGCCCGCGAGCCGGGCGAGCGTGCGAAGATCGCCGTGGCCAGCAAAGACACCGACGTCGACCCCGTGGGCGCGTGCGTTGGCATGAAAGGCTCGCGCGTGCAGGCCGTTGTACAGGAACTCAAAGGCGAAAAGATCGACATCGTGCCTTGGAGCCCCGACACTGCCAAGTTCGTGTGCAACGCGATCCAGCCCGCCGAAGTCAGCCGTGTGCTCATCGACGAAGACAATCAGACCATCGAGCTCATCGTCCCCGACGATCAGCTGAGCTTGGCTATCGGCCGGCGCGGTCAGAATGTGCGGCTGGCCAGCAAGCTAATCGGCTGGAAGATCGACATCCAGAGCGAGAGCAAGATCGAAGAGGTCAAGCAGGTGCTCGGCGCCGCTCTGACCGTGGTTCACGGGCTCGACGAGTCGGTGATTTCGTACTTGTTTAAGCTGGGTTATCACAGCCCGGACAATCTTCTGAACGCGCACGTCGAGGATCTGGCGGCGATTCACGGCATCGACGAAGAAATGGCCATGCAGATTCAGCAGATTGCCTACGAGGTCAAGAAGCGCCGCGAAGAAGAGACGCGGGCGGCCAAAGAGGCTCAAGCTGCAGCCGATGCGGCTGGTTTGGCGGCGGCGGCGGCCAAGCCGAGCGAAGAGGACACTGCTGTGGCAGAAGCGGCTTTGGCAGCGGCGGCGGCCGCGGATGCGGGTGCTGAGGCAAGCGTAGCAGCGAACGCCGATGATGCGCCGGCGCAGGTCTAGTCCGGCGGCCGTTGTAGAGCCCATGCGCGGCCCTGTGCGGGCTTGTTGCATGTGCCGGCAGCGGCAGTCAGCGGACGCGCTCCTGCGGTTCGCTTGGGTCGAGTCGGACTTGCGCTTTGTGCGCGCGGCTGGCCTGGTTCTCGATGAGTCGCTGCCGGCTCGGACTGAACACGGTGTCGTGGAAGACCCGCTGCGCGCGGGGCCCTCTACCGGGGGTACGCTTGCCACGGCGCACCGAAACGACGATGATACACCGCCCTCGGGGATGGGGGATCGGGTGCAGGCGAACAGCCTGGGCCGTGAGTCCTCCCCGTCTACAGGTCGCAAGCTGCCTAATTGCGCAAGCAATGCAGCTCGGGCTGGCGAAGGGGTGCGCGCAATGTCGGTTTGTCCGACGCCGCATTGCCTGGGCAACTGGCTGCGCAAGATGGCGGGTCATCGTGGCCTGCATCCCGGCGAGCTGCGAGTGCAATTGCCCAGCGATGGCCAGTTGTTAAGGTGGCTGCAGCAGACTCTGGCCGAGCGATGGCAACGTCGCACCGCCGGACTCGAGCGCCGCCGGATCGATACCGCGCAGGACCCGGTCCTGCTCCGTTTGCATAACCTCGGTGAGGAACTGCAACGGAGCACCCCGGTGAGAGCGCAAAAACGCCCGCGCAATGCGGGCATCCCTGCCAAACCCGGCGCGGTCCGTCCGCAGTCGGTGCGGCCGTGAGTACTGGTGGCACCGCTCGGCATGACCGGCGGTGAGGAGCAAACACCTTGGCGATGGGCAAGATCGGGGTCAGGGAACTGGCCAAAGAATTAGGAATTACCGACCGTGAGTTGATTGACCGCGCCAAAACGGTGGGAATCAACATCGCGTCGAGCTTTGCTGCCGTCGAAGAGGCGCAGGCTCGAGTCTTGCGTGCGCGCTTTGGCAAGGCGACGGCAACCACGACGCCAACCAAGCAGGCCGACAAAGCCGCCGAAGTGGTGCGGCCGTCTGGAGCAACCGTGGTTCGCCGCGTGCGGCCCAAGTCGGAAGAGGCGGACGCATACGCCGAACCGGCTGTAGCCGAGCCAAGGGCCGTTGCGGTGGTCGAGCCAGTGGCGGTAGCGCCAGCGGTGATTGCCCCGGTGCCTAACTCGCCGTTTAAGTACGAGCCGCGCATCAAGAAAATCAAGGCGAGCGAGCTCGAGACTCCGCCTGAGTTGCAGTTGCGCATCTACGAAACACCGCGCGCGGCCGTCGTCGAAGAGGTGGCTCCGGCCGTCGCTCCGGTGGCAGAAGTGGCGCCGGTCGAAGCCGTGGTGGTCGTCGAGGCTGTGGCCGAAGCAGCCCCGGCCATCGTTGAAGCGCCGGTTGTCGAAGTGGCTGTCGCAGCTCCTGCCAAGGTGGCCACGGTGAAAGCGCCCGATGTCGTCGAAGTGGCTCCCGCCGCAACGGCGCCGATCGCGGTCGCTCCGGCTGCACCGGCGGTTGTTGCCGATCCGATTCGCACGGCGCCTGCGCAGATGGGCCTGCAAGACATCGGCAAGGCTATCGAAAGTAGCGGAGCCGCTCCGAGCAACTCGCGCCGGCCTACGCTTACGCGCATGAAGATGCCGGAAGTGCTGGTCAATATTCCCAAACCGGTCATGCGGCCTGCCCCAGTGGTTGCGCCGGTTGTCGCCGAAGTCCGCCCAGCGCCCAGCGCAACGACGGGTGGCTTTGGCGGGCCGCGCCCAGAAGGCAGCGAAGCGCCGGCGCCGGTCGACGACTCGCGCGGCGGCCGCGGTCGCAAGCTGATCTACGATCGGCGTCGCGATGCTCAGACCATGTCGTCGACCGACTCGCGTGTCCGCGGCAAGAAGAAGGGCGGCAAGATGGGCAAGGGGATGCCCCTGCTCGCGCCGCCGACCAAGGCTGAAAAGCGCAACATCCGCGTTGAAGATACGATCTCGGTGACGAATTTGGCGGCGGCGATGTCGGTCAAGTCGACAGAGGTCATCAAGACCCTGTTCGGCCTCGGCATGATGGCCACGGTCAATCAGCCCCTCGATGTCGATACCGTCGAGTTGGTGGCCGCTGAGTTTGGCTACACCGTTGAGCGTGTGGGCTTTGACCTCGACGCCTACTTGCAGAAGCCCGAGGATGCGCCTGGCGGCGATGTCCCGCGTTCACCTGTGGTTACGGTGATGGGCCACGTCGATCACGGCAAGACCAGCTTGCTCGACGCCATCCGCAAGACCCACACGGCGGCGAAAGAGGCGGGCGGCATCACCCAGCACATTGGCGCGTATGTGGCCGAAGTTCCTGGTGATCACTTCGAAGATGGCAAGGACCGCCGCGTCGTGTTCTTGGATACCCCCGGCCACGAAGCCTTCTCGGCGATGCGTGCTCGCGGTGCCAAGGCGACCGACGTGATCGTGCTAGTCGTGGCGGCTGACGACGGCGTAATGCCGCAGACGGTCGAGGCCATCAACCACGGCAAAGCGGCCAAGGTGCCGATGATTGTGGCGGTCAACAAGATCGACAAGCCGGGTGCCGACCTCGATCGCGTCAAGCGCGAGCTGGCCGACAACGGGCTGGTGGCGGAAGACTGGGGTGGCGATACCATCTTTGTCGACGTGTCGGCTAAGACGGGCCAGAACCTCGACAAGCTGCTTGATATGCTGGCGGTGCAGGCCGATGTGCTTGAGCTTACAGCGAATCCTGACCAAGATGCCCGTGGCCTGGTCATCGAATCGCGGCTTGAGAAGGGCCGCGGCCCGGTGGCGACGCTGCTGGTTCAGCACGGTACGCTCAAGCGCGGTCAGTTCATTGTCGCTGGCTCGCAGTACTGCAAAGTGCGCGCAATGCTGTCGGATTTGGGCAAGCCACTTGAGCTTGCTGGTCCTTCGACACCGGCTGAAGTCATCGGCTTCGACCACGTTACCAGCGCCGGCGACGAGTTCTACGTGGTGGCCGACGAGAAGAAGGCCCGCGCCATCGTCGAGCACCGCATCGAGAAGCAGCGCGAGAAAGATGCGCTCAAGACGAGCAAGCGCTCGCTCGAAGACATGTTCGCCCAGACGACGGAAACAGCTCAAAAGGAGTTGAATCTCATCGTCAAGGCCGACGTGCATGGTTCGGCCGAGGCCCTCAAAGAGAGCCTGTCGAAGATCGAGCACGAAGAGGTCAAGGTCCGCGTGCTGCACGCAGCGGTGGGCGGCGTGACGGAGTCCGACATCAACCTGGCGGCCACGGCCAAGGGTTTGATTATCGCCTTCAACGTCAAGCCAGAAGCCAAGGGCAAGCGCCTGGCCGACGACCTGGGTGTGCAGATCCGCCAGTATTCGGTGATTTACGACGCCATCGACGACGTAACGCTCCAACTGGAAGGGATGCTCACGCCGATCATCGAAGAGGTGATCCTCGGCCATGCCGAAATCCGCCAGATCTTCAGCGTGCCGAAGCTCGGTGTCATCGCCGGCTCGAACGTGACCGACGGTTTGCTACAGCGCAGCCAGCAGTTGCGTGTCCTTCGCGGCAAAGAAGTCTTGTTCGAAGGCGAGTTTGGCTCGCTCAGGCGCTTCAAAGACGACGTGCGCGAAGTTACCATCGGCTACGACTGCGGTGTTGGTATCACCAACTTCACCAAGTTCCAGGTGGGCGACGTCATCGAGTGCTACGAGCTCAAGAAGATTGCGCGCAAGCTCAAGCCCGAAGCGACGCACACGTAAGCCCGGAACCCCGAGGCAATTATGCGACGGCAACCGACGTTTACGCGCGCCGAACGGCTCGAACATCTGCTCATCGACGAGGTCGAGCGGCTGCTGTCGTACGAGGTGCGCAGTCCGCTCGCGCAGCTCGTCAAGGTGACTGGTGGGCATTTGTCGCCGGATTTAGGGCACTTGCGCATCAACTACATCTTGAATGACGAGACGGAGCCCAGCGCCAACCTTCTCGAAGTGCTGGATCGTAGCGCGGCGTTTGTTGGGCGAACCCTGCAAGAGGGCATGCAACTGCGGTCGCGGCCGACGATTGTCTACCACTACGATCGCGACACGTTGCGGGCCCGGCGCGTCGAGCAGCTGTTGCAGCAAGACAAGCTGTTGCATCCAACGCCGACCGAAGACTCGCCTGCTGAGCCGGCCGAGCCCAAAGCGCCCGAGTAGATGGTCAAGAAACCTGCGCAAATCCATGGTGTCCTGGCGGTCGACAAGCCCGCAGGGTGGACGAGTCGTGACGTCGTCAACAAGGCGGGCCGTTGGCTGGGCGAGCGCGAGGTTGGGCACGCGGGCACGCTCGATCCCGATGCGACGGGCGTGCTGCTGCTTACCATCGGCGAGGGCGGCAAGCTGGTGCGCTGGCTGCAAGATGCGAAGAAGACGTATGTCACTGTGATTACGCTGGGGCAGGCTACGCAAACCGACGATGCCGCGGGGCCGGTGACCGCGCAAGCGCCCGTGCCGACCACACTGGACCCCCTACAGATTCAGGCGATTTTGGATAGCTGGCGCGGCGAGTTGCTACAGGTGCCGCCGCAGGTCAGTGCGCTGCAGACCGATGGCCAGCGCGATCATGAGCGCGTGCGCCGCGGCGAGGTGATTGAGCGGCCCGGGCGTCCGGTGTGGCTCGAGCACGCCCGGCTGATCGAGGTGAATGCCCCTGATCTGACGCTAGAAGTGACCTGTGGGGCCGGGTTCTATATCCGCTCGCTGGCCCGCGATCTCGGTGTTGCGCTGGGGACGCTGGGGCATGTCAAGACGCTGCGGCGCACCAGCGGGGGCGGGTATCCGATCGCGCAGTGCCACGCGCTTGCCGACCTGCTGCTGCAGACTGAACCGGCTAGGTTTGTTGAGCCTTTGCTCGATGCCGCCGCCAGGGTGCTCACCAAGGTGACGGTCGAGTATGAGACGGCGCTGCACCTGAAACAGGGTAAACTGCCTGTAATTGCCCAGCATCTTGTCGATGGCGACTGTTTGGTCGTATTTGGCGACCTGCCAATTGCCGTGTGTCGGGCCGAGACGACAGAGCAGGGTAGTAAACTGCAAGTAGTCCGCGGATTTGCGTGGCCTCTGCCTGAACTTGAAGGCGAAGCGCCGCCTTTGGGCGATTGACAGGCGCCGCGAGAAGGCGTACCTTAACGCGCCCATCCGGTACGGCAACTGCCCCACCGGAGCCGGCCGACTGCACCGCGGGGTGGTCGCCGGCAGCTGCAATCCCGCTGGAACACAGGATAGAACTCAATGGGTCTGCTAGCATTTCAGAAAGCCAAGGTCGTCGCCGACAACGGCAAGCACGCCACCGACACCGGTTCGCCGGAAGTCCAGATCGGCCTGCTCACCGAGCGCATTAACTACCTGACCACGCACTTCAAGGTCCACGCCAAGGACCACCATGGCCGTCGCGGTCTGCTGCGCCTGGTTAGCCGCCGCCGTGGTCTCCTCGACTATGTGCACCGCATCGACCCCAACCGCTACAAGGCGATTCTGGTTAAGTTCGATCTGCGTAAGTAGTTGACGTATTTGAATATTTTCAACGCTCCCATGACCCGGTACTCGTCCGTCGCTTTTCAGCCGATGGTGGGGCCGGGTCATCGGCGTTTTTGCGCTGTGCAGGCTGTATACGCCGCCATCGCAACCGAACGAGCGGTCAACGGGCTAGAACAAGGCCAAGTTCCGCAAACCATTTTCGTGTAGGCAAAAGGCAATAACCCTAAGCGGCGGCAGCAGCCGACCGGACGCTTCGAACGCGTCAAAGTGAGCGATCCATGGCACATACCGTGACCACCATCGACATCGGTGGCAAGCAGATGATTCTAGACAC
Source organism: uncultured Myxococcales bacterium (assembly GCA_903883645.1). Lineage (GTDB taxonomy): Bacteria > Myxococcota_A > UBA9042 > UBA9042 > UBA9042 > SXRM01. The sequence goes on along the minus strand of CAISBR010000135.1, from coordinate 15,237 downwards.
CGGCAAGATGGCGAAGCAGGCCAACGGCTCGGTGATGATTACGATGGGCGAGACCTCGGTGTTCTGCACCGCGGTGTCGACCCTGACGCCCAAGATCGGCGCCCAGTTCTTCCCCCTCAGCTGCGATTACTTCGAGAAGTACTACGCCGCGGGCCGCATCCCCGGCAGTTACTTCCGTCGCGAGGCCCGCCAGGCCGACCACGAAGTGCTCGCCTCGCGCATCATCGATCGCCCCTGCCGTCCGCTGTTTCCCGCTGGGTTTCAGGCCGAGACCCAGGTGCAGGCGATGGTCGTCAGCTACGATAAGCAGAATGATCCCGTGGTACTCGCCGTCAACGGCTGCTCGGCTGCCCTCGCCATCAGCGACATCCCCTGGGGTGGTCCCATCGCCGCAGCCCGCGTCGGCCTCGTCGACGGTGTGCTGGTATGCAACCCGACCCGCGCCCAACGCGAAGGCTCGCCGCTCGACCTGTTCTTGGTCGTCGGACCGAACGGCATCGTCATGGTCGAAGGCGGCGCGAAATTCGTGACCGAGCAGCAGATGATCGACGCGTTGCTGTTCGGCGAAGCGGCGCTCAAGCCGGTGGTTAAGGCGATCGCCGACCTCGCCGCTGCGGTTGGCAAGACCAAGGCCGTGTTTGTCAGCCCCTCGGTTGATCCCGAGCTCGCCGCCGCCTGCCGCGAAGTCGCTTTCGAAAACCTGGGCGGCACGCTGTCGATTCGCGACAAGCAGGCCCGCTATGCCGCGGCCAGTGCGGTCAAGAAGGCGGCAGTGGCCGCACTGATCGAGCGCTTTCCGGGCAAAGAAGAGGCGATCAAAGAGATCGTCAGCAGCTTCAAAGACGAGATCTGCCGCAAGCAGATTGCCTTTGACCGCGTCCGTCTCGATGGCCGCAAGCTCGACGAAGTTCGCAAGATCACCATCGAAACCGGCGTGCTCAAGCGCGCGCACGGCTCGGCGCTGTTCACCCGCGGCGAGACCCAGGGCCTGATTGCGGTCACCTTGGGCACCAGCCACGACGCGCAGAAGTACGAGACGCTCGACGCCCGCGAGACCGTCAAGACCTTCATGTTGCACTACAACTTCCCCAGCTTCTCGACGGGCGAAGTCAAGCCGAGCCGCGGCCCCGGTCGTCGCGAAGTCGGCCACGGCAATCTGGCGATGCGCGGTATCCAGCCGTCGCTGCCCAGCTTCGAGAAGTTTCCCTACATCCTGCGCTCGGTGAGCGAGATCCTCGAGTCGAACGGCTCGTCGTCGATGGCGACCGTCTGCGGCACCTCGCTGGCTCTTATGGATGCCGGCGTGCCCGTCTCGTGCGCCGTGGCCGGTGTGGCGATGGGCCTCGTCAAAGAAGGCGACACCATCGGCATCCTGACCGACATCTTGGGCGACGAGGATCACTTCGGCGACATGGACTTCAAGGTCATCGGCAATCGCGACGGCATCTCGGGCTTGCAGATGGACATCAAGATCGACGGTCTCGACCGCGTCGTTCTGGAGCAGGCTCTGGAGCAAGCCAAGGCTGGCCGTCTGCACATCTTGGACAAGATGGACGAAGTGTTGTCCTCCGAGCGCCCAGAGCTCAGCCAGTATGCGCCGCGCATTTTCACGATCTTGATCAATCCCGAGCGCATCAAGGACCTGATCGGCCCCGGCGGCAAGAACATCAAGGCCATCCAGGCCGCGACCGGCGCCTCGATCGACATCGAAGAAGACGGCACGGTTCGCGTGGGCGCCCTCGACGACGAGATCGCGACCAAGTGCATCGAAATGATCCGCGGCTACACCTCGGAAGCCGAAGTGGGCAAGGATTACGACGGTGTCGTGACCCGCATTGCCGACTTTGGCGCCTTCGTCCGCATCATGCCGGGCACCGAAGGGCTTGTGCACATCAGCGAACTGGCCGTCGGCTTTGCGCCCAGCGTAGAGGCTGTCTGCAAGCTCGGCGATCCGCTCAAGGTTCGCGTGGTCAACGTCGACCGTATGGGCAAGATCCGCTTGTCGCACAAAGAGGCGATGGGCGAGAGCGCGCCCCGCTTCGAGCGCAAAGAAGGCGAGGCTGGCGCTGAGCCCCGCGGCGAACGTCGCGAGCCCCGTGGCGACCGCGAATTCCGCGGCGGTGACCGCGACAATCGCGGGGGCGACCGCAGCCGTGATCGCTCGCCGGCCCGTGGCGCTGAGCTAGGTGGCCGTGGCGAGCGCAACGATGCCGCGGAAGACCGTCGTCGCGACCGCCGGGGTGACCGCCCGGCCGACGCGCCGGCACCCGCTCCCGAGGGTGGCGCGGTCGACTAAGCGCTAGTCCGCACAGCTAGAAAACACTGCGGCCCGCTCGGATTGAGTTCCGGGCGGGCCGTCGTGTTTGGTGCGCACCCGTTTGCCGTCGATGCACGGCGCCGCCACTGCCCAGTACGCCGCAAAAATCGCTAACGCACGCTCGAACTGCGGTGGTGCAGCGCGCGAGTCTGGGGCAGTGCACTGGCCAGGTTTCTTACGGAGTGTTGCAGTCGGTGCAGGTCGAGCCAACGCAAGTGTAGGTCTTCGTTGCGGGCGGGCCGCCGGCGGCGGTGCAGCAGTCGCCGTACTTCTTGCAGCTTGGGTCGCAGTAGCACCCGCTGCCGCTGCTGCCGCAGTGCGAGTCGCAGTAGTGGCCCGTAGTGGTGGCGCAGTCGGCGGCGCAGTTTGTGGCCGTCTCGCCGGTCTCGCAGGTGCCGTTGCCGCACATCGGCGCGCCGGGGCAATCGACGGCGCAGGTGGCGTTGGTCTCGCCGCTGTCGCACACGCCATTGCCGCATTTGTTGGTGGTCGCGCAGGGGTCGGCGCACTTCTGGTTGCTGGCGCAGGTCACGATGGCGATCGCCGCAGAATTGCTGGCAATGTTTGCCCCGCAAGTCTGGATGCAGGCGCTGTCGCAATTGCAGCTACTTGCGCAGTTGAAGAAGGTCTGGCACTTGCTGTCGCCCATGCACGCCGCCCATTGGCTGCCGCATTTCGAGATGGCGCATTGCACCGTCGGCGCGTAGTTGCTGGTGCAGTCGATGGGGCATGTCTCGCTTTCGCCCGATGTGCACTGCAGATCGCCGCAGGTACCGGTGGTTGTCGTGCCACAGTCCGTCGGGCAAGTGCTTTTGCTTTCGCCGGTTTCGCAGGTGCCGTTGCCACACACTGGGCCGGCTTTGCAGTCAATGGCGCAGCTGGCGACGGTCTCGCCGGTCTCGCAGGTGCCGTTGCCGCATAGCGGGGCGGTCTGGCAGTCTATCGAGCAGCTCGCCGGAGTCTCGCCATCTTCGCACGTGCCGTTGCCGCATACCGGGCCGGCGGGGCCGCAGTCCTGGGGGCAGCTGCTCTTGCTCTCGGTTGTGCCGCAGGTGCCGTCGCCGCAGGTGTCGCTGGGTTGGGTGGTGGGCACGCATTGGTTTTGGATCATGCACAAGCCCAGGGCCGTCGCCGCGCTGTTGTTTGCCGGCATTTTGGCGCACTTCGATTTGCAAACGTCGTCGTTGCACGCCATGGCGCAGTTGATCGTCGTCGCACAGGCCGAGTCGCCCTCGCACGCACTCAGTTCGGGGCCGCACTTGCTCTGCACGCACGCCTTCATTTGCGCGTAGTTGTAGGCCGAGGAGCTGTCGTCGCCGCCCGTGTCGCCGCCCGTGTCGCCGCCGGTCGCGGTGTCGCCGGTGGTGGGCGTAGTTCCGCTCGAGAGTTCAGTGCATACTGTTGTAATTAGGTTATTATTTGATATTTCTTGGCAATAGCTGGCACCGCTGGGGCAGCTGGCGATCTTTTGCCATTTGCCGTCGCTCGCGCCACCGCCATCGGTTGCGACCGTGCCGTCGCCGACGCACTTCATGCGGTCGAGGTTGAAGCAGCCTTCCGACGAGTATTGCGTACTGCAATATGAGCCCTCGGCGCCGCCGTGCTGGCTGCCGCTACCGCTACTTGACGCCGCCGCCCCGCAGGCCGCCATCGTGAGTCCACAGACGACAACAAACAATTTCCTCATAATTTCTCCGTGGTATCAAAGCGATAGGGCGCTGCACGCGGTCTTCAAGTGTACGGCAGGTCGCCGTCGGCAAAACAGTACCAAATTCACAGTGTCGCGCAAGCATTTGCCGGCAAGTCAGGGCGCCAAGCAGGCCGTCCACTCCGTGCCGCAGTCGGTCTTGCGGCAGGTGTCTTCGCACATCGCGTTGCCAGCGCAGTATTTGCAGTTGGCGTTTTGGCAGTAGATGAGGTCGGCGACTTTCTTGCCCTCGGCCGGGCTCGCCTCGCCCACGCAATCGAATGGGCACGACTGCGAGGTTCCGCACTTGCTCCAGCAACCCAATGTATCTAAACATGTTTGTGTGCCAGTCGACGGGATGCATTTGCCGAAAGCGTCGGAACAGCCGGCCGTGGGTGTGCTGTCGCAGGCGAGGACCGCGAGCCACTCGCCCTGGGCGTCAGACTTGCCGCTGGCCCAGCAGTTGCCTAAGCACACGCCCGCAGCGTCTTTGCCTAAGCCCTGGCAGGTGGTGGTGCAGGCGAGCATGCCTTTGCAGTCGTTGCTGCCGGTCTTGCCATCTGCCATGCAAGCTAGCGATTGCGAAGGGCATTGTGCAAAGGCATCGCCGCCGCCGGCGGCCAGGGCGCAGTTGGTCAGGGCGTCGAATTGGGCCTGGCCGGCCTTGCTCATGCCGCCGTAGCAGCCGAAATAGCACGCCAATCCCTTATTCTGGCAGCCGGTGATGCAGTTGAACGCCGTTGAGCAGCCCGCCCCGCCGCTGGCGCCGTCCGCTCCGCAGGCGAGCATCTTGGCAAAACACTTGTCGCCCGAGCACTTGTCCATGCAGCCGGGTACGCTGCTGCCCGCGCAAACGCCCTTGGTGCAATAGGTGTCGATACAGTCGAGGTACGGCTGCAATGCCGCCTTGGCCGCGATCGAGCCGCCGTCGAGGCAGGGCTTGGCGCAGTCCTTGCCCCATGAGCCGCCGCACGCCACCGCAGTGCATGTAAACAACTCACTGCAGAGCGGGTACTTGGCCGCGCTGTCGGCGCTGCTGTCGCTAGGGGCCGAAGTGTCTGTTGTAGAAACTGAATCGCCACTGCTTTGGCCGTCGCCCAGGCTGGCATCGCTGCCCATGCTGCCGTCGCCGCTCAAGCTGCTGTCGCCGGTTGCGCTTGTCGCGTCGGTCGATGTGCCGACCTGCAAGGGTGCGGTGGTGTCGCTGCCGCAGCTCGCGAGCAGGGTTGCGGCCACAAGTAGGCTGCCGAGGGGCAAAAAGAAGCGGGTCATGGGGAACTCCAGGTTGGCGCCGGTGCTTCTGTATCATCGAAACAATTGCCGAGCACTGCAAGTTTAGCGTGGGTTGGGCGTCGCCGCGCGGGCCATTGCGCAGCCCCTGCCGCGGCGTGTACCCTGCAAGTGCGACGGGCAGTTTGTTCCGCGGAGTCGCAATGCAGTGCTGGACTTCTTGGTGTTTTCGCCTCGCAGCCGTGTTTGCTACCTTGGCCGTCGTCGGTTGCTCGGGCACCGAAGACACCGCCACCTTGACCAGTGCCGGCGTTGCAAGTGGCAAAGATAGCGGTGGAACGAGTGATCTCGGCCCGGTCGACACAACCGGTTCAAGCGACGACACTGCCGCCGATGCCGGTCCGCAGGTCAGTTGCGCCGGTTCTGCCTTGATATCGGGGTTTGCCGCGAAAGACCCCGAATGCGCCTTCTTAAAGTCGTGCGCCACCCTCGGCAAGTGCTACTGCGGCGATACGTGTGCTGCCGACAAGCAGCCCAAGTGCGACCCCAGCCTGTGCCCGACCAGCGCCCCCAAGTGCTGGTGCGGCGAACTGTGCTCCAGCCAAGGCAAATCGCCCCTGTGTAGCGAGGCGCAATGCGCCGGTTACACCGGGCTCGACTGCATCCAGAAAGACAGCTGCACCTACATCAACAAGGACCCGCCGGCGTGGTGCGGTTGCACCAAGATGGACCCCATCAAAAAGTGTTGGTGCAACAGCAAGTTGTGCAGTGAGCCGCGCGAGGAGTGCTCGCCCGCCAAGTGCGCCGGCAAGCCCACCGACAAGTGCATCCTGGTCCCTGGCGACAAGCCCAGCAGCTGCTGGTGCGACACCTGCGGCCTCGTCGGCGACACGCCCAAGTGCTTCTTCGTGCTGTGTCCCGGCGGCGGCTAGGGCTCTTACATGCGCGATCTTATTCTCTATCTATCGGTTGGCATGGGCAGCGCCGTGGGCGGCATGGCCCGCTACGCCGTGGCCCGCAACTTGGTCGGCCGCGTCTGGCACGGGCTGCCGCTCGCCACCTGGTTCGTCAACTTCGCCGGCTCGGCGCTGTTCGGTGCGCTTTTGGCCCGCCACGCGCAGCGCCCTATGGCCGATGTGACGTATCTAGCCTTGACTACAGGTATTTTGGGCGGGTTTACCACCTACTCGACCTTTAATGCCGAGCTACTTCGCCAGCTGCAGGCAGGCCGCATCGGCGACGCTGTGCTGTATGCCGTGGCGACGGGTTCGACATGTTTAGCTGGAGCTGCACTGGCTTACGTGGTCTGCAGTCGCCCGTAAGTTCCCTTCAGCAGTCTAATTGAGCTGGGAGAGCGTAGCCTCGGTCCCCGCCTCGCTCTAGCTAACTACTGGCACTTATTCACCAAGTTCTGCATCGAGGCGTCGTCAAAGCCAGCGTCGATGGCCTTTTGCGCAAAGTTGAGGCAGCTACCCTTGTCGCCCTTGCCCCAGTACGCCTTGGCCAGCACGGTAAGCGCTTTCTTGTAGCCGGCTTTCAGCGCTTGCTTGGCGCTACCGATCGAGCGGTCGTAATCACCGGCGCCCAGGGCTTCGCGCGCATCGTCATATAGGTCTTTGGGACCCTTCGCGTCGGCCGGCGGCGCTTTCTCTTCCTTGGGCTTCTCTTCTTTAACCTTGACTTCCTTGGGCTTTTCTTCCTTCGGCTTGTCAACCTTGACTGAAGCGCGCTCTTCTTTGGGCTTGTCGACCTTGGGCGTCGATGCAACTCCCTTGCCCGACAGTTTCTTCTTGGCCATGTCGACCACGGAGTCCGCACCGTCGTACAGCGGCGTACCCTTGGGGGCCTTGCCGCGCACATCCGTCGCCAACTCAAGCGCCATCGCCGGGTCGGTATCTAGCTTTTTCTCTGCCTTATCCAGGTCTTTCTTTAGCTCGACCAGTCGCGACACTTCAGCGAACTTGGCCGCGATCGGCGCGCTACCCGGGTTCTGCAGCTTGGCCGCCTCAAGCATCGGCAGCGCTTGTTCGTACTTGCCCTCGCTCAGCTTGGCCTCTACTGCCTCGATCACACCCGCCGTGCCATCCACTTTCGGCGCTGCTCCAGGCTCTTGGGCCGCTTTGGGCTTGCCCTCGTCTTTGCCTGCTTCAGCCTTGTTTTCCCCAGGATTTTCGTCAGCAACCTTGTCGGGCGCCTTATCAGAGGGCTTGTCGACGCTATTCTTGACCGTCGCCCCTTTGTCGCCAGTCGCGGGCTTGTCTGCCGTCTTGTCGCCTTTGCCGAGCAACAACGCGGCCACCACCGCAGCGATCGCTAGCACCACAACAACGCCACCGATCATCACCAAAGTGCCCTTGCTGGGGCCCGATCCGCTGCCACCCGACGCCGCCGGCGCCTTAGCACCCGAGGCCAGAAAGCGCAGAGTGACGTGGCCTAGCTCTAGGCGATCGCCCGAGCGCAACTCGGACTTGCTGTACGGCTCGCCGTTGACCTTGATGCCGTTGGCCGAGCCCAAGTCGAGCACTTGCCACGTTCCGTCGGCCATCCGCGTCAAGCGCGCATGTTCCTTCGAGATTGAGCGGTGATCGATGACGAGATCCGACGCCTCGCGCACGCGGCCCACCACGATGGGGGTCTTGGTGATACGAAGCTCAAGACCGCGTAAATTCTCGCTTTCAACGACCATTCGCGGTTGTTGGCCGTCGGCAATAGCCTGGGAGGCCGACGCCGGCTCTTTGGTTAGCAAGGCCGAAATGTCGGCGAGGTTCACGATTGCGGTCGCGCCCTCGGGTGTCTTGGTCTTGAGCTGGCCGCCGCTGCTGCTTGGCTGGGGCGGCGCCGAGGGCACGGCCATACCGCTCGACTTGTCGTCGCGCAGCGCAGTATCACGCTTCTCTTCGCCAACCAATTCTAGCTTATAGTCGCCTACTTCAAGCACATCGCCCGGCTGGACTTCGATGCGCTCGCGAATGAGCAGGTTGTTGAGCCGCGTGCCATACGTGGCGTGCACGTTCTCGAGCCAGACGTGCCCGCCCTTTGACTGGATGCGTGCATGTTGGCGCGAAACATTGCGATCCGAGAGGCAAATCGCGTTCGCCTCGTCGCGCCCAATGCTATACTCGCCATCTTTCAGCGAGATGTAGGTCGTGCGGCCTTCAAAGTCTTGAATCGACAGCTTGAGCATGGGCAGGGCCGGGCTCCTTGAATGCAGTGGCCGCGTCGCGGCAGGCAGCGCGTGGCGTGGGTGCTACGCGCCGGCCAAAGCGGCAAACGGAGCGGCAGCAGGATATCTACTCACGGATATCTTCTCTACGGCCTACAGGCGAAACTGCGAAACGAACTGAATACAAGACGGTCAACACCGCGTCTTTCGATCGTAGCACGCGGCGGCAGAGGCGACAAGTATCCTGCATCGCGAGGGATTCCCAGCTGTTGACGCGCGACCCCACCCGGCGATCTACCACTCGTCGGCGGTCCACTCGCCCGGCACCGCGTGGAGGCGAACTTCGCTCAGCGTCACGTGCAGTTGTAGCCGCTGCCCAGGATTGGCCGGCTCGTCGAAAAGTTCACCGTCGAGGGTATAGGGCCCCTGTAATTGCAGGTGATGACACGACGGCAGATCCAGCAAGCCGCCCACTGGGCGGTCGCTCATCATGGCTGGGATCAGCCGCACAACGCCGGCCGGCGCCACCGCCTCGATAACCCGCACGGAGAACCCCGGCTGGTACAGACTGCGGCGAATGGTGCGGGCCGCGCCGATGGCGAGTGTCAGGTCAACGGTCGAGGCCGCCACCCCCGTGTAACGCTGCCAAATCCGCGCATCAACAGCGAGTTGTGACTCATACGGACCAACTTTCCAGCCCTCGCGGCGCCATAGCTCGCTGCCAAACAGGGCGCCACGGCTTAGCTCGAGCAAGAAGCGCGCAAGACCTTGATAGCCTGCGCCAAAGCGCTCATACAGGGCGATCGCGTGGTAGGCGACCTCTGAGCCAAATACAAAGCCCAAGCGCGGCAATACCGGGCCGTTTGCCCCCTGCCACGCCACGTTGAGCAGCGGCAAGCGGCGCGCTGGCACTCGCGAGAGCGGCGCACCCGAAAAATAGCGCAGAAACTTTTCTAAGATTTCTTCTGGCGGTCCGTGGATCGCGCACGTGCGTCCCACGATGTTGAGCGTGCCACCGTTCAAAATCAGCAGGCGCGGCAAGGGGATCTCGATGCCCGTTGCCGCCTCAGCCTCGCGGGTCAGCTCGACAAGGGCGTTGACGGTATGGTGGACCGTGCCATCGCCTCCCGCGATCGCCAGCACATTGGCGCCGCGCCGGCAAAGCAGACGGCTCAGGGCACGCCGTACCGAAGGCAGGTCCCAGGTCTCGTCCCAGGCGTCGTCGCGGCCTAAAAGCGCCTGCAAGCGGTGTCGCTGCCGCGGCGACTTTGAGCGACCCGCCTTGGGGTTGAGCAGCAAACCGACGCGCACGGTCTGGCCTGGGCTGCACGCCGTGCGTCGCGCCAGCGCTCCCGCTGGAGAAAGTGCTAAAGCTACAGGATCTTCGGAGTTCGAGTGCATCGCTCTCGCTGCCCGCCGCAGGCCTGCGCGGCCCACCAGGCGCTGCGAATCGTGCCGTTTGCCGAGCCGAAAGGCTAGCGTTGGCTCAGATTGGGGGCGCAACCCGCCGTCGCCTTAGAGCCTTGCAGCGTGGGTGCGACAACGGTACGCTTTCCAATTGGCTAGAGCCGATGCCGCCATCACGCGCGGAGCACGGTCCGAAACAGCAAGGGGGCAGCCGGTGAGAACAGCAACAGTAGCGCGATTGGCAGGTTCTGTGGCACTGGCGGCGATGATGGTGGCGCTTGGGGCCTGTAGCGGTACCGACACCGCTGCCGCGACCAAGCCCGACACGAGCGGGGATGCCACGCAACTCGCTGACGGTCAATCCGATTCGCAGCCGACGGACACGCTCGTTGGCGACGTGGCGAGCGACGGCACCCCGGGCGATACCGCGGGCAGCGACATCGACGACATCGCCGGCGGCAGCGACGACACCTCGCCGGGCCTCGACACGGACCCAGGCATCGACATTCAGAAGAAAGACAGCAGCGGCGACACCACCAGCACTCCTAGTGCATTCAAAGGTTTGTTGCTCAAGATCCTGGGCCCGACCGGCCGCGACTGGGGGCAAAGTGGTGGCGCAGCGATTCAGTTGACCGGCGCGGCCTTTGGCAGCCCCGACGCGATCGCGTGGGCCGACGCGAACGGCGGCACCGGCAAGATCACAGTAGGCGAGTACTGGAAGTCGAGTGTGCTGACGCTGAAGCCCGGTGACAACCACTTTACCGTTACGGCGACGAAGGGGGCCGCGACCGTCTCGGACACTGTGCACATCGTCTACAACCCGGTATTTCAGTTTGATGGACCGCCTGAGATTACGCCTAACGTGCTGTTTGTCAACGAAAATAGCAGTGTAGTCGCCCACTTCTCCGCTCCTGGTGCGGTGGCTGCGGCCGGTGGCAAGCCGATTATCGACCCGGCCACGATCATGCTTATCGAGACGGACGAGCTTGGCCAGGCGCTCGGCAGCGGCGTGACGGCGCTCCTCAAAGACAGCGGTTCGGGCGGCGACTGCGACGATGTGCAGAAAGATGCTGTATTTTCGGAGTGTGTCTCTGCGGCGTCGCCTGTGGCCAAACGCCGGTATTTCCGCGTCAAGGCGCAAGTCGATGTGGGCGTGCAACAGTACACCGCCTATTCGCCGCTTGCAGTGGTCGACGTGGTGGCGCGGTTCGACAAAAGTACCTGCAATAGCATCGTAAGCCTGCAGAAGAAGGCGAAAGACCAGTATGCGGTGGCGCTCGTGGGTGGTCAGACGGCGAAGGGGGCGCAGCTCGACATGCTTAATCTGCTGAAGGCGGACGGCATCGTGGCCGAGGCGGGCCTCGCAGAAGAGAGCGGCTATGGCGTGTGGGTTCGCTACAAGTCTGGGCAGTTGGGCGCGATTAGCTTGGCGCCCGAGGGTATTCGTGGCGCAAGCGGCCCGATCGATCCCGGAGCGCTGGCGGGTAACAACTCGGTGGGTGCGCGGCGCGCGCTGTCGCTGGCTCCAAATCAGGCTGAATTTGCCAAGGCGGGTGGCGACGAAGCCGATACCGCCGGCACCAATTTGAAAAACAAGCAATGTCCTCCGTTTGCCGTCGATCAAGCCACGGGCGCCAACGCGTACCTGAGCTTCTACCGGCAGATGTCGAGCTACGGCTTGGTGGCGATCTCGGGCCACGGCGATGCGCTCTTCGGCGGAATGCAAGAGCAGGCCTACAGCGACTTGGGCTGGGAACATCATGGAGCGCAAGAGGTAATTTGGTCTGGCGAGCCCGTCAACTGCGCGGCTCTGTCGGCGTCGACCGCCAGCTGCAGCCAAAGCGGCACAGGCTGCCCCACCGGCGAGACCTGCATCAAGACCTCGGTTTCGGGCGGTATTTGCGTCGACCACACCCAGGCTGACGTCATGCGCGGCCGGGCAGTCATCGGCGACAGCACCTACGGCCTGACTTCGGAACTGCTGCGCTTCCACCTGCGCGACAATTTTGCTCAGAGTATTGTGTACTTGGGCGCCTGCCGTTCGATGTACAACGGCACGCTCGCGCTGCAGCTGCGCTCACTCGGTGCGGCCACGGTCATCGGCTTTTCGGACTACGTCAGCTCGCAGTACGCTGCTGAAAAGGGCGGCAAGTTCTTCGATAACCTCATCAATGCCGGCGCCAGCTCGGCGTCTGCGCTGCCCACGGCCAATGAAGATCCGGCGTACGGTGGCAAGCTGCGCATGCTCGGCATCGATGAGTCGAATGTGAACAACTCTGCGTTGATCAACCCTTCTTGGGACTCCGGCAACCTGACGGGATGGAAGCCAGTGGGCGACGGCCGCGTGATCTCGCGCTTGGGCGTGACCATTCCGGTCGCCGGCAAGTACATGGGCATCATCTCGACCGGCCTAGGCTTTACCACCCAGAACGGCTCGCTGTCGCAGCCTTTCTGCGTCGACGACGCCCAGTCCGAGCTGTGCTTCTACTGGAAGTTCTACAGCGAAGAGTTCAAGGAATACTGCGGCTCTTCGTTCATGGACACCTTCATGGCCTCGCTGACGTCGGAGCTCGGCAAGAACACCATGGTCAACGTGTACATCGACTCGCTCTGTGACCCGGACTGCGGCGGCAAGGCACCCTGCGAATGGGGTTCGCCGTCGTGTCAGTGTGGTAAGGATTACAAGGGCTTGAGCCAGGCTGACGTCAACTTCGACCAAGGCGGCGTGTGGATGACCCCCTGGCAGAAGACGTGCCAAGACGTAAAGCCCTTGGCTGGCAGCAAGAAGAAGGTCGAGTTGCAGTTCTTCGCCACCGATAAGGGCGACTCGATCTTTGACACCGCGATTCTGGTTGACGAGGTTACCATCAAGTAACGCTTGGATTTTTGAGGCTTCAGGGCGCCGCGTCGCCGCACTCATTGCACATCGGCGGTAGCGCGGCCTGGGGCTCCCTTCGGAGGCAGCATGGCTCGGCTCAGTCCAATGGTGTGGCGCAAGGGCTTGATCGCGCTTGCAATGACCGCGATAGCCTGTTCGTCGTCGCCCCAGAACAGTACAACGACCACGCCGGACACCAACACTGGCGGCGACACGCAGCTGTTCGGCGATACCAGCAAGACCGACACGGGCAGTGGCAGCGACGCCGGCAAGACCGACGGCACTTCGACCGGAGCGGCTGTGGTTACGCTCACGTTCGACGTCGACGACAGCGCCAACCAAACATTTGGCGACGGGGAGATTGTGTGGACCGGCTCTTTTTCGTGGGACGAGAAGACAAATACTGTCGTATATGCAACAAGTTGGCTCCCTGTTGATGGGCCGTATCCGCCCTTGTACGACGACGGGCCAGCCTCGGCGGGCGGGCACGAGCGCGACGGGGCGGTCAAGGGCGACCATATCTTTACCACGCAGGTCAAGTTTGCCACCGCGAGCGACACGACCATCGAGTACGGTGCGCTGAACGAGCTGGGCAACTGGATGTGGGTGGGGCCTAACGGCAAGTTGCCGCTCAAGAAGGGGCAGTCGGGCGTGGTGCAAGTGCCGGGCATGAAGCTGCCGAAACACGGCGCGCTCGACATGAAGGTGGCGATCGACACCGCCAAGCTGAATGCCTGCTGCGTCGCGTGGGCGGGCAAGGATTATGCCTTGTATATCAAGGGTACAATGAACATGTGGACGCCGATTCAGCTGCTGGACGACGGGCTGAAAGGCGACGACAAGGCGGGCGACGGCATCTTGACGTACGTGCACAAGCTGAATCTGGGTAAGCACGACGGTGGCCTGAATGTGGCTGAAGAGGTTCAGTTTATTTATGTTTCGACCAAGGGCGACCAGACGCCTGACGCCGGTGCCGAGTACAAAGCGGGCGCAAAGGCGCTGGCCGACGGCATCGTGGCCTGGACGAACACGGGCGACGGCGGCAGCTGGGAGTCGGTACCCGTGATTCTGAGCAAAGACAGCAAGGGCAAGGTCGACAACACGGCCATTGTTGTGCCCACGCCCAAGGGCGGCACGGGCGGCTGCACGCCGGCATGTAGCGACACTCAGACCTGCGAAGGCGGCGTATGTAAAGAGAAAGTTGTTCCTGGGTGCACGCCGCAATGCAAGCTGTGGGAAGTGTGCAACAACGGCGCGTGCGACCCTGCGCCTGTGACGGTGACCGCGGTCGATCCCAGCAAGGGTGAGACGGCTGGCGGAACGCAAGTGACTGTGACTGGTACGCATTTTGCTCCGAGTGCGACTGTGCAGTTCGGCGGGGTCGAGGCGACGGATATTCTTGTTGAATTTGGTGGAGCGAGCCTTGCCTGCAAAGCGCCGGCCCACGCGGCGGGACTCGTCGAAGTTACGGTCAAGAACAGCAATGGACAGTTTGGCACCCTGAGCGACGCCTTTAGCTATCAGGCGCCCGCCGCACCGACCGCGAGTTTGGTCCCGCTGACTGGTGGAAACACCTTTGCAGCTGGGCAGTTGTGGGATCTGAGTGCGCTGGTGGCGGTCGGTGCGGTCACGGCGTCGCCCGGCGTTACCCCAGACTTGACGGTGATGCTTGGCACGGGTGCGACGGGCACCGATCCAGAAAAGGATGCCGCGCAATGGACTTGGACGGCGGCGCAATACGATGGCGAGGGCGCGAGTGGCGATGAGGTGTATTCGGCGCAGATGCCCGCGCTACTCAAGGGCAATTGGTTAGCTGCGGCCAAGGTGACCTACAAGACGACCACGATTTACAGTGCGACGCTGACGCTGACGGTGGTGGACCCGGCGGACCTGCCGGCGACGCTGAGCGGCGTGGTGCCGGCGTTTGCGAGTGTGCTCGGTGGCTCGACGGTGATGCTGAAGGGCACGAACCTGACGGCTGGTACGACTGTGGAATTTGTGCCGAAAACGGGTGCGCCCGCCGCGGCGATCAGCGTGACGCCGGTTGCGGGTGGCCTGCAGGTCAAGGTGCCGGCGCTGCCGCTGGGGCTTGCCACCGTTGTGGTGACGCCGCCGGGCAAGGCCGCGCTGCTGCTGACCGACGGACTCACGGTTGCGCCAATCGCTACGCCGACGCTGCAAGGCGACCCCAAAAAGACGTTTGACGGCGCCCTCAAGTTTGCTGCAAACACGCTCGCTCCCGACTGGGGTGTTGGCAAGAATGAGCTTGCTGGCCTATGGATTGCCTACGATTCGGTGAATCTGTACGTGGGCATCGCCGGGCAGAGCGAAGCGACCAACGCCATTGTCGCCTACCTAGATGTCGACTACGGCAGTGCGACGGGGGCCAAGTCGCCGGCGCAGCTGACCGACTCAAGTGGCGCTGTTGACGACGCGCTTGCCAACGCACTGACGGTGGCAGACTCGGCGATCGGCTTAGACTTTGCCTTTGCCTCTGTGGGGATGCAGTCATTCAGCGGCGCTGATCTCGCCCTGTCGACGAACGCGGGCTGGCG
>CAISBR010000134.1 GCA_903883645.1 uncultured Myxococcales bacterium | reverse complement strand
GGCCCGAGCCGAGGTCACCCGTAGTAGTTAGCCGGTAAGGCAGCCGGAAAAGCCTGAGCGATGTCTGCCAGTTTTGCAGCGATAGCGACGAGCTCCTCCGCCGCGTCGATGGAGCGGCCCTTGCCCGAATAGTAGAAAAACTGCGCCAGCTCGCGAAAGTCGACGGTTAGCACGCCCTTGGCATAGGCGAGTTCACAGTCAAACTGAGTGCACAGCCCAACCAGGGCCTCGCGATCAGGCTGGGCAAGCGCGAGCAAAAACTCAAGCTCTGCGCCGGTTTGGTCGCTGGACACAAAGGCGTTCTTGGCGAGGAACACGGGCTTTTCGCTCTGTGACCAAGCGGGCGCCTTGGCCGGCATGCCCTCTCGCACCTGGTGGTCGTGGTGGATCGTAAAGGCGCCCGGGCGATCGCCAATGGTGAGCTCAAGTTGCAGCACGGGCTCTGTATTCTTCCCTTTGACGAGGACGCGCGCGGCGACACCGCCGACCTGGAACGCGACCACGCGCTGCTTGGGGTTCGCCGTGTCGAGGCGGGCGTTAGAAGTGTCGCCCCCGGCCGCGATCACGAGTTTCTGGGCGAAGCCGTCGCGGCTGTCCTCTGCGCGGAGCTGGCGCTCCCCCGCGGCGATCTTGCGGCGAAACTCCAGGAATTTCATCACCAGCTTGGCGTCGTTGTCGAGGTCGTCGTGAACGAGCCCTTCGGCCAGCGCCGGGCCGTAGATTAGCTCGGTCTGCGCGGCGCCCACCCGCAGCGCCCGGACCCTGCCGTCTTGAAGGGCCGGAAAGTACGTAAAAAGCAGGTCGCCAGAGAGGCGCAAGACGGCGTCGATATCCTGGGCAGCGCAAGCCACGCCCATGCCGAGGTGCAGCACCCCACCCTGGGCCAGCGCAGCCGCCGCCGCCCGCGGGGACAAGGCCAAGTCAAAGACCGGGGCCGTCGGCGAGGCCGTCGCCTCAAGCGAAAACGTCAGTGCTGGATTGTCTTGGTGCGCCAAGCAAATGGATAGCGGCCGGGTCTGCGTGCACGTCACCCGCACCTGGGTGGGCGCCGAGAGGGTCCAGCCGCGCGAGCTCGCGTCGCCTTGAACGCTGGCGGTGTCTGCAGAGGAATCGCAGAAAACCTGGGCATTCTCAAGGTCAAGCGCGTGCGGGATCGCCTTGGCGAACGCCTCGAGCGGCGACTCCTTCTTGCCAAACAACCAGCTGAGCATGCCCACGTGTAGCCCCTTGCCGTGCCAGAGAGCCCGCGGTTGGCCGTCTTGCCTGCGGAGGCGCGCAGTATCGCCTGCGATTCGCGCAATGCCAAGGCGCCCCGGCAATTCTCGTCAGCCGCACTCCCGCTCAATTCCGGGTACGAGCAGGCCTCCGCGCCCGCGACCGGCTGGATTCGAAGTCTGTGACAGGCAAGGGGTATCCGCTCCGTGACGGCTAATTCGCGCTCACGTGTGCAACTGGCGCTTTACGCTGGCCACGCCGTCTGCCACAGAACTGGCTACGGCGTCGCGCCCGTCGCCTAACGCAGTCACCAACTCTTGCTCCAGTTGCCAAGCCTGCTTTCGCGCGGCCGCTGCGCGATTTCCGATGTCCGCCCGCGACTTTGCGCCCGATTGTGGCGCCACGAATAAGCCAATACCCACGCCTAGCGCTGTGCCGCCGGCCAATGCCAAAAGACCTGTCCCGCCGTGAAACCATTGTTTGCAGTCCAACCCATTGTGACCCTCTTAGCTCAGGAAGATCCCTGAGTGTATCTTGTTGGGATTCAGAGCTTTGTGTGACCGACATCGCCGGTTATCGTGACGCGAGCCGCCTGACGTCCACATCGTCGACCTGCCTTACCGTTTGCCTACTACGCCAGAGCATTTGCGGTGGCGTGAAGGGGATCCGGGTCGACCTGGTCGGGCTCGGAAATTGATGCAAAATTGCAATCGTTTCTGCCGATTCGGGGGCCCGGCCGCTGAAGCAGCGGGCTATCATGACGCCGCCCTTCTCCAAGGACGGCTAGGTCAAGCGGCAGAGAGTCGTGGGCAATTCGGCAGCTTTCGAGCTTGCCCCCAAT
>CAISBR010000133.1 GCA_903883645.1 uncultured Myxococcales bacterium | reverse complement strand
CTGCGCGAATCACGTGAATTGGCTTACGGCGCACACTCCGTGAGACCAGCGGCTCCGCAGTGGCGCGTGCCCGGCTTGCCGTCGGTCATCGTGCACGGTGTGGCGAGTTCTGCCTGTTTGGCGTAGGCGCTTTGGCAGGCGGTGGCCGTGGGATTGTCGGGCAGGCAAAGGGGCAACCACCCTGTTCCCCCAGGGGGAACACCGCCCTGCTCTGGGCCCCGCTACCCGCCAATCCGCAACCAAATCCGCGCTAGGCGGGCATTCGACGCCACCAGCGCCTCAATGTGGGCAATATGCTGCTCGAGTCCATTGTCGACCGCGGGCCACTCTGCAAACTTGCCTCGCTCGGCCTGGCTCAGCTTGTCCCACGCGCGACGGCGCAGGTCCAGAAGTGCGCGGCCTCGCAGTAGATACTCGTCTAGCCGCGCCTGCAGCACAGCATCGGTCTCGACTGGGCCCACCGCGAGGTGCGCGAGCGCTTCGGGCGCGGCCAAGTAGTTACCCGACTGGCCACCCACCCGGTCACCATGTGGCTGTCCGGCCAACGGCACAAAGGGCTTGGCCAGCCCTGCCAAGCGCAGCCGCGCGGGGGCGAGCTTGGGCGCCAGCTCGCTGCGAAGCTTGGCCACCTCAATATCCTTAGTCCTCTTCGCTTGGTCTAGGCGGGCCTCGTCGCTCGCGAGCGACTTGCGCACTTCGTCGATACGGGTAAGCAGTTTGGCAAAATTCGACCGCTCAGTAATCAGCTGCGGCCGCAGGCTGTCGGCGAGCTTGGCACGCTTTTCAAGATCTTTAATGCGCTTTTCGGTCAGCGTGAGCTTGCCCTTGACCAGCGTTTGCTGCTCGGTCAGCTTCGCCACCGCTTCGCTAGCCGACTTGGCGGCCTGGCCCAACGTCTCAAGCTGACCCGCCACCGGGCTCGCAGCATCTTTGGCCGCCGCCTTTTGCGCCGCCGACAGCTCTTTATTAGCAGCCTTTTCAGCGTCTTTCGCGGCCTTGAGCTTGCTACCCAGCTCGGCCAGCTCGGCTGCCAGCTTGGGCTGCTCGGCACGCGCTTCGCCCATTTCAGCGGCGACTTTGGTCAGCGACGCGAGCTCGGCGTCGAGCGCGGCAAGCCAATCCGCAAGTTGCTCGGCTGGCAACGACTGGCCACGGTCGACTAGAGCGGCAAAGGTAAGGCGCAACGCGGCAAGGCTGCCTGGTGTCGCGTCTTTGTCGCCACTGGTGCCGACCGTAAATAGGCCCGCGAGTCCTTTGCCCTTTTGCCCCTTGCTGAGTGTCGGAGCCACTTCGCCGCACACCGGCGTGCAGCCTGCCGGCGCGGCTTGGGGCGGCAAGGGCTTGCGCGCGCACGAGCCATCGCGGCAGAACGAGTCGGCCCCGCAGGCGCCGCAGACCCCGCCGCAGCCGTCGGCGCCGCACATTTTGCCCAAGCATTTTGGCACGCAGCGGCAGTAGCTCGCATAGCAAACTTCTGTGTCGCCGCACACGCCGCACGAGCCGCCACACTGGTCGGCACCGCAGGTCTTGAATCCAACAGCGTAACTAGCCTCGAAGTGGCCGCCGTTCCAGTCATCGACCCAGCGACTGCCGGTCATGCGCCGCTCGCGGATACGGCCCAGCGACGCCAAGGTGGTCAGGCGATTGAGCTCGTCTTGCGTGGTCGACACCTGCGTCGCCACAACCGATACATCGCCCTCAAGGTCGAGTGCCCGCTGGGTAATCTTGGCTTCGAGCTCTGCTACGGCGCTCGCGGCAACAGCGATAGAGTTCGGGTCGCCGGCCGCAAGCTGGGCAAATTCCTTCATACCTGCGAGCACTTCTGTGGCCAGCTCGGCGCGCATGTGCCGCTCGTGCTCAAGGGCCGTATAGGTATCGGCCGCAGGAATGCGCCAAAACAGATGATGAACTAGTGCACTGGCCACCACCACGGCCAGCGCCACAGCCAGCCAGCGCACTGCCCTGCCTAGGGGCGGCCGCGGTGGCGCCGCAGAAGAACTAGGCGCATTGTCTTGGGCAGGCGGCAAATTGGCGCCCGCGGCTTTGGGCATGGGCCGCGGACCCGCAAGCGGGGTGGGCGTGGGCTCATAATCCACAGCAGCCGTATGCAGTTGCGTCTCGTCGGCATGGCTGGGCGCCGGGGCAGCGGCCGCAGGGCGCAGAGATGCTCCGCTCGTTTGGTGGCGCGGCGTCGGCCCAGTCTTTGCGGGTGCTTCAACTGCAGCGTGCGCGCCCGAACGGCTTGCCGCAGCGAGGGGCGGTGGCACGTCTTGTTGCGGGCGGCGGCCCGGCAAGGGTGGCGGCGCCAGCGGTTCAACCGCGATATCGGCGCCGCATTGCTTGCACGGCACGCTCATGCCTTGGGCACGGGCCACCCACTCTTGCGGAACCTCGATCGACGAGCCGCAGTTTGTACAAGAAAGGCGCATGTTCCCTCCGATGCGTAGACGTAAAGCCATCGGGCGCCCGGCATGGCGGCAACGCTGGATAGACTAAGGCAAAGCATGCGCGCAATCGAAGGCCGCGCCAAGCATGGCGTGACTGTGCTGTGACGGGGCGGGCGGAGGCGGGTGGCGTTCGCGGTGGCGTGAAGGGGATCCGGGTCGACCTGGTCGGACTCGGAAGTTGATGCAAAAATTGCAATCGTTTCTGCCGATTCGGGGGCCCGGCCGCTGAAGCAGCGGGCTATCATGACGCCGCCCTTCTCCAAGGACGGCTAGGTCAAGCGGCAGAGAGTCGTGGGCAATTCGGCAGCTTTCGAGCTTGCCCCCAAT
>CAISBR010000132.1 GCA_903883645.1 uncultured Myxococcales bacterium | reverse complement strand
TCGTCGCGCAATCAAATTTTCCATCTATATGTTTTTGCGGCAATAGATTACAGGGCGACCATTTGCCCCAGCGGCTTCAGGGGCCGCAGATGGCCACGAGCGCCTCACCTAATCCTTCGGCCAAGGCTCCGGCGGCTTGCTAATTGGCGTCTGCTGCGCGGCCTTCTTCAGATTCTCAATAAACATGGCCACGTACTTCATGTCATCCGCAATATCCGGATCCGGCGCCGCCTGCCCCTTGAGCCACTTCTGCACCGCCGGTTGCAGCGCCAGTAGCACGCCCTGTGCCGCGCCCGGGTCGTTGTCGAGCGCCAGAGCACAAGCCATTTGAAACGCGGTGAGCACGTTGAGCATCACAAAACCCTTCTCGACGGTGGGGCTGGTAAACACGCCGCCATCGGGGATCGGCGCACCGGGGTACAGGGCCCCAACTACGCTCACGTTTTGCGTCGTCACCGCGCCGGTCCTAGGGTGTTTCCATGTGAGCGTAAGCTCCGTTACGCCCTTGTCTTGCACGCCCGGCAGGGGCACTAGCTCGATCAAGATGGCGCCACCGCCGCCGCGCCGCCCTTCGCCTGTGCCCGGCAGGGGATCGCCCGCCGACATGCGCCCGGCCAAAAACAGTGTCGGAATGCTGATTACGCCCCCATCCGAGCCACCCTGCCAGCCGTGGGTGCCGTACACCGCTTTGAGCACGTAGCCGCCGCCCACCTTGACGGCGATGTGTACGTCGAGCGCCACGGGGATAAGGAAGGTCTTGACCTCTTCGGTAAAAACCTCTTTGACGCCTGCGGGCTTGTCTAAGAAGTAGAACTGCCCGGCGCCCACCTCGGCCAGGTCGGCCAGCACCTTGGCCACCGAGTCGCTGCCCACGCCAATGGTGGTGAGGCCAATGCCCAGCTTGGCGTAGCTCGCCGCCATACTCACCAGCTTTTCGGGCGCTTGCAGGCCCGTCGTCGCCGCACCGTCCGACAGCAGCACCACGCGCGCCTCGCGCCCCGGCTTGTGCAAGTCGCTGGCAAGGGCAAAAGCCTTGAACAGCCCCGCAAACAGGTCGGTCTGCCCGCCCGCCTTCAGCTGCAAGATCGCCTTTTCGACCTGGGTCTTGTCGGCCAGGGCCACGCCGTTCGCGAGCACAGTGGCGGTGTTGGCAAAGGCGACCAGCGACACCGTGTCGCCCGGCTGCAGCTGGTCGAGCATCTGCTGCAGGCCCTGCTGCACATACGCAATCGCCTCGCCCTGCATCGAATTCGAGGTATCGATCGCCAGCACCAAGTCGAGCGGCGGCCGCGCCTGCTCCTCAATCTTGAGCGGCGTGTTGAGCCCGATCTGCACGAGCGTACAGGTACTCCCCGTAATCATGTTGCCCATGATGCCCAGCAGCGCGTGCATGCACATGTCTTGGCCGCACAGCGGGTCGGGGTAGTCGAGCTTGTGCTCGGCAAAGAAGCCCAGGTCGTCCAAGGTGGGCGGCTTGGGCACGCCACCTGCTTCTAGGATCTTGCGGAACAAGCCAAAATCCTGAGCGCCCGCCTGGCTTAGGCCCGTGTTGCCTACCGTGTCCAACGGCTGCACGGTGGGCGACACCTGCGGCGGCGGGTCGTGCAAGTCGGGCACGAACATCTGCGCGTGCACGGTCACCGCGGACTGCGCCGGCCAAGAAGACGGCAACTTCTGCAACGGCACGCTCTTTTGCGACAAGAGCAATCTGCCGTACCAGTGCAAGGTCAACCCGGCCACGGTGGTGGCGTGCAATAGCGCTGGCGACACGCTCTGCCGCAAGAACACCTGCGCGACCAGCACCGGCCTGTGCGCGTACGTGGCCCAGAACAGCGGCGCACCGTGCGATGCCGACGGCTCGGTCTGCACCGTGGGCGACGCGTGCAGCGGCACCAGCTGCGTCGCCGGCAGCGCGGTGGTGTGCAACGACAACAACCCGTGCACGAGCGACAGCTGCGACATTGTGGCCGGCTGCAAGTTTGCCGCCAACGCCAACGCGTGCAGCGACGGCAACGCGTGCACGGTGGGCGACAAGTGCTCGGCCGGGGCGTGCACCTCGGGCGCCGCAACTGTTTGCAGCGACGGCAATTTGTGCACCAGCGACTCGTGCAACACCACCACGGGCCTGTGCGTGTTCAACGGCGCGGCCATGAACGGCAGCAGCTGCGACGCCGACGGCAGCGTGTGCACCGTGTCGGACGCGTGCAATGGCGGCGTGTGCACGGCCGGCGCGGCCCTAAACTGCGACGACGTAAACCTATGCACGACCGATGGTTGCAACCCCTCGACCGGCTGCAGCCACACCGCCAACAACGCGCCGTGCAACGACGGCAATGCCTGCACCGGCCCCGACGTCTGCGCCGGCGGCGTCTGCGCGCCAGCCACCTTGTCGTGCGACGACGCCAACGCGTGCACCATCGACTCGTGCAGCAATCCGGGCGGATGCGCCCACGTCAGCGTGGCCAACAAGACCCTATGCGGCCCGACTTCGGCTTGCTTTACGGGCACCTGCGCCCCCGGCAAGTGCGGCGACGGCATCACCATGGCGCTGCTGAACGAGGAATGCGACGACGGCAACACCGCAAGCGGCGACGGCTGCTCGGCCACCTGCAAGGTCGAAGATACGGCCTGCGCCGACGGCAGCCGCGAGGGCACCATGGACAAGGTCCGCTACCCCAAGATCGCACAATGCAACGGCAATTGGTATGGCTCGATCGGCTCGACCTCGGGCACGGGCGCGCCGAATAAGCTGTGCGGCCTCAACTTCCACGTGTGCAACAGCAGCGCGGCCGACCAGACGCTGATGAAGGCGGTGGCGCAGTCCGATGCCTTCCAGCCGGGGTGCTGGTCGATCAACGCGGCCAACGACTTTGGCAACTGCGGGCCGTGCACCAACACCGCAGACACCAATGATTTAGCTGGCATGGGCGCGAGTTGCCAAGGCAAGATCACCAACTACGGCACGAGCTGCATCAGCGGGAACTACCGCATCGACTCGGCGGTGGGAACGTGCGTGCGCAACAACGGCCAGTTCAACTGGATCTTGGGTGTGATGTGCTGTGCGAACTAGCTGACATCTGAGCTGATTGCGAGCTTTGGAGCTCTTCAGACGTCTGAAGAGTTAAGAAGCTTGCAGGCGAGTGCTCAGCCCTCACCCCGCCGCTCCGCGTCGGCCTC